>DATAVC010000072.1:0-50565 GCA_036267935.1 Occallatibacter sp. | reverse complement strand
TTTCCTCTTGTGAGGTGGCGCAATCATAAGTCATGTCAAAGTGGCGAATCAATAGCAATCTTGAGTCTTGAAGACTCCAAAGTTACGCGCGTAACGAGGAGCAAGCCAACGACTTGCGCACCGTTCACCGATTCGAAATAGGCCTCGACCCGGGCCAGACCACCTCGCCTGCGATGCAGCTCACTTCAAGCCGTTTTGCCGCACTCACCGGCAGCGGCTACACTTCCCTCAGCATGGCACCCGCCAAAGAGGATTCACCGGAAAGGCTCGTCAGCGCCTCGCGCGCCGACGAAGAACAAAGCTTCGAACTCAAGCTGCGTCCACGCTGGCTCGGGGAATTCATCGGCCAAACCAAGGCGAAAGAGCAACTAGCCATCGCTCTCGAAGCCGCCAAGTCGCGCGGTGAGGCGCTGGACCACGTGCTGCTCTTCGGACCCCCAGGCTTGGGCAAGACCACCCTGGCAACCATCATCGCCAACGAACTCGACGTGGCCTTCCAGCAGACCTCGGGACCGGCGCTGCAGATCCAGGGTGATCTGACCGCGATTCTCACCAATCTCCGCGAACGGCAGGTGCTGTTTCTCGACGAAATTCACCGTATGCAGCCGGTGCTCGAAGAGAAGCTCTATACCGCTCTCGAAGACTACAAACTCGACATCATCATCGGCCAGGGACCGGCGGCCCGCACCCACGTCATGGAGATCCGGCCGTTCACTTTCGTCGGAGCTACCACCCGGCCCGGCCTCTTAAGCTCGCCCCTTCGATCCCGCTTCGGCATCCTGCTGCGCCTGGAGTTCTATACCGAGGACGAGCTGCGCGTCATTGTGGAACGTTCGGCCGAAGTCATGGGCGTGCCCATCGATCCCGACGGCGCCGCCGAGATTGCCCTGCGCTCACGCGGAACACCCCGTATCGCCAATCGCCTTCTGCGCCGCGTTCGAGACTATGCGCAGGTAAGGGGAAGCGGGAAGATCGACCGGCCCACAGCAAACGCCGCCCTCACCCTGCTCGAGGTCGATGCCCACGGATTTGACGAGATCGATCGCCGGCTCCTGCTCACCATCATGCAGAAATATGATGGCGGCCCGGTAGGACTGGGCACCCTCGCGGCCACCCTGGCCGAAGAGGAAGATGCGCTCGAAGAAGTGTACGAGCCGTTTCTGATCCAGATCGGATTTCTCGATCGGACACCCCGGGGACGCGTGGCAACCCGGCTCGCCTATGAGCACTTCGGCCTTCCCATGCATCAAAAACAATCAGGACTGTTTTGAAGGCGTCGGTGGGCGCCACCTGAGAGTGCGGCCCCTTCGCTTTGATCGCTCATACTTCGGGCTAACTCTGCGAGCATCGCTCACTCTGCTAACCCCGCTTGGAGGGATTGAGATGGCATTGACTGAATCCACGATGGAACTGGAACTGGGCGCAGCAGCGCCCGACTTCACGCTGACCAATGTGGTCAATGGCAAGAAGGTGCGCCTCGACGACCTGCGCGGGCAGAAGGCGCTCCTGGTCATGTTCATCTGTGCGCATTGTCCCTACGTGAAACACATCGAGAAGGGGCTGGCCGCGTTGGGAATGGATTACGATGGCGAATCGATGAGCATCGTCGCCATCAGCAGCAACGATGCCGATAATTATCCCAACGACAATCCAGCCGGACTCAGAAAGCAGGCGCAAACACTGGGCTTTCGCTTTCCCTATCTCTTTGACGAAACGCAATCCGTCGCCAAGGCCTACCACGCTGCGTGCACACCTGACTTTTTCTTGTTCGATCAGAATCTGAAGCTTGTCTATCGCGGAGAATTCGATAGCAGCCGCCCCGGCAACCCGATTCCAGTCACAGGCGAAAGCCTGCGAGGCGCGATCGATGCCGTGCTCGCCGGCAATGCACCTGACGAGGACCAGAGGCCCTCCATCGGTTGCAATATCAAGTGGAAGGCCTGAAACGCTGGCGGTGCGAGCAGTGGAACGGAGCTGCACGGTTCGTTAAAGGCCCCGTGCGCTTTGGTAACTCCGCTAACAATCGCGGCGTCCGCGGACGCCGCCTAGAAGCTCAGCCCCTTCAGATAATCGCGGAACTTTGATCCAAGGTCAGGATGTTTCAACGCAAACTCCACCGTGGCCTGCAGCATGCCGAGCTTGTCGCCGGCATCATAGCGTTTGCCTGCGAACGTGTAGCCGAAGACTTTCTCTTCTTTCAGCAACCCCTTGATGCCATCGGTGAGTTGAATCTCGCCGCCTGCGCCGGGTTGTGTCTCCTCGAGTAGTTCAAAGATGCGCGGTGTCAAGACGTAGCGGCCAATAATGGCTTGCTTCGACGGTGCGTCTTCGAGCTTCGGCTTCTCCACCATACCGGTGCAGTTATAGATGCGTGGATTTTCGCTGTCTTGCGAGCCGGCGAGGACGCCATAAGCCGAAATGCCAGGCCCATCAATAGTCATTGTCGCCAGCACCGAACCGCCGCGCTCATCGAAGACGTCGATCATTTGCTTCAGGCACGGAGGATCGGCGTCAATCACGTCATCGGGAAGGATGACTGCAAAGGCTTCGTCGCCGACTAGTTCCTTCGCGCAGAGCACAGCATGCCCCAATCCCAGCGGTTCCTTTTGCCGCACGTAGCTGATGCGCGCCAGCGTCGCCACACTGCGCGATACCGCCAGCAGCTCTTTCTTGCCGCGGCGTTCCAATGTCGCATCCAGTTCGAAACTGTGGTCGAAGTGATCCTCCATGGCGCCCTTGCCCCGACCGGTGACGATAATGATGTGCTCGATACCCGAAGCGATGGCTTCTTCAACGCCATACTGAATGATGGGCTTGTCCACCAGCGCCAGCATCTCTTTGGGAATAACCTTGGTGGCTGGCAAAAAACGCGTACCCAGGCCGCCTGCGGGGAAAACTGCTTTTCTTACTTCCTGGCTCATCGTGTCTCCCGTTCTCTAAAGGACTAGAACGTAATACGCATCAAAATGCCTGCAAATTTGGATCGTGGGGAACTTCCCGCGCTGCCGTGAGCATACCAGCCGATCGTCGACCTTCACAGCACCGGCGAGTCATCCCCCAGTAACGCTTCCCGCACAATCTTCACCGGCGGGAAACCCTGCTGCAGAAATTCGTTATGAAACTCTTCAAGTTTGAAATTTGAGCCTTGTTTCTTTTTGAGATCTTCACGCAGCTTCATGATTTCGAGCTTGCCGAGCGTGTAGTAGAGGTAGGTGGGATCTGCCGTGCCCCGCTTGGTCTCGACCAGGGCCGACTGCTTCGACTGATATCCCTCCTGCTGGAAGAACGCAACAGCCTCATCGAAGCTCATCTTGCCTGTATGCATTTCGATGCCGACAATGAAGCGGGCGTTGCGCAGAAGTGCGTCTTGAAGTTGCCCCAGGTGCAGGAACTTCGACTCGCGGTCGTCCTTCGCGCCTTGTCCCGGCTGGCCGTAGCCCTCGTCAAACATCATCTGTTCGCAGTAGTGCGCCCAGCCCTCCACGTTGGTTGTGGCTCCCAGCAGCTTGCGCACCCTGCTTGGCGCTTGCGGCACCCACAGAAACTGCACGTAGTGGCCCGGGTAGGCTTCGTGAATCGCCGTGGAGATCACCGTGCCGATGTTGAACGAATGCATGTAATCTTCCACCTCTTCCGGCGTCATCGACTCACTCGGCAACGTCACGTTGAAGTAGGCTTCTGTCGCATGCTTTTCGTACGGACCCGGCGTATCCATCGACGCGAAGGTCGTCGCCCGCATGAAAGGCGGCGTCTCCTCCACCGTCGGCCGGATATCCGACGGTATAGTCACAATGTGATGGCTGCGGATGAAATCAACCAGCCCGTCAAACGTGGCCGAAAAGGTTGGGATGAGTTTGTCCGGCGCCGGATGCATGCGCCCGAGTTCTTCCAGCACGTCGCGCGGATCCTTCGCGGGTTCAAGCTGCTTGGCGAGCGTGTTGAATTGGTTCTGATTTTTCCTCAGGTCGGCCCATCCAATAGCGAGCAGTCGATCGAGCGGCAAATCGACCATCTCGTCGTACTCGATCTTTTTCGCGTAGGCATCGGCCCCGATGCGAAAATCGCCGTTTGAGACCGGCAGCAGATCGGCTTTAAGCCAGTGCAGATAGCTGTCGAGCGCCGCCACCACAGCCGCATTCGTGTGAGCGAATTCCTCTTTCAACGCGGCATCCGAAGCGTCGGTGAAGGCCGCGGGAACATCGTTCTCAAAAAAATGAATGATGCCCGGCAACTGCTCGATCGCGATCTCGGTGTAGATATGCGGGGGATTCTTTAGATTCATGCGGCCCGCATCGAGCAGAGCGGGCATCTGCCGTTCGCGCGCAACCAGAGAACGCAGCCGCTCGTCGGGCGACGCGTACTTGCGCTCCATAATGCTGAACGCGCCGTTGGTGAGAGTCGACGAATAGAGGTCCGGGCTCTTCTCCCAGAAGCGGAGCGTCTCCAGCGTCAACAGTCGCGAGCGGATCACGCCCAGCACCAGGTCGCAGTCGCCCCGTGTCGTTCGGTCGAAAGCGGCTTTGCCGCGCATCTTCTGGAACTTGTCTTCGAAGGTGCGCAAGGCCGCTATTTCTGCGTGGATCGTTGGCTGGCTGAAATCTTCCAGCTTGGCGTCGTACTGGTGATATCCGGCAAGCGTTCCCTGTGCCGGCTGATAAAGAAAATAGACCTCGTCGAGATACTCGTCCGATGCGTGCACGAAGACCTTCTTCCAATACAACTCGGAAAGCTTCTCTTTTTCAGCGTTCACGGGCAGGGATGCAGACATGCAGGCTCCAAGGGAAAGCATTGCGATCAGGTTTCTCACGTTGCCTCGATCAGGGTTCGGGATTTCTACACATTGACCGGCGCGGGGGCAAGGTTGGCAAGCAGCTCGCGAATCTCAAGCAGAACCTCGTCAGGGCGCGCCGTGCTGAGCGGATATTTGAGCACCCCCTGCGGCGTAAACTGGGCGCCGCGTTTGGCATGACGCGCCACCAGCCGCATCAGGTGCTCGGGATCGACATGCGCATTTTCAACGAAGCGAATCTGCAATTCGGCGCGACGCCGGTCGATCTGCGCCACACCAATGCGCTCGCACTCCAGCCGCAGTGTTGCGGCCTCCAGCAGGTAAACAGTGGCATCCGGCAGTTGGCCGTAGCGGTCTTCCATCTCCGCGCGCAAATCGGCGATGGCCTTCTCTGACAAAGCGCCCGCAATCTTCTTGTACAGCCGCAGTCGTTGATTCTCTTCTTGTACGTAACTCTCGTCGATGCGCAGCGCGATGCCCAGGTTGAGTTGCGTCGTCGGACGCTCCTCCGAGCCTTCGCCCTTCATCTCCTTCACCGCAGCCTCGAGCATCGAGGTATAGAGCTCGAAACCAACAGCCTCGATGTGCCCGCTCTGTTCGCCTCCCAGCATGTTGCCGGCTCCGCGCAATTCCAGATCGAGTGCGGCAATCTTGAAACCGGCGCCCAGGTCGCTGAACTCCTTCAATGCGGCAAGACGGCGCCGCGCAATCTCGCTCAATTCCTGCTCGCCCGGAATCAGCAGGTACGCATACGCGCGGCGATTCGAGCGGCCCACGCGCCCGCGGAGCTGATAAAGCTCGCTCAGGCCATGCCGATCGGCTCGATTAATCAGCATGGTATTCGCCAGCGGAATGTCGAGGCCATTCTCGATGATCGTGGTCGCAACCAGCACGTCATATTCGTGATTCATGAAGGCAAGCATTACACGCTCGAGCTCGGTCTCGCCCATTTGGCCGTGGCCCACAACCACACGGGCCGAAGGAATCAGCTCCTGAATGCGGGAAGCGATCTCGTAGATCGACTCGACACGATTATGGACGAAGTAGACCTGCCCGCCGCGCTCCAGTTCCAGCTCGATGGCCGACCGCACCAGCTTCTCATCAAACTTGGCCACGACCGTCTGGATCGCCATGCGATCTTTCGGCGGCGTCTCAATCACGCTCATATCACGCAGGCCCACCAGCGACATGTGCAGGGTACGCGGAATCGGCGTGGCCGACATGGCAAGCACATCGATCTCCTTGCGCATCTGCTTCAGCCGTTCTTTGTGCCGCACGCCAAATCGCTGCTCCTCGTCGACGATCAACAGGCCTAGGTCCTGGAACTTGATGTCCTTCGACAGCACCCGATGCGTGCCGATCAGAATGTCGATCTTGCCCGCCTCCGTGCGCTCCAGCGTCTCCTTCTGCTCCTTGGGCGTGCGAAATCGCGAAATCATGTCGATGTGAATCGGGAACTGCGCAAAACGCCGCTTGAAGGTTTCGAAATGCTGAAAGCAAAGCACCGTCGTCGGCGTAAGAACAGCAACCTGCTTGCCGTCCTGCACCGCTTTGAATGCCGCCCGCATCGCGACTTCGGTCTTGCCGTAACCCACGTCGCCGCACAGCAAGCGATCCATCGGCGTCGTCGACTCCATGTCGCGCTTGATCGCATCAATCGCCGTGATCTGATCGTCGGTTTCGTTGTAGTCGAATGAGTCTTCGAACTCGCGCTGAAACTCGTTATCCGGCGCAAACGCGGTTCCCTGTGCGGTGTGGCGTTCGGCGTAAAGCTTCAACAGCTCCCCGGCCATGTCCTGCATGGCCTTCCGCACCCGGGCCTTCGTCTTCACCCACTGCTGCGATCCCAGCTTGTTCAGCACAGGCGCAGGGCCGGCATCCGTCGACCGGTATTTCTGGATCAGGTCAAGTCGCGTGAGCGGCACGTAAAGTTTGGCCTGCTCGGCAAACTCGAGAATCATGAACTCGATCGCCAGCCCATCCTGCACGATCTCTTTCAATCCCTGGTATTGCGCGATCCCATGCTCGACGTGGACCACGTAAGCCCCCACGGCAAGATCGCGGAAATCCGACACAAAAGCTGCTGTCTTTGACTTCTTCGGCTCCGGCCTCGCCAGTATGTCGGCTTCGTCAGAAAGATCGTTCGCGCCGAAGACAATCACATTCGCTTCGGGAAAACTGACTCCGCTCGCAATCTGCGCCCGCACAATCACCGGCACGCGCAGATCTCCGGCCAGATAGCTGGCCTCATCGAACATCGTGTCGGTCGTCGGATGCGCGGGCCGGCTGCCCAGCCTGTACGGGACCTGGTACTCGCGCATCACCGTCGCCATCCGCTCCACATCGCCTTGGGTCGGCACCGCAAGAACAATGCGCTGCTCGGCCGCCATCAGGTTGCGCAACTGATCAATCAGCGCCGGAATCGATCCGTGAAAACGCAGTGTCGGCCGCGAGTTGAGCGCGATCTCACCCAGGGTGTGATCGTCTTCCAGCACATCCACGGCACCCAGCTGATCGAGATCGAGCCCCGGATGCGACCGCAACATCGCCTGCAGAACCTCTGGCCTAAGATAGATGTCTTCGGGTCGGATCAGTGACCCGATGCCGCTCCGCTCATGTCGTTGTTCGACCTTGTTCCACCAGCGGTCAATCTGGTTGCGCACCATGGCCGGCTCATCGACAAAAAGCGTTCCCTTGGGCAGCAGCTTCAACAAGTGTCCTTCCGCACCGGCGACGGAACTGAAGAACTCCCAGCCAGGGAACACGCTCACGCCACCGGCAGCAGCCACTTCGGCCGCCAGTTCTTCGTCTTCGCTTTCCACCCGCTGCCGGCTCAGGCGTGCGTTCACGGCGGCCAGCAGGCGCTCCGTCACTGGCGTCTCGGTCAGGGGAAGAATCTGCGCCTCATCCAGGCCCGCCTGCGACCGTTGCGTCTCCGGATCGAACTTGCGGAGGGTGTCGATTTCATCGCCGAAAAATTCGATGCGCACCGGCCGATCCGACTCCGGCGAATACACATCGAGAATGCCGCCGCGACGGGTGAACTGCCCCGGCATCTCGACAAGATCCATCTGCGTGTAGCCCACGCTGGCCAGATGCGCGGTAAGGACTTCGACATCCACCTCTTCGCCCCGCCGCAGCGTCAGGGCCAGGCTGGCGTAGTAGTCGCGGTCAAAGAGTTTCAGTGCCGCTGCCTCCGCCGGCGCAATCAGAATCGAAACCGCTCCCGTAGCAAGCTTCCACAGGGCTGCCGCGCGCTGCTCCTGCACGTCGGGATGAGGCGACAGGTTTTCAAAAGGGAGCACGTCATGGGCAGGAAAGCGCACCACGCGCTCGGGATCGATTGCCCCGGTCAGCTGGCATCCGGCACGGAGAACCGGCTCCAGGGTTTCAGCTGCCTTGTTGTCGGCAACGATCAGAAGAACGGGCTGCCGCGCCGCGCGGGCAATCAGCGGAAGGTAGAGCGAGCGAGCCGTTGAAGTCAATCCGGACACACGACGACGGCCCGTACCAAGGCTCAGGTGCCTCTGTACGGGATCAAACGCGGACGAATGCTCCAACTCCGCGAAGATTTCGCGGACGAAGGGGAGAATCATGCACTTTCAAGTTTACCTTTTCCGCAGCCGGAGAGATTCCCACGTCCCATCGCTCGCCCACCCGCCATCCACCGAGAGCGTGTGGCCGTTCACAAAGGCGCTCTCCACCGGATCGGCGAGGAAGGCAATGGCCCGGGCAACATCCTCGGGCGTGGCAAACCGGCCCATCGGCACCCGCCCCGTGATGTCGGCGTCAGAGTAGCTGCCGCCAGCTTGATCGGCGGCGTCCATCTCCGTCTTGACCCAGCCCGGACAGACGGCATTCACGCGGACGCCCCGGCCGCCCCATTCCGCGGCGAGCGTGCGCGTGAGGCCAATCAACCCATGCTTCGACGCGTTGTAGGCGGCACGATCGGCCACTGCAAGCAGCCCGGCAACCGAGGCAACATTCACAATCGACCCCGAACCTGCCTCGAGCATCTCTTTGCCGAAAACCTGGCAGAGCAGAAACGGCGCGGCCAGGTTGACCTCGAGCACGCGGCGATAGTCCGCAAAGCTGGTCTCTTCAGCGGGAGCAATGTGGCTGATGCCCGCGTTGTTCACCAGCACATCGACGCGGCCAAAGCGATCGAACACATGTTGCGCAAACTCGACGACACTTCCTTCGCTGGTAATGTCTCCGGCGTAGCCGTAGGCCTCGCCCCCGGCTGCTTCAATCGCTTTCAACGTCGCGTTCGATTCGCGCAGGTCAATGAGGCCCACCGCATACGCGCGGCTCGCCAGAAGCTCCGCCGTGCGGCGCCCAATCCCTTGCGCCCCGCCTGTGATGACGGCAACGCGCTTGCCTGCAATCACTGCTCGTCCCCCAGAGCCTTGGTGAACGCGTAGAAGAAATCGAGAGACTTCCAGTACGAATCCACCGGAAGCCGTTCGTCCTGGCCATGGGCCCGATCATCCTCGCGCTCCAGCGCAACCGCCGAATAGCCGTAGCACGGGATGCCAGCCCACGCGAAATAGATTGAGTCGCTGGCGCCATTCTCCATCACCGGTGTCACCGGTACCCCTGGCCAGATCTGCTGCGTGATCCGTGTGAGAGGATCGAATACTTCCTTGATCGGCGCGGGCGGATCGATAGCCTTCCGCTCAGGCGCCGTGTCAGACACTACGCCCTCATCCGAAACGTACTTCACCACAAGCTTCGGATCGCCAAACACTCCAATCAGTTGCTGGCGAATCTCCTCGGGAGAATGCCCTGGAAAGATGCGGCAATTCACATTGGCTTGCGCGGTTTGGGGCAGAGCGTTGTTGGCGTGCCCTCCCGAAAGACGCGTCGCAACGCAGGTCGTACGAAAATTTGAGTTGAAACTCGGCTCAGCGCTCAGACGCGCGGCGGCCGTAAGATCCGGCGGCGTTGCCAGAACCGCACGCATATCGGCTGCCGTGTGCCCCGTTTCACGGTCGGCAAGGATTGCGAAATAAGTCCGCGTCACCTTGTTGAGCTCAAAGGGAAAGGCGTGCATGGCCAGCTTGTTCAGCGCCGTCGTCAGCTCATAGATGGCATTGTCGGGGCGAGGCAGCGAGCTGTGTCCGCCGCGATTGAGGGCTGTCACCTCGAAGTCCGCGTAAACCTTCTCCGTCGCCTCCACATCGGCGACCACGGCCCGCCCATGATCGAGCTCCACTCCACCGGAATCAGGGTTGATCACGTAGGCCACGTCCACCAGCTCGCGATGCTTCTCGATGAGCCACGCCGCGCCGTTGAATTTGCCCCCCTCCTCATCGGCGGTGAGAGCAAGAATCAGGTCGCGCCTGGGCTTGTAGCCCTCGCGATGCAAACGAAGGAAGGTCGCCACAAGCGCAGCATCGGAGTCCTTCATGTCCTGCGTGCCGCGGCCGTAGTAGTAGCCATCCTTCTCAATAAATTCGAAGGGATCGGTGTGCCAGTCGGACCGCAACGCCTCGACCACGTCAATATGGCAAAGAAACAGCACCGGCTTTTCTGTCGGCGTTCCTGCGGCGCGCATCCTGACCACAAGGTTCTGCTTGTGCGGAGCGGGTCCCAGCAGATGAATATCTTCGGCAGCAAAGCCGGCGTCGATGAAACGCTTTTGCATGGCCACTGCGGCCGCTGTCACGCTGCCGACCGGCGTATCCGTCGTGTTGATTTCGATCAGTTCTTTGAAAATCGCCCGCGCCTCCGCGCGATCCGCGGGCGAAGCCGCGGGCAGAGTAGATTCAGCGGCAACAGAAGCATGCAAACAGAAGGTCAGCGCACAGACGGCAAGGGCCGTCACAATCGGTTGAAGACGCATGAGCGCATTGTAAAGGCGGGCGGCCGGTGAAAACCTGAAGCATGCTCGAATTGCGCTCGGTTTGCGTACGGCGCCAAATCGATTTAATGTGTTGCCGCCGGACATTTCGAGGTGCCGCATGAACTCAAGAACGATTGCTGCTGTCTGTCTTTCGATTTTCGCTTGCTCTGCCTTCGCGCAAAACGCGCCCGAGAGACCCAAAATCACCGGAATCTCGCACCTGGCCATCTACGCCTCCGACCCGGTCGCGACCGAACACTACTACGTGAGCGTCATTGGCGCGGTCAAGCAACCGGACCCGGAAAACGCCCAGGGCGCCCGCTACGCCTTGAGCTCAACGCAGTTCGTTGAAGTGCTGCCTCTCCCGGCAAACGCCGGCATCAGCCGTTTCGACCACGCGGGGTTGAACACCACCAGCGCCGAAGGCATGCGGAAATATCTCGCGGCCAAGGGCTGGAAGGTCCCGGCCAGGGTGATGAAGGCGGCCGATGGAAGCCAATGGTTCGAAGTTCTCGATCCCGAGGGAAACAAGATCCAGTTTGTTCAGCCCTCCGCGACGGCCAAGGTCGACGCGCCCCATGCGCTCGGTCATCACATCATCCATGTCGGGTTCCTGGTGAAAGACCGCGCCAAAGAAGACACGTTCTACCGCGACCTGCTCGGCTTCAGGCCCTACTGGTACGGCGGCATGACCGACACCGAGATCGATTGGGTCAGCCAGCAAACACCCGACAGCCGCGACTGGATTGAATACATGCTGATGCGGGATCCGGCAAAGGCGACACAACGCCAGCTCGGCGTCATGAATCACATGGCCATCGGCGAAACCTCGGTCTTCGATACCTTCAAGACCCTGACCGCGAGCAACCGCCTTGGGCAGACACACGACCAGACGCCGAAAATGGGCAAGGATGGAAAAGGCCAGTTCAACATGTACGATCCCGACGGCACGCGTCTGGAACTGATGAACCTGCGTGCCACCGAGAAGCCCTGCTGCTCGGCCTTCACGGCAGAAGATCCGGCTGAATAGCGGGCCGGGGACGCTTGTCTTTGGCTCGTACCGTTCTGGGGTGAGGTGAAGTGTGGGTCTTGAGTGCCGCGTCAGGGCAAGTTTGTGCCGCTCTTCTCTCGTTTATCTTCTGCTCGTCGGCAGCGTGGGCGCAGTCGCAGGCAGCGGCCAAACCGGTTCAGATGCATCCCCTAAAACCCTGCGTGCCGCAGCCGACAAGCATCACCTGCTGATGGGTGCTGCGGTCGATTCCAAGTCGCTCGCATCCGATCCCACCTACGCCTCCATCCTGCAGACCGAGTACTCCGTTCTTGAACCCGACAACGAGCTGAAGTTCGACCAGGTGCATCCGCAGCCGGATACCTATGACTTTTCCGGCCCGGATTCTCTTGTCGCGTTTGCCCAGGCCCACAACCTCAAAGTGCGCGGCCACAACTTGCTCTGGTATCAGTCCTTGCCCGACTGGATCAAGTCATCGGCAAACAGTTGGACACCCGCAACCCTGAGCAAGATCGTGCACGAGCACATCGCGCACGTCGTGGGGCACTACAAGGGCAAGGTATACGCGTGGGACGTCGTCAACGAGCCCTTCAATGAAAACGGCTCCATGCGCACCTCGGTTTGGTACAACGCACCGGGCATTGGATTTTCAGGCCAGGGAACCAGGACCATCGAGCAGGCATTGCGCTGGGCCCATGAGGGCGATCCCAACGCCAAGCTCTTTGTCAACGAATACGGCGCCGACGTGATTAACCCCAAGTCCGATGCTGTCTATGCCATGGCAAAGGATTTCGTCCAGCGCGGCGTTCCTCTGTCGGGTATCGGGTTCGAGTTGCACATCAATCCCTGGTTCGTAGACCCCGCCGCACTCGACTCCATGGCAAAGAACTTGAAGAGGCTCGCGGATCTCGGTTTAGAGGTCCAGTTCACCGAGGTCGACGTCAGGCTGCCGAACCCCACGTTTCAAAATTTGACCGGGCAGGCCGATGCCTATCGCGATCTGATGAATGTCTGCCTGCAACAGCCCGCATGCACGCTCTTCCAGACCTGGGGATTCACCGACTTGCATTCATGGATCCCCGAAGCCTATCCGGGCTATGGATGGGCGCTGCCGTTCGACACGCATTACAAGAGGAAGCCCGCCTATCGGGCCTTGTTCAAGAAGCTTGAAACGCGCGGGTACGATAGCCCCCGCCCTCCGGCAGCACGATAAAATCATCAGTAATCATGGCAGTCACAGCGCTCTCGCACGATGTCTTGGCCAAATACGAGCCCGTCATCGGTCTCGAAGTTCACGTCCAGCTCCTCACCGCGTCCAAGGCGTTTTGCGGCTGCGCCAATCGCTTCGGCTCGGCGCCCAATACCAACATCTGCCCCGTTTGCCTCGGACTGCCCGGCGCCCTTCCCGTGCTCAACGCCAAAGCTGTCGAGTTTGCCACCCTGGCTTCCCTCGCGCTCAACTGCACCGTCAACGAGCGCTCCATCTTCGCGCGCAAAAATTACTTCTATCCCGACCTGCCCAAGGGCTACCAGATTTCGCAATACGACAAGCCGATCGCCGAGCGCGGCTGGATCGACGTGCCTACCGCCGAGGGGGATACAAAACGCATTGGGATCACCCGATTGCACATGGAAGAGGATGCAGGCAAGAGTCTCCACGAAGGATTTGCGGACTCCGCCACACGGACCTATCTCGACTTGAACCGCTGCGGCACGCCGCTGGTGGAGATCGTCTCTGAACCCGACATCCGCACGCCGGATGAAGCGTTCGAATACCTGACGCGACTCAAAGAAATCCTCCTCTATACCGGCGTCTCCGACTGCAACATGGAAGAGGGATCCCTTCGCTGCGACGCCAACGTCAGCGTCCGCCTCAAGGGCGCGCCGAAATTTGGCACCAAAGTCGAAGTAAAAAACGTGAACAGCTTCCGCTTTGTGCGCCTCGCGCTGGAGTACGAGATTGAACGGCAGATCGAAACCATCGAGTCAGGTGGCCGCATCGCGCAGGAGTCACGCCTCTGGAGCGCAGGCGAGGGCAAGACCTACTCCATGCGCTCAAAAGAACAGGCGCACGACTACCGCTACTTTCCCGAGCCGGATCTGCCGCCGCTCATCGTTTCGTCCGACTTCCTCGCCGAAGCAAAGAAAAAGCTCCCGGAACTACCCGAAGCGCGCCGCGCCCGGATGATTGCCGAGTACGAGCTGAGCACCAAAGACGCCCACACCTTGACCAGTTCGCGCGAGTTTGCCAACCGGTTTGAGGCCGCCGCCAAATCCGCCAAAAATCCGCGCAGGGTGGCCAATCTTCTGCTCAGCGAGTTGGGCGGCCGCCTGAACGCTCTTGGGCTTGAACAGGACCAATCGCCCGTCTCCATGGCCGGAGTCGTGCTCGCCGCCGACTTGCTCGACGAAGACAAGATCAGCTCCAAACAACTCAAGCAGTTGCTCGACATCGCCTTTGAAAAGAATGAAGACTTCGCCGTCGTCTACGAGCGCGAGAAGCCCCAGCAGATGACCGACGCCTCAGCCATCGAAGCCCTCATCGACGAGGTGATCGCGGCCAATCCCAAGCAGGTGGAGCAGTATCGTGCCGGTAAGAAAACTGTGGCCGGCTTCTTCGTTGGCCAGGTGATGAAAGCATCCAAGGGACAGGCCAACCCGGCGCTCCTCAACGAACTGGTCGCCAGAAAACTCGACGGTTAAACCAGTCTCGTTCAGCGAGCTTTCGCGGCGACCCGCCGCGCGGCATCACGCCACGGTGCACACACAGAGTAAACCGGTGTGGCCGTCACCGACTCTTTCTTCACCGTGAGAAGCTTCCGCTTCAGAAGCCATCCAACAGCGGCCTGCGCCGAGCTCTTTGAGACGCCCGTTGACTCGGCAATCTGCTGGTAGCTGGCCTGCACGGTGGCGTGCCCCCGCGCCTGTTCGGCTGCCAGCCACAGATAGACCAGGAAGCCGGCTGGTTTGCGATCGTGCCCGACCAGGTCGCGCATCAGAACGTCGACAACGTAATCATCGATCTGCGTCATAGCTATATCAAGCAGTAATATAGCAGCGATTGATTCATTGCCCTTCAAAAATCTGCCGCGCTATCCTCGCCTCAAAGTGAGGTCAGCATGATTCGAGGCATCAAGTTTGTTGGAATTCCCGTGCGGGATCAGGACATCGCCCTTAAGTTCTACACCGAGGCGCTGGGCATGCGCGTCATGACTGATCAGCCATTCATGCCCAACCAGCGCTGGATCGAGCTCTCGTTCCCAGGCGCAGACACGGGAATCGCGCTCTTTACACCCGAAGGCCACGAAAAGCGCATCGGCGAGTTCCAGTCCATCTCGTTCTGGTGTGACGATGTGTTCGCGACCGCGGAAGGGATGAAAAAGAAAGGTGTGATCTTTAGCAAAGAGCCTGCGAACGAAGGGTGGGGATCGGTCGCTGTCTTCAAGGACCCGGATGGCAACCAGCTGGTGCTCTCCAGCCGCGGCAAGCCGAAATAGGCGTTTTTGGCCTGAGAATAGAACGCAGGCTGCGGTGCCTACTTCATCTTCAATTCGGTCTCAAACTCTTTGCGCGCATCCCACGAGCTGACGGTCTTGACAGCGGTCTTTCGGCCGTCCTTCTCTGCCCAAAGATCGTAGTCGTCGCTCATGTTCACCTGAGCAAAGCGAAAACGGCCATCGCCGGTCGAGGTGTAGCTGCGAATCGACTTGGTCTTCTGGTTCTTCAAAAAAACCGTTGCGCCGGCCACCGGCGCCGAGCGATCGTCGACAACGCTGCCCATCACGTTGCGCTGGCCCAGATTCTGCGCCTGCGCGGGAAAAGTGCCGGACGCAAGCAGGCAGATCATCCAGACCGCAAGGGCAGCGGCCGTCCAACGAATGCGGGGCCTTTTCACTCTTCTTCCTCTTCCTCTTCGTTGAATTCTTCTTCCTCGTCTTCGTCTCCGTCCACTTTGGTCAATTCCAGCGGTTCGACGCTGACAACTTCATACTCTGATCCACACTCTTCACAGGCGACCACGTCACCCTCTTCCAGTTCTTCTACTTCAACGTCTAGATCGTTTTCGCATTCAGGGCAGCTTGGCATCGCAGCCTCCTTTCCTGGGCTGTTCCAACTCGAAGATGACGGTAACCCGCATCACGACTCCGTTAGTTTTAGGGAGCACCCCGTCCAAGGTCAAGGGGCGCGCCAACCGGTTCCGCGGAACTCTCAAATGCGGAGAATACACCATGAGGACCCCTCTCCTGCCCGATACTCTCTTGCCCTCCATTGGATGGAACACGGATACACGCCGCTCCACTCGCGATTTCGCTTCCCGAAACCATCCTGTGCCCCCATCACAATAAACAGACGATCAAGTCGCCCTGGGGTTTGGTCTTCGACCCGCATTCCCTCGCAGCCGCCAAAACCCACCGACGTGGCCAGCCCAGAGCCCCCATTTCCGGCGCAAACATGACATCGTCCTGTTGAACGGGTTACCCTGTTCCATACGATGCCCCGGATTGGTTCTACACCATTCGCGTTTCCCGACTTCAAAGGCGCAACCCGACGCCTTGTCGTCCTCAATCTGGCAGCATTTTTCGTGCTCTTCCCTGCCGGTATCGCCGCACCGGAGCTCACAGGCCGCATCGGACACCTGCTCGAGCTGGTCCCGGATGCGTTTCTGCACGGGGCTTTGTGGCAGCCGCTGACCTACAGCCTCGTACACACCGGGATGGTCGGCACACTATTCGAGCTGCTCTCACTCTGGTTCCTGGCCGGATTTCTCGAGCCTTATCATGGAGACGGATGGCTGATGGGACTCTACGGCGCGTCCGTACTGGGCACCGCCGCCGCTGCAATCCTGCTCTACGTTGGAAGTGCCCTCGTCGGCCACCCCATCGAGCCCGTCCCCCTCTTCGGCTGCTTCGGCGCAATCTTCGGCATGCTGGTGGCCATCGGCTATCTCTATGGCGACGTCCAGTTCCTCATGTTCTTCGTCATTGGCATCAAGGCCCGCTACCTTGCCATCATCTACGGACTTATCTGCCTCGTCACGCTCTTTGGATCCCAACGGATGTTCGCCTTTGCCCAGCTCGGTGGAGCAATCGTAGGTCTGATCTACGTGCGTGCCGTTCCACGGCGCGGGTTCAGCTATGCTGTCAGCGAACGCTGGTATGGCATGCGCAATTTCTACTACCGCTGGAGGCGACGCCGCGCGGCACGCAAGTTCGAGGTCTACATGCGCTCGCAGGGACGAACCGTCCGCTTCGACAGCAAGGGCCGCCAGATCGACGACCAGGACGACAAGAGCCGCTGGAACTGACGGCTGCTGCGCTTCTGCTCTGCGCTCTCGCCCATTGACCACCGCTCCGTTCTTCGTAGGCTCCATCCTTAGCCAAACTCCTGCTCCATTACTCTCTCCAGTTGCGCTTCCCGCAAAGCACGTGTCTCCCACTTCGGTAACCGCCCGATGCGGGGTAATACCCCCAAAAGACGCATTGAAGGCACTCCTAGTAACTCGCACACTGGCAAAGGCGGTAATTTCTTCCCACTTCGTCTGCGAGGCGGATCGTGAAAGCAACATCCCGGATGTTCAAACTTCTGTTGCTTTCCATGTTCCTCCTGGTGGGGTTAAGCCTCGCTGGAACCTGGCAAATCGATCGATCCGTGGCGCAGCAGCTTCACACCCATCCAAATCAAGCTCAATTGCAAGAAGCTCTGTGGATCCGTAACTCCATCGCCGTTGTGGAGGGGCTATCCCTCATCGCGTGCGGCATTCTGTTCGGCTTCGGTGTGCGGGTTCGAGAGGCAGCTCTGAAAGAAGAAACAGAGCGTCGCGCATCGGCGTTCGCCTTGGAGCGCCGCGTCGAAGAAGGCACCCGCGAGTTACGTCATGAAATAGACGAGCGCCTTCAACTGGAGCAGCTGCAGAAGAGCCAGCGCCGCATTCTTGAAATGCTTGCTGAACCAGGCGACCTCAATGCCGACGAAATTCTCCGCTTTCTGTCCGAAGTGGTGGCCGCGCGCAATCAGGCATGGGAATGCGCGGTGCACCTCGTCGATCGCGATGGCAAGTCTCTCCAGCTGGCGGCTTGCTCTTCCGTTCCAGAACGGATGAAGACTTATCTTGAAGACGCGGGTACGGAGTTCGGCGACAGCCCGGAATGCCAGGCCAGCGCCTCGGGTGAGATCCATATCGTCGAGCAGCTGGGCGAGATTGGTCTGCCCTGGAGCGAATTGCTTTCCTCCAACGGCTTCTCCTCCGCGTGGTCCATCCCGTTTTGCACCAATGGCGCGAGCCGGCTGGCAGGAACATTGACCGTCTACTCGCGTTCGCGTACCAAGCCCACCACACATGAACTCGAAATATCAGAGACTGCTGCCCGGCTCGGCGCTCTTGTAATCGAACATCAGCGTCTCCGCTCCGAGCTGATTCACAATGCCTATCTCGATCCGCTCACCGGTCTGCCGAATCGGCGTGCCGGCGTACAGGCCATCGAAACGGCCATCGCTCGCGCCGCGCTTCAAAAAGGCTCCGTAGCCATCCTCTGGATCGATATCAATCGCTTCAAGCGAGTGAACGATCAGTTTGGTCAAGATACAGGCGATCAAGTGTTGCGCAGTATTGCCGAGCGCCTCCGCCGCAGCCCGTTAAACACTGGAACCGTTGCGCGCATGGGCGAAGATGAATTCCTGGTCATCATTCCGGGAACCGAAGACTCCCTCGACACCGTCGAGATTTCGCGCCGCCTGGGGACCGCGATCGCCAAACCTATCTATGTGGGAGCCTCTCGCGTCTCCGTTTCCACCTCCATCGGCAGCTGCATGTATCCGCGCGACGGAGGCACAGCCGACGTCCTGGAACGGAACGCCGACTACGCCGTCTTCCGTGCCAAATCCACCGGCGACAGCTATTGCATCTTCTCCCCGGCCATGAGCCAGGAAGCCAGCGAAGTGCTTGAGATCGAAGAAGCGCTCGAAGTCGCCCTCGAGAATCGCTACCTGCATCTCGTCTATCAGCCCATCTACTCGCGCGTCGGCGAGCTCACAGGCTTCGAAGCGCTGCTGCGCTTCAACCATCCTCGCCTGGGCAACGTCTCGCCGGCACGGTTCATTCCCGTTGCCGAAGAGACACGCCTCATTGTGCCCATCGGCAACTGGGTACTCCGCGAGGCATGCCGCCAGTTGAAGGCGTGGCACGAAGCGGGCCTGCCGCGCGTCAGCATCGCCGTCAATATCTCCGCGCTGCAGTTTGCGCGCGACGACTTCGCAGATACGGTCGCCGGCGTTTTCACTGAATGTGGCCTTGATCCTAGCCACCTGATTCTCGAACTCACTGAATCCGTCGTGATGGAAGACTATGCGTCGGTGGTGAGCCAGATGAACTTGCTTCGCCAGTGCGGCGTGCACATCGCCATGGACGACTTCGGCACCGGTTACTCATCACTGAGCTACGTCCATCGCATTCCCGTCGATGTGCTGAAAATCGACCGCTCCTTCGTCGAACGACTGACCGATCCCGACGGCACCCAACCCATCGTTGAAGCTGTGATCGCGATGGCCAAACATCTTCACTTGCGCATCGTGGCAGAAGGTGTCGAAACACTTGAGCAGCAGCGCATCCTCGAAGAGGCGGGATGCGAAGGGTACCAGGGCTTTCTCTTTTCGCGGCCTTTGCCCCCTGCAGAAGCGGGCAATTGCCTGAAGGCAAGCCTCACCGTACCGTTTGCGAAGCCGGAAACTCAGGCCGCAGGAGGCGAAGTTGCAATTGCTTAATCAATATCGCGGGACAATCAGCGGCAAAGCACAGGGCCTGGTCGCACTCGATGAGGCTGCAGACCAAACCATCGCGGCAACCGAACACGGAACTGTCGGGGAGCGTTCCGGCTCGCGCGTTCACATGGATCCGTCCTTCCGCCGCATCACCCCGGTGACTTCGCACCAGTCGAGCATGCGCCGCGGAGGCGTCTTCAACCGAGGCCTCTAGCCCAAGGTACCGACCCGATCGAAGCCGACCCTGGACCTGCGCATCCACGATACAATCCACTCTGGAATGACAAAGCTAGCCTTCCTTTTTCCCGGGCAAGGCTCGCAGGCCGTCGGTATGGGCCGCGAGCTCGCCGAGCGTTTCCCAGTCGCAACCAGAACCTTCGCCGAGGCCGATGAGGCATGCGGTTTTGCGCTCTCCAGGCTCTGCTTCGAAGGGCCCGAAGATGATCTCAAGCTCACCGAAAATACCCAGCCGGCGATCTTGACGGTCAGCGTGGCCGCCCATCGCGTTCTGGCAGAACATGGCATCACGCCGGCCCTCGCTGCAGGACACTCGCTGGGCGAGTGGTCGGCCCACGTGGCTGCAGGGACAATGCAGTTTGCCGACGCAGTCCGTGCCGTCAAGGCGCGCGGCCGTGCGATGCAGCAGGCCGTTCCCGCCGGACAAGGCGGAATGGCTGCCATCCTCTCTCTCGATGCGGCCCAGGTCGCGGAAGCCTGCGACGAAGCAGCACGCGAGACAGGCCTAGTCGTCGCCGCCGCCAATCTCAACTCTCCCGGGCAGACCGTCATCTCCGGTGCACTGGCCGCCGTGGAACGCGCTACGGTCATCGCCAAGGCCAAAGGTGCCCGCCGCGCCGTCATGCTCCCGGTCAGCGCTCCCTTTCACTGCGCACTCATGCGTCCGGCACAGGAAGAAGTCGCACGCGTACTCGCCGCTCTCTCCCTCTCCGATCCCACGATCTCGGTTGCCGCCAACGTGACCGGTGGCGTGGTGACTACAGCAATAGACGCGAAGGACGCCCTCATCCGACAGGTGACCGGAGCCGTGCTTTGGGTGGATTGTATGAAGACGCTCATCGCGGCAGGTGCGACCACGTTCATCGAAGTCGGCCCAGGAAAGGTTCTTGGCGGATTGCTTCGCCAGATCGATTCCGCACAGAAAGCGTGCAACGTCGACGACGCGGCCAGCCTGGAGAAAACCCTCGCCGAACTGCAGTCAACGACAAGCTAGATCCGACAACTACGGCCCCAGGTATAGTTCGACCGGCGAGAAGCCCAGGGTGTGCATCTTGGGATCGTAGTTAAGAAAGAGCGCCTTGCTCTTCAGGCCGTTGATCGCGATTCCCAGGATCAGCACATTGCCCGAAATGCGCGCCGCCTCAATCTTGTGACTCCTGATCACGCCGTAGTCGTTGCCCGTGCTGGTCGAGCTCCAGTCCTGCTGGAACCGATTGAATGGGTAGGCACTGTACTTGGTGGCGTGCTGCTGCCAGTCCGGATCGTGGAACCAGATGCCATACGCCTTCGATAAGTCATTCTGCTCTACCGCCGACAGAAAATGGTTGGCCGTCATCCGGCCTCGAAAATGTGTCCACCAGTTCCACGGGAAATCGACCGGCATTCCTGACACGAACCAGCTGCCGATGAACAGGACGACAAACAAGCCCAGTCCGCTGTACAGCAGCGTTTGATTGCGGCGATCGCGAGCAGCGTCAAAGACCGGAGCGTCGAGCAATGTCATGGGATTCGTTCCTCGGGATCAAGCATACGACAGTGCGGGGGCGGAGACGCGCACAGCACCAATGCTCCCCGCGCCGACACACCTTCCTTCGAAGTTAGACACCATCGAAGGCAGATCTGTTCCCGTGCCGGCTCGAACCCCCGACTATTCTTCGCGGGTATACGTCGTGCGGCTCTTCTCCGCGTGCCGCTCCAGACCTAGCTCAATCAGCCGCGTAATCAGGTCGGTATAGCCGATTCCCGTCGCCTCCCACAGCTTGGGGTACATGCTGATCTGGGTAAAGCCCGGCAGCGTATTCACTTCGTTCAGATAAATCCGGCGCTTCCCGTCCGGCTCCATCAGAAAGTCGACCCGCGCCAGCCCCGACAAATCGCATGCACGAAACGCGTCCACCGCCATCGCGCGAATCGTCTTGGCTTCGGCCTTGGTCAGCTTCGCGGGGATCACCGGCACCGATCCCTCGGAAAGATACTTGGCCTCGTAGTCGTAAAACTCTTTGCCGGGAATGATTTCACCCACTACGCTGGCCTTTGGATCGTCGTTCCCCAGCACCGCTACTTCAAGTTCGCGCGCTTTGGCTTTCTTGCCGCCGACGCCTTGCTCGACAACCAGCTTGCGATCGTACTTCGCCGCCAGGTCCAGTGCGGGCCCCAGCTCCTTGCGGTTGTGGGCCTTGCTGATTCCAACCGACGAGCCTAAATTGGCGGGCTTCACAAACAGCGGATACTTGAGCGTCTTTTCGATCTGCGCAATTGCCTTCCGCGCATTCTTCTCCCACTCGCTGCGCAGCAACGTCACATGCTTCACAATCGGCAGCTTGGCCTGCGCGAAGAAGCGCTTCATGGCATCCTTGTCCATCCCGGCAGACGATCCCAGCACGCCTGAACCGACATACGCGATGCCTGCCAGTTCGAACAACCCCTGGATGGTTCCGTCTTCGCCGAAGGTGCCGTGCAGCACTGGAAAGACCACATCAACCGACTGGCCTGCCGAGCCACGCGCTCCCGGCTCCGGCGCCAGCAAGGTTGGCATGCCCTCGTGCAGCAGTTTGGCTCCTGGCGTCGCCGCGGGATCGCCTGCACGCAGTTGCCGTGTCTCCCCACCGCTGTTGCCGGCCAGAAGATCCTGCGCGGCCCCTGCACCCAGCCAGCGGCCTTCTTTGGTAATGCCGATAGGGACCACATCGAACTTGCTGCGATCGATCGCTTTGAGAATCGAAGCAGCCGACAGCAGCGAGACTTCATGCTCGCCGCTGCGCCCGCCAAACAAAATGCCTACACGAAGTTTCTTTGCCATTACGCCTGATTCACCACGAAGAAAGACATATGCATTCCTGCTTCAGTGTAGAACTCTTCGTCGCATGCAGGTGCCTAGAGTATCTTCTTGCCAAACGCGGAGCACGCCAGTTCCACCGCGAGATCCGCGGTCCGATTGTGCTCGTCGATCACAGGATTGACCTCGACGATCTCAAAACTCAGCATGCGGCCGTGGTCAGCCAGAATCTCCATGGCCAGGTGCGCCTCGCGATACGTCGCCCCGCCGCGCACCGGAGTTCCAACGCCCGGCGCGTCCTCCGGATCAATCCAGTCCATGTCGAGCGACACGTGATAGCCAATCGTCCCGCGCCCCGCTGCACGAAGTGCCTCCTCCATCACCGCGCGCATCCCTCGCTCATCGATGTCCCGCATCGTGTAGACCTCTTCAATGCCTGCGCGGCGAATGTTCGCACGCTCCGTTGCATCCACATCGCGAATCCCCACCAGCACCGTATTCTCCGGCGCAATCTTCGGCGAGTATCCGAAGATGTTGCCCAGCGCTTCAGGACCAAGACCGACCAGCGAAGCCAGCGGCATACCGTGCACATTCCCTGAAGGCGACGTGCCGGGCGTGTTGATATCGGTGTGCGCGTCGATCCAGATCACCCCGATCTTCTGGTTCTGCCGGCGATAGAACTCCGCCACCCCTGACACCGATCCGGCCGCGAGAGAGTGATCGCCGCCGAGCACCAGCGGCGTGTTCCCCTGTTCCAGCGTCTTCACAACCGCCTCCGCTGTCCGCGTACAGGTCTCGGCAATTTGCTTCAGATACCGGGCATGCGGATCGCCGAAAGCCTGGGTCTCGGCGATCTCCACCAGGATGTTGCCGCCGTCGGTCACCTGGTGGCCCAACGCCTCGAGTCGAGCCTCCAGACCCGCGACCCTCATGGCCGAGGGTCCCATGTCGACCCCACGGCGACTAGCCCCCATATCCAGAGGAACGCCGAGTACGTGAATGCGGCGCGGTGGTTGGGCTTGGGTACCAGCAGTAGAGGAAGAGGTGGAAAAAGCGGGCGTCTCAATCGGATTTGTCATGTCGAAAACTGGTTTTACGTTGGGAAACAGTGCTTTGTCCACTCATCGGTGGCCAAAGTGTAGGCGAAGGGCATCGAATACCAACAGCAACTGGTTACTAGCGGCACGCATGACCGTCATGCCCTAAAAGGGCTATTAGAGCAATTTCCTTTCGGGGTAAGATGAAGGTGCAACAATCTAAAGGAATTCAACTTATTCATAGAACGCGCTAACCCTGCCTTGCTAGGGGGCTTTTGATGCAAGGCCACAGGGCTACAGCGGAAGGATCGTACGCATGATGCACGCTGAGGGTGCCCGGCTGCGGGGAGCAGTCGCCGGCGCTTTCTTCATGAGAAAAGCGGTCGCCATGAGAAAAGCGGTCGCCATTTTGGCGCTGATTGTTAGCTGTGCCTTTGCATCGGCGCAGCAGACGCCGCTCGCTTCCGTGCATGCGATTCGTGCCCTTACCGACGAGCAGGCGCACCAGGGACTTCCCGTAGACTTTCAGGCCACCGTCACCTACGTGCGCAGCTATCAACATGCACTCTTTGTCGCAGACGGCGATTCTGCTGTCTATGTCGAGTGGCCGACAGAGAGTCTGCTTGGGCCCGGCGATCGCGTGCAGGTGACAGGCACAACAACCAGCCAAGGGTTGAAACCCAGCGTCGTAGCCAAAAGCGTCACGCTGCTGCATCACGGAACTCTGCCCGCTCCCGTGCCGGCAACGTTTGACCAGCTTGTCAATGGCGATATGGACGCGCGTCTCGTCACCGTCAACGCCATCGTCCGCGATGCCAACACCGTCGTCAATCAAAACGTCCGCAGTTCGCTGCTCCAGTTGCACGCCGATGGCGGCGAAATCGATGCCGCGGTGGACGTAGACAATCAGGATTTTCTTGGCACACTGCTCGATGCCGAAGTCCAGGTCACCGGAACCGTCTCTGGCCGTTTCGACAGCAAGATGCAGCAGACCGGCATCGTACTGCACGTCAGCTCCATGGACGGAGTGAAGGTTGTGCGGCACGCTGCCTCCAGCCCCTGGGAATTGCCCATCACTCCAATGGATCAAATTCTCTCCGGCTACCACATCAACAATTCGAGTAGACGCATCCGGGTGCGCGGCACCATTACCTACTACCAGCCTGGATCATCGGTCGTACTGCAGGATGGCGACAAGAGCCTTTGGCTGATGACCTCATCTTTCGCGCCACTACATGTGGGGAATGCGGCCGATGCAACAGGCTTCCCCGACGTGCACGATGGCCTGCTCGCCCTGGCCAGTGCCGAAGTGCAAGACAGCGGGAAACAAGCGCCCATCACGCCCAGGCAGACCACGTGGGATCAGCTCTCCACCGGCAAGAGCCTGTTTGACCTGGTCACCATCGACGGCTCGGTCGTGGCTGAGGTGCGCGGCGCCGCCCAGGACGAATACATCGTCGAAGCCAATGGCGACCTTTTCTCCGCAATCTACCGGCATCCAACCAATGACGATGGCGATGGCCCGGGACCGCTCAAGCACGTCGACGCCGGCGCCAAGGTGCGCGTTACCGGTGTCTGCATCTCTACGCATTCGGCCAGCCCCGTGCAGGCTCGTGTGCCATTCAATATTTTGCTTCGCTCGCCCGATGACATCGCCGTGGTAACCGCCGCGCCATGGCTCACCGTCGCGGTACTGGCCAAGATCGTCGGAGCCTTGTTCCTCGTCGTCTTGGCATTCAGCGTCTGGGCTCTCACCCTGCGCCGCCGTGTGCGCCAACAAACTGAGGCCATCACCCAACAGAGTGAAGCCGACGCAGAACAGCAACGCCGCATCGCCGAATTGGAACGACGTCGTAGCCGCGTGCTCGAAGACATCAATAGCTCTCGACCGCTGGGCGACATCGTCGAACACATCACCGAGATGGTCTCGTTCATGCTCCACGGAGCTCCGTGCTGGTGCCAGGTCACCGAGGGTCCGCTGCTCGGACGCCCGCCGGCCAACAAGACAAGCCTCCGCGTGATCAGCAGCGAAATCCAGGCCCGCTCAGGACTGGTGCTCGGCACCCTGTACGCCGGACTCGAGTCGATGGACGAAAACGAAAAAGAGGAGCAGGATGCCCTCACCGCCGGGATAGGCCTGGCTACGCTTTCGATCGAGACACGCAAGCTCTATAGTGACCTTGTTCATCGCTCTGAATTCGACCTGCTCACCGACATGTTCAACCGCTTCTCTCTGGATCGTCACCTGTTGGAACTGATCGACAAGGCGCACGAAACAAGCTCCAGCTTCGGCCTCATCTACGTCGACCTCGACGACTTCAAGCTGGTGAACGACATGTACGGCCACCACATCGGCGACCTTTACCTGCAAGAAGTATCCCTGCGCATGAAACGTCAGCTGCGCACCGGCGACGTGCTGGGACGCCTTGGAGGCGATGAATTCGCCGCGCTGGTAACGGTGGTGCGAGGCCGTATCGACGTCGAAGAGATTGCCCAGCGATTGGAACGGTGCTTCGACGCTCCCTTTACGCTGAACGGATATGAGCTGCGGGGCGCGGCCAGCGTCGGCATGGCCATCTATCCAACCGACGGAACCACCTCGGACGCCCTCATGACGGCCGCCGACACCCAGATGTATGCGGCCAAAAACAGCCGCCGCGGAACCGGAAAGATGTCGTCCCGCCGCTAAACCAGCGACCTCCGCCACTCTCGCCGCGACACTTCCCTTCTCCAGTCCCCTGCCGGGCACCTGCCTACACCAACGGAATGACTCTTTAGTTTTGTTCTGACCCTGCCGACAATTGATCTTCTATTCACAAGATACCGATAATTGACCAGATGAGGTCAGCACTCCGCAAGCCGTTTGTCGTTCGCCATTGCCCTGCGGCTGTGGCTGCGCTCGTGGTCTGCCTGGTGGCCTGCTTCAGTTCCTTTGCAGCGGCGACTCCGGCGACATTGACCTCCCTCCACGCCATCCGCAAGCTCACCAACGCAGAAGCAAGCATGGCCGTTCCCGTGGACTTCGAGGCTACGGTGACCTATTTCCGCGGCTACGAAAAAACCCTGTTCGTTCAGGATGGTGACGACGCAATCTACGTACAGGCGGTGACCAACCTGAATCTCGACCCGGGTGACCGCATCCGTGTGCATGGGTTCACCCGCGACAGCTTCCGCCCCATCGTGATGAGCGAGGGTCTCACCTTCCTGCATCACGGCAGCGTTCCGAAACCTGTCGAAGCCGAATTCACGCCTCTCCTCCAGGCCAAACTCGACTGTCGCTACGTCCAGGTGCATGGCGTGGTCATCTCCGCAGTCCCTGCCCTGAGCACAGGACATCTGGTGACCCAGCTTGAACTGGCTCTCGACGGCGGCACGATCGCCGCAACCGTCGACAAAGGGGTCGTCGCCCGCCTCAGCGACCTGCTCGATGCCGAGGTTGCAGTCACCGGCGCCGAAGCCGGCAGCTTCGATGGCAAAATGCAACAGACAGGCGTCCTGATTCACGTCGCCTCCTTCGACGATGTGCACATCGTCCACAGACCTTCAGTAGATGCCTGGTCAATCCCCCTCACTCCGATGGATGAGGTGCTGGATCACTACAACGTGCGTGACCTTACCCCGCGCGTCCGCATTCAGGGCATCATCACCTACTTCCAGCCGGGCCGCATGGCCGTGCTCCAAGAAGGCACCCAGAGCATTCGCGTTTTTACGCCCACCATTGAACCGTTCAGCATCGGTGACCGCGTGCAGGCGATCGGCGAGCCGTTCGTCGAAAACGGATTCCTTACTCTGAAATGGGGCGATCTGCGCACCACTGGCGGTTCGGCACCCGTCCATCCCGTCGCCGTGAACTGGGACCAGCTCGCTTCGGGCCGTCACGCCTTCGACCTTGTCTCGATTGAAGGTAAAGTCGTCACCCAGGTGCGAGAGCACGCACAGGATGTCTACATCATTGCCGCCGATGGCCACCTGTTTTCCGCCACGGTGCGATTCCCCTTGGTCTTCGAGGCGAGCGGCGCGCACGCTCCACCCCCCATGCCGCTGCTCGAAGCCGGCAGCACCGTCCGCATTACGGGCGTGGCCATTCATGACGACGCAAATCCCTTCAACGGTCCCATGGCCTTCGGCATTCTGTTGCGCTCCGCGTCCGACGTCGTCGTGATCGTAAAGCCCTCTCTGCTCACGGTACGCAACCTGGTCCTGCTCGTCACCGTGCTGCTGGTTTCGATGGCCGCGGGCGGCGCCTGGGTCCTGATGTTGAAGCGCAAAGTCCATCAACAAACCGCTGCCCTCGCTGCGCAAAAAGAAGCCGAGGCGATCCTCGAGCGCAAACGCAGCCGCATTCTCGAAGACATCAACGGAAACCAGCCGCTCGAAGCAATCCTTACCCAGATCGCCGAGTTCGCCGCTTTCCGCCTCGCGGGCACACCGTGCTGGTGCGAGGTGGGCGACGGCATCAAATTCGGATCGACCCCACCCACTGCCGAAGGCGTCACCATCCTCCGTCACGAGATTCCCTCGCGCTCAGGACCGCTGCATGGCATGCTGTTTGCCGCCATCAATCCTCTGCTGCCCTGTTCTGTTCATGCGCAGGAAGCGCTTGCGATGGGTGCATGGCTGGCGACCCTCGCTATCGAGACGCGCGGCATGTATTCCGACCTGGTGCATCGCTCCGAGTTCGACTTGCTGACTGACGTCTTCAACCGCTTCTCGTTCGAGCGCCGCCTCGATGCCGTGATTCACGACTGCCGGCAGACAGCCTCGGCGTTCGGATTGATCTACATCGATCTCGACGACTTCAAACAGGTCAACGACCAATATGGACACAGCGCAGGCGACCAATTCCTGCGCGAGTCAGCCCACCGGATGAAGCGCCAGCTCCGCCCCTCCGACATGCTCGCACGACTCGGTGGCGACGAGTTCGCCGTCATCGTCACCAACGTTCGTTGCCAGGCCGAGGTGGAAGAAGTTTCTCAGCGCCTCGAGCGCAGCTTCCGCGAACTGTTCGATATCGAGGGCTACTCCATCCGCGGATCGGTGAGCGTGGGTGCCGCGGTCTATCCCGAAGACGGCGCCGACAAAGACAGCCTGCTGAGCACCGCGGACGCCGCGATGTACGTCAACAAGAAGATCAAGAAGGAATCCGGCGAGAGCGTTCGCCGCAGATAACCGCAGCTTCGGCGCAAAGAAAAGGCCCGGCGATATGCCGGGCCTTTGGGTTTGAATGCGAGCGAAGCTGCTTGATCCACGATCGACGGTGCCAGCGGCCAAAGGCAATTGGCCCCACCGCAGGTGGCTATTCGGCCGCCATCTCTTCGGCTTCGCCTTCCTGGCGCATCATCTCCAGTTCGCGCTCTGCCGCTTCAATCTCGGCATGCACTTCCTGCTGCACACGGGCTGCCGCTTCTTCCAGTTCCGGTGAGAGCTGGACGTTGCGGTAGTACTCCAGGCCCGTGCCTGCCGGGATAAGCCGGCCCACGATGACGTTTTCTTTCAGGCCGCGCAGGTTGTCGATCGCGCCATTGATGCTGGCTTCGGTGAGCACACGCGTCGTCTCCTGGAAACTGGCCGCGGAGATGAAGCTGTCGGTCGAGAGCGACGCCTTGGTGATACCGAGCAGCAGCGGACGCCCGATCGCCGGACGGCCTCCATTGCTGAGCACGCGCTCGTTCTCTTCGTTGAAGCGGAAGCGATCGACTTGCTGCTCGAGCAAGAAGTTCGTGTCGCCCACTTCATCGATACGCACCCAGCGCAGCATCTGACGAACAATCACTTCGATGTGCTTGTCCGAGATGGCCACGCCCTGCAACCGGTAGACTTCCTGGATTTCGTTCACCAGGTAAGCCTGCAGTTCCTTCTCGCCCAGTACGGCAAGAATGTCGTGCGGGTTCAGCGGTCCATCCATCAGAGGATCGCCGGCACGCAGACGCTCGCCTTCCTGCACGTTGACGTGGATACCACGCGGCACCGAGTATTCCTTCTCGTCGCCATTGTCCGCCGTGACGTAGATCTTGCGCTGTCCTTTTGCCACTTCGCCGAACCGGACCACACCATCGATCTCGCTGATGATGGCTGTCTCGCGCGGCTTGCGGGCTTCGAACAACTCGACCACACGCGGCAAACCACCGGTGATGTCCTTGGTACGCGTCGACTCCTTCGGAATCTTCGCGAGCACATCGCCCGGACCCACCTCGTCGCCGTCTTGAATCATCAAGTGCGAACCACGCGGCAACAGATACCGCTTGCTCGCCTTGGCGTTCTTGACAACGAACGTCGGCTGACGCTTTTCATCGGGAGCATCGGCTACCACCCAACGTGAGAGGCCGGTCACTTCATCGACTTCTTCGTTGAGTGTGATGCCTTCCTGCAGGTCCTTGAACTGCACCGTGCCGCCGATTTCAGTAAGGATGGAGTAGGTATACGGATCCCATTCGGCCAGCAACTCGCCGAGCTTCACCGCAGCTCCGTCCTTCACGCGCAGACGCGCACCATACACCACCTGGTAGCGTTCTTTTTCGCGGCCGCGTTCGTCCACGATGGCCACTGAGCCCGAGCGGTTCATCGCCACCAGTGTGCCGTCCTTGCTTTCGACGGTGCTGAGATTGATGAAGCGCACGATACCGTTGTTCTTCGCATCGAGGCGCGACTTGTCGGCCACGCGGCTTGCCGTACCACCCACGTGGAAGGTACGCATGGTCAGCTGCGTGCCCGGTTCGCCGATGGACTGCGCTGCGATCACGCCGCAAGTTTCGCCCAGTTCCACCATCCGGCCCGAACCCAGGTTGCGTCCATAGCAGAGCGCGCAAACGCCGCGCCGCGATTCGCAGGTCAGCACCGAGCGAATCTTCACCCGCTCCACGCCTGCCCCCTGGATCGCCGAGGCGATGTCTTCGTCGATCTGCTGGTTCACCTCGACCACCACGTTGCCGTCGTAGTCCTTGATGCGTTCCAGCGATACGCGGCCAATGATGCGGTCACGCAACGGCTCGATGATCTCGCCGGACTCGACAATCGATCCGACATAGATTCCCTCGCTCGTTCCGCAATCGAACTCGGTCACGATCACGTCCTGCGCCACGTCCACCAAGCGACGCGTCAGGTAGCCCGAGTCGGCCGTCTTCAGTGCCGTATCCGCCAGACCCTTACGCGCACCGTGCGTCGAGATGAAGTACTCGAGCACCGTCAGACCTTCACGGAAGTTCGCCGTGATCGGCGTCTCAATGACTTCGCCCGAAGGCTTGGCCATCAGTCCACGCATACCGCTCAACTGGCGAATCTGCTGCTTCGAACCACGAGCGCCCGAGTCAGCCATGATGTAGATCGGGTTCATGGCGCCCTCATCGTCCGCTCGCTTCATGTTCCCGAACATCTCATCGGCCACCTGGTCGGTCACCGCTGACCACATCTGGATGACCTTGTTGGCACGCTCGCCGTTCGTGATGGCGCCGTCCATGTATTGTTTCTGAACTTCGATCACCTTCTTGTCGGCTGCGTCCACGGTGGTGTACTTGCTCGCCGGAATCACCATGTCGTCAAGACCTACCGAGAGTCCGGACTTGGTCGCATAGTTGAAGCCCAGTTGCTTGATGCGATCCAGCATTCGCACCGTCACCTCAAGTCCGAGGTTCTGGTTGCAGTAGTTCACCAGCTGTCCGATACCCTTCTTCTTCAGCAGGCCGTTGATAAACGGCATCCCCGACGGCAATGCGTCGTTCAGGATCACGCGGCCCACGGTCGTCGACAGGTACTCCTTGTTGAAGTCAACCGGCTCGGTGTGCGTCAGGTCCTGATCGTCGTAGGCCGTGGTCATGTCGAGCACCTTGCCCGTGTAGCGCAGACGGATGGGCGTCAACGTCTCCACTTCCTTGGCTTCCAGCGCCATCAGGATCTCTTCGGTGTTCGAGAACGTGCGGCCTTCGCCGACGCCGCCCTTCTTGGCCTTGGTCAGGTAATAGAGACCGAGAACCATGTCCTGCGTAGGCACGGTGATCGGCTGACCCGATGCGGGCGAAAGAATGTTGTGCGACGCAAGCATCAGCACGCTGGCTTCAATCTGCGCTTCGGGCGACAACGGAATGTGCACCGCCATCTGATCGCCGTCGAAGTCCGCGTTGAATGCGGTGCAGACCAGCGGGTGAATCTTGATGGCCTTGCCTTCGACCAGCACCGGCTCAAATGCCTGAATGCCCAGGCGGTGAAGCGTGGGGGCGCGGTTCAGCAGTACCGGGTGATCCTTGATCACTTCTTCAAGGATGTCCCAGACCACCGGCTCCTGCATCTCCACCATCTCCTTGGCTTGCTTGATGGTGGTGCAATGCCCTGTCTGTTCCAGGCGGTGATAGATGAACGGCTTGAACAGCTCGAGCGCCATCTTCTTCGGCAAACCGCACTGGTGCAATTTCAATTCTGGACCGACCACGATGACCGAACGGCCCGAGTAGTCCACGCGCTTGCCCAGCAGGTTTTGGCGGAAGCGGCCCTGCTTGCCCTTCAGCGTATCGGAGAGCGACTTCAACGGGCGGTTGTTGGCGCCACGCAGCACGCGGCCACGACGGCCGTTGTCGAACAGCGCGTCCACCGCTTCCTGCAGCATGCGCTTTTCGTTGCGCACAATCACTTCAGGAGCGTGCAGGTCCATCAACTTCTTCAACCGGTTATTGCGGTTGATCACGCGCCGATAGAGGTCATTCAAATCCGACGTCGCAAAGCGGCCGCCATCCAGCGGCACCAGCGGGCGCAGCTCTGGAGGAATGACCGGCAGCACGTCGAGAATCATCCACTGCGGCTTGTTGCTCGATTTGCGGAACGCCTCGACAACCTTCAGCCGCTTGGCATACTTCAGCTTCTTCTGCGCGGAGCTCTCCGCCTTCATGCGCTCGCGCAGTTCCAGACCGAGATCGTCCACGCTGACGCGCTTGAGCAGCTCCTTGATCGCTTCGGCGCCCATCATGGCCTTGAAGCCCGAGGGGCGGTACTGCTGGTCGAGCTCGCGGAAGCGATTCTCGTCCTTGATGATCTCGCGCTCGCGCACCGGCGCGTCACCCGGATCGACAACGACATACGACTCGAAATAGAGAATGCTCTCCAGATCGCGCAACGAAATATCGAGCAGGTGGCCGATACGCGACGGCAGGCCCTTGAAGAACCACACGTGCGAGCACGGAGACGCCAGCTCAATGTGGCCCATGCGCTCGCGGCGCACCTTGCTCACCGTCACTTCGACGCCGCACTTGTCGCAGATCACGCCGCGGTGCTTCATGCGCTTGTACTTGCCGCACAAGCACTCCCAGTCCGTTACAGGACCAAAGATGCGGGCGCAGAACAGTCCGTCGCGCTCCGGCTTGAAGGTGCGGTAGTTGATGGTTTCAGGTTTTGTGACCTCACCATGCGACCAGCTGCGGATCTTCTCGGGCGAAGCAAGCATGATGCGAATCGCATCGAAATCGGTAATCGGGCTGGTGAGCTCAAACGGGTTCGAACGGAACAAGGCGACCCTCCTTGGCGGGCCTTTCGGCCACTGCCGCGGCTTTTCCCGGGATGGTTGAAGGATCCTTCCTTCCCGGGAAGCGGCGTTTGCCGCTTATAAGAAGGACCCTAAAAAAGCTTCTAGCCTTTAGCCGCTAGCTCCTAGCTCATCCAGTTCTGCTCTCCGCGACAAATTCGTCGAAAGAGCTGGAAGCTGGTGGCTAGAAGCTAGAAGCTGAATTAGTCCGCTACCGCTGCAACTTCCGGCACAGGCGCTTTCTTGATCAAATCTGCTTTCTTGATCAGTTCCACATCCAGGCACAGCGACTGCAATTCGCGAATCAGCACGTTGAACGACTCCGGCACGCCAGGCTCGATTGCCGCCTCGCCCTTGACGATGGCCTCGTAAATCTTGGTACGGCCATACACGTCATCCGACTTCGCCGTCAGCAGCTCCTGCAGGATGTAAGCTGCGCCGTATGCTTCCAGCGCCCACACTTCCATCTCACCGAAACGCTGTCCGCCGAACTGCGCCTTGCCGCCCAGCGGCTGCTGGGTGATCAGCGAGTACGGCCCGATTGAACGTGCGTGAATCTTGTCGTCTACCAGGTGCGACAGCTTGAGCATGTAGATGTAGCCCACCGTGACCGGCTGTTCAAACTGATCGCCCGTCATGCCGTCGAAGAGAGGTGTCTTGCCCGACGAAGGCAGATTCGCCGACGCCAGCAAGGCCTTGATCTCTTCTTCCTTGGCTCCATCAAACACGTTCGTTCCGAACCAGATGCCGCGCTCCATACCGGCAGCCACACGCACCAGCGTCTCGTCGTCCAGCTCCAGCAGTTGGCGCAGCGCCGCGGTTCCGGCAAACTCCTTCTTCACCGCTTCGCGAATGAAGTTGGCGTCGTTGTTGGTCTTCAGCAGGGCCGCGATCTTGTGACCAAGCTCCGCAGCTGCCCACCCAAGATGGGTTTCCAGAATCTGGCCCACGTTCATACGAGAGGGCACGCCGAGCGGATTCAAGACAATCTCCACCGGCCGGCCATCGGGCAGATACGGCATGTCTTCCTCAGGAAGAATGCGCGCGATCACACCCTTGTTGCCGTGGCGTCCGGCCATCTTGTCGCCAACCGAAAGCTTGCGCTTCATCGCGACATAGACCTTCACCAGCTTGATCACGCCCGGAGGCAGCTCGTCGCCCTTCTGCAGCTTCGAGATCTTCTCGTTCGTGATCTTGCGCAGCACTTCAATCTGGCGCGACGTCATCTCCTCGATCTCATCGATCTGCTCGTTGACGCGAGGATCCTTGTCGTTGTAGCGGATACGCTTGAGGTTCTTCGTGGAGATGCGCTCGATCGTCTCGCGGTCAACCATCGCTCCCTTGGTTAACAGGCGCTTGTTGGTCCGCTCATCGTGCAGGTCGGCCAACACTTCCTTGTTGCCTAGGATCGCTTCGAGACGTTTGAGACGCTCATCGGTCAAAATGCGGATTTCGTCGCCGAGGTTCTTCTCCAGCTTGGCAACATATTCCGTCTCGATCTGCTTGGCACGCTCGTCCTTCTCCTGGCCCTTGCGCGAGAAGATGCGGACGTCCACCACCGTACCTTCAATGCCCGGAGGGCAGGTGAGCGAAGCGTCACGCACATCGCCGGCCTTTTCGCCGAAGATCGCGCGCAGCAGCTTCTCTTCCGGCGTCAGCTGGGTTTCGCCCTTCGGCGTCACCTTGCCTACCAGAATGTCGCCATGCCCGATCTGTGCGCCGATGCGGATCACGCCGCTCTCGTCCAGATCGCGCAGTGCATGCTCTGAGACGTTCGGAATATCACGCGTGATTTCTTCCGGTCCCAGCTTGGTGTCGCGCGCTTCAATCTCGAACTCCTCGATGTGCACCGAGGTGTAGTAGTCCTCCTTCACCAGCTTTTCGCTGATCAGGATCGCGTCTTCGAAGTTGTAGCCGCGCCACGGCATGAAAGCCACCAGCACGTTGCGTCCCAGGGCCAACTCGCCCTGCTCTGTGCAAGGACCATCGGCGATGACCTGGCCCTTCAACACACGCTCGCCCTCCCGCACCACCGGCTTCTGGTTGATGCAGGTGTTCTGGTTCGAGCGCTTGAACTTGATCAGCGTGTAGATGTCAGAACCAACCTCGCGCGACAACTGCGTGGGATGATGCTCGCCTTCGACACGCACAATGATGCGCTCGGAGTCGACCGAATCCACGATGCCGTTACGCTTGGCCAGAACCACCGCACCGGAGTCGCGTGCGGTTACGCCTTCCATACCCGTGCCGACCAGCGGCGCTTCGGCCACCAGCAGCGGCACAGACTGGCGTTGCATGTTGGCGCCCATCAGCGCGCGGTTCGCGTCATCATGTTCGAGGAACGGCACCAGCGACGCCGCCACCGATACCAGTTGCTTCGGCGAAACGTCGATGTAGTCCACCTCTGAACGGCTCACCAGCACAAAGTTGCCCTGCCGGCGCGCGTTCACCAGGTCTTCAGTGATCACGCCGTTCTGGTCGAACTCGATGTTGGCCTGCGCGATCGTGTGCTTGTCCTCTTCCCAAGCCGACAGGTAGAAGCTGAACGGGATGTGGTCGATCGACCGCTTGCCCGCCTTCTTCAGCGAGGCATTCAGCTTGACCGATTCATCCTTCTCGATGTGGTCGCCCACACGCAGGCCGCTTTCGCCCGCGTTCGTGATCTCCACGTAATCGAGAATCTTCGCGTCCTTTACCTTGCGGTAGGGCGACTCGATAAAGCCGTACTCGTTGATCCGCGCAAAACAGCTCAGCGAACTGATCAGGCCGATGTTCGGACCTTCCGGCGTCTCGATCGGGCAGATACGGCCATAGTGCGTCGTATGCACGTCGCGAACCTCGAAGCCTGCACGCTCACGCGAAAGACCGCCCGGTCCAAGGGCCGACAGTCTGCGCTTGTGCGTGATCTCCGACAGCGGATTGGTCTGATCCATGAACTGCGACAACTGCGACGAACCGAAGAACTCGCGGATGGCAGCCATCACCGGCTTGGCGTTGATCAGGTCGTGCGGCATCGCCGTGTTCAGTTCCTGATACACGCTCATCTTTTCCTTGATGGCGCGCTCCATGCGAACCAGGCCGATACGGAACTGGTTCTCCATCAATTCACCCACGGCGCGCACGCGGCGATTGCCCAGGTGATCGATGTCGTCCACCACGCCGATGTTCTTGCGCAGCTTCAACAGGTAGCGGATGGTTGCGTAGAAGTCTTCGGGCGTCAACGTGCGATGATCCAGCTTCGTCGCGTCCTGGTTCTCATACAGCTTGATGTTGAACTTCAAACGGCCCACGCGCGAGAAGTCGTACTTGCGCGCATCGAAGAACATGCCTTCGAACAAAGCGGTCGCCGTATCCAGCGTCGGCGGGTCACCCGGACGCAGCTTGCGGTAGATCTCGATCAGAGCCTCTTCCGGCTTGTGTACCGAGTCGCGCTTCAACGTGTTGGTGATGATGTTGCCTACATCGTCGCGCTCGGGGAAAAAGACCTCGAAGTTCGTCACACCGCTCGAAATCACCTTGTGCAGGCGATCGGCGGTCAACTCGATGTTGGCTTCGACAATCACTTCGCCGGTCGCGGTATCCACCACATCGGCGGCCGTCAATGCGCCGTCGAGCTCAGCGGTTTCAACTTCAACCTTCTCCACGCCTGCCGCGCGCAGCGCCTTCAACGTATGCGCCGTCACCTTGCGGCCGGAATGTGCGATCTCCTCGCCCTTGTGCAGCACGGCATGCGCCGGCTTGGCGCCCACCAGGTGCGTCGTCTTGCCCTCGGGCGCTACCGCCCAATGCAGCTTGCCGGCCGCAACATTGATCCGGTCCACGGTGTAGAACGTCTTCAGAATTTCTTCGTCCGAACGCAAACCCAGGGCGCGAAGGAAAATCGTTCCCAGGAACTTGCGCTTGCGATCGATGCGGACATAGAGCGTGTTCTTCTGGTCGAATTCGAACTCCACCCACGATCCGCGATAGGGAATGATCTTGCCCAAAAAGTACGTGCGGTTATTCGCGGTCTCGAAGAAGACGCCCGGCGAACGGTGCAGCTGCGATACGATCACGCGCTCGGTGCCGTTCACAATGAACGTGCCGTTCGGGGTCATCAAAGGAATATCGCCGAAGAAGACTTCCTGCTCCTTGATGTCGCGGATCGTCTTGTTGCCCGTCTCCGCATCCTTGTCGTAGATGGTCAGGCGGACAGTCACCTTCAACGGAGCCGAGAACGTCATGCCCCGCTCTTCGCACTCCTGCTGGTCATACTTCAGCTGCAGGCCCACAGGGTCGCCGCACTTGTTGCAGAAGTCTGGAGTGTTCTTGTTGTAGGTGCCGCACTTCTGGCAAAGCACATCGCCAGGAAGGAACGGATCGGTGATGACCATCGCGCCGCAATTCACGCAGGCCGTGCGCAGGTGATGCAGCCCTTTCAGGTGGCCGCACTTGCACTCCCAGTTGCCGATCGCGTAGTCGACAAAGTCCAGCTGCGAGATTCCCCTGAAATCGGTGATCGGGAAAACCGAGACAAACACCGACTGCAGACCCGAGTCATCGCGCTCGTTCGGCAGCTTGTCCATCTGCAGAAAACGCTCGTACGAACGCCGCTGCACTTCGATCAGGTTGGGAATCTGGGTTGCGGTTGGAATCTTTGAAAAATCGAGCCTGCTGCGAATCGCGCGCTTCTCGTTGGACATGCATCACTCCTGAGGCTCATCGCACCGGACCGCCCTTTGCGGTGCCGGGCCGGCACCCGAGTCTCGGGGCACCGGCAGATTGGGTAGAAGTCCAAAATCTCGGCTTGGCAAGCCTGCAGCCAACCCGGCTGAAAGTCCCAGGCAACCCAAACGGGCTGTCCAGCCTCCAGCTATCCATGCCAAGCTCGCCCAGCGAGCTGTGCGACATGCGGAGCGGTTTTACGCGTTGCTGCCTTGGAGGTTCGTGCGCTTGAACATCCCAGAGAATCCCCGTGCCTGAAATCCGAGAACCTGCAGTCGACGCACCCACTCTAAGCGACGACCTTGCTCGATTTCCAAACGGCTACTTCATTCCCCAAAATGCCGTAGACTACGCACAATCGAAGAAGCAGGCGTGCAGTTGAACAACTTGATACCCCTCTGCACAATTCAGGTAGATTCAGCCCAAAATGGGCTTACTACCGTAGTTGGGAGACACGAAAGGCCCGTAAGGACGCAAATCCCTACGAGCGTGGCCTGCGGCCATTGCTCCCAAACCAATACTTTTGCCTGTTCTCGCCGATCCCAAAGCTCGCTTCTGCCGCTCGCCCGCCAGCTATCCGCCATCATCAACGGAGATCCGCCTATCCCGTTGACACTTAAGCACTTCAAAGTCCGCCTCTGTCCCTGTCGAAGTGCTTGGCACTGCTTCGACCGACAGACGCTTGCGTGCTCCGTGACTCATCCTGAGACGCGCCTACCAGTTGCCGCCCAATTCAGAGGAAAGCTGAAATGGGACGGAAAGACGCGCAACGATTATCGTAGCGCGTCCAGGCCCGCCTTGCAAGTCTCATGCCAATTACTTGACTTCGATCGTAGCCACGCCTTCGAACTTCTTCTTGATGGCCTCGGCCTCGTCCTTCGTCGCGCTTTCCTTCAGCGGCTTGGGCGCGCCATCCACCAGGTCCTTGGCTTCCTTCAGACCAAGCGAAGTCACTTCGCGAACGGCCTTGATGGTGTTGATCTTGTTGGCGCCGGCATCCTTCAAGATGACCTGGAATTCGGTCTTCTCTTCTGCCGCCGGAGCCGCTGCCGCACCGCCGCCGCCGGCAACCATCACCGGGGCTGCCGCCGCTGCAGAAACGCCAAGACGCTCTTCCAACTTCTTCACCAGAGACGCTGCTTCCAACAGGCTCAGGCTTACAATCTGTTCTTCCAACTGCGCGAGATCCGCCATGTTTTTCTCCAATCAGAATTCGTTTGAATTGATACTCCAGCCAATACGCTGGTCCAAAAATTTGCCCCACGCAGTGGAAAGTTTCCGATGCGCCAGACCCGCGCACTTCCCGCCCGCCTTGACCGACAAAACTGTGAAAATCAGTTCTCAGTTCGTAGTTCTCAGTCTTGCTCGCAAGCTGCGAACATCAGCAGCCGTAAACTGTGAACGAAGAACTGCGACCGCTACGCGGCCGCGAACTTTTCTTTCTCGACACCCTGTCCCAACACCACGGCCAGGTCGCGGCCCGTCGCATTGATCACCGTCGCCAACCGCTGCGCCGGCGCGTTGATCAGGAACAGAAGCTTCGAGAAAAGCTCATCCTTGCTTGGCATCGTCGCCAGAGCTTTCACATCGTCCACAGTCAACAGCTTGCCGTCGATGATGCCCAGCTTGAACTGGAACTCCGCGTTCTCGTTGACCCACTTCGAGAAGCCCTTGGCCAAAGCCACTGGATCGCCCGAGGTAAACGCCACCGCGCTCACACCCTTCAGGCCCTTCAGCGCGCCTTCAACCGGGGTGCCCTTGCTCGCAATGCCGGCCAGCTTGTTCTTCACCACGCGATACTTGCCGCCCGACTCGCGCACCACCTTGCGCAACGCGAAATCCTGCGCCACGGTCAGCTTGCTAAAGGTGCCGATAATTGCCGTCGTGGAGCCTTCCAGCTCCTTGGCTAGCAACTGAACCTTCTCTGTCTTCTTCGATCTTGAAATCGCCATGTCTTCGCTCCGCTCAGACAGGGACTAGGGACTAGGGATTAGGGACCAGAAAACCGACCCGCTCTTCCCGCGCTCTCCTAATTCCCCTGCGTCAATTCAATGACGCGCTACAAAATCTCTTCAAATTCTCAGACCGGAGTACAAGGCGAAACGGGAATCAACTTCCCTAATCCCTAGTCCCTAGTCCCTGTTTCTTAGTGCTTGCCCGCCGCGTCGGCCACAGCAGAATCCAGCGGAACCCCAGGCCCCATCGTCGAGCTCAACGTGACGCTCTTGATGTACTTGCCCTTCGCCGCCGAAGGCTTTGCGCGCACAATCGACGTGATCACCGTGGTCGCGTTGTCGATCAGCTTTTGCGAATCGAAACTCAACTTGCCCACCGGCACGTGCACCAGGCTGGTCTTATCGGCGCGAAATTCCACCTTACCGGCCTTGATCTCTTTCACCGCCGCCGCCACATCCTGCGTCACCGTACCCGTCTTCGGGTTCGGCATCAGGCCCTTCGGACCAAGCACCTTGCCCAGACGACCTACGACCTTCATCATGTCCGGCGTCGCAATCAGCGCGTCAAAGTCGGTCCAATTCTCTTTCTGAATCTTCTCGACCATCTCTTCGCCGCCCACGAAATCCGCGCCTGCTTCCTGCGCTTCCTTCTGGCGATCGCCCGTCGCGATCACAGCAACCGTCTTCGTTTTTCCCAGCCCGTGCGGCAAAACCACCGTGCCACGCACCATCTGGTCCGCATGACGAGTATCGACACCCAACCGCATGGTCAGGTCAACCGTCTCATCAAACTTTGCGTACTTGACCTGCTGGAGCAGGCTCACTGCTTCGGGCAGCGGATACGCCGGCTTGGTAACAGCGGCGCGCGCCTTCGCAATATTCTTGCTGACTTTAGCCATTCATCCCTCGTCTCCCACCGCTGATGCCAGCCCGCTTCGCGGAAATCCTTGCGCCAGGCAATCATCCGAAACTTTGCCCGTCCAGCCAGGATCCAGCAGCCGTGGTGCTATTGACAGACCCGGAACACACCCCGGGCACATCTCAGAATCATAATGAATTGGACTCTAAATTGCAACTGAACCGGCCGGGCCCTGAACCAAGTCCCGTCCATTTCCATCTAACCATGTGGATAGGGAGGCCGCCTGATCCCATACGGAGCCCGGCCGCCTCGGAGGGATACCCATGAACCGAACAAAATGCACCGTTGCCCTGCTCGCCGCTGCCATGGCAATCCCGGCCCTCGCGGCAGCCGGAGAACCAGGCCACGGACAGGCCATCGTCACGCTGATGCCGAAAGGCAAAGACACCCCCACAACGAATATCCAGCAGCAAAATGTCGAGCTCAAGGTAGCCGGTAAACAATCGAATATCACCAACTTCGCGCCGGCAAAAGGTCCCGGCAGCCCGCTCGAGCTCGTTGTCCTCATCGACGGATCGGCACGGTCTTCGCTGGGCAACCAGCTGAGTGAAATCGCCGCCTTCGTGAAAGAGATGCCGGCCAACGCCAAAATCTCCATCGCCTACATGCAGAATGGCCGCGCCGCACTCACCGGTCCGCTTTCCTCCGACGCAGCCCAGGTCCTCAACGGCCTGCACATCCCCGGAGGCGCCCCCGGAACCAGCAGCAGTCCCTACTTCTGCCTCTCCGATCTCGCCAAGAACTGGCCCTCGCACGACCCTTCCGCCCGCCGCGAAGTTCTGATGATCACCGACGGCGTTGACTACTACAACCTGCGCTTCGACCCTCAAGATCCCTACGTCCAGGCAGCGATCGAAGACTCCACGCGTGCCGGCCTCGTCGTCTATTCGTTCTATTGGACGAACCGCGGACGCGTAGACCAATCAGCCTATGAAAACAACGCCGGCCAGAGCCTGCTCAGTGAAGTCACCCAGGCCACCGGCGGCAATAGCTACTGGGAAGGCACCGGTAACCCCGTCTCCTTCGATTCCTTCTTCAAAGATCTGCGCCAGCGCTTCCAGAACCAGTACAGGGTCAACTTCTCTGCCGAGTTGAAGGGCAAGCCGGAGTTGGAGCGGTTCAGCCTGAAACTGCAAGGGGCAGACGCCAAGGTTTACGCGCCCCAGCAGGTGCTCATCGGCCGCGCCGGGCCGGCCGCCGGCGAATAAGAAGCACCTCCAGGGCCGCAAGGATTCCAAACACTGCGAGCCGCCCAGCATCAGGCGGCCCGCTCTGTCCTTCTTGTGGATTCGCGCCTACCAGATGATGCCCAGAAACTCCGCAATTGGCTTGAATTCCTGCGGCACCAATTGCGATCCTCCCAGGTCCGCATCCGTGAATCCAAAGACGAAGAACTGGTTGTCATTCGGAATCTGGTTTCCATCCGGGTCAGCAACGGTGTTCAGAAAATCGTTGTCGTTTGCCACCCACAGCGTGTGCACCGTCTTTCCGCTCTCCCGAAGATCCGGGCCCCACGAAATCCCTTCGATCTTCGCAGGAATGTTGGTCGCGTCGATCCCGGCGTTCTTCATTGAGGCGACCAGGTCGACAAACAGGGTCTTGGGCACGGCGTGCGCCGCAGCCTCCGTCCCATCCATCTGGCCGACGTCTACCGCACCATCCAGGTCGATCTTGAAGAGCTGCTTCACCTTGGCTTTGCTTTGATCGGCGCGGCCGTGCCCGTCGCGCTCATCCACGATGAACTCGTGGTTGTTAAGGGCCAGGATCTCGCTCACGCCCGAGCCCGTCGTCAACTCATAGCATACTGGTGCGTCACGCGACCCGACTGTATGTCGATCGTGACCATGCGCAGCAGGTTTGCCGCGTCACCTCCCTCGTTCGCATCCTGGATCAGCGCATTTTGCATGATCCCCACCAGAGTGCGCCCGTCGGGAGTGATTGCCAGCCCTTCCATGCCCTTGTTTGCCGTCCGCCCCGTCGTGTTGCCGCTGATTTCGGTGCTGCCCACGGGAGAAAGATTGGTCACAAAGAACGCTTGCGGCAGCGCGAACGAACGCAGCCGCGCACCCGTGATGCGGGAGAACTGGTAGACGTACGGACCGTACTCGTCCGAGATGAAGACGCTCAACCCGTCATTGGAGATGCGCAGACCTTCGGTATCGAACCGCGCATCGGCCGGATCTCCAGAATTGCGTTTTGGATCGAAATTGTCCGAGCGTCCCGTAAAGAAGTGCTGCAGAAAATTGTTCGGCTTGGGCATGCCCGATCCCACGCCCAGTCCGGTTCCCGTGCCGTAAACCAAAGGCGTCGGACTCCACAGAAGCGTCGTCGCCAGCAACGTCGGCGTCAGAGTGTAGGGCAGGCCCGCGCCCGTGGTGTTTGGCGTCAACTGCATCTTGATTGTGTGGAAACGGTTGATGTAGGAGGCCGTATTGTCGATCGCAGCATCGAATGTCACCGCATTAGGCCCACGATCCGGCAGCGCCAGAAAAGTGTTGCCGGAGGCATACGTGATCGCAGAGCCGAATCCGCCCAGCAGATTGGCCGGAGCGCCATTCTCAAGCGTATAGCCGAGGGCGGAGACATCGGCCCATTGGCCCGCCCGCGACGCATCCAGCGTGCCCACGGCGAGAAGCGGGAAAGTCTGCGCGGGTACTTGCAACGCAGAACAAAGGCCAAGCGCAGCCACGAGGAGAGGGAAAGTAAGAGCCTTCTTCACAGATGATCTCCTGAAATGGGGGTGAGGTAAGAACTAACCCTCGCCATCATCAAAGCGAGATATCCGGTGGTCAAATCAATATCCGATGAAAGGTCCTGTCAGGTGTGAAGCAACCGCCATCGCAAGAGCGCGATCCCAGCAAATCATGGGGCTCTTCGCGCCATCCACAGACATGTAATTTGAGCGGAGCGGCTTCTTCGGCGGAGCGCAGAACCTGTTTCCCGCAATGTTTCAATCGGTACGGAAACGGGTGTGCCCCTGGTCCCTCGCCTTTCAGGGCGCGGGCGCATGCAATACCCGCAGCAGTTCCCGCGGATGAATTGGCTTGGCGATGATTTCGAACCGGTAACCTTGCGCATTGGCGCGATCCAGCAGATCGGCAGTCGAAGCCTGTCCCGAAAACAGGATGATCCGGCAGGCTGGCAGCAACTTCGCGACCGCGATGCCAACATCGATCCCCGACACGCCCCGCATGATCACATCGGTCAACAGAATATCAGGTTCAAATTCCTGCGCCGCCGACAAAGCGTGCTCGCCGGTGAAAACAGCCTTCGCTTCGAACCCGCTTCCCCCGAGAATCTGCGCCAGCGTATCGGCGATCATGTGCTCGTCGTCCACGATCAGCACACGTTGAGCCTTGCGTTCGTTGGGCACAGGAATCCTTGATTGGAAGGGATGGGTCTGCTTCCTTCAAGGATACCTGAAAGCCGTCCCGCGCAGGGCCTCAGCAGCTTACTTGGGCGGTGCGGGTGTGAAGATCTCGCGCTTGCGTCCAGGCTCCGGTTTCGGCTTGGGTTTGGGCGCCTTCTTAGCTTCTTTCTTGCCTTTATCTTTGCTTCCCATGACAGAAAGCATGACACAAGCAACAGCCCGCAGAAAAGCTCAAATCGCATGGTCCCCTTGCGCGCCTTGAGTCCTCGCCTTGAGTCCTTCTGTCAGGTCCGCTTCCCATCCGCTAGGCCCAGTGCTCAAACACCCGGCCCATGAAAACTCAGTCCCTACTCGCCGGCCGTAGGACTTGCCCCGGACGCCGCCGGACGCGTGAGATGGTCATGGTTCAGAATCGCGTTGAAGACTAGCCCATAGGTGCCGATCGTCTCCCCGCGATAGATGGGATTGTTCGCGAACAACAGCACGTTCCCATCGCCCAGGTGCGCATCGACCACCACCGCATGCTCCGCGATCGAATTGCCCTTGTCCAGCAATCCATCCAACAGCAAACTCTTGTTGTCAGTGAAACGCAGAATCACTTCTGGACGCAGTTTGACCGGAATCACCAGAGGATTGTTGCGCGTCTGCTCCTCGTTCAACCGTGGAGCCTGCCAGGGCTGCTGCTTCTGTAGCGCTTCGGCCTCGGCGATCTTGCGACCCAGGGGCTGGTCGCTGTCTTCCACGGTGCCCCGTCCCGTTGGACGTTCCGCATACGGATCCATCAACATCCTGCCGCCGGAGTGTCCCAGCGTGTTGCTGATGTTGAAGGCCATACCGTTCGCGCTCATCACCGGCACGCTCTTCTCGTAGCCGAACGCCACAGGATTCTCGGCATTCACCAGCACGGTGTCGAGCACTGAACCCACCACGCGCGCATCGCTCCGCGGAACCACGCTCACGCCCGGTGCAAGACCCATATCCACCGCGAACTGCGCCGTGTCTTCGCAGGTGATCAGAAGACCGCCTTGCTCCACAAACTTCTTCAGATGCGCAAGTCCGTCATAGCCCAGACCAGGCCGCATATCCGGCGTCGTAGCGACGTTGCCCAGGTTGGGAGTCAAGTCGGTCTTCTCCCAGGGCAGCACGTTGTTCCATGCAGGCAGGCCATCGAGAATATCGGCAGCCGAGGCACGCGCCACCGGCGCAAAAACGATGACGTCGTACTTCGAGCGCAGATCCTCTTCTTTCGCCGCGGTCTGCGTACTGATGTAGTCGAACGGAACACCCTCGGCGTCGAAGGCGTAGCGCCACCATCCCTCTGTCTGCGTTGCGAGCCAGGTGTGCATCATAGCCACACGCGGCGCTGCGACAGCATGAGCCGGCACCGCGGGCGTCACGCTCAAGTGCACGCCATCGAGCGCCAGATCGTGCAAGGCGCCCTTCAGCTGGTCATCCCCCACTCCCGAGATCAGAAGCGAACCCGCGGCAAAGTGCTTGTCGCCCGCATCAAACGGCTTCTCCACCGCCTCGATATGCGCACCCTTCAGCTTGTAGACCAGCGAAAGCAGCGCGACCTGCGCCGTATTGGCGACCGCAACGGTCGTGCCCGCGCCATCGAGATTCCCCGCCAGCGACGACGGATCGGTGAGCGGCACCATCGCCGCCTTCAGGATTCCGGTATCCGGCACGCGCACCGTCTTGACATGAAATAGATCGGTGAATGACCAGCCCGTGTCGTCATAAGGATGCTTCTGTGGATCATCTGGGGCCCAGAACTGGTGGTCGAGCAGCGCATCCGCAATGCGCGAGTACGGCTGATCCATGCGCACAACGATGCTGCCGGCTTGAAACGTCTGTTCGCGCGGCTTGTCCGTGCGCTTCTCGCCGGGTACCGTGCTCGTAACCGCGGCCGTCAGCTGCTGCACTTCGACATGCTGGCGTGCAAGCACCTTCAGCATTTCAACCGTGCGATTGGTCTGCGCCGCGTCAGGCGGAATCACATACGCCGCCGGACCTTCCAGGGTCGGCTTCTCGACGCTCCGCTTGCTCTTGGCGTAGTAGTTCTCAAGAAAGTGATGTGTGTGCTGCGAGAAGTACGAGATCGTCGTCAGCAGCGCTGTCTCTTCGAAGTTGTTGTTGTCACGCTGCGACCAGTTGACGATCGGCAGCGGAGGGTTCTGGCGATACCAGGTGCGCGAATACTCTTCAGGCGTCAGGATTCGTTTTTCTGTGTCCGCTCCTCCGTTACCGAACGTTTCATACAAGCGGCTGATGCCGTTGTGCATCGCCGCCAAAAACATCAGGTAGCCCGGACTCCACGTATCAAAATCGCCGTGCGTAAACACTCCGGGCATGCCGAGGCTCTGCATTTGCGCCACGTTGTTCCAGCCCAGCTCGGCCCACTCATCGGCCAGCGTCGGATCGACCCATGCGTTATACGGCCCATCGCCTACCGTGTTGTCGTAGAGAAAAGGCACCGACTCGTGCAGGTCATGCAACACCTGCGCATGAAACTTCAGGTAGGTGTCGAGCACATTGCGCGTCAGGTCCAGCGTCATACCCATCGCGTCGCGATTGTTGTCGTGCGCCACATAGTGGCCCCAGTACACCAGCCGCGGATACACCTGGTTCGGATGCGCCTTGTGCCACCGGTAGATATCGACCATGCGATCGCGCCCATCCACCTCTACCACCGGCGTGATCAGCACGATCATGTGCGACCGAATGTACTTGATATACGGTGAGTCATCCACGGCTAGCCGATACGCCAGTTCCATCAACGCCGTAGGCGCACCCGTCTCCGGCGAATGAATCGTGCCGGTGATGTAGTACACCGGATACGATTTGTCGATCAACAGGCGCGCCTTCGCGTCGTCCATGCCAATCGTTCGCGGATCGGCCAGCTGCGCCAGGCGTGCATCGTTCTCCTTGGCCCCCGCCAGCAGCGCCGGATCGGCGATCGCCGCGGCGATCATCTCGCGGCCTTCTTCGGTATGCCCAATCGAGAAAACCTTCACCCGCGGACTCGCCGACTCCAGCATGCGGAAATATTTGTACACATCCTCCGCATACGGCAGCATGTCCGGTGCGCCCGAAACATCGCCCAGCACCTTCTCCGGTGTGGGTACCGTCTTCGACGCGGGAAGATAGTTCACCAGCGGAGAAACGAAAGATTTGTCGGTGGTGTACTTCTGAATCTGGTCGGTGTAGTGCTGGTCGATGGGCTGGTTCGGGTCGCGATCGTAGTTCGCGTTCAGTTCCTGCGCATGCGCGGGCCCAACGGAGAGACACAAGACAGCAGAAAACAACAGAACGAGCCGGGAGCTTCTCATAGTCCTCGTTTCAAATGGATGGTGCGGAGATGCAGCAAGCGGACAGCCGCTCGGGTCGGGCAGGCGGTTCCGCGAAGAGGCTTTGACTTTCTGACGAGCTGGAGAGCCGAAAAGCCGCTGTGTGATCACTATACGGCGGCCAGCCAGCCTCCCCGGCGTCGATTTCCCCCCCACCGCTCCCCAACCGCCTCATCCTTTAGAATGGCGTTTGCGACTCAGGCCCGCCTGGAACGTCTATTGAACTGAAAGACGCGTTTGTCGCGGAGAATCCTATGCCCTTGATGAAAACTTCTAACCCGGCCCTCGGCAGCAAAACGTTCCAAAACCTGTCCGGAAGCGGGTACGGCGGGCTCATCGATGCCGCAGACCGCATGTCGCTCAGCGGCACCGTCAATAAAACCGGCGTCCTGCTGGTGTGCTCCCTGGCAACCGCTGCCTGGGTCTGGCACCTCTTCGTGGAATCGCACGACATGGCCGACGTTGCACCCTGGATGATGCTCGGCGTCTTCGGCGGCCTGGTGATGGCCATGGTCACCGTCTTCAAAAAGAGCTGGGCACCCCTGACCGCGCCCGTCTACGCCCTGCTCGAAGGCCTGGTCCTGGGCGGCGTGTCCGCGGCATTCGACTTCCGCTATCCCGGAGTCGCGTTTCAGGCTGTCGGCCTCACCTTCGGCACACTCTTCGTTCTTCTGCTGGCCTATACCTCGCGCATCATCAAGGTCACTGACAAGCTCCGCCTCGGCATCATCGCCGCCACCGGCGGCATCGCCCTGTTCTACCTCGCCGAGATGATCCTTGGCTTCTTCCATATCCAGTTCCTGGCCATCAACGGCGCAGGTCCCCTCGGTATCGTCTTCAGCTTGTTCGTGTGCGGCATCGCCGCGCTCAACCTGGTCCTCGACTTCGACTTCATCGAGCAAGGCGTGTCCTACGGCGCTCCCAAGTACATGGAGTGGTACGGCGCGTTCGGCATCATGGTCACGCTCGTTTGGCTCTACCTCGAAATCCTCCGGCTACTGTCCAAGATGCGCAGCCGCAACTAACCAGACCAGCCTCCCGTTCATTCAACACAAATAAAAAGGCCCTCCGCAAGGAGGGCCTTTTCGTTGATCCGCAAAACGCGCTTTACGCGACGACTTCGATACCCATCGACCGCGCCGTTCCCTTGATGCTCTTGATCGCCGTCTCAACCGAGGCCGCGTTCAGGTCAGGCATCTTCTGCGTGGCGATCTCGCGTACCTGCTTTTCGGTCACCTTGCCGACCTTGTCCTTGTTGGGCGTGCCCGAGCCCTTGGCGATGCCTGCAGCCTTCTTCAGCAGGATGGCCGCGGGCGGCGTCTTGGTCACGAAGGTGAAGCTGCGGTCGGCGAAAACCGTGATGACAACCGGAATAATCAGCCCGGCCATCTCCTTGTTCTGCGTACGCGCATTGAACTGCTTGCAGAACTCCATGATGTTGACCTGCGCCTGGCCCAATGCAGGGCCTACCGGTGGAGCCGGCGTCGCCTTGCCGGCTTCAATCTGCAGCTTGACGTACCCTTGTACTTTCTTCGGAGGTGCCATGTGTGTTTCCTTCGGAAACCAGTTTCTAGCCCTAGCCGCTAGCTACCAGCTCTGTTCTTCAAGTGATTTTGACGTCACAGCAATCTGCTTCGCCTCTAACTGGAGACCGCTAGAAAAATCACCAGCTAGAAGCTAGAGGCTAGAAGCTAGAAGCTGCTATTCAATCTTTTCCACTTTGCCGAACTCCAGTTCCACCGGCGTCGAGCGGCCGAAGATCGTCACCATCACCTTCAGTGTCTCGCGATCTTCGTTGATATCATCCACCACGCCATTGAAGTTGGCAAACGGTCCCTCGGTGATGCGGACCTGCTCGTTCTTCTCAAACTTGATCTTGAGCCGCGGCTTATCTTTGCTCGTCTCGCTGCGGAAGAGGATCGAACCCACTTCTTCCTCAGAAAGCGCCACCGGCTTGTCGCCCGTGCCCAGAAAACCCGTCACCTTCGGCGTGTCTTTCAACACGTGCCAGAGATTGTTGTCGAGTTCCATCTCCACCAGAACATAGCCAGGCAAAAAGACGCGCTCCACCGTGCGCTTCTTGCCGTTGATAATCTCCGTCACCGGCTCGGTGGGAATCATCACGCGGCCAACTCTGTCCTGCAGCCCGAAAGCCGCGACACGGCTCTCGATCGACTCCTTCACCTTGCGCTCGAAGCCCGAATACGCGTGAAGGATGTACCACTTGAAGCGCTCGTTCTTGACCGGTTGCGCTTCCGGTGTTTCCACTTGTCCGGCGGTTTGCTCTTGTTCGTCTGCCATTCTGTTCTCGATTCGTGGGAGCGCCGTTACTGCGCGCCGCCTACCCGCGTCAGTAGCTCATGCAAAGCACGGTTGAACACCAGGTCCACCAGGAAAAAGAAAAGTCCAAAGAGAAATACGGTCACGATCACAACCGTGGTCGTGGCCTCGACTTCCTTGCGCGTAGGAGTGACGACCTTCCGCATCTCCGCGCGCACATCCGTCAAAAAGCGCGTCGTGTTGGCCCATAAACCCATCGCGCCCCCCGATACATTCGACAAGGCGCCGGTTTGCTCACCCTTCTCAATCGCTGCTTTGCTCGCCATACTTCAGTCCTTCTGAACAGTTCGTAGTTCCCAGTTCTTAGTTCGCAGCCAAGTACGCTGCTCCCGTTCCCTGTTCTCTACTCCCTGTCTCCACAATCTGGCAGGGGCGGAGGGATTCGAACCCCCAAGTTCGGTTTTGGAGACCGACAGTTTAACCGTTGAGCTTACGCCCCTAAGAAGCAGTGATCAGTTGTCAGCTTTCAGATATCAGTTTTTACCCTGCGAATCGGAGCCTGAATGTCGCCCCGCTGCTGTCCAAACTGACTACTGAGAACTGACCGCTGACAACTGTCTCAACTTACTTCGCTTCTTTGTGCGGCTGATGCTTGCGGCAACGCTTGCAGAACTTCTTCAGTTCCAGCCTGCCCGTGACCGTCTTCTTGTTCTTGGTCGTCGAGTAGTTGCGCTCCTTGCACTCACTGCACTGCATCGTAATGATTTCCCGCATTTCAAACTCCAGTTCTTAGTCTTCAGTCGCCAGTTCTTTCCTTGGATCGATCTCACCACTTCCGCGCTCTGCGCTGAGTTCAGCTCCGGATGACTGGCGACTTGCTACTGCCTTCTTGCTACTTGATGATCTCGCTGATCGTGCCTGCACCCACCGTGCGTCCGCCTTCGCGGATGGCAAAGCGCAAGCCCTTTTCCATCGCCACCGGGGTGATCAGCTCGATCTTTAACTGCACGTTGTCGCCCGGCATCACCATCTCG
>DATAVC010000071.1:0-77455 GCA_036267935.1 Occallatibacter sp. | reverse complement strand
TTTGATGAACCGTGACGGGCTGTTAAAACGAATGCGTTCACTGCTCGGCGAGCCGCTTCCACTTCCCGGTAGCGGAGAAACGCCGCGCCGTCACCGAATGCTTATGGATATTGGTCGCGAAGATCTCTCGCTGGCACGTCTGGCCGAGGCGCATTTTGATGCTGTTGCAACCCTTGCTGAGGCCGGCCGGCAGCCGCTGGCGGGCGCAATCTATGCAGTGTGGGCCGCTGAGATTCCCGGTCAAGGCATGACGAGTGAACATATGGGAGAAAAGATTGTGCTCCGTGGCGAAAAAATGTTTTGTAGTGGCGCCGGCCTGGTGGATCGCGCACTCATCACCGTGCCTCTACCCGATCATCGCCTGGTCGATGTGGATCTTCGAGCGGCAGCGTCGAGGCTTCGAGTTGATGATTCGGCGTGGAAGACATCCGCTTTTGCCGAGATGCAAACACCAAAGATAATCTTCGACGGGGCAGTCTGCGCAGCGGCCGACATCGTTGGCACCGCAAACTGGTATCTTGAACGCCCAGGGTTTTGGCACGGTGCCTGCGGGCCCGCAGCTTGTTGGGCCGGCGGGGCGCAGGGAATTATTGACTATGCGACGCAGCAGAAACGAGCCGATCCTCACACCGTGGCTCATCTTGGAGCGATGCATGCGTCTATGTGGGCGATGAACTCTGCGCTTAAGTTCGCGGGGGAAGAGATCGACGAGAACCCGTCCGATGTTTTGCTTGCGCGTCTTCGGGCAAGGACTGTCCGTCATCTTGTTGAAAGTCTAAGCACCGATATTCTGCGCCGTTTGGCGCGAGCCTACGGGCCCCACCCTCTCGCCATCGATGAAGGAATATCGAAGCGGTATCTGGAACTCGATCTTTACCTGCGCCAGTCGCATGCAGAGCGCGATCTTGAAGCGCTCGGCAGGGATGTGCAGGCATCGTGTGAGGCGGCTTCGAAGGCGTTATAGAAACTTGGAGGCAGGTTGCCCAAGTTAAGGAGAAACGACGATGGCTGAGATGAAGGTATTGGATAATCATGAACTGCCTTTTGGCTCAAGGCGCGTCGTGAAGATCGGTACAACGGACGTCCTCCTTATTCATTGTGAAGCGGGTGTGGTCGGAGTTCAATCGAAATGTCCTCACGCGGGAGGTCCACTTCAAGAAGGTGCGGTTTGCAATGGCAGGCTGATCTGCCCATGGCATATGGGTACGTTCGCTCTTCCCGGTGGGGAACTGGTCGAACCGCCCGCGATGGTGCCACTCAAGACCTATCCTGTGCGTCTGCGCGACGAGGGCATCTTCGTCGACGACAAGCCGAATGTAACGGGCGCGCGTCCGGAAGCTCCTTGTGGGAGCGATAGGTTAATCCTGATTGTTGGTGCAGGCGCAGCGGGCGCTATGGCGATAGCCACCATGCACGAAAGGCATTTCAGCGGCTGCATCGTGGTGGTCGATCCAGTGGACGAGGAGCCAGTCGACCGTACGCAGCTTTCCAAAGATGCGCTCGCGGGAAAGGTGCCGCTCGATCAAGTCGGGCTCTCAATGGCTTCAGAAATAAAGATCGACCACGTGCATGCTTCCGTAAGCGCGTTCAGCGCCGCAAGGCGCGAGGCGGTTCTGAGCGATGGCACGACAATCCAGTTCGATCGCGCACTGATCGCGACAGGTGGAATTCCGAAACACCTCGAAATTCCTGGATCTGAACTCGCCTACACTATCCGGCATGTGCGAGATGTGATGAAGATTCACGGGGCTCTCGAAGGCAAAAGGAAGGTGATAATACTCGGCGGCAGTTTCATCGCCCTGGAAGCGGCTTCAGCACTGATCGAAAAAGGGCACCACGTGACCGTCGTAGCAAAGGAGCCGTTGCCGTTCGCGAGGCAGTTCGGTGATCGGGCTGCCGCGGCGTTGAAGCGCCTGCATGAATCGCATGGAACCAACTTCCGGCTTGACGTTGAGATCCTCGCCATCACTGCACAGGGCGTTGAAATCAGCAACGGTAATACGAGTGAAACTCTTCAGGCCGACGTAGTGATAGCCGGTGTTGGTGTGTCACCCGCCTTAAATTTCTCGCACGATTTGCCGCTATCGGATAAGGGTGGGATTCGTGTTGACAATTCGCTGCGGGCGGCTGCGGGGGTATGGGTCGCCGGGGATATCGCCGCAATTGACGGCTCCCGCATTGAGCATTGGCGCGTGGCCCAACAGCATGGCCGCGTTGCCGCGCTTGCAATGATCGGTGATGAGGCGCACTACGGAGGCGTGCCTTTCTTTTGGACCTACCACTTCGGCAAGCGCATCGACTATTTAGGTGCTTCAAGCCATTGGGACGAAATTGCGTTTGACGGCGATCCCGAAGAGATGAAGTTCACTGCCTTTTATTTGAAAAATGACGGTGGAGAACGAATGGTCGAAGCGGTTCTGAGCTGCGGGCGCGAAACAGAAACCGCCATGCTCGCGGAGATGATGCGCACGCCAATTACGCTTGCCCGCGCCCGGATGGAATTGGAGCGGCAGATACAGGTTCCGGCTTAAGTCAGGATCAATGAAACATCATCCTTGCGGACCGGACGACAGCGTGTCTTTGCTGGGAAAAGGTGCATCGAACGTGGCATGGCTGTAGCAGCATCGTTACCTACCGCTTTGCCCTTCCTGCCGCAACCGCGCGACCTTGGTTCACTGCGGCACGGCGCCATGGATTGCCGCGGATGTGACCTTTTCCGCGATGCCACTCAAACCGTATTTGGCAAGGGTCCTTCTCCCGCCGCGATCCTGTTCGTGGGCGAACAACCGGGAGACCAGGAAGACAGAGCCGGAGAGCCGTTTGTTGGACCAGCGGGAAAACTCCTGGCTGTTTGCATGGAACAGGCTGGGATCGATCGCGATGCGGTCTATGTTACAAATACAGTCAAGCACTTCAAGTGGGAACTTCGCGGCAAGCGACGGCTGCACAAAAAGCCAAGTCTGCAAGAAGTGAGCGCTTGCCGTCCATGGCTTGAGGCAGAGATAGTTGCGGTACATCCGCAACTTATCGTATGTCTCGGCGCGACAGCAGCCCACGAGTTACTGGGGCCGCACTTTCGAGTGACTCGGAGCCGGGGCGAGCTTCAAAATATCCCAGGCCATCCGCCTATATTGGCAACCGTTCATCCGTCTTCCATCTTGCGCGCCAGAACTGGGGAGGACAAAAATCCGGGGTTTGACTGAATTTCCTTCGACCATGCGATCTACGGAGGAGCTGCGAGTGTTCCGCCGGCCCGCTTGAGTTTGGGCCATCGATGCGTCGCGCAGATTGGAAACACTGTCAGAGATGGTCTGGGAGCAGTTGATTGCCGAATCCAATAATTGAAGACACCAATTCAGTGTATGGTCCTCGATCAATAAACCTGTTAAGAAACGTATTTGTTTATGCCGGTTCCGGTGAAGCCTTGTGACGGCTCCTTCAGCGAAGAGACGAATCAACTTTTGCTGACCAATCGTAATCGAGCCCAATGGCTTCTTCACCCCTGTATGCACTGCGGGCAGCAAGTGGGAGCGCGCATCGAGAAGGGCCGTTGGGTTCCGGAGATGCATCGGCCTTCTGTCCCGCGGCGAGCCTCGGGGCGATCCCCATGCGCGGAGATCATCGAAACAGCGTGGAACTCGAGATTGGGCAGCGAAGCGATCTTCCGAGCTACCGTCCGAGAACGGCGAGATGAGTTAGTCCCTGGACGCAACGAGCGACAGCACCGAGGAACGCACCCGCGAACTATATTTCAATATTTCCGCGTTGGGCATTGGTCGACTTCAGGGCGAATAGCAGAACGGAGCGTGCGGTGATCGCGTATTGCTATCCATCTCCAAGCCGCTGCAGAGCGCATGACCGCTTGTGGTCATCTTCGACCGAGGCGGCTGAAAGGATGGTCAAGACTCGCTTGCTATTGGCTGGATCAAGAGACATGTTTTCTTCAGGGTCGATGTACTCTCCGGGCACATAGCTGCCGTCGTCAAGTCCGAATAATCAATAGTTCGTTCTGATCTTCGCCTCCCGGCTCCATATTCGACCGTTTCCGGCCGCATCCAAGAATTGTTCTGCGTCTGTGCCGATTAGTATTCCCTCATCGGCTTGGACCCCGGCCGTATTTAGCAATGGTTGCGCGGCTTCTGTCGCGCCGATTACCTTGCAATGGGAGAATGCGTCATGGACCCAAGCCACGGCTGCCGACTCCTTTAGAAGGCTCTTGACACCTTCGTCTGAAAGGGCAACAAAGACAGTATCAAAGAGCACCGATGAGCCGCCGGCAAGTTGGAAATCTCCTTCGATTCGCTTTCCGTCGGACATGGAAACTCCACCAATCCTGGTAGCAACAACTGCGAACGCCGCATTTCTCTTCTTCGCCGCTGATTTCAGAGACGTGATTAACTTAGCGTCTGTTCCATCGCCGACAAGACATCCAATTCTTCTTCCCTCAAGTGTCTTGTGGGCTTTAGCCAAAATGCTGAGAGCTGGAGATGGTACGAGATCGGTCCGAACCTCAGCGGTCGTAGGAGCCTGAGCGATCTTATTCTGCAGCCCTAGACCCTTCGCGACTCGCTCCGAAATTGTCGGGTCGACGTTCGCCAACCGCGCCACCACCCGCTCGCGGACTGCCTTCGTTTCCACTTTGCTCAATTCGAAAACGAAAGCAGAAACGATATGATTTTGTTCCGGTTCGGTCTGAGAATAGAAAAACTGGCGCGCCTGCGAGAAGTGGTCAGCGAAAGATTCCGCTCGGACGCGGAGTTTGTGTCCTTCGATCGGCTGGGCAAAGCTAGTCAGTCCCCGGTCGGGATCCTGGCGGGGCGTATCCACCGGCAGCGAACTTGGTGAATAGTTCACCCTACCTGTTGGCACCGTCATCTGCATATGCCCATCTCTTTGGAGGTGAATGACAGGACACTTGGGAGCGTTAATTGGGATCTGCTGGAAATTCGGGCCGCCTAAACGACTCAACTGCGTATCCTGGTAAGAGACAATGCGACCCTGTAGAAGGGGGTCGTTCGTGAAGTCGATTCCCGGGATGACATTTCTCACGCAAAAGGCCGCCTGCTCGGTTTCAGCGAAGAAGTTGTCTACGTTTCGATCGAGCACAAGCCTGCCCACGATGCGTAAAGGCACAATTTCTTCGGGGATAAGTTTTGTTGCATCGAGGACATCGAAATCGAAGCTCGCCGCAAAATCCTCATCGAACAATTGCAGTCCCAACTCCCACCCGGGAAAGCTCCCTTCGTTGATCGCGTTCCAGAGATCGCGACGATGAAAATCAGGGTCCGCGCCTGAGATTTTTAAAGCCTCATCCCAGACGACCGATTGCATCCCCAGCTTCGGCCGCCAATGAAATTTAACGAATGTGGCTTTGCCGTCCTCATTGAGCAGGCGGTAAGTGTGTACGCCAAATCCCTCCATCATCCGAAAGGATCGCGGAATCGCACGGTCGGACATGATCCACATCAACATGTGGGTGGACTCCGGCATGAGAGAGGCAAAGTCCCAGAAGGTATCATGAGCTGTTTGGGCCTGGGGGAAGGCTCGATCAGGCTCCTGCTTCGCCGCATGGATCAGATCAGGGAATTTCATGGCGTCCTGAATGAAAAAGACAGGAATATTATTGCCGACCAGGTCCCAATTTCCTTCCTTGGTATAGAACTTGACGGCGAAGCCACGGACGTCACGCGCAAGATCGGTTGATCCTTTGTTGCCAGCAACGGTTGAAAAGGGAACGAACACCGGAGTCTTGACGTTCACCTCGTTGAAGATCGCAGCACGAGAGATACCCGCGAGCGATTCCGTGAGCTCAAAATAGCCATGTGCGCCAAACCCGCGCGCCTGCACAATTCGCTCAGGGATTCGTTCGTGATCAAAGTGCTGGATCTTTTCTAAAAGGACCGAATCTTCGAGCAGTGTTGGCCCGCGCTCTCCGCCTCGCAGGGAATTCTCGTCATCGGCGACTATCACCCCGGTCTGGGTCGTTAGTTGAGGATGGACCCCGCCAGCGACTTGATGCAGCTCTCCGCCATTGCCTGTAATGTCTTCCGCTTCCCGCGTCACCCCGTCATCCGATCTGTGAATGTTCTTCGGCATAGCATCTCCAATCTGGGAATATATGGTGCTCAAAATTAGTAGGGCGTTCGTCCACCCGTCGCTCCGTATACTTCGCCGGTCACGTAACTGGCATCGTCGGAAGCAAGAAACACGAAGACCTTCGCCAGTTCAATCGGCTGCGCGGGACGACCAAAGCCGGTATTGGAGCCAAAGGTCTTTACCTTTTCGGCAGGCATTGTCGAAGGGATCAATGGCGTCCATACGGGGCCCGGCGCAACGGCATTTACACGGACTCCCTGCTTGATGGCCAGATCCGCGATGCTTTTAGTCATGCTGAGAATTGCCGCTTTCGTCGCTGCATACACGACCAATTGGGGGCTTGGATCATAGGCCTGAATGGACGTTGTATTGAGAATGACGCCGCCCGCAGGCAGTTTCGTGAGCGCCGCCTGGCTCAACAAGAATGTTGCGAACACATTCGTTCGAAACGTGTGATCCAACTCTTCGGGAGAGAGTTCCGAGATGTCGTCGTGTGCCATCTGATAGCCGGCGTTATTCACGACGATGTCCAGACGACCAAACTCTCGGTCGGCGGTCGAGATCAATTCATGAATCGTCTCGAGCTTTCGAATGTCTCCCGCGACGGTGACAACTCGCGCACCCGCCTTTCTGATTACTGCCGCCGTATCATCGGCATCGGGCTGTTCTTCGGGTAGGAAAGAAAGCACGACGTTTGCGCCTTCCTTCGCAAACGCGATTGCGACCGCGCGACCGATGCCTGAGTCGCCGCCGGTGATGATCGCTACTCGCCCCATCAGCTTTCCCGAGCCTTCGTAGGTTTCCTCGCCGTGATCGGCAGGCGGGTTCATCTGCCGAACTGAGCCGGGATGCGGCTGGGGTTCTTGAGGAAAGGGAGGCTTCGGCCCTGCTTGCCGAGGATCGTGTGTGGTGGCCATATTGTTTTCTCCACGCTCTAGTTCTGGAAGGTCCTATAGCATACGGATTTTCGGTAATGGCGCGGTCGAGTATCCCCCGCTGACCGCATCGGCGAACCCTATTTGTCGCTCAGAGGTTTGGCCATCTTCTCGTGCATGGACGCCTTGACGGAGCCCGGGACCAAGTTCGCAACCGCACCTTCGAGCTTGGTTTCCGCCGAGTGGGAGTAAACATGATCTTTGCCGGCGAACAGAGCGTCGAGCCCATCTTTTGCGACATCGTCCGGCGCGCTCTGCTTCTTGCCCTCGCTGCCGACCTGTGTACCGTCCATGCCGGCGCGATGAAAGAAATCAGTGTCGGTGGGGCCCGGCTGAAGCGCCGTTACTGTGATGCCGGTATCTCGGAGTTCATAGCGCAGGCTATGAGCAAATGAGAGCACGAAGGCCTTTGTCGCCGCATACACCGCTTCGCGGGGAGCAACCATCTCTCCAGCGATCGATGACGTGAACAGTATTTTTCCTGAGTTCAACTGACGCATATGCCGCACGGCATGTTTCGCAAGGTGGACGGTGCCAGAACAGTTCAACTCGACCATTGTCAATTCCTGTTTGAGATCTGTTTCCCAGAACTGGCCGCCTACTCCGATGCCTGCATTGATGCAGGCGACATCGACAGGCCGGCCGAGGTCCGCGATTGTTTTCCAGAGCAGATTGACGCCCTCACGAGTGGCGAGATCCGCGGTTACCGCGATGACATTGGTGCCGTAGGACCGAGTCACTTCGGCGGCTTCAAGCAGTCGCTCACCCGCTGAGCAGACGAGCAGGTCGTATCCCCGAGATGCCAATTCTTTTGCGAGGGAGAGGCCGATGCCACTCGATGCACCGGTAACGACAGCGAACTTGTCAGACATAAAGTTAAGCTCCAGGATGGATTTAGATACAGAGGTGACAGCACCGCCATGAGCGTCAGTCGTGACAGGCAATACGATGCAGGTTTTGTTCGATGCGTTTGCCGAAGAAAGCCTTCACACAGCGCACCGTGGGTTGGATGGATCGATGGACGGATCGAATCGCATTCTGTCCGTCCATCGACTTTGCCAGACCCAATCAGGCAGCCTGTTTTGCCTGCTCATTTACGCTGGATGCTATCGAGGTGAGCTTTTTGTCGGCGTTCTTCTCTTCTTCGAGAGTTTCCTCAAGGAGCGACGCGATATCTGACTTGCCGAGCAGTTTCGCGAAATCCCGAGCCGCACCATAGCCTGCCATTTCATAGTGCTCGACGCGTTGCGATGCCGCGATTAATGCCGCATCGCGGATCGCCCCTTCGTCCGTATCTTCAATTACCTCGGAGCCCTCTTCGAGAACTCCCTTCATGCCAACGCAGGTCTTACCGGTCAGCTTCTTTCCCACCAAACTCCGAGATTTGTTCCAGCCGCTCGACCTGTCCTTTGGTTTCTTCGAGATGACTGAGTAGGGCTTCGCTTAGTTCCTGGCTGGTTGCGGACTTCGCCAGTTTTGGCAGCGCCCGCACGATCTGCTTTTCGGCAGAATAGAGATCTTTCAATTCGTCGATCAAGAGTTCTTCGAGGTTTCCAACGCTCATGTCGTCTCCTTGTCAATTCATGGTTTGAAGTGGTCCTGTTGATTTGTAGAATGGCCATTGGATGCGACCATCCTGTATCTGATTTGCGTACGTTCTGAGTTATTCAGCCGACTCGTGTGCTCATAGTCAAGAAATCGAGCGTCATGAGGCTTTTTGTGAGTGAATGTGTTCGATGGCTTGCCGGGTGGCAGGCGCAATCTCCTCAGCAATCTCCTCATACGTTTGCAGCGGTCTGTTCTCCCTGTTGCTGAATGCTCCTTGCGAGCATCCCGGTGGACGGCATCGCCGACGCGTCGTTCGAGAAGCGCAGTGAAGCGTCGGCTGTGTGCGAGCCTTTCCGAGAATCACGACAAGAGTTGTTGGACGGGGCTCCCGGAGTGCCGGAATCGCCAAGCGTGCTCGAGGCACGCTCGAAGTTGCTCTCTGCAGAGTTGGTGTCCTCGACATCGCGGTTAATGCACCGGTATGTAGTTTCCAACCTTTGTCCTGCCACAGGGGCGGAACCTATTTTCAAATTTGATTGGATGTGCGTTTGGTCGGCGGCTCGCGTCCCGGATAGCGAATCGAATGCAAGCAACTAAGATGCAATTACTTACATGGAAGTTTGACGTGCCGGACAAATTGCAGCGTAATTTGTGCAGGCTTTCGCCTATCGACTAAAGCCGCATTCTTCTCAAATGGGTAGGTCCCTTTCAGAGGTTCATGCTTCTGCTTGCGCTGTCAGTGGGCCTCGAGCGGGGATCAAGGCAACTCCGGCCAGAATTGCGCTTCAATATACAGAGAGGCACCGGGGCGATGCGTGTGTCCTGACGTGGCAAATACTGGAGATCAGACGTGGATTCAGATTCGAACTCGATATCGCGGCGTAGCCTGGTGACGCGGCTGGGCGCCGGCGTCACTGGAGCCGCAATTACAGCAGCCCTTCCGGCGTCAGGGCAGACAGCGAATGGGGTCAGCACGGCACCGTTCGTCGATCCGACAACTAAATACCCCAAACCTCCCTATCCCGGCCAGTCTCAACCGTGGCCTGGCCTTGCCGGCAAGATGAACCCTCATCCCGATCACGGAGAAACCAGCTATAAGGGCTCGGGCCGACTTTTGGGACGCAAGGCTCTCATCACTGGTGGCGATTCTGGCATGGGCCGCGCCGCAGCCATCGCGTATGCGCGCGAAGGCGCCGATGTTGCTATCAGCTATTACCCGACCGAAGAGCCCGATGCGCGCGAGGTAATCGAGTTGATCAAGGCGGAAGGCCGGAAAGCAATTCCGATTCCTGGCGACCTGCGTGAGGAAAGCTATTGCAAAGAACTCGTCGCGAAGGTTGTGGAAGCCTTGGGCGGCTTGGACGTTGTCGTGTCCAACGCTGGTCGTCAGCAGCAATGTGAAGATATTCTCGAGCTGACCACCGAGGCGTTTGACGCAACAATAAAGACAAACATCTATGCCCCATTCTGGATTATCAAGGCTGCGGTGCCGCATCTGAAGCCGGGCTCCTGCATTATCGGTACCACGTCGGAGCAAGCTTATGACCCGGCCGGAAACTTGTACGACTATGCCCAGACAAAAGCTGCCACGATGAACTACGTAAAGTCCCTGGCCAAGCAATTAGGCCCCAAAGGAATCCGAGTGAACGGGGTGGCCCCTGGCCCAATCTGGACACCGTTGCAAGTCTCTGGCGGCGCGACTCAAGAACACCTCATTCACTTCGGAGAGAAGTATCTGCTGAAGCGGGCAGGCCAGCCTGCGGAACTTGCCAGCATATATGTACAGCTTGCCGCAAATGACGGCAGCTACACCACGGGCAATATCTATGGCGCAGGGGGCGGAATCGGTCAGCCGTAAGTGTGCCCCGGTCGAATATCTGGAAGGAGACGTTGATGGCAACAAAGAAGGCTGCGAAGAAGTCGACCCGCAAATACAGTTCTTCTGCGGGGAAGCAAGTGAAGACCGAGGTGCACGAGATGAAGCGCGGCACATTGAAAAGCGGTCGCAGCGGAAAGAAAGTAAAGAACCGCAAACAAGCCATTGCCATCGGTCTTTCCGAAGCTCGGAAAAAAGGTGCGAAAGTTCCCAAGAAGAAATCCTAATCACCATGAGCCCGGTAGATTGGCGGGGTCATTCTGACACCTGCATCGTCTCCGCGCATTCGAACGAAGGACGAATTAGAAAGAATCTCGCAACCGAGCCTTCCACATTTCCGAGGCTCGCCACGCGAATCGAGAAGTTGCCTATCGGCCCTGCTTGGATTTACGAGCCGAAATGGGACAGGTTTCGCACATTGATTTTTCGCGACGGCAAGGAGATTCTGCTCCAAAGCCCGGACCAGAAGTCTCTGAACCGCTACTTCCCGGAACTGCTCGAACCGCTTCTGGACCAGCTTCCTCGAAAGTGCGTCGTTGATGGAGAGATCGTGATTTCCGTTTCGAGGGAGCCGGTTTCGATGGAGTAATGGCAAAATCGAAGAATGGCCAATACGAGTCCGACAAGCGGATAATGTGCAAAATCGCGCACGAGCGGGCGTGCGATTGCGTTATCGCTGGCTTTCGATGGTATCGGAAAGGCGAGCGGCCAGCTATTGGCTCGCTGTTGCTCGGGCTTTACGATGACGCGGGGGTTTACAGCACGTCGATGTGTGCGGCAGTTTTCTCTCAAAGTCCGCTACGAACTCGTCAATTACTTGAAGCCTTATCGTAAAAATGCCAAAGCGCACCATCCCTGGGAGAGACCCGTCGATTCCGGTTCGCCCCGGCGGCCTGTCCAGAAAACCGGGTGGCCAAGAGCCGATGGAGCCAGGGGAAAGATCTCTTTTGGGAGCCGCTACGGCTTGAACTTGTCGCCGAGGTTGGATATGACCCCATGCAAAGCGGACGATTACGCCAGATGGAGCAGTTCCGCCGATGGCGCTTCGATAAGCGACCGCAAGATTGCGGGTGCGATCAGCTTGAGGTGGCTTCGCCTAGGGAACTGAAGGCGATCTTTTCACAAAAGCGCAGATTCCCTGCGCGACGTTAGCTACGTTGATTGATATTGCATCTCAACCACAGCCGGCACGAGATATTTGGCGCAACGAGGAGCATATGTCTGAACCATTGGGAATCTATTTGAAGGATCATCTTGGCGGTGCACAAGTTGCCGTGCATCTACTTGAAGCAATGGGCAATCAGAATGACGAAGAAAAGTATCGAGAGTTTGCGAAAAGGCTCTTGCTTGACATCCAGTCAGACGATGACACACTCAGAAAGATCCTTGGATCCATCGCTGAAGAGCCGAGCCACATCAAGAATGCCGGCGGTTGGCTGCTCGAAACGCTGGCACGCCTGAAGCTCGGTCACACTCGATCTGTGGGGCTCGACATGTTTGAGTCGCTGGAGATTCTTTCCCTGGGCATTATGGGTAAACGGAGCCTGTGGAGGGCTCTAGCGGTGGTGTCTAAGGACGATATCCGACTTGGCGAATATGATTTCGATACCCTCTTGCATCGGGCGGAAGAACAGTTTGAGCTCGTTGAACAGGAGAGGCTTGGTCTTGCACAGCAGGTATTCGTCCTGCAAGATTGAAAGCCATTATCGAGCGGCAATCTCAAAGGCCTCTGTCATTGACGCCGATCAGCGGTTTCATCGAGACGGGCCGCCAAATACGGCGCCGTGCGGCTCGCGTGGTTCTTCGCGACGCGTTCAGGAGAGCCAAAAGCGACTACTCTGCCGCCTTCATCTCCGGCGCCCGGCCCAATGTCGATGACCCAGTCGCTCGCGGTAATGACATCCATGTCGTGCTCAACCACGAGTACGGTGTTTCCGCTCTCAACCAGAGTTTGCAATTGTGCCAAGAGCCGGCACACATCAGCGGGATGGAGGCCTGTGGTCGGCTCATCGAGGACGTAAAGCGTATCAGCGCGCCCCATCCGTTGCAGTTCTGTGGCCAGTTTGATGCGCTGTGCCTCGCCGCCCGAGAGTTCCGTTGCAGACTGTCCAAGACGTAGGTAGCCCAAGCCAACATCGTGCAATACATTCAACGTGCGTTTGACGGGCTCGTCGGAAGCGAAAAAGACGAGCGCCTCATCTACGGTCATCCCCAAAACTTCAGCGACATTCTTGTTGCGGCAAGTGACCTCAAGGGTTTTCGTATTGAAGCGCGAGCCTTTGCATGTTGGGCACGGTGAGTACACGCTCGGCAAAAATAGCAGCTCCACGCAAACAAAGCCTTCTCCGCTGCAAGTCTCGCAGCGACCTTTCGCTACGTTGAACGAGAAGCGTCCCGCATCGTATTTGCGGGACTTAGCCATTGGTGTGTTGGCGAACAGGGCTCGCACGTGGTCGAACAGCCCTGTGTAAGTTGCCATGTTCGAACGCGGCGTTCGCCCGATCGGCTTCTGATCCACCACGACCAGGCGTCGGATTCCCTGGATTCCGCCAACGATCTGGCCCAGAGTTCCAGCTGCGGGGGCGCCGTCTAAATCATCCTGATCGTCATCGGTCTGAGAGGGATGTCCGAGCTCGGCTGTGACCAGATCGATCAATGCCTGAGAGACCAAGGTTGACTTTCCCGATCCCGACACGCCGGTAACGCAGGCGAACACGCCGAGTGGAAGGTCTACATCAACACCAGCTAGGTTATTGCGAACGATATTTCTCAACTTCAGCCAGACGGTCGGTTCGCGGCGTTGATTACGGCGGTCGCATTTTATACGGAAAAGATATTTACCTGTCTCGGAGTTACTAACTGCTTGCAGGCCTTCTGGTGGTCCGCTGTATAGGATTTGGCCGCCGCCCTCTCCTGCTCCCGGACCAACATCCACCAGCCAATCCGCATGCTTGACGACCTCGATCTCGTGTTCCACTACGAAGAGAGAATTCCCGACTTGCTTCAGCGTATTGAGGGCCCGCATCAGCGATTCGGTGTCAGACGGATGAAGACCGGCAGAGGGCTCATCAAGCACATAGGCGACACCAAAAAGATTCGAATGGAGTTGAGTTGCCAGGCGGAGGCGCTGCAATTCCCCCGGAGACAACGTGGGCGTGCTTCGCTCGAGGCTGAGGTATCCCAACCCCAAGTCGAGAAGCACATGAAGCCGGGCCAGGATTTCAGAGACGATCCGTTTGGTCACGAGCGCGCGCTCCGGGGATTTTGTGTGGGTTGGTCCACCGTCGGAGAACGGCGCAATAACCATCTTGAGCCGCTTGAGCGAGAGGGTTGAAATCTCGGCGATGTCATAGCCCGCAAATTTCACCGTCAGCGATTCCGGGCGCAATCGTTTGCCGTGACAGACCGAACAGATGGTGCTGAGCATATAAGCTGAAACGCGCTTCTTCATCAGCGCGCTCTGACTGTTGGCAAACGTGCGCAGCACATAGTGACGCGCGCTCGTGAAGGTGCCCATGTAACTCGGTTCAAGTTTCCGCTTTAAGGCTTGCCTTGTTTCCGCAGGTGTGAATCCGGCATAGACCGGTACGGTCGGCTGTTCTTCGGTGAAGAGAATCCAATTGCGTACTTGACGAGACAAATGCCGCCACGGCTTGTCAACGTCATAGCCGAGGGTGACAAGAATGTCTCGAAGATTCTGTCCTTGCCATGCGGTGGGCCATGCTGCGATTGCCCGTTCGCGTATGGTGAGACTTGGGTCCGGTACCATGGACTCTTCGGTCGCATCGTAAATTCGGCCCAGACCGTGACACTTAGGGCAAGCGCCTTCTGCGGTGTTCGTTGAAAACGATTCCGCATAGAGCAGTTGCTGTCCTTTTGGATAGTCGCCGGCCCTGGAATAGAGCATGCGCAGCAGATTCGATAGAGTTGTCACGCTGCCCATAGAAGACCGCGTAGTTGGAGAGCCCCGTTGTTGCTGAAGGGCGACTGCCGGGGGAAGGCCATCGATCGAGTCCACTTCGGGAACCTCGAGCTGATGAAACAAGCGACGCGCGTAGGGAGAAACAGACTCCAGATATCGCCTTTGTGCTTCAGCGTAGAGAGTGCCAAATGCGAGAGAGGACTTGCCCGACCCCGAGACGCCGGTGAAAACCACCAACGCGTCGCGCGGAATATCCACGTCGATATTCTTCAGGTTGTGCTCACGCGCCCCTCGCACTCGGACGAGTCCCGAAACGTTCGCGGACCCTGCTGGCATGCCCACTGCAACTCCTCCAGATACAATGCGATTGTCGCCAATGTTGTGCGGGTTTCCTCTGACGGCCGGATGCAAGAAATCCATGCGGTTTGATGCCGGATTACAAAGGTAAAAGTGGGCTCGATATCTCGTACCGTAACTCAAAACTTTAGCGCGGTTGCTTCATCGCCATTTGCCTTGAAGCAACTTCAATACAGCTTGCTCTTCATTCCGCAGAGCTTGCTCTTCTGCTTCGTGCAGCACATCATCGGCAGCTTCTTCAACCTTTCGACGGGTCCGCCGCTCGAGTTTACCCATTAGGTAGCACTCCACCACCGCAGGGTGCACGTAGCATTTCCGGCACACCGCCGGCGTATTTCCAAGCCTTTGAGCGACGGTCTTAATGGCCTCGACCACATTCTTCTTCGCCTCTGTCTCCGACGCGGATTTGTCAAACTCACGCAATGCCATGGAAGTTAGGACGGTCCCGGCCCAGGTCCGGAAATCCTTCGCTGTGAAGTCCTCTCCGCTGACGGCGCGCAGATAGTCGTTTACATCCGCCGAATCGACTTTGCGCGTCTCGCGCGACTCATCGAGATACTCGAACAGTTCGTATCCTGGGAGATCCTGGCACTGCCGCAGGATCCGCGCCAGCCGTCGGTCTTCCACTCCCACGGCGTGCAACTTACCACTCTTTCCACGAAAACTGAATACGACTGTCGACCCATCTATCCGCACGTGTTTTGCGCGCATGGTTGTGAGCCCGTATGATTTGTTCTCCCGTGCGTACTCCTCATTCCCCACGCGGATCAGTGTCCGCTCCATCAGTCGCACGATCGTGGCCAGTACCTTGTTTCGAGGCAGCCCGGGAAGAGCTAGATCCTCCTCTACCCGTGCGCGAATTCCTCTCAGAGCCATCCCGAACAGCAGCATCCGCTCATATTTGGTTTCGTCACGAACCGTACGCCATCGCGGATGGTACCGGCTCTGCTTGCGGCCTCGCGCGTCGCGCCCGGTAGCTTGGAGGTGCCCTCGGGCATTCGCACAGATCCAGACGTCCGTCCACGCCGGTGGAATCGCCAGCGACCGGATTCGTTGTAACGTATCCATGTCTCGAACCGACCTGCCTTGGGCGTCGACATAGGAAAAGTGTCTCCCAGACTTTTTCCGCCGGATTCCTGGTTGCGCGTCGGAGACATATCGTAGCCCCGCTTCCTTAGCCGAAAGCACCGGGTCAGTCGCGATGTCCGGCGGTCTTCTTTGCTTAGGAGTCCCCAGCATGTCGTCGTTGGATGCAGGATGGCGCCGTTGCCGATTTAGGGTATGAGAACAATCTTTCCGCCCACCCCGCCTTTCTCTGCCAGCCGATGAGCTTCCGCAACTTCTTTCAAGCTCATCGTGCGCGCTATCGGGATGGAGAGCTCTCCATGCGCCACCGCATCGGCGAGCATATGAAGACGCGAAGCATCCGGTTGCGCCATGAAAGCCTCCACGCGGATATCGAATCTTTCGGCTCCTTCGGGCGCGCCTAGCACAGAACCCAATACTCCGCCCTTGCGGATTGACTTAAGAAGCCGCTGGATCGTGGGGCCGTCGACCGTATCGGCAATGGCATCCAGTTCGTGCAGTTTTTCAGTTTCCGATTCATCGTCGATCGCTACAACGCCCGCGGGATTCAGTTCCGAAGCCTGGTCGCGTTCGCTGCCACGCACCCCAGCCAGGACGCGCGCATCGTGTTTCCGCGCAACGTACACGGCGGTGCGGCCAACGCTCCCAAGAGCGCCGGTAATTAGCACTGTGTCCCCGGCCTTGGGCTTCACAGCCCTTTCGATCAACTGTGCTCCGGTTGTAGTTACCAGCGGAAGCGCCGTAGCCTGCTCGAAGCTCAGTTCGTCCGGTATAGGAGACAGAACATCTGCCCTCGCCACGGTAAATTCCGCATAGGTTCCATTGGCAAGCGCAATCACGCGCATGCCTTTTGGGAAACCGGTGACATTCTTACCAAACTCCACCACTTCACCAGCCAGATCTCGCCCCAGGATCGCGGGAAACTCCACCGGCATGCGCTCTTTCGCGGCGCCGCTGCGTATCTTGAAGTCCACCGGATTAATGCTCGTGGCCATTACACGAACCAGCACTTCATTATCTCCGTAGGACGGAACATCGGTGTCCTCATAGCGAAGTTTGTCGGCATCACCGTATTCGTATAGCAACACTGCTTTCATTGGGAAAGGTACCTCGTATGACTTCGGTCAGGTATTGGACCGAATATTGACGGGATTCCGTTGTATGGATACCGCATTTAATCTTTCCGTCCTATACCGCGTGCTGCCGGGACGCTGGGCAAAGTTGCGGTAAATCCGCCTACCGGCCGAGTGCTACGGCGGCGCAACGCTCGGTGTTTCCAATCTCTCCAATACCTCGACTACCGTGCGGAACGATACGGTCTGCCCCCAATAGCGCCAGATCAACTCATCGCCTGATACCAGGGCGCCGCTTAATCGCTCGGCGTCGAAAATCAATCTCTGTTTCCGGTCCGGCCTTTCCCAAAAGCGATGTGGAAAACTCAAGTGCGCGACCCTCGGCCTAAATGCGGAAGCGACATAGCCGACTCGTTCAGTCCGGCGCAAGCCGGACTGGTGCTTTGGCAACTTGCTTCGGCAAACAAGCCCGGGGTGCCGTAGCAGAGTCGCCGAGGATACAACCCGCGGTATCGAATGAGCATCTATACAAGATCCTGAATAGTGTGTAGCTGGGGCGCAAGTGCGATGTCTTGCCCCTTTTCCGAATTACAGAACGGTACCGCCTGCCACCGGCGATTGACAGTATTTCAAGCCGGCGCTAGGAGAAGTTCTCAGCAAATCCCGAACTATGTCGGAGAATTCGCGGCGTGTGACAATGCACTCGCGGCTTACAGGACAGTTCGAACGAAGACGGAGAAGTCACCAATTTGAGGGGACAAAAAATGAATTCTCTTGAGAACGACTCGACGCAACAGCCTCACACGTGCATTCCTCGTATTTGCAGAGAAGATGGACACGAAGCCGACGGGTACGAACCCTGGCGGAGTGTGCTTCACGATGCTGGGTCCAAGGATCATATTGTTCAGCTTTACCAAGACGAGCAATTTCTCAACCGAGCCGTCTGCCGCTTTGCCGCCGCCGCATTGGCGCACGGGGAAGGGGTGATTCTCGTCCCCACTGCAGCCCACTGGGATGCTTTCTGTCCTCGTCTCGAAGCTGAAGGCGTGGATATCAAGGCGGCACAGGCGCAAGGTCAGTTGACCGTGGTCGACGCTGACGAACTTCTGCCTCAGTTTATGGGTGAAAAAATGCCAGATGCCCCCGTGTTTCTGGGCTTGGCTGGCGAAGTGGTAGCGCAAGCGCGAGGACGGAACCGCTATCCGAAAGTTCGTTGGTGGGGCGAGATGGTCAATGTTCTCTGGGAACGTGGCAATGTCACCGCCAGCATGGCTCTTGAAGATTTATTCGATCAACTTGCGCACGAAGAGGAGATAGCCATCTTCTGCTCCTTCCTTATGGATAACTTCGACGGAGAAGTGCACACCCGCATGTTGCCGAGGCTGGGCGAGAATCACTCCCACCTGATTCCGGTTGAAAACTACGCCCGACTGGAGCGAGCCGTAGCCGATGCGCTTCGCGAAGTGGTTGGGACCGTAGAGGCGAGCGTTCTTGAAAATGAGCTGCTTGAGGACTATGCGCCACCGTTCAAAATGCCATCATCTCAGGCATTGCTGTTCGCATTGCGCCAGGTGGTCCCGGACGTGGCCGATGCCGTCCTCCGGCGAAGCGGCGCGTTGTATCGCACTTCCTGACATACGAGTCCAACTGGGACGACCCTTCGAACACAGGTCTGGGATTGAAAACAATGATAGACGCGCCTCAAGCGTCCAACTCGCAGGGAATGGAGCTCATCGACTGTATCGAGCTTCCTGTTCTCGTTGTTGACCGCGACTTGACACTTGTCAGTTTCAACCCGGCGGCGGCCAAGCTGTTGTCCCTCGCCGATTCGGATCGTGGCGCACAATTGCGGTCAGTTCCATTGCTTAGCGGAGTCAGGAATCTTGAGGATATTTGCAAGCATGTTATTGCCAACGCGTCCTCACACCGCCTAGAGATAGGGGATGGAGCAGGATCGTGGTTCTCGCTCAACATCGGCTGCCTTAAGGCTAATCAGGATGTCAATGGCGCCGTGCTCGCTCTTACCAACGTGACTGCTTTTCGTGAAAGTCTGAAACGTGCCATTGAGGAACGCGAGTACACCAAATCAGTAATCAACACCCTGGCGGATGCCTTGGTGATCGTCGATGCAGATTTTAGAATCCAATCGGCGAATCATGCGTTTTATGCACTCTTCCACACCTCCCGTGAATTGTCGCAGGGAGCAATCTTCTATCAATTTGGGAGTGGAAACTGGGATATTCCGCGGCTTCGCTCACTGATCGATGGTAGCTCAGCATCCAACGACGACCTCGGTTCTCTGGAGTGTGACCAGGAATTGGCTATCGGCCGCCGATCGTTATTGCTGAAAGCTCGCCATTTGACCCGCGGTGGTCAGGCAGGGCAGATAACGCTCATCACAATTCAGGACATCACAGAACGCAAGAGCGCCTTGGTGGCGTTGCGCGAGAGCGAAGAGGAACTGCGAATCCTCCGTCGCGTAGGCGCAATCCTGGCATCCGAACTCGACCTCAAAAGGCTTGTACAAGCGGCCACCGATGCTGGCCGGGAATTGAGCCAAGCTGAATTTGGTGCATTCTTCTATAACGATTTGGATGAGGCGGGCGAGAAATATCTCCTCTATACGCTGTCTGGGGTTCCCGAAGAGGCTTTCAAAAACTTCCCCATGCCGCGGAATACAGATGTGTTCGCACCGACATTCCGGGGTGAGCAAACGGTGCGGGTCTCCGACATCCGACTCGATCCGCGGTATGGCAAGAACCCTCCCCACCACGGCATACCTGCGGGGCACTTACCGGTGCGCAGCTATCTCGCCACGCCAGTGATCTCTCGTTCAGGTGAAGTCATTGGCGGACTCTTTTTTGGTCATTCCCGGGTGGACGTGTTTACAGAGCGGGCCGAACGACTTGTGGAGGGCATCGCAAAACAGGCTGCTGTAGCCATTGACAACGCTCGCCTTTTCGAAGCGAGCCAAAAGCAACGGACCCGGGCGGAAGAAAGCGAAAAGCGGTTTCGCGCCATCGTCGAAACAACGCCGGAATGCGTAAAGCTGGTTGCTGCCGATGGCACTCTACTGCATATGAATTCGGCGGGCTTGAGGATGGTGGGGGCCGAGTCCGGTGAGGAAGTGATTGGCAAGTGCGTTTACAACTTAATTACAGTCGAGCATCGCCAGCGGTACCGGGATTTCAACCAGCGAATCTGCGGGGGCGAAAGCGGATCGCTGGAATTTGACATCGTGGCATTGAAAGGCCAGCGGCGGCATATGGAAACCCATGCCGCTCCACTTCAGACTACAGATGGGGCTTGCGTGCAATTGGCGGTGACCCTCGACATCACGGAACGCAAAGCCGCTGAGGAAGCACAGCGCCGCCTGGCCACAATCGTTGAATCGTCGCATGATGCGATTATCGGCCAGGACCTGAACGGAATTGTAACGACTTGGAATCCGGGTGCGGAGCGGATGTTTGGCTACCCGGCTAATGAGATGATTGGACGGCTTATCACCACAATCATTCCGCCGGAGCTGCGGGAGGACGAGCGGAGGATTCTGGAGACCATTGGGCGGGGGGAACCGGTCGAGCACTTTGAAACAGTTCGTCTGACCAAGTGCGGTGAACGAATTGATGTATCGATGACCGTTTCTCTGATAAAGGATGACACAGGCAGAGTGATCGGAGCTTCGAAGACTACGCGCGACATTACTCGACAAAAGAAGACCGAGCAAGCCCTGCGAACGACTGAGAAGCTTGCCTCGGTTGGCCGAATGGCTGCAACAGTCGCACATGAGATCAACAATCCTCTCGAAGCAGTTACAAATTTGGTCTATCTCGCCAAGGGGAGCGCCGCCCTTAATGACGTGCAGGGGTATCTGAACGCAATCGAAGAGGAATTAAGCCGCATATCCGAAATAACAAAGCAGACGCTGGGTTTTTATCGCGAAACAATCGCTCCACGCGCGGTGAGAGTAGGAGGAATGCTGAACCCTCTCATCTCTGTGCTGGGTAGGCGAGCGCGAAACCGCGGGATCCAGATTAGGCCGGAGATTCGGCAAGATCCGGAGATTTATGCCGTAGCGGGTGAAATCCGTCAGCTCATCGCAAACCTTCTGAGCAATAGTATCGATGCTGTCGATTCAGGCGGTCTGATTCGAATTCGAATAGGCATGAACACATCGAATCAACAGTCTTCGGCTGGCATTCGGATTACCATTGCCGACTCGGGGCGGGGCATTCCGGCGGCCGCCATGTCTAAGCTTTTCGAGCCGTTTTTTACTACCAAGAAAGACGTCGGAACGGGCTTGGGCCTCTGGGTTTGCATGAACATCGTGCAAAGACACCATGGATCGATTCGCGTGAAGAGCAGCACGAACTCCGGGCGGAGTTGGACCGTGTTCTCTGTGTTCCTGCCGGCGGGACAGGAATTGATGGACAAAACAGCAAGACAGAAAGTATGAAGATAGATCGCGTTTAATCGCCTCTCGTCCATGACCGAAAATTAGTCACTGCATAGCCGGCGAGGCCACCCCTAGCTTCGATTCTTGCCACTGGCGAATTTAAAACAGCGACCGTTGGAGAGGCTCAGCTTTGCGCTTGGGCCGATGCTGATCGTCGAAGACGGTTCTTCCGCCGACCGAAGGCGATATGTGCCGCTCATGCTTTAATGCGGCATCGAAGTTGGCGAGAGGGTTTTCGTTCTTGCTCCACCGTGCGGGTCAAGCGATCCAGTCGTTCGAAGCCATGGAGTTTCTCCAAATGGCCGACTTGGGCAGCTTCCAGCGACCGCCTCAGCGCTGCCAACGATTCGTCGTAGGTCTTCAGCGGTGCGAGAAACGATCTGACACCATTTCAAGCCGATGTCAGGAGTCGCATGTGCGAATTTCGACAAAGCTCGCCGGAAGGCCAAATGTGCGGAGCCGCTTGAGGCTCCACAACAGCCACTGCTGGAGGATCCATTAGCGACGGAAGAGATCGACGATGACGTTTCCTGAGAATGATTCGTTCTTAAAGCGGCATTTTAGGTTCTGCAAGTTATAGAAAACAAAATCCCACTCTTGCCACGATTGCTGAGGCGCATTGCACGCTATTGACGCTGGCTAGGCGTCACGCTTGCAGGTCTCGGTAGGCGGCGCCGTGGATTCAGTCAAATTCCGAATCTTTATCAGCAGGTCCGATGGGTGCACCGGTTTCAAGAGAAGTTCGAAGTTATATCCCTCGGCGCTGGCGGCTTCAAGCATGCTAGCAGTGGAGGCTTGGCCGGAGAACAGCAGCACTTTACATTCCGGGCAATGCGCTTGCACTTGAACTGCCAGATCGATCCCGGAGAGTAAAGGCATCACGACGTCGGAGATGAGGAGATCGGGAGCGTCAAGCCGAGCGGCTTCCAACGCATCGAGAGGATTGGTGAAAGATCGAGCATGGAAGCCGCCTTGATTGCGCAAAATCATCGCAAGGGTCGACGCGATGACATCCTCATCATCGACAACAAAGACGCGGGGCTGTTGGTGTGTTTGGGACACAATGTTTCTCTTTCTGAATTTGGGGACGAACCACACCTTCGATAGAAACTGGAGGGCCTTTCCAATCGTCGTCCTCATGCCGCTCAGCCTGCGTGGGCGAGATGGACAAAGGGTTCTTTGGTGGTCCTTGCTTGCCGTTCATTTCCAGTGACCGATTGTGGGGACTTCTTACCTTGTTCAGCCAAGACGTTGGCGTCCTTTTTGTGGCAAGATATAGGCGTCGATACAGCAGCGGGCGCCGCGTTGATGAGGAGATCATTTTATCGTCACGAGGAGTCCGTCTAGATCACCGTCGACTGTTATACCGTCGACGCGTTCATCCTCATTGAACTTTCCAGAATCGCACACCACCGGGATACGCGACCCGGATGCTCGTATCCAGGAGATCAGGCGGTCTTTGTCTCTTATGGGGATGGATTGACACAGGAGGACAAGGTCGAAGTCTCCACCTACAAAGCGATCTACCGCCTCTTTGAGGGAGTAGGCCGGAACAACGAAATAACCCGCAGATTGCAAGACGAAGTTTCGAGTACTCAGCAATTCCGGGTCTAGGCCAATGGAGAGAACGAGAGTTAGCGCCATGACAAGTCCTCTTTTCATCCGAGTGACGGTTCTTGCCTTCCAGACGTTCAAATCTGTTCTTGCCAGTCTTTCGTTCTCAACTTGTAACCGAGCCTGTACAGCGAGCCTTGCTGGACTTGACTAAACTTCTTGGCGGGGAGGCTAATGGCCTGTGGATACTTTTCGAGGGCGCGGGTCATTTACCGGACACAAGACTGGCATATGATCGCTGCACCTCTGCATCGCGTCGGTTACCCTGAGAATGATCTGGGGAAGAATCGAACCTTGTATGACTTTGTCTAGATGCAATACGGCATTCAGGGGTTGCTCGTCTAGATCGCTCGGCCGGGTTCGTGCAATCGAATGCACGAACTCGAAAGTGCCCGGCCCATGGCTATATTGCGCGAGAGGCAAAATTGATGGTTCCTTCTGCCTGCTCGTGGTTGAGTGAGCACAGCGAACATCGGCAGTCCTGGTATGAAAAAGCGATCAGCTCTGCGGTGCGATCGCCTGATCTTTGCGGAATTGAAGGAGCCGCTAATACCATTTGATTTCGGTCACCGCAGCGATGCGTTCCTCAGCCGCGGCCGGTCGCAAATACCTAAGTGTTGTCTCAAGATCAGCATGACCGGCATACGCCATCACCGTGCGCGGGTCGATTTTGTTGCGAAGCCAAGTTGTGATGCATGTGCGACGGAATTTGTGCAACTCAAAATCGTCGCAGCCGCGTTCTCCCTTGAGCCCTTCGACGCAGTTCGGGCAGTGACCGCACGTAATCCCTGCGCGTCGAGCCATGCGCTTGACCATCTTTAGCAATTTCGAATTTGGATTGCCGTTTGAAGTCGGAACGATTAGGTTCTGGCCAGCGTGAGACTCCTTCCAGGCCTCGAGCTCTGCCAGGAAGTCACGCGGAATTGGAATATCGCGCTGTTCATAATCCTTCACCGTGAACTTGTAGACCTTGGTGTTGCGCCCTTGCACCTGCTTTCCGCGCACTCGATAAACGGAATCCTCCCAACTGATGTCGCTGAATTTGGCGAATCGTACCTCTTGGTCGCGAAGGCCAAGTTTGAGCGCCAGGTTGCAGGCAATCTTCTGGTATGGACTCGCTATGCCGAAGAACGCTTTGAGCTGGACTTGGGAATAGATAGTGGGCAGTGCCACTTCGAACTTAGGCTTTGGAGGGAAGATCTTCTCATCGACGCCTGCCCAGCGCAACATCGATTGCAGCCGCTGACGCTTGTTGAAGATGGTGCGCGGCTCTCTTCCCGCCTCGCGAAGCCGCTGATCGAAATTGAGGATCGTATCGCGTTCGACTTGGTCGACAAATGTGATCTTAGTCGAATCAAGGAATTCGGCACTGACCAGAATCGCCTGGCTTCGGGCCTCTAGCGCGTTCCGCTTGTAGGCATCTTCCACATAATCTTTGAAGGAGTCGGCCAAGCGCACGCGCTTCTTTTTAACTTCGTCCGGATCAATGACAATCAGGCCCACAGCTTCAGAGTTTGATCGGGCCTGATTCTTGCCCGCGATTTTGATGCGCAACGCTTCGGCATCGGCAGCAATCTTCCCGGCGGGCTTGTAGGTGGTGCCATTATTTTCGATGCGAATGTCGAAGGTATACTTATCGCCGATTTCGACTTCGGACTTCTTGCCGGTTTTGGGATCCTTGAATTGGGCGACTCCGGGCCGTACGCGGCCAGTAGAACCATAGACGGCCGGACGTCTGAGCCATTTTGGATCGGAGTCACGTTTGAAGCGAATCATGAGAGTGGCTTTGGGCATGATCGAGGGCCTTTTTAAGTCATTATATCCCGACAACGACCCGACAAAGCGTTTAACTATATGATTTTAAATGATAGGCTGGGAATCCCCCTCTCTCCGCCAGCGACCCTCCCAAGCGCGTCCCGCCAAGTCCATTCCAGTCCAGGCAAATTAGTTACGTAAGGAAAATGAAGCAGCAGCCTATTCCTGCCTTCCGCGACGGGCCCCCGTGGCGCGTCACAGTTGACACGAGCTCAATATGTTGATATCAACATGCCATTACAAATGGGGCGTCGGAGGATTCATGAAGCAGAATTCTTGGAGAAACATCGGGACGGTCACAACAAGAAATCTCATCACGGTCATTTTGCTTGGCGTGGCTTGGCAGGCCCGAGCGCAAGACGCTAAAGCACCGTATCCGAGCATGGCGCCGCTGGAGCAATACCTTATGGACGACCGGGCTGCCGAAATTGCCATGGCCCGGAGCGCGGCTCCGCCGTCCATTGCGCAGGATGCCGACGTCATGGTGCTTGAACGGCACGGTTACGAGACTGTCGCCAAAGGCAAGAACGGTTTTGTTTGCATGGTGGAACGATCGTGGACCGCCGGATTCGACTTTCCTGAGTTCTGGAATCCAAAGCTGCGGGGCCCGATCTGTTTCAACCCGGCGGCAGCGCGCACCTATCTTCCGTTGACCATCAAGAAGACAGAGTGGGCGTTGGCAGGGCAGTCGAAAACCCAGATCGCCGACAACCTGAAGGCCGCTTTCGACAAGAAGGAATTGCCTGCGCAGGAACTTGGCGCGATGTGCTACATGCTCTCCAAACAAGGGTATCTAAACGATCACGCTGGACATTGGCATCCACACCTGATGTTTTTCATTCCACAGGTCGGCGCTGAGACCTGGGGGGCGAATCGGGCAGACTCTCCGATTATGGCGGATGTAGTCGGCACGGATCGGTTGACAATATTTATGGTTCCGGTCAGCAAGTGGTCGGATGGTACGGATGATTCCCCGCATGACCATTGACCGGGAATCGCCTCAATGAATCGGCGACGGCGCCGTGTCAGGTGAATAGGAAACAGTGATCATCCTCGGTCGAAATCTTCCGGATTTCGCATCGAGGGGGACCCCTGATTTCTTTGCGCTGGACGCCAAAAATCGCTGGTTGCGGGGTACGATCATACCCATGCAGTTATTTCGCCAGTCGCGAAGTAAACGGATGGCGAGCAGACCATGGGCGACGATCGCTTTTAAGTGCCGGATAGCAGGGCGGGCAATGCAACAAGCCGCCACGATCGTTTCCTGTTCGGCATCGCGACTGCTGCTGGCCGCGGCGGTTCTGATTGCCGCGACGGGTTGCCATCCTCCTCCGACGGCGACAGCTGCTGGTCAGCATCTCGACTTCAATCAGGATGTGCAGCCGATTTTGGCCAGTAATTGCTTTAGTTGTCATGGCCCCGATCCGGAAATGCGGAAGGGAGGGTTGCGACTCGACCTGGAAGAATCAGCTTTCCGCAAGAGGTCCGGTCATCCCGACGCCATCATCCCCGGTCATCCCGATCAGAGCGAACTCATCAAGCGCATTGAGTCCAAAGACCCGCACTATCTGATGCCGCAGTCTCCTCAGGGAGAAGCCAAGCCGATGACAACGGCCGATATCGCGATCCTTAAACAGTGGATCAAGGAAGGCGCAATCTATCGGCCACACTGGGCCTTCGATAAACCCTTAAGGCCTGCAACACCCGCCGTCGCGCAGAACGATCGTTGGGCTACAAATCCGATTGATGGTTTTATCCTCGCGCGCTTGAAGAAGGCCGGATTGCATGGGTCTCCCGAGGCGAGCAAAGAAATATTGATTCGACGCGTCACTCTCGACCTCACCGGTCTGCTGCCAACTCCTGCTGAAATCCAAGGGTTCCTGAAGGACTCTTCACCCGACGCATATGAACATCTCGTGGATAGATTGCTCGCCAAGCCCGCCTATGGTGAGGAACGTGCGAGGCACTGGTTGGATTATGCCCGCTATGCCGACACCTACGGTATTCATTTGGATAACAGCCGCGATATCTGGCCCTACCGCGACTATGTGATTCGATCGTTCAATAGCAACAAACCTTTCGATCAGTTCGCCGTGGAGCAAATTGCCGGGGATCTTCTTCCGGCAAAGAACATCGACCCGCTGATTGCCAGCGGTTATATTCGCTTGGGTGTGAGCAGCAATGAGGGAGGCGCGATTCCAGAAGAACTGCGTGCGAACATCGCACGGGAGCGAGCCGAGGCCTACGGGGCTACATTCCTGGGACTGACTGTGGGTTGTGCAGTTTGCCACGATCACAAATATGATCCAACCACGCAGAAAGACTTCTATGCGTTGACTGCTTTCTTCAACAACATCGATGAGAAGCCGTTCAATGGAGATCGCCCCGTCTGGACGCCGGTCGCCCGCATCCCCAAGGCTGCAAACCAGGAAGCCTTCAACCGCGTCTTTGCCAGGCGGTCCGGGCTCGCCGGTCAGGTCAACGCATTGCGTTCGCAGGAGCGCATACTGATTCCGCGTTGGATTGCTTCGCGGGAGCATCTGGCGCAGCCAGTTTCCACTGACAAACTCGATCTTCGGCTTCGTTTGGACGAAGGCGGCGGAGACGTATTGAGAAACAGTGCTCCTCATGCACAGCAGGCAAGTTTTGCCATCGGAAAATTTAAGCCTCAATGGGGAGAAACGACCTGGATATGGCCTGATTTCCGAATGGACGCCAGCACGCACATTGACCTCGGACAAAGCGGAGACTATGAAGCAAACCACGCCTTCTCTTCCGGCGGTTGGTTCATGGTGCGCTCTGCGCCTAACTACATGCTGGACAAGGCAACCGGCGCTCTTCTCTCCAAAATGGATACCAACCAGCACAACCGCGGCTGGGACCTATCCATCGATAACGGAATCGTCAGCGTTGAGCTGGTGAACCAGGCACCCAAGGGTTTGAAGGTTCAGAAGTCGGTTGAGGTCGCCAAACCAATCGTCAAAAAGGAAGCCTTCGAATATCCAACTCCAGCTGATCTAACTCCGAAGGACCTGGCGCCGAACAAGCCTGCAGCGAAGAAGGACGCCCCCAAGAAGAAACCCAAACAACCTCCTACACCCAAGCGCGCTGAAGACACAACGCCGTGGTCCGGCATCAAGGTGTCTGCGACCGAAGCTTTACCCGTCGACGGCCATTGGAGATATATCTTCTTCACCTATAGCGGATCGGGCAACGCATCTGGTGTGAGGATCTATGTGGATGGAGCACCGGTTGGAACCACGGTGAGGATGAACAACCTTGTGGGGAAGACCATCCGGACACAGGCTCCGATGCAACTGGGCTGGCGCTACCCGGATGCGGATCCAGCGCGCGAGACTCGCTATCAGGACATCCGGCTGTACGGGCGGGAGTTAACCCCGAACGAGGCCAAGCGGCTGCCCTTCGAAGACTATGCCGCGGAGGTGATCAGTAAGCCTGCCGGCGTATGGAGCAAGGACGAATGGCATGCGGTCAGTGATTTCTACTTCAATGATGTAGATCAAAGCTCGATCGCGCTACAGAAGCAAATCCGCCAGTTGAATACACAACTCGACAAGCTCTCGGAAAGCGGCGAACTAACCCTCGTTGCATGGGAGAAGCCCTCGATCGCCTACGCAAACATCCTGACGCGAGGCGTTTATACGGCGCGGGCCGATCGGGTAGAAGCCAACACGCCGCATTTTCTCCCCGCAATCCCTGCAGGAGAAACGCACAATCGCCTGGCCCTTGCGAAGTGGACCGTAAGTCAAGATAACCCGCTGACCGCGCGGGTGACCGTGAATCGGATGTGGAACGAGATCTTCGGCACCGGCCTCGTTGAAACAACGGAGGACTTTGGCATCATGGGCCAGCGGCCATCGCATCCCGAACTATTAGACTGGCTGGCCGTTGAGTTTTGCGAAAGCGGCTGGAACGTCAAGCATATTTATAAGCTGATGGTGATGTCGGCCGCATACCGTCAAAGTGCGAAATCGACTCCGGAACAGTTGAACAAGGATCCAAAGAATCTCCTGCTGGCCCATGGACCGCGCTTCCGCATGGATGCGGAGACTCTGCGGGATATTGCTCTCGAGTCGAGTGGCTTGCTCGTGAATACCGTCGGCGGCCCCAGCGTAAAGCCCTACCAGCCTCCGAATATCTGGGAGCAGGGCCACAATGCGAGCGACACGCTGCATTACTCCCAGGATCATGGCGACGCGCTCTATCGGCGAAGCATGTACAGCTACTGGAAACGCATGGCCATGCTGCCCGACATGGATGTCTTCGATGCGACGATGCGCGACGTGGTGTGTACGCGGCGGCAGCGCACGGATACGCCCTTGCAGGCTCTCGTCACCATGAACGATGTGCAATGGGTTGAGGCAGCACGCGCGCTGGCTGAGCGAGTGATCCGCGAGGCAGGGAGCAATCCTAAACAGCGCCTTCAGTTGATGAGCAAGCTCTTGCTTTCGCACGATCCACCTGCTCCTATGGCTGCAACACTTGAGAATTCGCTGGCGCAGATGCAAGAGCACTATGCGGCCGATCCTAAAGCAGCGCTCGCATTGGTAGGCGTAGGTGAGAAAAAGAGAGACGCATCGATTCCTCCTGCCGAGTTGGCGGCGTGGACGATGGTGGCAAGCGAAATGTTGAATCTGGACGAGACCATAACGAAGTAACGGAGAATACCGGATGAAGCAGCACCCTCTTTGCACCGATACAGAACATGAACCCGATGTGCTGAGGCTTGCGGTCCCACCCGAATTGAAGCGGGAGTGGGCGGCGCTACAGACGCGACGCCACTTTCTCGGGAGAACAGGAAAGGTGCTGGGTTGGGCAGCCATGGCGAGCCTGATGGGTGATCGCGCTCTCGGTGGGGACTCAGATCTGCAAGGCCCGGCAAGCTCCCAGGCCCCAGGTCAACTGAGGCTTTCTCAATTTGCCCCGAAAGCCAAGCGCGCAATCTACCTCTTCATGTCGGGCGGTCCACCGCAGATCGATCTGCTTGACTACAAGCCGAACCTGGCTGCGCTGTACGACAAGGACATTCCAGATTCCGTGCGCGGCGGGCAACAATTGACAGGCATGACGGCGGGACAGGCGCGTTTTCCCATTGCGCCCTCGCATTGGGCATTCAAGCGTTACGGAGAGACAGGCACCTGGGTGAGCGATCTGCTGCCGAATACAGCGAAGATCGTCGACGATCTGACCCTTATCAAGTCCACCAATACGGAAGCCATCAACCATGAGCCCGCGATCATGCTCATGAATACAGGCAATATGAATCCAGGCAAACCGTGTCTGGGCGCATGGCTTTCCTACGGGTTGGGCAGCATGAACGACAATCTGCCTACGTTCATGGTGTTGCAGAGCAAGTTGAATATGAAAGAGGACAATCAACCAGTCTCGTCGCGACTGTGGAGTAGCGGTTTTCTTTCTTCAGAGTACGCAGGCGTGGGATTGCGTTCCCAGGGGGATCCGGTTCTTTTTCTCAGCGATCCCAATGGCGTGAGTCACGAGGTGCGCCGCCAAATGCTGGACGCGGTGAATGCAATCAATCAGCAGACTTCGCAGGAACTGGGAGATCCCGAGATCCACGCTCGCATTTCTCAGTACGAGATGGCGTATCGCATGCAGACATCGGTGCCCGAGCTTGTCGATCTAAGCAAGGAGTCGCAATCGACTTGGGATCTATACGGCCCCGACGCGAAGGAGCCTGGCACCTTTGCCTACAACTGCCTCATGGCTCGCCGCATGGCGGAACGTGGCGTGCGATTTACGCAGGTCTACAAGCGCGGCTGGGATGTGCACGGGAATGTGACCGGTACATTGCCGATTCTTTGCCAGGAAACCGACAGGGCCTGTTACGCGCTGGTCACCGACCTCAAACAGCGAGGTCTGCTGGACGACACACTCGTCATTTGGGCTGGCGAGTTTGGCCGCACAGTCTATAGCCAGGGGGGCCTTTCGCCTGAAAACTATGGCCGCGATCATCATCCACGCTGCTTCACCACCTGGATGACCGGCGGAGGTGTTCGCCCCGGAATTACGTTTGGCGAGACAGATGAATATAGCTACAACGTCGTCAAAGATCCCGTAACGGTGCGCGATTTCAACGCAACGATTCTGCATTGTCTGGGAATCGACCACAATAAGCTGACCTATAAATTTCAGGGTCTGGATCAAAAGCTGACAGGACCAACTCCGGCAAGCGTTGTTCAAGGTCTGCTTGCGTGAGTGCGGCCACTACCATGGCCGTAGGAGTACGACGGTTGCTGCCGCAGAACCGCGCAGCGCAAGCCGCATGGCTGATCACACTGGTCGTCAGTGTCTCACTGACGTTGTTGCCGTGGCTCGTTCGGCTTGATGGAAGGCCGCATGCGGACTGGCAGAAGTTTTTGGGGCGATTCCATCCTCTTGCCGTGCATCTTCCCATCGGTCTTCTCGTGCTGGTGCCGATACTCGAGATCGCCGGAACCTTTCGCCTGGCACTGCGTGAAACCGCGGGCTTTGTGCTGGGTCTGGCTCTTGCCGCGAGCGTGGCCGCGTTCACGCTGGGATATCTGTTGGCCTATGGCAGCGGCGAGGCAGGTTCCACCGTTTCCTATCACATGTGGGGTGGAGTCGCCCTGGTCATCGGCATCTTGCTCTGCTTGCTTGTCCGTCCATCCTGGTACTCCGGAAGGTCGCCCTTCGCGTACCCCATTCTGCTGACCTGCACCCTGTTCGCCTTGGTGTGGACTGCTCACGAAGGAGGCTCGATCACCCACGGCAGCAATTACCTGACGCAGTACATGCCGGCGTCATTCAAGCGCTTCGCTCCGGAGATTGCATCCCTGAATGCAAATCAAGTCTCCAACCCCACGTCGTTTTACACCAGGCATATTCACCCCATCTTCGACGCCAACTGTATTTCATGCCACGGCGAATCGAAAACATCGGGCGGTCTGCGCCTCGACTCCTATGATCGATTAATGCGGGGTGGGACCGATGGCGTCGTGATCGTCCCCGGCAATCCAGACAAGAGTCTCCTGCTCAATCGGGTCACCCTGCCGGAGGGCCACAAGTTGCTCATGCCGGCTGAAGGTAAGCCACGCCTTCGAGCAGAAGAGATAGCGTGGATCAGGGCATGGATCCAGGGCGGATCGTCCCCCAGCGACACCACCGTCGCAGGAATTTCAATTCCCGACCAGCAATCAGATGTACCGCTGATTCCCGTAGGAGACTACAGCGCGCTCGAGCCATTCATCCAGGAAATGGCAAAAGGCCAGGATGCGAAGCTGATGCCTGTCTCGAACAAGGCTTCGGACGGCCTCGTCCTTTACACCGTCGATGCTGCCAGTACCTTCAGCGACGCGCGACTGCAACAGTTCCAGAAGTTCGCTCCTTACATCGTCGAGGCAGAACTGGGGCGAACAGCAGTCACCGATGCAAGCTTCGACACATTGGCAACATTCACCCATCTGCGTGCTCTTCATCTTGAAGGAACGGCAATCACGGGAAGCAACCTCGCGAAGCTGGCACCGCTCTCGCAATTGACTTATCTCAATTTAAGCGAGTCGAGGGTGACTTCAGCAGCCATCGCACCGCTTGCTTCGATGAAGAATCTTCGCCACCTCTATCTCTTCAACACGCCTGCACTGCCCGCGCCTGCAGTCGATGCGCAACCGACTACCTCAAGGAGCACACGATGAATCGACCCTGGAACCAACCTGCCGCTGGAGCAATCGATCGACGTCGATTCGGTATTCTTGCAGGCGCAGCTGCGTTGATTCCGCTTCTGCCTTCTTCTGCAGAAGCGGCGCCCCTGAGCGAGAGTATTCCATCGCAAGGCGGTGTGTTCACGGGCAATGGCGAGTGGACCTATCGCGTCGTTCCGGGGTGGGGCCAGTTGCCCGCAGGCACAGTCTACGGCGGTACTCACGGAGGCATCGCGCAAGACGCGGCTGGTCATATCTATGTCAGCACGCAGAGCGCGACGGGCGTGCTCGTCTATGGGCCCGATGGAACTCTGCACAAGACGATTGCCCATGAATATCCCGAAGTTCATTCCATGGTGTATGCGCAGGAAAACGGTAATGAGTATCTTTACGCGACGGTCCAAAAAGGCACGCCACAGGAAAATTGGCTTTTCGTCAAAATGAAAACCGATGGAGAGGTAGTGCAGAAGATAACCGCACCTCCTGAAGCCGGCTTCAAAGTTCCCAACGAATGGCGGTTAACCGCTGCTGTACCGGCGCCGGACGGTTCTATTTTCATCGCCAACGGCTACGGAGACTCGCGCATTTTCCGCTTCGACAAGGAGGGAAATTACAAGACAAGCTATGGCAGTAAGGGAAAGATGGACGGCCAATTCGACTGCAGCCATGGTCTTGCGGTCGATACGCGCTACGATCAGCCCCTGCTGTTGGTCTGCGATCGCGAAAATCGACGTCTCTGTCATCTCGACTTCGACGGCAAATTTGTGGGCACCATCACACAGCATCTGCGACGTCCGTGCCAGGTCAGTCTCCACGGAGACTTCGCGGTTGTGTCGGAATTGGAGGGGCGCGTCACGATTCTCGATCAAGACAATGTGCCCGTGGCGTTTCTCGGGGACAATCCGCAGAAGGCGCAATGGGCGAACTACCAGTTGGATCCGGAGGATATCGAATCGAAATCATTCGGCGCTGCGCATGGATGCTTCATCGATAAGAACGCCCACATCTATGTCTCTGATTGGAACCACGTGGGCCGTGTGACGAAGCTTGAAAGAATCAACGCGGACGTCCCGCGATAATCCGGCATTGGATGATTGAGACCTGCTCTGTCCACTTGCCGGCAATCTCGTCCAATCCACAAAGAGGTGGTCTCTGTGATCGGCGCGCAAAAAGGTGGTCATCAAAGAAGTGAGGTCGACTTGTATGCCAATGAGAGCTCTTCGTTTTTAGGTGAAGGCTGAGGACATCCGCGAGAAGGACATTCAGGGCGGCAATCCAACAGGCGAAGAACACCGCGATAAGCCTCAGGCACGATCGCTAGCAAGCCTCACTTGGGCGCGATCTCAACAACCGTTACCTGGTCGCTGATCGAGAGCGGCGTTGAATATCCACTTGTCCCCAGGTTGCCACTGGACGCACTTCCGGTGTTATCAAATTGAATCAGATTGCCAAACTTCGATCCGGCCCCGATCGACAAGGTCACGTTTTGCGGGCTCACCGGAGTCGAAACGTTATTGGTCGCGTCATAGCTGCTCTGCTCAAGCCACAGAATCAACCAATACGAACCGTCGCGCTTCTGCAAAAGCAAATGCTGAAGCGTGCTTGTGCTCCCTGAGATGCTGTAATTAAGAGCGCCCGGAGTAAACCCCGCCCCGGGGTCCTGCAGTGTGCCAATCAGATTCTTGAGTGCGGTAAATGCGGGCTTCTCCGAGAAATCGTTGGCCAACAATCCGTAGCCGGTCGTCGTCGACTCATCCAGCAATTCGTAAATAAACGTGCGCTTCACTCCCCTGACGTAGGAGAGCAAAACCGTGCGCGGGGTGTACGAGGCCTCCACGCTTTCCGGAATCGTTCCCTCTTGGGTGGTCGACGGATAGGCCTTGTAGCCGGTCTCCGTCACCATGTCCGGCGTATTGGGCCCGTCTAGATTCCCTTGATCGATCCACCAGTTAAAGCTGCCGTAGAAATTTCCTTCGGGATCACCCTCGCCCCAGCCCGTGGACCCGGGATAACGGCCCCCGAAGTAAATATGGAGGTTATTGAAATTCATCGACGAGGATAGATTGCCTGCGGAGGCGTACGAGGACTGTAGTTGAAAGCTCGGTCCGATCACCGGCAGGCCCGACGTGGTCGAAGCCGCTTTAATCGTGGGCAGAAAGGCCACGACATTCTTCACTCCCGTCGTCCCGCCGCCTCCACAGTTGGTGCCCGCGTCGCATTCGTTGGGGGCTTCGAGAGCCTCCACACTTTGCGCTAGCTGAGCGAAACTGACGACCTGCGCCGCGGTGAAACTGTTCGGCAGCGGAAAGCCACAAGTACACCGGATACCGGCGGCCCCTAGTTGTTGGAAGTCACTCACAAAGGTGTTCGATGTCGGCAAGCCGTCGCGGATATGGCGCACCCCGAGCTCTTCGAGTTTTGCCAGCACCTGGGACCAGTTTGCGTAGGCCGTATCGGTATAGCTGATGTGCGTTTGCACGCCGATCGAATCGACGAAGGAGTCGGATTCCGCAGCTTGTTCAGAGGGCAATTGCGCAACAATCGTGAACCCTGCACTCTGCACACTGGGCAGGCCCGGCGCGCTTGCAACCAGGGTGTATCCAGAACCGGCCGTGTTGACTACGAGATTCGAAAACGTCGCGACCCCGGCGTTCGCCGCACTGGACGTTGTTCCTGCCAGAGTGGCCGAAGATCCATTCTTCTGCAGCGTCAGGGCGACCTGGGTGTTCGTGGTCACTTGGTTTCCTTCGCTGTCGACCAAGGCGACGGTAACTGCCGGCGCAACAGCTTTGCCCGCCGTAGCGTCACTGGGCTGCGCGACAAACGCGAGGTGCGACGCTGGAGGCGCGATCGTATACGACCCTGAAGCGACCGAACTAGTCTGAGCCCCTTCCAGTGCAAGCGCTCGGAGCATCGTCGAGGCGGTTACACTGATCGGCCCCGCATACCGCGATGAACCGGCGGTAGGGGTCGACCCATCCGTTGTGTAAAAGATTGCCGCAGTCGGCGAGGGGGTGTCGGAAATCGAGACCGACTGTGCAGCGCTGTACGTACCTGGCGCAGGAGCAAATGCGGGCGCCGATGGAGCCGAAGTGTTGGGGCTTTTTGAAGCCGATAAACTCTTCGCGCCACCACAACCGTTGACAGTCGCGAGCGCGAGGAATGCGATCAAAAGCTGCAGGCAGAGAACTGCGAATCTCTGAAGAAAAGAGAGGGATACACGCGTACGCAATGAGTTCCTTTCGAATCGGCACGCGTATCGATGAAAGCAATATAGATAACAGCGAATATGTGCCGATTTTTTGTAAGTTTCTTTCGGCGCAGTTTACGCTTTGATTGGCCGCGATTCTCCAGATGGAGGATGATCGAGACTGCGCTGTGCGCCGACGGTCGTTCTAAGGATTGTTTGGTCTCATTATGCCAGCTATTTGTTCTCCGTCACGCCCGATCTGAAGTAAATCGATTAAAAAATATCGGCATGTTGCGATCGGAATGCCTTCTTTCGATAGCGCACAGCAAACCTGCCATCAAATCAAAAATCAGCAGGCGCTGCAGGGCCAACGAGCAACAGCGTCCAGACGCATCGCCAGATCACGATGGCATGATCGATGCCTTCAACATCGCCGCCTCCGTCAATCCTGTCCGCACTGACCCTGCAATGCCTGCGCGCGATTGCAACCACTTCCTGGTTGCAGGAGAACGTCCGACGAACAACATCGTGCATCCTGTTGGCTTTACGCACGAAGTGAGAGGGAGAAAAAGGAGCTTCCGCAAGCTATAATCCGTGCGCGACTCAAAGCGCCTTGAATCTCGTGCTGCGACGTCCCGCGATGCAATCCGGCACGCACTCTCTGGAGTTGGACCCATACGGCAAGTGCCTCGGCTCAGCACTGCTCGCACTGCAAATCTGAGCCCGGTCATCGAGAGGATCGCTTTTGAACAAGATCTATGCAACGCCGGCCGAAGCATTGGCAACCTTGGTCGACGATGGCATGATGCTCGCCGTGGGCGGGTTCGGGCTGTGCGGAATCCCCGAAAATCTCATCGTGGCCCTCCGAGACACAGGCAAGAAACGCCTTGAAATCGTCAGCAATAACGCCGGCGTCGACGATTGGGGACTCGGCTTGCTGCTGGCCACAAGGCAGATTCGCAAGATGATCTCGAGCTACGTCGGCGAGAACGCCGAATTCGAACGACAGTATCTGTGCGGCGAACTCGAGGTGGAATTCTGTCCCCAGGGCACGCTCGCCGAGCGTATGCGGGCCGGCGGTGCGGGAATTCCAGGGTTTTACACGGCGACGGGTGTGGGCACCCAGGTCGCGGACGGCAAGGATCATCGCCAGTTCGATGGGCGCACCTACATTCTCGAACGCGGTATCCATGCGGATGTCGCTCTCGTGAAAGCATGGAAAGGCGACGCCGATGGGAACCTCGTCTATCGCAAGACGGCGCGCAATTTCAATCCGATGGCCGCAACCTGCGGCAAAGTAACCGTGGCTGAAGTGGAACAGCTTGTCCCCGTCGGCGCGATTGATCCCGACCAGGTCCACACGCCTGGCATCTTTGTCGACCGAATCGTGGAATGTAGAAATCAGCAAAAGAGAATTGAGCAACGAATCACGCGGAGCCGATCCTGATGCCGTGGACGCGAAAAGAAATGGCGCAGCGCGCTGCATGCGAGCTACACGACGGGGACTATGTGAATCTCGGCATCGGCATGCCAACCATGGTCGCCGGCTGCATGCCCACCGGCATATCCGTCACCCTGCAGTCCGAGAACGGTCTGCTCGGCATCGGCGATTTTCCGCTCGAAGAGGAGGTCGATGCCGATCTCATCAACGCCGGCAAGCAGACCGTCACCGCAATCCCGGGAGCGAGTTTCTTCTCCAGTGCCGATTCGTTCGCGATGATTCGTGGCGGGCATATCGACTTGGCAATTCTTGGCGCCATGCAGGTCTCTGCACAGGGAGACTTGGCCAATTGGATGATCCCAGGGCAAATGGTGAAGGGCATGGGCGGGGCAATGGATCTGGTCGCTGGTGTACGCAGGGTTGTGGTGATGATGGAACACACCACCAAGGCGGGACTGCCGAAGATCCTGAAGAAATGCTCTCTGCCATTGACCGGAACCCACGTGGTTCATCGCATCATCACAGACCTCTGCGTGCTCGATGTCACGCCCGCCGGCCTCACTTTGGTCGAGTTAGCGCCAGACATCTCGGCAGAAGAGGTCCAGTCAAAGACGGAGCCGACACTTGCGTCTTGAAGTACGATCCCTGCGCGGAACCGGCCGGCCCTTTCATGTTCATCCACACACAACACCGTAGACTGATTTCAATGAGATATTGGCGTTACCTGCTCCTCTCCACGCTCCTCGTCTCGACTCAGACGTTCGCGCAATCATCGAGCGAAGGACAACTTCATGTCGCATCCCTGGCAGATTGCCGGCTCCAAAGCGGCATTATTTTGCACGCATGCCGCGTGGGGTATCGCACCTTTGGCCAGCTCAATGCCGCAGGCGATAACGCTGTGTTGATGCCCACATGGCTCTACGGCACTTCAGCAGAGCTTGCGCAATTCTTCGGGGATGGGAAGTCCGCGCAGCATCTCGTCGACACCACACGGTTCTTCGGTATCGCCGTCGATGCCCTCGGCAACGGAGTCTCCTCCTCTCCATCGAATTCGCCGGCCCCGCAGCACGGTCCCGACTTTCCGGCCATCACCACACGCGACATGGTTGCAGCGGAGTACCGCCTGGTCACCGAAGTCCTGCACTTGACCCATCTCCACGCGGTCGTGGGTCTCTCGATGGGCGGAGAGCAGACCTTTGTGTGGGCGGTCGACCATCCACACTTCTTCGATCGTGCGATTCCAATCCTCGGCACACCGCGGCTCACCGCGTACGATCTGCAGGTCAAAAGAATCATGATCGACACGATTATGTCCGATCCAGACTTCGACAACGGCCGCTATACCTCCGAGCCTCCGCTCAAACTCGCCAATCTCTTCGGCACTCTCACCGTCACCAGCCCGGAGTATCGCAACTCCGCAACCTCTCGCGAGCAGCTCAATGCGTTTTTCGCGCAGGCTGAAGCACCGCTGGCCATTGACGCCAACGATCGGCTTACCCAGCTTCAAGCCATCACGCGCCAGGATGTTGTGGGCGATCGGTCGATCGCTGAAGCCGCGCAAGCCACAAGCGCCCGCTTTCTCGTCATCGTCAGCGCGCGCGATCATCTCGTGAATCCTCAGCCGGCGCTCGATTGGGCCGAGGCCTTGCATGCACCTACCTATATCTCCCAAGGCACCTGCGCTCACATCATCATGAACTGCGATGCAGCCGCCGTCTCATCGCGGGTACGGGCCTTTCTAGCGACCGATGCGCTTCCGGCCGGGCGATAACGGCTCCGATTAATCTGGATACGAAGGAATCGATCATGCCTTTTTTTCTCGGTGTGGATGCCGGCGGCACCAAAGCGGAGTTCTTGTTAGGCGATGAATCGCGCGAGTTGGCTCGCGTACGGACCGGCACCATCAAGCGCATGCGGGCAGACGCTGAGACCGTGGAGGCCAATCTCGACGGGGCCCTGCGTCAGCTCACGGCAGCAAGCGGAGTCGCCATGCAGTCAATCACGCGATGCCGGATTGGCACCGCCGGCGAGACCGTGCCCCTGGTCACCGATTGGCTGCGCGAGGCCTTCGGCCGACGCATCGGCGGCGAATTGGAGATCGTAGGCGACGTCGAGATCGCTGTCGATGCGGCATTTCGCGGCCAACGAGGAGTGCTCGTCCTCGCCGGCACAGGTTCAAACGTCGCTGGGCGAGCCTCCGACGGAACCATCGTGACCGCGGGCGGGTGGGGTCCTATCCTGGCCGATCAAGGCTCGGGCCACTTCATCGGCGTCGAGGGCTTGCGCCGCGGCGTGCTGGCCATCGATCAGCAGAGACCAACACGTTTGCTCCACTTGGCGATGCAGCATTGGCAGCTCGACTCTCTGGGCGCTTTGATCGAGCGTGCCAACGCGCGGCCGGGTCCTGATTACTCGAAGCTCGCGCCGCTCTTCGCCGCAGCCGCCGATGAAGGCGACGTTGTCGCACAAGAAGTTCTTGCCCTGGGAGGCGCCGACCTGGCTTTTCTCGCCGGTCTGGTCATCACCCGCATCCGCACGATCGAATCACCTTCGGACTCCAACCCTTTTGTGCCACCCGCGGTTGCCATCACCGGCAGCGTGATCGAACGAGTCTCCAAGCTGCGCGAAGCCATGTACGCAGTTCTCCGACGCACCTATCCCGGCATCAATTTGGTTGAGGCGCCTGCCGACCCACCTGCAGGTGCGCTGTGGGGTGCGCGAGGAGCGAAGAACCCTGCCGCGGCTTGATTGCGCAGGCTACAAAAACCTGCGAAGTTTCTCGCCTCGTTCCCCGCAACAGGACTGCAGACCCGTAGAATAGGTTGCATCCGCATCGATAGAAGGATGCAGTCTCGCCAGCCTCTGCTCCGCAAAGGCCCGTCCCCGGCGGGTGAAACTCTTTGAGGAACTCATTCGCATGCCGGGAACGCATTTGCCCACCTCTGGTTCCATCGCAGAAGCTGATCCCGCAGGAAAGCGCGGCTACAACCTTCTCCTCTTGCTGGTCGCAGGCTTCGGCGGTTTGCTCTATGGCGTCGATGTGGGCATCATCGGCGGCGCCTACCCCTACCTCGAAGCTACGTCGCACCTGACCGCCGGCGACCTCTCGACGATCGTCGCAGCAGTTCTGTTGGGCAGCGTATTCTCGACACTCTTCGCGGGTATTCTGGCCGATTGGATGGGACGGAAACCGCTGATGATCGTGAGCGGCGCGGCCTTCATGATCAGCATTCCCATCATCGCGTTGTCGCAGGGCTTCACTCCATTATTTATGGGCCGCTTGCTGCAAGGCATGAGCGCCGGCCTCATCGGCGTCGTCGTCCCGCTCTATCTCGCAGAATGCCTGCCCGCCTCGCAACGCGGCCGTGGCACCGCGATCTTCCAGTGGTTGCTCACGGCAGGTATCGTTGTGGCGGCTCTGGTCGGCATTTACTACAGCTACCGTGTCGCCGCGGTAGAAAAGATCGCCAGCCCCGAAGTCCTCTTCCGTTATAAGGACCAGGCATGGCGGCAAATCTTCTGGGTCTCACTGCCTGCCGGCGTCGTCTTTGTCTTCGGCTGTTTCTTCGTCTCTGAGTCGCCACGGTGGCTCTTCCGACGCGGCAAAATCGAGCAGGCCCGCACCGCCCTCCTGTGGTCCCGTACCGAACATCAGGCGACCGTTGAATTGAAGGAGATGGAAGAGACGGCAAACCAGGCAACGAACGCCGCGAAGAAGGCCGCCCATACCGGCGATTCAGTCTTCCGCCGCAAATATGTGGTCCCCTTCGTCCTCGCCTGCGTCATTCTCACCTGCAACACGGCCACCGGCATCAACTCCGTCATCGGATACAACACCGGCATTCTGCTGCAGGGCGGGCTCTCTGATCTATGGGCTCATTGGGGCTACGCCGGGTTCACGACCGTGAATTTCCTGATGACCATGGTCGGCATGACACTCGTCGATCGCAAAGGCCGCCGCTTCCTTCTCATTACCGGCACGTGCGGCATCATCCTTTCCATGATCTACGTGGGCGTGCTCTTTCTTCGAACAGAAAAGGCATCATTCGATGCGGCCCCGACCCTGCAGGCGATGGTCGCCCAGGATCAGACGCTGCAACTGAAATTTGATCCGGCTCAAGCGGCACAGCTTCTGGCTTCGCGCGGACCGAGTGCTCAACCGATCGATGCCGCGCACGCTTCGCTCGATATCATCTATTCTTACGGCGACTTCACCGCAGCCAGCAACGTGACTCGTTCCGATGATCTATCTGCAGCGCCAATCACGATCGACCGCGCCAGTGCGGTTCCCCCGAATCGCATTCAAGCCGTCTTCAAAGATCCGTTTGCCAGCCTCGATGTCGCCCGCTCGGCGCCTCTCAAGATCGAAAAGGCTGTTGTGAGCGCCGTGCCTTCCACGAACAATGGACTGCTGGTAGCCCTCGGCCTCTACGCCTTCGTGGCTTCGTACGCGATGGGCCCAGGGGTATGTGTCTGGTTGGCGCTCTCTGAGCTGATGCCGACACGTATTCGATCCAACGGAATGAGCGTTGCTCTGGTCCTCAACCAGCTCGTCTCCACCACGCTGGCCGCGATCTTCCTGCCCTTCGTCAGCAAGCACGGCTACTCTTCGATCTTCTTCCTCTTTGCCGGCTTCACCGTGGTCTATCTGCTCACCGTGTCATTTTTCCTGCCCGAAACCAAAGGCAAGACACTCGAGGAAATAGAAGCTTACTTCGAATCAAGAGGCGCCCGCGCACGATAAACAACCACGCCCCAGGGCTTGCATCCGGCACCGTGCCCGCAAGGCTCTAGCAGCGAATCACTTCAATGCCGCTCTTGGTAAACGCCTGCACAGCTTCATCAGAGATGCCATCATCGGTGATCAGCATGTCGATCTCGTGGATGGGACAGACGACCGCCGGACTCACCATGCCTACCTTGCTTGAGTCCGCAACAACGATCACTTGCTTGGCCTGACGGCTCATGGCACGGAACACCGCTGCTTCTTCTGCCTCGATCGTGGTGGCGCCGCGCGCGGCATCGATTCCGCAAACGCCGACAAACACGCGATCCATCACCACCACATTGAGACTCTCGATCGCCGCAGGCCCGATCAGAGTAAATGCGTCTGTGAAGCGCATGGAGCCGCCCGTCAGCATCGTTTCCAGCTCCTTGCTGCCACTCAGTTCCATCCCAATGTTCACTGCATTGGTGATGATGTGCAGATTTTTCCGATGACGCAGACTGCGTGCCACCTGGGTCGTCGTCGTACCCGCCGTCAAGCCAATCGTCTCTTGTTCCTGCACCAGTTGCGCGGCGGCTCTTGCAATGCGCTGCTTTTCGGTCGCGAACCGCTCTTCACGAATTTGAAACGACGCATCGAAACGGAATGGCTCATACACAGCTGCTTCAGCCAGCACTGCGCCACCGTGCGTGCGGTGCACGAGCCCACGTTCCTCAAGACGCACCAGGTCACGTCGAACGCTCGCCGGAGATGCGCCAAAGAGCACAGTCAGATCTTCGACGGAAGTCTTTCCGTGGCTCAGGAGCTGACGCAAAATCTGCTTGGCACGTTCATCAGTCTTGACGGACATGGTCGGTTGTAGAGGACCCCCAGGAGCCTAGTGCAGAGACTCGCCGTGCCCGGCAAACTGCTCGATGCGATCCACGGCATCGCGGAGAGCACGGACATCTTCTTCGAGCAACTGGTAGCGGATAAATTCATTGTCCTTCTGCACGCCCATCGACAAAGCTTGATTTTGATAGGTCACCGGGCTTGCCATCGGCTTGCGGAGCGAACCGTGAAACTCCTTTGCCCCGGTGATGCGGGCGAGTTCCTCCACATTGTGGGCGCGAACGCCGCTGCCCGCCATCACGTTCAGCTTGCCGTTTGCAACCTGCACCAGGCGCGCAATCTGTGCCGCGCCCAGGTGAGCGGTCTGCTTGCCGCCGGAAGTCAAAATGCGGTGAGCGCCCGTCAGCACAACGTCCGCGCAGGCACGTTCCATATCCGGCGCCATGTCGATCGCCCGATGAAAGGTGACTTCGAGAGGGTAGGCCAACTCCACGAGCCGCGAAGTACGCTCCACATCGATCTGGCCATCGATTTTCAGCAGCCCCAACACCAGGCCGTTGGCACCGAGGCGCTTTGCCTCGAGCAGATCCAGGACCATGAGGTCGAACTCCGACGGGGAGTAGTAAAGATCGCCGCCGCGCGGACGGATCATCACAAAGATGGGAATGTCGAGCTTCGAACGAACTGTTTGAATGAGCCCTGCGCTCGGCGTGATGCCGCCTTCGAGCAGATCACTGCACAATTCGATCCGGTCTGCGCCCCCTCTTTCGGCCGTAAGAGCCGAATCGAGAGAATCCACACAGATTTCAATGAGCATAAGGAACGATCCCGTTCTACCTCAAAAGAATGGACCCGTCCTGAAGGGCCTGCTGCCTCTCAGGACGGAATCCGGGTAACAAAGATGCTGCACACGCGAGGGCCGCAAATCGCTGTCGCAACCCCTCGCAGATCAGAACGACTACCGAAGCTTTGAACCAGAGAAACGGCGTTGATCGCTGGAAATTTTGCCCCGGTACTATCGCGATCACGCGAACCTACTATAGCGATAAATGATTGTTTAAATCAAAAAAATATCCAGACTACTCATATTTTTGTCTATTTCGACGAATTATGTGCCCCCCCCCCAGGGGCCTGGAGGAACCCCACGCCTTGGCATCAAGCCGTCTGAAAATAGCCCTCGGCCAGCCCCAGCCACCCGCTCGCATAAGAAGCAGCAAACATACGCAGCTCTCGCGTCGACCAGGAGCAGATCTTCACTGAGCCGTGCTGCGCCGACACCGATGCCGCCCGCAGCGCCTCTTCCTCGAATTTGCCGACGTCGACCGCATCCGGTTTCGATTCCTGCGGGCCGCACCGGAAGAACAGTTTCTTGCAGGCTCGGTCGCACACTCCACTGTGACCCTGACCAACAGCGCCGACGTATCCGCCCGGACACGCCTATGCAAATGGGAGTGCGGGTGCCCATTTTCGTCGCGGCACTTGGCTTCTCCCTCGCTCTGCTTCTCCATCCGAAACCGTAGCCACATTAGCCATCGGCTCGCCTTCCCCAAGAGTTACGAATTTCGCAAGCCGCGCTGGCCGGCTAGCTCCTCGAGTTCGACGCTGGGCGCGCTTTCTTCCATCAGTTTTCTCTTTGTACGCCCTCTGAATGTTGCTAGATTCAACCTATGGTTTTTGGTCGCAGCCCGGTTAGTCGCAAGCTGCGCGTGTTGCCGCTTGTCGCTGCCACCTATTTCATGGTGTCGGGCGGACCCTATGGCATCGAAGACATCCTCGGCGGCGCTGGATTCCTGAAGGCCATCGTCATCCTGCTGGTGCTGCCCCTGGTCTGGTCGCTGCCCACGGCGTTGATGATCGGCGAACTCGCCAGCGCGATCCCGGCCGATGGAGGCTTCTACGTCTGGGTGCGCCGCGCACTCGGGCCCTTCTGGGGATATCAGGAGGGTTGGCTGTCCCTCTCCGCCAGCATCTTCGACATGGCCATCTACCCGGCCATCTTTGTTCTCTATTTAGGCAAGTTCAGCCCAGCCCTCACCGCCGGCTGGCAGGGCTTTGCGTGGTCGCTCGCGGTCGTGGTTGTGTGCTGCATCTGGAACCTGCGCGGTGCGCCGGCAGTCGGCGAGGGTTCGGTCGGCATGTTCGTCCTGCTCCTCGCGCCCTTTTTTGTCTTCACGATTCTCGCAATCAGGCATGGCATCGCAGTGCACCCCACCATCCAGTGGGCCCAGACAGGGGGCGAATCCGCACTCTCCACCGCCATTCTAGTCGCGCTCTGGAACTACATGGGCTGGGACAACGCATCGACGGTTGCGCAAGAGGTAGAAAATCCGCAGCGCAACTATCCGCGCGCCATGATCGGCGCCACATTGCTGGTCGCCGTCACCTATGTCGTGCCTTTGCTGGCCATGGCGCTCACCGGCCTCTCGATCACTGAGTTCTCAACCGGCGACTGGATGGTCGCTGCATCGCGCCTCGGTGGTCCGCTTCTGGGATTGGGCATTGTCGTCGGCGGAGCCATCTCCGGCATCGGCATGTTCAATGCGCTCGTCATGAGCTATTCGCGCCTGCCGATGGCCATGGCCGAAGATCGCATGCTGCCGCAGGTGCTGGCACGGCGCAATGAACACGGCGTCCCGTGGGTAAGCGTTCTGCTGTGCGGTCTCGCGTGGGCGCTCGCTCTCAAGTTGCCCTTCGAGCGCCTCATCTCCATTGACTTGATTCTCTATGGCTCCAGCCTGCTGCTCGAGTTCGTTGCGCTCATCGTGCTGCGCATCCGTGAGCCCAAATTGGAGCGGCCCTTCAAAGCCGGCAATCTGGCATTCGCCTCGGCTCTTGCGCTTGGACCCACCGTGCTGATTGGCTATGCGATCTATGCCTCGCGCGATGAAAAGCTGATGGGCTCCATTTCGGCCCTCGGATTTGCCGTGTGCGTCGCCATGCTGGGGCCCGTGCTCTATTGGCTAACCGCTCTTCCCTTCGCGCGCCGCAGACTCGCCGCAGCATCCGCTACAGACTGAGCGGCCCCCGAGACCCCTCAGGTGCGCCCGCTCATTTGCTGTGCTTCGCTTTTGCCGCTTGCTGGCTCTTTGCCTTGGTTTCGTCGAACATCTTCACCGCGCGCACCACGCGATCGCGAGCATACGCAGCATCGTGCCATCCCCTCACTTCAACACGCTTGCCTTCCAGATCCTTGTAGATCGAGAAGAAGTGGGTAATCTCTTTCAGCATGTGCGGATAAATATCGGTGTAGTTCCACACGTTTGAATAACGCGGGTTATGCTTACCGACTGCAAGAACTTTCTCGTCCAGCACGCCCTGGTCAAGCATCTCGAGCAGGCCGATCGGGCGCACCTCTTGCACACATCCGGGGAAGCTCGAACCCGGAACCAGCACCAGGACATCGAGCGGATCACCATCGTCGCTCAATGTAGAAGGAATAAAGCCGTAGTCGCCCGGATAGTGCACAGGCGAGTGCAAGTTCCTATCGAGCTTGAAAACATGCAGCTGCTTGTCATATTCGAATTTGTTGGTGGCGTCCTTGGGAATTTCGATCACTGCCCGAAACACTTCGGGGCAACGGTCGCCGACCGGCAGTTCAAGATAATTTGCCATCGTACTTGCTTCTCCTTAAAAGTAAGGGAACCCATCCGGCGCGGGTCCGGCCGGAAGTTTCAGGAAAGGGGAACTCCCGGCATCGATGCCGGAGCTACTATAATCATCGATGATGAAGGCGCATGTCTATGTCACTTTGAAGGCATCGGTCCTCGATCCTCAGGGCCAAACCATCCAAAATGCCCTGCACAAGATTGGTTTTGCAGAGGTCGCAGCCGTACGCCAGGGCAAGTATTTCGCTCTCTCCCTCGCCGACGGACTCGCCTCGGACGCGGCACGGACACAGGTAGAGCGCATTGCCCGTGAAGTTTTGACCAACCCTGTCATTGAGGATTTCACGTACCGGCTTGAGGAATAGCCCTTCGGCTGTCTCTACAACTTCTGAGATGCACCCTTCGTTACCTTCCGGCCACGCTTCCTCACATCCCCTCGCATAGAATCTCAATATGTGCGGAATTGTGGGATACATCGGTCCAAAGAAGGTCGTCCCTGTCATCATTGAAGGCCTTCGCCGACTCGAATATCGCGGATACGACTCGGCTGGGATCGCCGTGGGCAGCCCCAATACCGCGGTTCTGCAGCTCTGTCGCGCCCCGGGCAAGCTTTCCAATCTTGAAGATACCCTCGCCGATCATCCACTGCAGGGCACCTTCGGCATCGGACACACCCGCTGGGCGACCCACGGCCGTCCCACCGAAGAAAATGCTCATCCCCATCGGGACTGCACGGGACGCATCGTCGTGGTCCACAACGGCATCGTCGAAAACTACCTCGAGCTCAAACAGGAGTTGATTGCCAAGGGCCATACGTTCGTTACCGAGACCGACACCGAAATCATCGCGCACCTGATCGAACAGGTTCAGAAAGATGCCGAAGCCCAGGGTGCGCCGATCCCCCTTGAACAAGCCGTCCGTAACGCGGTAAAACACCTCACCGGCGCGTTCGCCCTCGGCATTCTTTCCGCTGCCGAACCAGACAAGATCGTCGCGGCTCGCAGTGGCCCCCCGGTGGTTATCGGCGTGGGCGAAGGCGAATACTTCGTCGCCTCCGATGTTCCCGGCATTCTGCATCACACGCGCAACATCTATTTCCTCGCTGACGGCGATATGGCCATCCTGACCAAGGCCGGCGTCGAGCTCACCGACTTCAACGGCAAACCCATTCAGCGTGAACTCACCCGCATCTCCTGGGATCCTATTCAGGCAGAAAAGGGTGGATACAAACACTTCATGCTCAAGGAAATATGGGAGCAGCCGCGCGCCATTCGCGATACCACCCTCGGCCGCGTTTCACTCGACTCCGGCGAAATCTTCCTAGGCGAAATGGAGATCGAGGACGAGGAGCTTGCCGGCGCCTCAAGCATCAACATCGCGGCATGCGGAACCAGTTGGCACTCGGCGCTTGCAGGCAAATACATGATCGAGCGGCTGGCACGGCTTCCCGTCGACGTCGACTACGCCAGCGAATACCGCTATCGCAATCCGATTCCTGATCGCAACGCGCTGGGCCTTCTCATCACCCAATCCGGCGAAACTGCCGACACGCTGGCAGCGCAGCGCGAGATGAAGAATCTGGGCTCCAAGACAGTTGCCATCTGCAACGTCGTCGGAGCCATGGTTGCCCGCGAAGCACACGGCGCCATCTATACCCATGCCGGACCGGAGATCGGCGTCGCATCCACCAAGGCATTCACGGCCCAACTCACCGCGCTCTTTCTGCTCGCCGTCAAGCTTGGCCAACTCCGCGGTCGCATCGACAAAGCCAAGTCCGTCGAATTGATTGAAGAGCTGAACCGTATCCCCGCCAAGATCGAGGATGTTCTCCGCTCCCGATCCGAGCAGTGTGAACAACTCGCGAAAGACTTTGCCAACGCCCGCGACTTCCTCTATCTCGGACGAGGAATCCATTTCCCCATCGCCCTCGAAGGCGCTCTCAAGCTGAAAGAAATTTCTTACATTCATGCCGAAGGTTATCCCGCAGGAGAGATGAAACACGGGCCCAACGCATTGATCGACGAAACGCTGCCAGTCGTTGTCCTGGCCACGCGCGACGAGTCCGACCCAGCCTCGAAGCTGCGTTACGAAAAGACTCTATCGAATATTCAGGAAGTAACGGCGCGGTCTGGGCGTGTCATCGCCGTCGCCACCGAGGGCGACAAGACAATTGGCAGTCTCGTGGAGCACGTCATCCACGTGCCACCCGTGCCCGAGTTGCTCTCGCCGCTCATCGAGATTATTCCTTTGCAGCTTGTGGCCTACTACATCGCTGTGCGCCGCGGATGCGACGTCGACCAGCCGCGCAATCTCGCCAAATCCGTCACAGTCGAGTAACCCTCCACCAAGATCGATTTAACTTTCAGAGATCGTCTCTTCGTGATTTCAGGCCAATGCGTTCATCCAGGATGGGTTATCGCACGAAGGGGTAGATCGGCCTTGAAAAACCCCTCGGGTTTGCTAATTTCCATTGAGCGACCTCCACCATGGCCGAAAAGTTGCCCACGCGGCCAACTGCTGAGTCATCCACTCACTCAGGTTCAATTCCAAGTCTGTCCTTCACAGCCACTCTCAAATGCTGCTTGCAGCTGAAAGGTGATATAAATCATTTCAGTTTTCCCGTCTAAGGTGATATCGAGATAGGTGATGCCACAAAAACCTGGATATGAATCGCTCCTCCGCCCATTCGATCGTCGACGCTTTCTAAAGACTGCCGGATCCGCTGCCATCCTTCCCGCTGTCCTTCGCAGCGCTGCAGCGCAGACTCCGACAACAGCGCCCAATAACCGCATCAACCTCGGCGTGATCGGGATGGGGTGGCAGGGACCTGGCAACACCGAAGCCTTCCTGACATTGTCGGACTGTCAGGTAGTCGCTGCGTGCGATATCGATGCCAACCATCTGCAGGCTGCAGTCAAGAAAGTCAATGACGCGTATGGGAACGACGACTGCAAGGGCTACCACGATTATCGAGAGCTGCTAGCTCGCGACGATATCGATGCCGTTATGATCGCCGTGCCCGACCACTGGCATGAAATTGTCGCCACCGAAGCCGCCCGGCACAAGAAAGATATCTACGGCGAAAAGCCGCTGGCGCACACGATTGCCGAACAGCAATCCATCGTGCGCGCCGTTCAGAAGAATCAGGTCATCTGGCAGATGGGATCATGGCAGCGTTCCGTTCCCATGTTTCATAAAGCCGCGGAGATCGTTCGAAACGGGCTGATTGGCGACGTGACCCATGTCGAAGTCGGCTTGCCCGGCGGCAACGCAGACTTCGACGATGTGGAGAAGCAGGCGCTCGCAAAGCTTGTCTCTGAAGGGCAAAACGCGGCCAGCCTCGAGCAGATCCTGTCGGGCACGCCTGCCTGGAATATGCTCGTCACCGATCCTCCCAAAGAGCTCGACTATGAGATGTGGATCGGCCCATCCAAGATGGAGCCCTACATCAGGGCTCGCTCGCACAAATCCTGGCGCTGGAACTACAACACGGGCGGTGGCGAGCTTCTGGATTGGATCGGTCACCATTGCGATATTGCCCACTGGGGCCTCGATTTCGACCACACCGGTCCGTCGGAGGTCGAAGGCAGTGGCGAACTTCCGCCGCACAACGCCGTGTGGAACACCGCGCCCAAGTACCGGTTCGAACTGAAGTACCCGCGCGGCGTCACGATGACGATTGCTGGTGGCTACCCTGACATCAAGCCCGGAGTGAAATGGATTGGCACCGAAGGTTGGGTATGGGTCGATCGCGACGGTTTTGACGCCTCCAATCCCGCCTGGAAGCAAGGTAAATATCTGCCGCGCGAACTGCGCAAGGTCAAGCTCTACACCTCATCCGATCACCAGCAGAACTTCCTGGATTGCATCAAGACACGTGAAGCAACCGTCACACCCGTCGAGGTCGGACACAATTCTGCGCTTCCCGGACATCTTTGTCTGATCTCGATGCTCACCGGAAAGAAGATTCTCTGGGACGCGCAAGAAGAGAAGATTATTGGCGATCCGGAGGCGAGTAAATTGATGACCCGTGAATACCGTGAACCTTGGAAGATGAGCTAGAAATTCGACACCTTTTCCCGGTCCTTATTCAGTCGAATACCGGCGTTTCCCGGCATGAATTCGAGTGCTCCGTGGCTTGATCTAACGCATCTTCTTCGCCTGAGGATACATGGCTTCGACAACCGAAATGAAAGTGCTCCCTGTCCAGAAAGTCGCTTGGGATTTCACCTTGGCCTTCATGGCTCTGCGACTATGGCTGGGTGTTCGTGCCCTGTTCGTTGGCATTCAGAAATATGCCGCGTATAAATCGGTCGCAATGCCGCTCATCGATCCTTCTACCGGCCAGCCGGATGCCAGCGGCGTCATGGTCAACGTGAGCGTGAAGTCCTACGCACTGGCTAATTATGCGGGGATACCTGTCGGACTCAGGGACAAGTTCGCTCATGATCCGCTCTTCCCGAAATTCGCATTGACTATATTCGACCGCATGCTTGGACCGGCGTTCATTCTAACCGGCATCATGCTCATCGTCGGTCTGGGCACGCGCGTCTCATTGCTTGTGCAGGGATTGCTCTTCATCGCCCTGACGGTCGGCCTGGTCCTGATCGATGCGAACGATGGCGTGGCCTACCTCGGCATTCATATCGGCCTGGTCGCAGCCGCGTTTATGCTGGCCCGGCACAATAGGTTTGCGGTCCTCAAAAAATGGTAGACAAGTTGAATCGTCGCGACTTTATCAGCGCTACAACGGTGGCGGGGGCCGCCATGCTATTGGATGCATGCAAGCCCGATTCCGGCGAACAGAAGGCCGTTATCAAGAAATCCTCGCTGAATACCATCAACGTCGCCCTCATTGGATATGGCGAGGAAGGGCAGGTTCTCCTCGAGTCGCTCCTTAACATTGAAGGTGTCCGCCTTGTCGCCCTCTGTGACATCTGGGAGTACCACCGCGGCGAAGGCGAACGCTATTTGCAGAAGTTGGGAAACGAAGTCCGGGCTTACGAGAACTATGAAGACCTGCTCGCCAAGGAAAAGGATCTGCAGGCGGTTCTCATCGCGACGCCGGATTTCTGGCACGCATCGATGACCAACACCTGCCTCAAAGCTGGCCTGCACGTGTACTGCGAAAAGATGATGAGCAACACGATTGAAGGTGCGCGCTCCATGGTGCAAACCATGCGCGAAACCGGAAAGCTGTTGCAAATCGGTCATCAACGCCGCAGCAACCCGCGGTATGTGTTCGCGCTGAACAGGCTGCTTCACGAGGCCCAGTTCTGTGGGCGGCTCACTGCCGTGCAGGGACAATGGAATCGTGCCGTCAAAGAGGATTTCGGCTGGCCGAAGAAATTTGAGATGCCCGCGACCATGCTCGCAAAATATGGCTATAAAGACATGCACCAATTCCGCAACTGGCGCTGGTACAAAGGCCTCGGTGGCGGCCCCTTATCCGATCTCGGTGCGCACCAGATCGACATCTTCAACTGGTGGCTGGGTACGACGCCCACATCCGTAGTTGCCAGCGGCGGCCTGGACTATTTCAAGAATCATGACTGGTATGACAACGCCATGGTCATTTACGAGTATCCTCTGGCCCAGGGTGTCGCGCGCGCGTTCTACCAGGTGCAGACAACGACCAGCGCCGGAGGCGGCTACTTCGAAATGTTCATGGGCGACGACGGCACCATCAAAATGTCTGAAGACCCGTCCCTCTGCGCCATTTATCGTGAAGCGCGCGCCGACGCGGTCTCATGGGACGACCTGGTACAGAAGAATTATGTGCGTGCAATTCCGATACCCGCAGACGCCACGACGGTAGACGTGCGAGAAACCGCGCAACTCGCACAATACGAGATTCCTGTGTTCTTCAATAAGCCCCCGCACCAATCGCACCTCGAGAACTTTTTCAACGCGATTCGGGGAACGGCGAAATTGAATTGCCCTGGCGATGAGGCTTTCACAAGTGAATACGTCATTCACAAGGCCAACGATGCCGTGGCTGCCGAGAAGAAATTATTGATCACCAGAGAAGAAGTGAAAGCCTGAGATGATGAAAACGATACTTTTCCGCAATTGCTTTTTTGTAGCCGCATTCGTTGTTGTCGCCAGTGCTGCTCTGGCGCAGGACAAAGTACCGCTCAAGACCCAACTGCCTCGCCCTCTGTTTGTCGGCACGCCCGTTCCGCTCAATGTGCCTAACCTTGAGCCGCCGATGAAGGGCAAGCGCCCGGACTTCATGGTTCCCGCAGGCACTCTCAATCTCGCCAAGGGTAAGAAAGTTACGTCCAGTGACAACAATCCCGTGGTCGGAACGCTGGACCTGGTCACCGATGGCGACAAGGCCGGCGACGAAGGCTCGTGGGTCGAACTCGGGCCTGGCAAACAATGGGTGCAGATTGATTTGGCAAAAAGCGCCAACATCTATGCTGTGCTCGTCTGGCACTTCCACTCCCAGGCGCGCGTCTACCGCGACGTGGTAATCCAAGTGTCCAATGACCCTGCATTCAAATCTGGTGTCACCACCATCTTCAACAACGACTTCAAAGGCGAACTTGGAGCCGGCGCGGGTAAGGACTTGAATTACGTTGAAACCTACCAGGGTAAGTTGATCGATGCCAAAGGCGCGAATGGCCGTTATGTTCGCCTCTACAGCAACGGGAACACGACGAACAAATTGAACGACTATGTCGAGGTTGAAGTGTGGGGCAAGCCTGCCTGAACTTAGTCGCTCCGGCAGCGCACGAATGGAGCGCGCAGCTATGGATTCGCGTTGGGCTCGCTGGATGGCTTTCTTCATCGTCGCACTTATCGGATTGGCGATTCGCCTCCCGAAACTGGACGCGCGGCCCATGCACACGGACGAAGCCGTCAATGCCTACATCGTTGGACAATTGCTTGCCAAAGAAGCCTTCATCTATGATCCGCAGGACCGCCATGGTCCTGCGCTGGCGGCCCTTGCTCTGCCAATCGTGAGGATGCAGGGAGCGCGGTCATTCTCTGAGTTGACAGAATCGGAGTTGCGGCTCGTACCGATCGTGGCGGGCACCGTCACAATTCTGCTTTTTGGTGCTGCCGTTGAAATGTTCGGCTTCGTACCCAGCCTGCTCGCAGCAATTCTTTTTGCGGTCGCTCCCTTGCCTGTTTACTACGACAGGTACTTCATACATGAATCGCTGTTCTGCACGGCGACGTTCGGACTCATCCTGTCTGGTTGGCGCGCATCGCAAACGCCCTCCGCTCGCCAGGCAGCGCTTGCAGGCGCATGTGCTGCTCTCATGCTGGCTTGCAAGGAGACGGCGCTCCTCCACTTTCTCGCTCTTGGAGCCGCTGCAGTTGTGTTCAGGTTCAAAAACGCGCACGGAACAGGTCAAATGCGATCGGGCCAGCGGAAGACCATCCTAATCGCGGCTCTCTCCTTCCTGGTGCTCAGCACCGCTTTATTCACCTGGTTTGGCAGAAACTGGAAAGCCCTGCCCGCGCTATTCCACGCAGCGCCCGATCTCCTTGCACGCGCAGCTGGTCAAGGTCACGCGAAGCCCTTCTGGTATTTCGGCTGGCTTCTAAGTGGCGGCTGGTCCGGCGGACTGCTGGTCGCCTTTGCCTGCTTCGGACTCTTCCTTATCTTTAGGAGGCATCATGCTTCGCCGTATCAATGGCTCGCGTACTACGGATTGTTGATCGCCGTTATCTACAGCCTGATTCCATACAAGACGCCATGGCTGGCGCTCAATCTGTGGCTTCCGCTGACGTTATGCGCCGCGACTGCGGTCGAGTCGTTCTGGCAATGGAGCATAGCGAGATTCCGTCAGCGCGCGACTGTTCCGGCATTCTGCATTCTCGCGGCCTTGATGGGCGCCCTGATCGCTCACGACACACGCCAACGCGTCTATCTCAATCCTGCGGACGAAAGCAATCCGTATGCCTATGCCCAAACTTCGGAAGACATACTTGGACTTCCCAGAGAACTCGCGGATTTGGCTCGCCTGAACGGAATGGCCACGCCACGCATTGCGGTGATTGCTGCCGATCCCTGGCCTCTTCCGTGGTACTTGCGGCACTTTTCCGAGGTTGGCTTCTGGCAGCCGGGCCAGCAGGCGAAAGAGGCGGATTTCTATCTCACTTCCACCGAGGCCGCGGATCAATACGCCGATCAACTAAAGAACTTTCGTCCGGAGTTCTTCGGCGTCCGCCCCGGCGTGCTCATCCTGTTGTGGTCGCCCGCGCCCAAATAAATTCCTATGAGTGAGATTTATCAATTCAACCACGCCGCCATGGCGACTCATTTTCAGGTGCGCATCAATTGCGATGAGAGAGTGTACGCGGCACAGGCTGCACAGGCCGCATTTGATCTGGTCGATTCGTTAGAAGCACGCTTGAGCCGCTTTCGAAGCAACAGCGATATTGCCCGTATCGGAGATCTGGCGCCTGGCGAGAAGATGCGCTTGAGCGAGCCGGCGTTTGCTTGCCTGCAGATCGCGGTACGAATGGAGCGGGCGACACACGGTGCATTTTGCGCGACTCCCGCGGCACTGAAAACTCAGTTCGCTCTTCCCCAGTGGTATCTATTGCCGGACGAGCAGTCAATCCTTTGCTTGACCAGCAAGATCCAAGTCGATCTGGGCGCCATTGGCAAGGGTTTCGCACTCGACCGCATGGCAGAATTGCTGTGCCAGTGGGATTGCCCCTCTTTTTTGTTGATCGCCGGCGGCAGCAGCGTGCTCGCAGGAGATCCGCCAGCCGAAACGCCAGGGTGGTCCTGCGGCCTCGGCGAAGATCATGTATCGCAGAGGTTCCTTCTGACGCACGCTTCATTGAGCGGTTCAGGATTGGCGGTACAGGGATCTCACATTCTTGATCCCCGAACCGGGCGCGCTGCAGCGCGGCAAATGCGTGCGTGGGCTCTCGCCGATACGGCTGCTGAATCGGATGCGCTCTCCACCGCGTGCATGGTTCTCAGCGAGCCGGAACTTGAAGAGGTGCTGGCGCAAAACCATTCCTGGTTGTTTTTCCTTGAAACAGGCGAAGGATACCGGCCGATTGGACGGCGAGCCCTCCCCATTCAGTCGTGAAGTTTCGGCGTCGACGACTCATGGAGTCGGGAGTGCGGGCGCAGGAATTCAAGACAAGACTGGCGAGATGCAATTGGTGCGCGATGTATACCTCAGCGAATCGTTAAGGCCTCTGAAGAAGGGCACCGAGTATGCAGAATTATGGTTCGTTTCAATTATTAATCCATTCATTCTGTTCGTCATTCGCGGCGGCGGCGCGCACGTTGCGCCCAAATGACAAAGGAAAGACATGCGTGTGACAAGACGGTGATTGACCCCTCGGTACTCTGACGGCGGGTCACAAAATCACCAAAGGGAACGCATGTCATGACGTCGAACCAGCTCCGCCCACTCGTCCGCACTTTGCTTTCGCTCGCCCTGCTGATCGCTTCCGCAGTTGCGCAGACTCCAGGAACAGGCGCGATTCAGGGAACCGTCTACGACCCGTCAGGTCGTGCCGTGGCCAAAGCCAGAGTCTCCATCGAGAACGACGCCACGCACGTATCGCGAGCGCTGACCACCAACGCCGATGGAGCCTTTATCGCTCCGCTCCTGGTGCCGGGGTCTTACTCTCTGCGCGTGAAGGTAGAAGGCTTCGACGAGAAGAACGCACACGCCGTGCCCGTGATCGTAAGCGAGACAAGCTCCGTTGAATTTCACTTGGCACTCGCAAAAGTGGGCGAAACTGTAGAAGTCACTGCCGACACGGAGATGGTGCAAACGCAGAGCTCCGCGCTCGGCCGTGCCGTCGATCAGCAATCCATTCAAGCGCTGCCTCTCGCCAACCGCAACTACACGCAGATCCTCTCGCTCTCCCCCGGCGTCGTGGTCCGTCTGCCCGATGCAAGCGCACTCGGCCGGGGCACGCAAGACGTCACCGCCAACGGGCAGAAGACCACGGCGAACAACATCCAGTTCAACGGTGTCGACGCCAATAACCTTTCGCAGAACTCGGCCGAAGCCGACGGCGAAGAGGTGGGCGTTGCCGTTCCTGCCCCCGATACGATCCAGGAATTCAAAGTGCAGACCGGAAACTACGATGCCACCTATGGCCGTGGAACCGGGGCCAATGTCGATGTCATCAGCCGCACCGGCACCGACCACTTCCACGGCTCCGCCTGGGAATTTCTGCGCAACGATGTCTTCAATGCGAATAACTTCTTCTCCAAGCTGACCGGCCAGCCCCGTCCCGTCCTCAAGCAAAATCAGTTTGGGGCCTCGCTCGGTGGCCCGATCTGGCGGGGAAAAGCGTTCTTCTTTGGCGCTTACCAGGGCCTGCGCTCCAGCAACGGCGAAGGCGATCAGGTGACCGCGACCTTGCCCCAACTCACGAGCGATCGCTCGGCGGCCACGTTGGGTGCCCAGTTCTGCGCCTATCCGACGCTGGCAGGCGGAACCCAGGTCGCCTGCGATGGATCGAATATCAACCCGGTCGCCCTGCAGCTCTTGAATTTCAAATTGCCGAATGGCCAATACGCGATCCCCACTCCACAAATCAATCTCCCTTCGCAACCCGGTCAGGTTCCCATCGGAGAGTCTACCTATGCGACGCCTGCCACCTATCAAGAAGACCAATACACCGTGAACATCGACCACGCCATCTCGCAGCAGAACGAGCTGTCAGGCCGGTTCTTTTACTCGCATGCTCCCACCGTCGAACCCTTCTCGCCGAATGCTGCGAATGTGCCCGGCTGGGGAACGAACGAACTGGACCAGAACGCAATGCTCGTTCTTGCAGACACCCACGTCTTCAATCCGAGCCTGGTCAATGTCGCCCGCTTTGGTTATATGCGCTTCTCGGGAATCTCTGCGGTGTCGAATCCCATCCTCGCCTCAGACCTCGGCACACAGTCTCCAACGGGAGATGCCGGCGCGGCCATCGCTGCCCCCGGCATCACAGTCGACGGGCTGTTCACCATCGGCGATGCAGGCACGCCCTTCCAGAAACAGACAACCAATACGTTCATCTGGCAAGACACGGTCTCTGTGACGAAGGGCCAACAATCCATTCGCGCCGGGGCCGAAGTGAAGCGCCATCAGGTCATGGTCAATGCGCCTTTCTCCACCACCGGCCTGCTCGACATTCGCACCTTCGATGACTTTCTTCTCGGCCAGAGCGCCGCGCAGAACGGCAGCCCCAACGGCATCAGCAACGTCACCATGAGCGGCGGAAGTTCGGGGGACTTTCGCAAAGACGAGCGCTACATCGACGTCGCATCCTTTTTCCAGGACGACATCAAGGTCACGCCGCGCCTGACTCTGAATGCCGGCTTGCGCTATGAGATCTTTAGCCCTCCCTCCGAAATTAGCGGCCGGCTCGTTGACTTCGATCCCACCGTCGCCACACTCGCTGCTCCAGCTACGGGCACGTTCAGCGGATTTACGGTCTCTTCGAACTTCAAAGGCCCCGTGCCTTCGGGCGTGACACAAACCTCCAGATCCGGCCTTTGGCCCACCACTCACAACGACTTCTCTCCGCGACTCGGATTTTCCTATCGGCTCACGAATAGTCCCATGGTGGTTTTACGCGGTGGATATGGAATCTACTTTGATCGGGTCTCCGCGGGCCTTGCCGAGAGTTTGCTGAGCAATCCCCCTTTCTCCATCTCCCAGCTTTTTGCTGGCGCGCAGAATGCCGGCGCAACGCTGCAATCGCCGTTCAGCCCGCGTCTTCCCAGCGAGTCGAGCTTTCCCATCTTCATTCCGCGCATTCCTGGCGGAGGCCCAACGGTCGTGGGCATGTCCACGCATTTCACCGAGCCGTACACCGAGGAATACAACTTCAACACGCAGATGCAATTTGCGCGCGACTACCTGTGGGAGGTGGGCTACGTCGGCAGCCGCTCGGTGCACGTCGCCGGTTGCGCTGAGTTCAACCAGGCATTGCTCGCCAGCCCCACTTCGCCCGTGTATGGAGAAACGAATAACTCGATCGGCAACGTGGTGCAGCGCGCGCCTTATCAAGGGGTGGCTCCCGGGTCTTATACCTGCGCAAGCGAATACAACTCGAACTACAACTCGCTGCAGAGCAGCTTGACCAAGCGGCTGAGCCACGGATTCCAGTTTCTTGGCAGCTATACCTTCTCGCGCAATCTGGATGAAACAAGCGGCTCTTCAGGTGGCGAAGTCTTTGAGCTGTGGCTGCTGACGAACGACCAGAGGACTCCGCGGGGCAACTATGGTCTAACTGACTTCGATCGCACACATCGCGGGGTGTTCAGCCTGACGTACACCACACCGTCTTTTGCTACGATGCCAACCCTGGTGCGCCATGCCATTGCTGGATGGCAAGCCTCCGGTATTTTCGTGGCGCAGTCGGGAACACCGTTCACTATTCTCGACTACAACGCGGGAGCTGTTTACGGCAACTATCCATTTGAGAATCGCGCACAGTTGAGCGGTACCGCTCGGCCTTCTACATCCGGGTCGCTCTATTCGCGCGTTATCGGGGGATATCTGAACCCGGCTGCATTCACCTCTGCGCCTGAAGCGCCGAATGGCACTTCATCTTCCGACACAGATTTCGGGAATAGCAGTGTGGGCCTGGTGCGCGGACCCGGCCAGCGCAACATCGATATGGCACTTGAAAGAACGATTCCTACTTTTGAAGCGCAAAGTCTGCACTTCCGCGCCGAGTTCTTCAACTTAACCAATACGCCGAATTTTGCCAATCCTCCGAGCCTTCCCGGTTCCGGCAACGCAGTTAGTTCTGGCGCCTCGTTCGGCATCATTACCGCAACATCCAACAATCCGCGCATCATCCAGTTTGCGCTGAAGTATCAATTCTGATCGTCCTCGGACGATAAAAGAGGGAACCTTTCAGATGGAGAGCACCTTGCCCGCCCTGGCGGTACAAAATCTGAACCTCCTCACGGTTGAAGAAATCAAGGCCGCCTGCGCCCGGTCCGAATCAATCGCCTACGCCGACCCCATGCTGGCACGCACTGAGCTTCCTCTGCGCAGGATGTTCTACCCGCTCGGCTTTCCGCTCGAAGTCTCAACCAACTGTGCGGATGTTCTCGATATCGCCGAGGAAAGTTGGCGTGGATTTCGCCCCCTCTTCAACATGGATCCGATTCGTTTTCAGATCGGAATCACGGAGGGTGGCGCGAACGCCTGCCCACCCGCGCCGTCCAGCCGTGTCCGCGAGCACCTCTGCTCACATGTTGCCGATCGCGAAAACTTCGCCATCTCCGACGCCAGAAACGCCTTCACCCTGATGTGGCTTGCGCAATCTACCCTCGCTCATCGTGACTACATTCGCTACTTCATGCTTGAGTCGAGTGCGATGTTTCATCTCGCCGCGCGTTACACCATCGGCATTCATGCAGCCTGCGTGGCACTCCAGGGCGACGGCCTTCTGCTGTGCGGCGACTCCGGCGCCGGCAAGTCGACCCTCGCTTATGGCTGCGCACGAGCCGGCTGGACCTATATCACGGACGATGCCAGCTTCCTCGTCATCGATCGTAACGACAGCCTTGTCGTCGGCAACGCGCGCCAGGTGCGCTTTCGCCCCTCGGCTGAAACACTCTTTCCCGAACTCCAAGGCAGATCGATCTTGCAGCGCGGCGCCGAGACCGGCAAACCTTCGATCGAGCTCTCCACTGAACCTTTCGCGGCACTCGATACTTCCTTCTCGACTCGGATCAAGCACCTCGTCTTTCTCAGCCGCGGAACAGCAGACGAGCCGGAGTTGGTGCCCCTCTCTGCGAAAGTGGCCGAAGCCTACATCCTGCAGCGGGCCATCGGAATTCCCGAAGTCGAGAAACCACAACTCGCCGCTGTCGACCGGCTTTTGACGCGAGGCGTCTTTGAGCTGCGCTACACAACTCTCGACGGGGCCATCGCCCGCCTCCGCACCCTCCTGCAGGAAGGCCGCTAGTGCCCTTGCCGGACGACTCGGCCCGCCCCCAGGACCAGGAACGTCCACAAGACATGCGGGCGCGCCTCCGCGCATGGACAAGCCGCTATAGCAACGGCTTCTGGATGTTCTTCGCTGCCGCCTTCTTCTACGATTTCGGCTTCGGGCTCTTCTTCTTTCTGTTCAATCTGTATCTCACCGACCTTCATTTCAACGAAAGACTCCTGGGCTTTCTCACTGGGGCCCTCACCCTTGGAAATGTCTTCGGTACGATTCCTGTCACGATCCTCGTTCGACGATACGGACTCAAGCGGTTACTGCTCGTCTGCTTCATCGCCTCGCCGCTGATTTGCATCCTGCGCACCTTCATCCTGTGGACGCCGGCTCAGATAGGACTGGCCTTTCTGACGGGAATGGCGATGAGCAGTTGGCCGATCTGCTTCTCTCCGACGATTGCCAAACTTACCAACGAACGGAATCGCGTTGCGGGGTTCAGTATCACTTTCGCTACAGGCATCGGCCTGGGCACTCTCGCCGGGCTGGCAGGCGGTTACCTTCCCGGAATCCTGCAAAAGGCAGGGCATGCCGGCGCTCTCATTGGCAGCATGCGCACCGTGCTGCAGCTGGCGTGCCTCCTCGCCCTGTTCGGTGCATGGCCCATCTTCAAATTGCAGTTGGGTCAGCCCGACCGAACCCAAACGCAGCGCATCCGCATCTTCCACCCATTCCTGATCTGGTTCCTGCCCCCGTTTGTGGTTTGGAATATCGTGACCGGTTCATTTCCCCCGTTTGCCGCCGTCTACCTTCAACAGCATCTGGGCATCGGCCTGCCGCACGTGGGCGCAATCTTCTCGATCTCGCAACTGCTGCAGTTCACGGCGGTGCTCCTGGCTCCGCTGCTGTACCGAAGATGGGGAAGAATCGCCGGCGTAGCCATCGCCCAGATGGTCACCGCACTTGCTCTTGGCGGCATGGCGTGGGCCCACAGCACGGGCCTCGCCGTTTCTTACTACTTCGCCTTCTGCGGGGCGCAGTGGATGACCGGGCCGGGAATCTATAGCTTTCTGATGGACAACATTCCTGAAGAGGAACGCAGCACCGCATCGGCGATTCAGAACTTTTCAGGAGCCATTTGCCAGGCGGCAACTGCAGCGATCACCGGAAGCTGCATTGTCCGGTTCGGTTATGGCAGCGTTTTACTCGGCAATGCCGGCACCGCCGTCCTTGCCTCTTTGCTCTTTGTCACGCTGCTCGGAAACGCAATCAGGAAACAGGCATCGCACCCCGTGGCCCAGGCCACCATGTCCGAATCGACACAATAATCTTCCTTTCCGCGGCAATGACAAATCGATGACATTCGTCTGACCGCCCCCTGACACATAAGGATCGCTCCCTCTTTAGCGTGAAAGCTGATGACGTGTGTCTCTCCATGCCAGCAAACGATCCAAAGCTGCGACGGACCCAGAGGAGCGGGTCAATGAGGGCACATCTTTCGAATGCCGCCTACGGCGTTCTTGATTACATCGCCTGGCCCGTTGGCCTGATCGCCGTTGCGCCCATCGCACTCCGCCATTTGGGCTCTGGCCAGTTCGGTATCTGGATGTTTGCCAACGCGGCTTTGACGATCGGGTCGATCGTCGCCTCAGGATTCGGCGACGCCAATATCCGCTGCGTGGCCCAGGCGCGCGGCATGGGAGACAAAACATCGATCGCTTTTGCAGTGCGCGGAACCATGGGCATCCATCTCGCTCTAGGCGCCGCAATCGCGTTCATCGGCTGGATGTTGGCTCCGCTCGCGGCCAGCCGCCTGGCATCCGCAGACCCCACCCTGCATGTCGCCTGTCTTTGGTCCCTTCGCATCGCCAGCATTCTCATGTTGCTGCGCGCCATCGAAACTGTTTGCGTCAGCACCCAGCGCGCCTTCGAGCGCTATGGTTCCGCGATTGCCGCCTCGGTCACGACTCGTCTGATGACGTTAGCGGCCGCCGCCATCCTTGCGCAAATGCAGATCGGAGTCGTCGGCATCCTGGTGGCAGCAGCGATTTGCCTTACGCTCGGTCTCGCCCTACAGCTCATCCAGCTGTCGCGCCTCCTCGGACCCGGATCCCTTCGGCCCTCCTTCGATCGCAACACGATGCAGGGGCTGGTCGGCTTCGGCATCTTTACCTGGATTCAGGCCGTCTCCGGCGTCGTGTTCGCGCAGGCCGACCGTCTCATCACCGGCATCTATCTTGGCGCAGCAGCCGTCGCTTCGTATGCCCTCTGCGCCCAATTGGTTCAACCCATGTACGGCATTGCCGCGTCGGGACTGCATTTCCTGTTCCCCTACGTCTCCGCGCGTGCCACGCCGGATTCTCTCCTGCGCGTACGCCGGGCAATCGTCCTCGCGTCGCTTGCCAACCTGGGCATCGTGGCCTGCGGAACGCTTCTGCTGCTCGCATGCGGCATCCGCGTGCTCAAGCTTTGGGTTGGACCATCCGTCGCCCAGACCGGATCCGCGGTGTTGCCTTTCCTAGTGTGGAGCACTACCGCGCAAGGCCTCAGCATCGCCGGTTCGTACACTCTCCTCGCCCTCGGCCGCGTCCGGCTGGTCACTGTTTTGAACCTCGCAGGCGGCATCGCCATGCTTCTCGCGGCGCCACTCCTGCTTTCCCGCTTCGGAATACGAGGCATGGCGATGGCAAGGCTCCTCTACGGACCATGCACTCTGCTGGTGTACATCCCTCTCGCGACGATGCTGCTGCGGAACGCATCCACCCCGGCACGCACAATCGACGCCGGTGCAATCTGCGAGGAGATCGCACGATGACACGCTCCTCCGCACTGCAAACCGAGAACGAACCGGCAGTCCATCCCTCCAGAGATCCCAAACTCACGCGAGCGATCAACGTACTCGGTATCCGCGTCGACGTGATGAACATGGAGGAGGTTCTCGCGCGACTCGCACAGATGCTGCGCCGCCGCGAAAAGGGCTACCTCTCCGCTATTACCGTGCATGGCGTCATGGTCGCGCAACGCGACAAGCAGTTCGCCGCCGCCTTCGCCGACGCATCCATCGCAATTCCCGATGGCACCCCCATCGCATGGGCTGGTCGCCTGCAGGGCTTCGCGAAGATGCACTACGTCACCGGACCCGCGCTCATGCGCGAGGTCTTCCTTCGCAAGGAATTTTCCCAATACACGCATTTCTTCTATGGCGGCGACATCGGAGTCGCCGAAGAGCTGGCGCAACATTTTCAAACCATCGCCCCGTGGGCCAAAATCGTCGGCGCCTTCACCCCACCCTACCGATCGCTGACACGCACAGAAGAATGTGCCCTGATCGCGAAGATCCGGCGTTGCAAGCCAGACATGATTTGGATTGGCCTGGGAACACCGAAGCAGGATAAGTTCATGCGCCACTACCTGCCCCTGCTCGAGACCAAGCTGATGTTCGGCGTGGGTGCCGCCTTCGACTTTCACACCGGCCGCATCCGTGGCTGCCCCGCATGGGTCAAGAGCGCCGGACTGCATTGGCTGCATCGCCTGCTGCAGGAGCCGCGACGTCTCTGGCGCCGCTACCTTTTCGACAATCCCGTTTTTATTTGGAGCATGGCTTTACAGCTTCTCGGCCTGCGCACCTTCATCCACGAAGAGAGCCGCCACCCTGACATGCACAGCGCAGAGACGCCAGAATCCCGATTCGCACCCTGCAGCGAATCCGATGAACAGCTCGCCGTCAATAGGTAGGTTTGGAGTCCTCATCGTAGGGCTGACCGAATTTGTTTAGATGGCGGTCAGATTGCAACGCCGAGTCGCGAGCGTCTACAACGCCAAGATCCGTGTTCGTCGCCGACACTTCGACTCGTCGCTTGAGCCTGCTTAGAGAGGGCTGCGTCAGCCCCTCGATCCAGACATTCATTTCGTAATCTCCCGGTGGCACATTGCGGATCGAATAGGTACCGTCCGTACCGCTGGTCGCATAGAGTGGCGTCGACAACACGACAATCACCGCGCTCATCTCGGGATGAATATTGCAGAATATATAAGAAACGCCTTCCCTTGAAAACAACACTTGTTTCGTAGTGCCTGCTTCGTAGAGGCCGAGATCGAAACGCTTGCCATTGAAGAGTGAAAACACGTTGTGAAAGAACGGATCGGCATTGGGAAAGTGCACCTCGCTGCCGACTGGAACCACGAGCAGGTGCGGCGTGAACATCCGGTTCTTCTGCAAGAGCGTGTAATGCCCATCGGGAAGAAAAGGCAACGCCGGCGTGTCCGACAAGGGTTTCAGCCACACCACGATGGGCGGCGCATGCGCATGCGGCCTGGTCTTGGGTAGCTCGATCTTCACGTGAACATCGACGCCTTTCGCAGAATCACTCTGCCCGCTGAGATCGTGGGCGCCCAACATCACAAGGCATAGCAGCAGACCCGGCAGGTTGATTCGTCGTAGCGTCATCGTTAGAACTTGTAGCCCGCGGCTACGCCAATCACATCGCTGGCCGCAGTAGGCGCATTCACCGGTGAGGACTCGATCCGACGGTACTCGAGCGAAAACAGAAGGTAGGAGCTTGGGCTGTAGATGACATTACCAGTGACCGTCCGGTTGCGCGCCATGTTCTGATATGCAGAGGTCGCGATTCCGGCATAAGGGCGAAGCTGTCCCGCAGGAACTTGATCGGTGCCGAAGGCCTCGTTGAACTCCAGCCTCTCGTTGACCCACTGCTTCCATTGCGCCCAGCCTCCCACGCTATCGAGAGTTTTGAAGTAATAGCCTCCGTCATCCAGGGCAAATACGTAGTCCTTGTACGCACCGCCGCCCAGACCTCCAAGCGCCTGCCCGCGATAGAACGCGCCGCTGAGTTGCATGTGCGACGTAATTGGCTGACGATAGTCGAGCGTTCCAGCCCAGGAGTCAAAGTTTCTTCCTCCGATGCTGGTATGCGGCGCAAACAAGCCGCCCACGCCGACATGGAATCCACCTTGCGTCTGCCCTCCCGCAACCGCAATGTGCGTCTCGACGCCGGGCCAGCGACTGGCTTCAGCCGAGGATTTGGTGAGAACGAGTGCATTGGTTGCCGCAAAACCCGCCGTGTAAGGCGCGTCAGGAACATCGATCAGCGCCAGTTGTGCGCGCAGATGAGATGAGCCTCCGAGCGCGCGATCCTCGGTAATTCCGAATTGCGGGCTCCAGGTCCACAGATCGCCCGACCAGGCCAGGGCCGGCTCTGCGATTGCCGTCAGCGAATCCGGAACATCGGGGGCAACGATGGGCTTGTCCATCGAAAAGAAGGCTTCGGTATGCTCCCAATCGAGTACCGCATGCGCCGTGCGCAACCGTATCAAACCCGCTCCGTCCCCGCCCGTGTAGGGAGTGGTACCGCTTGCGCTCGCATCGAAATCCACGCGAAGATCGCCATGACTGCGCGCACCCAGAAGATGCGGGCCGCGCAGATCCACGCCCAGAATGGTCTGACGGAGCGTAGCGCCCGTACTTCCCGCTCCCGGCACGGCGACCGTCGGCGTTGCAGCCATATCCACGTTCCGTGTATTGACGAATCCGCTCATCAGAACGAGGCCACTCACCTTCACTGGAAACTTCGACTCGCTCTCGACTTTCGTCTGATCTTGTACGGCAATCTGCGACTCCATCACCGCCTGGTGCTCCCGCAGTTCGTCCACCTGGGCAGCGAGTTTCGCGGCATCTGATTCCGCGGCATCTGATTCCGCGGGCGGCGAAGGCGGCACATTCACCCCCTGCAGCGATGCAAGCTGTCGACGAAGTTCTTCCAATTGCCGTTGCGACGCGTCAAGCTGCGCCTGCACGCGGTTCATCGCGTCAGTCAGCTGTTGCACCTGGTCACCCACACTCTGCTGCGCGCGTGCTTCAAAGCCAGCCGACAAAAGACAGAGCAGCGCCAACAACTCCCCATAGACCGATCGATACGAGATGCGAGAAATCATCGAGCGATTCTGTCTCATGCAGTCCTCACGCGGGTTCGCTCTTCCGCAGCGGCCGCGGCCTGCTCCGTCAGTCCACGCGCGATCGACATACGGAAGATAGTTTCCCCTGGCCGGCTACTCACCAGGACGACATCGCCGCCATGTTCGGCGGCAATACATTGCGCCAGCGTGAGCCCAAGCCCCGACCCCTTTTGCTTTCCCTCACTCACAAAAGGTTCAAAGAGGGTGGCACGAATGCTTTCGGGAACGCCATCTCCATTATCCTGCACGCCCAGGATGACGGCCGTGGGACGGACATCCACGCTGACCGCAACCTTCGGCGGCTCGCCATTCAAATGCGCCGTTTGGCACCCGTTGAGCACCAGATTGTAGATGGCGCGTTCAATCTGCTTTCCATCCACCACCGCGACTGTCTCGGCCGGGTTCTGGTTGCGCAGGGTCAATTCGACATGGGCCGCATCCGGGTGGGCGCGGACCATTCCCACGGCGCGATCCACAAGCGTCGCCAGCAACTGCGGCGAACGGCGAATCCCCGGCCCCGTCCGGCTGAAGATCAGCAGCGACTCCAGCAACTCCGTTGTTCCATCCACCGCGGTGCGAATCTCACCCAGAATCTCGCTGCGCTCCTCGTCCGTCAAACGCCCCGACGCGAGAAACTCTGAATTGGCGTACACCGCCGCAAGGTAGTGGCGCAGATCATGCGAGACAGAGCTCGCCATGCGTCCGATGGTCGCCAGCCGTTCCGATTCGAGAAGTGCCTGGTTGGTGGTGAGTATCTCTTGCCGCATGCCTGCAAACACCGTGCTCAGCTCGCGCACTTCCATCGTTCCCCGGTACGGAAGAATGTGCGCGCTGTCTCCCGCCGCAAAGGCGCGGACGCCGGCAGCCAGTTGCTCCAACGGACGTGTCACGGCGCGCGAGAGAATCGTCATTAAGACGGTGCCGATGATCAACGCGAGAGAACCCGCAATCAGCACCAGCCGGTCGATCTCGCGAATCGCCCGCTGCTCTTCTGCTAGCGATTTCAATTCGACCAGCTCCAGCGGCGCTGAAGAACGTGCGGAGAGATCACGTCCCACCGCCAGAAACTGCTCGCCGCCCAGGATCACAGTCGTCGCTGCCTGCTCGCGTTCGCCGCTCGCCGGAACAGGATGCGCCTTCAGACTCGACTCAAGCGTTGGCGCAAGGGAACCAGCCAGGACGTAATTAGGCGTCAAAAAGACCGCATCCACATTCGTCGCGCTACTCAGTCGCCCCAGCGTGGTTCGATCGATCACGAACCCACTGATCACGTAGCCAAGAATTGTTCCCGTTTCACCGCCAAAGAGCAGTGGACGCACGGAGGTTGCGTAAAGGCTGTTTCCGCTGACGACATAGGGCCGGGGAGAAGTCCCGAGCACGGAGCCAAGATCGCTACGCAGGTTCGCTCCCGGGCTCAAGCCGTCGGCATAGGCCGCCACGATACGCCCATCCCTGTCGGCGAGGGCAAACAGATCGTTTCCACTCACCTTCCAAAACTCCACGGCCCCATCTTCAATGGTGCGGTCATCGCTGGTCGTCATCAGCGCTTTGAGGCTGGGCAGGTCCGACAGCAACGCGTTCTCACGATCGAGGGCGTTCATGCGTTGGGCCTGCAAATTTTCAAAGGTGGCGATCGAACGCGTCAGGTCGCCCGAAAGATTCGCCGTCAGCACGCTCTCTAACCGGTGCCGAATGGTGAGAAGACTGACGAAGGTCGATGTGGCAATGATGACCGCCATCGCGGAGATCAGCAGTACGCGCGTCCGCAGGCCGCGCTTCTCCACCTGTTGGAGAAGCATGGAAGAGGAGGGTAGAGAGTTCTGCTCCGCGGCTTTCACATCACGGGACAAATTTGTACCCTGCGCCATAAATCGTCAGCAGATGTCGTGGGTTGGATGGATCGGGCTCGAGCTTCTGCCGCAACTTTAGAATCTGGTTATCGACAGTGCGGGTCGTGGGATAACAGTTGTAACCCCATACCTCGTTCAGTAATTCTTCGCGGCTCAAGACGCGCTCGGCATTCTCGGTAAAAAACTTCAGCAACCGGAATTCATGCGAGGTCAACGGAACCGGGACTTCGCCTCGGCGCGCCGTCATCTTCTCGAAATCAAGCTCACAGCCGGCAAATCGATAGGTCGTAGCCGCGGCTGGCTTGCGTCTGCGACGAATCGCCGCCTGCACGCGTGCCATCAATTCGCGCGGACTAAACGGCTTGGTCACATAATCGTCGGCGCCAAGTTCAAGCAAAAGAACCTTGTCCACCACTTCGGCCACTGCACTCAGAACAATCACCGGGGTGTCGTTCGAGATCGCCTTCATGCTCTGGCAAAGCTCGCGTCCAGAAATCTCCGGCAGGATAAGATCGAGAATCACGGCTGTCGGCCGATGGGTGCGAAACAGATTCAGTCCCGTCAGCCCATCGCCCGCCGTCATCACCTCGTAGTGCTCCACCGCAAACACGCGCTGCAAAACCTTCTGCATCCGCGGATCATCTTCCACGATCAAGATGGTTCCCACGCGGGGCGAAGCTGCGGTCTCTTCCTGTTCGCCCTCGGGCAATTGCAGCTCCTTGACCATGCGTCTATTGTCCTCTCAAATCAACAAAGTGTCGAAATGACTCACCCTGAAATGACAAAGGGGTGACATTTTTCCCCAGCCCCGGTCACAGAAGAGGCGAACGAATAACACTGAAGTTACACCCCATCGCCACCGCTCAGCGGCCAAACCCTGAAGGCCCCATACCCTGCACCCACGACACGCATCTGCAAATGGCGGTACAGAACCATGTATTTCTCGGCAATGGCAGACGCTGACAGCCACGGCATCGAGACCGGCAGAATATGCGGCGTTGCCCGCGCCTTGGCAATCGCAGAGGTAAACGTCTCCACCTCGCCCGTCCCAAGCGCAACGTAGTGGCAAGCCTCCATGCCCACCTCGCGGAAGGCTGGTATGTCAGAACACACCACGCGGCACCCTGCCAGCAAAGCCTCCACAACAGGAAGCCCAAAACCCTCAATCGATGAAGGCGCCAGCAGCAATTCGCAATTGCGGTAGCACCATTGCAATTCGGCATCGCAAATCCCGCTCAAAAGGACGACACGGTGTCCTAATTGGGATCCAGCGATCATGGCCCGGATGCGCCGCGTCTCCGGTCCATCTACGCCCACCACGGCAAGCTGCGTCTCCGGTGGCAGCACGGCCGTCTTAAGCGACCGCTCAAAGACTCTGATCGCAAGCGCGATGTTCTTGTTTTTTCGATGCTGAGCGACACAAAGCACAAAGGGGTGGCCACGATGAAGGGGCCGGGGCCCACGTCCACAACTCATCGGCACCGGTTCCACCGCGTTCAGAACAGTCACTGCCTTGTCCGCCAACCCGTTTCCGAACCAACGTCCAAGCTGCTGGCGCGTGCTCTCAGACACGCAGGCGACAGCTCCCACCGAGCGGAGGCATTGACGAACAACTTGGCGGTTCAGCGCTGCCTTCACAATCCCAAAATTCGCAGGAATATCGAAAGGATAAAGATCATGCAGACTCACAACGGTCGGACAGCGAAAGTCCTTGCCCGCAACCGGCATGGGATAGGCAAGGTGTGCGATATCCGCATTCAATTGCTCCGCCACTCGCGGCAATTCCTGGTAATACCACGCATTGCGCTGCAAAGTCCCGCGCCCAATCGCAACCGGATGAATGTGCAGCCGCGCATCCTGCCGCGCAACCGCTTCGGTATACGTGCGCTGTTGCCACGCCCCAACCAGAAGATGGACGTCAGTAATTTCAGCCCGTGTCAGCAAACCCCGCACAACATTGGCTGCGTGCCGCGAAACTCCGTTCAAGTGCTCAGGAGCAGACACCGCAGCGACGACGACTTTCATGCGATAACCTCCTCGCACTTCGTATGCGGCGTCGCTTCAATCAGGATGCTCAACAGCGCAATCGCCCAAAGTGGCAGCAACAAATCAAAGGGCTCGGCTTCGGCCAGACCGCGGACCAGCACGAACAAGAGAATCGTGAGAAGAACCAGCCGCGGCGGTCCAACGGGAAGCTTTCGTATGTGCCGGTAGACGCTCCTGTAGAGGCCGATCAGCAGTGCGACGCCCACCGCACCATAGGCAAAGAACTGCTGAAGCACTTCATTTTCCGCATGCCGTGCTTCAAACTGATCAGGCCCCAACGGTGGCATCACCTTCCACAGCGCGTCAAAACCGTTGCCGATCCATGGCTTTTCGACAGCCGCATTCAAGGCGTAGGCCCAGATCGCAGTGCGCCCCGTCAGAGTTTCCGCCTGATTACCTGTGGTCGTATAGGTGTCGTAGTAGGCGTCAAAAAGGCCCCAGAACGCGAGACCCGCCATCAGCACCAAAGAACACAGCAGCACCTTCGCCCTTTTACTAACTGCGCGATCCCGCACCAGCAGGACTCCTTCTGCCAGCAGAAACGCAGCCAAAGTCGTCTTGCTGAGGCTTCTCACCAGCGTAATCGCGAGAAAACCAACAACGAGTCCCCAGTGCCCGTCTTTGCGGCTCATCAGGTACTGCGCAAAGAGGACCCCAAAGGCACAGAGATTGCCAATCTGATTGGTGTTGAGATACTCGGGATCGCCCAGGCGCAGGTCCGCCGGCGCAGGCATCATCCATGCGATCGCCGCCACCACACACGCGCTCACTACAAATCCCTTGAACAGCGAATGAGTCACCTCTTCGATCGGCGCGGCGCGCAGCATCAAAACTACGATCGCAACATCGGCGACAACCCCGCACCAGTACACGAACGACGCAGAGGGCGACACCGTCCCGCTCCAGGCAAGGCTGCATCCCGCAAATGCGAGATAAGCGCACACCCAGCGAAGACTTGCGATCCGCAGCATCCAGCGCACGGAATGGACGTTCGCTCCCCATGCTTGAAACGCGACCACAAACAACAGCACAAAGTCGAGCATCAGACCGAATGCCGCTCCCGTCTGCGGCTCCAGCAGGAACACACGCACCGCGATGAGCACGATGGCGGAACGGAACGACAGATAGAAACCCACCAGGTAAGGAGTGAGAAGCAGGGCTCGCCCTTCGACAGCGCTACCAAGTGCGGTCGGCCTAGTCTGCGCAATAAACCGGTCGGCGATCATCCTCGTGCCCGTCCATTGCCCCACCGTTGACCAAGGTGTGCACGCAAATCCGCCCACATGGCAAGCGCCAGGGCCTTACGTGGATCTTCAACCTGCACGTGCGACCAGCGGTGGTTGAAAAGAATGAGTCCAGCAGCAGCCGCAGTCGAGAGGAGAGTCAGCAGAAGTATCAGGACGGTCCGCGGAGGAAACGACTTCTTCTCAGGGATCCCCGGCGCGTCAATCACGCTCACCACAGGAACGTCTCTCGCCTCCTGCACCCGCGCAATTTCGTACTGCTGCGTCAGCAGTTCGAAGACGGCCTCCTGCACCTTCACGGTGCGATACAAATCCGCGTACGGAACCGCGAGTCGCGGAAGCTGGCGAAGTGGCGGATAGAGTGCATCTTCGCTGCTTGCACCTCCGATGCCCGATGCATCCTGCGCCGTCGGCAGCTGCGCAGACGTACCTCCCATCTTCACCAGTTCACGCTTCAAATCCGTGATACGAGCCTGCGCCGATCGGACGCGCACGTTGGCATCGCCGTAAATCTGGCGCAGCGAATCCAACTCACCCTGCGTCGCAATCAACTCGCCTTCGAGCTTCGCGCCCGCATCCACAATTGCCCGCGCTTGCTCGTGGATGTCCACTGTCGCATGCGTACTCGAGAAATCGCTCAGTGCCTGCTGCGCATTCTCCAATTCGACCTTGACCGATGCCAGCCGCCCCTCGATGAACGTGCGCTCGCGCCGCGCAGACGACGTGCTGGTCCGATTCAGAAGCATGTTCAACTCATCCAGGTACCCTTGCGCCAGGTCGCGCGCCCGTCGCGGATCTTTGTCGGTCACCGTCAGCGTGATCACACCGCTCTTCTTGTCTTCGACAACAGTCGTATGCCGGACCAGGTACTTGGTCGTATCAACGCGATAGCGCTTTCCATAGACATGCTGCAGTTCGAAATGATCCACCAGGTCCCCAGTGATTGTGCCGCTGCGCAGCAAGGCGACGTAGAGACCGCTATTTCCATGAGCGCCGAGAAAGCTCGCAGCCAACGCTCCAATTCCATCCAATCCGCCCAGGCTCTTGCCGGTGAGCGCGGCAAGCATCGCTGTTCCCGAGCCGGAGTTATCAGGAGGCATGAGACGCGCCGTGGATTCATAGCGCTTGGGAATCACAAACGCGAGAATGAGACTGGCAGCAAGCGCGATGCCCATCACGCGCAGCAGGGTGGCGCGTCGATCCCAGAGCACGGCAACGTTGATCACCCAGTTCGGCGCGGCTGTCGCAGGAACAGGCTCCGCCGGCGGAACTTCAAACTCCCGCTCGAAAATGATCTGTTCCGATCCCGTCGTCATTCCGTACCTACAATCCCGCCACTGCCGCCGTGATCGCAATCGAAGCCGCGATTTGGGCGGTGCTCAAAAGGTTGCGCCAGATCAGCGAGGCGCCCACAATCTTCTGCGGCACCACGATCACATCGCCTGGATCGAGCCGGGTTGACAACACATCGCGGTCATACCAGTCGCCCGAACGGCGTCCAACAACCGATCCGTTGGCGCGAATAATAAAGATCTCGTGGCGGTTCGCAATCTGCGTGGCGCCGCCGGCCCGTTGCAGATACCACCCCGCCGACTTGCCGGGCGCAAAAGCAATCGCAGCGGCGTTGTAGACCTGCCCGGTCACCAGCACGAAACCTGGCCTCTTGGGAACCCGCAACACGTCCTCGCTGCGCACTTCAATATCAGCCGCCGTCCCCGCCCAGCTCTCGATGTCGCCGCTTAAATGGACAATCAGCCGCCCGCTCGCAGGCTGGCTCTTCAACCGTGCCAGCACTTGCTGCTGCTGTTGCTGGATCAATTGCAGCGTCGACGATTGATCGCTGCCTCCAAGATTGGGAGACATCCTTGCTGCCGCCGAACTGGTTTCAATCTGCCGTATCAGTTCCTCGCGGCTCTTCTCCTCCAGCGCTCGTACTTCAGGCCGCGTTAGGACCGCGCCCTCCGGATAGGCCGTGTCGCGAAACCCTCCCGCACGCCGCAACAGATCGCTCAGATGCTCACCCTGCTGAATTCCATAGCTCCCAGGGTGCGCCACTTCTCCCTCGATCGTGATCGATGCCCCAATATCGCTCCAGCCGGTGATCTGGTGGACCGTCAACACATCGCCTGCCTTCAGCACGGCATCGGCGTCCAGATCGTCCTTGAGTACCGCATCGCCCACGCGCAGGTCGCGCCTCTCCCCCACAACTTTTGTTCCGTTTACAACGTGGTAGCTGATCAGATCCGCGTCGCCCAGCAGCGCATCGCGTTTGAAACCTCCCGCCATGCGCACAAGCTGCGCCGCGGTCATGCCTTCCGACAAGGCATATGACCCCGGCCGCATGACCTCGCCGTGAATTGCAACGTTGGGTGCATCCTGCTCGTAGCGTCCAAAAACTCGAATCGTATCGAACGGCTGCAGCGTGAGACTCGAGTTGCCGATCAACGCATCGGGTATATCGAACTCGAGGGTCTCCTCGTGCAGATCAGGCGGAACGAGCCGGATCACTTCGCCCTGAACCGCCGGCTCCGGCAACAGATCCTGGTAGCTGCGAAGGATATCGGTGAGCCGCATGCCATCGCGATACGGCACGCGCCCCGGCCGCACCACGTGCCCCTCGACATACACGACGCGCTCGCTGTAAGGCAGAATCGGCAGAACCCGCACGCGATCACCGTCTTTGACTTCGAATGCATCAATGGCTGCATGTGCGGCATCGGCGTCGCTCGTCTGCGCCATGTTCAGCCCGATCGTTTCGCGCTGCTGGTGCGCATCGATGCGCTCCACCGTGATATGACCAAGCGCGGCCGCCACCGTTGCGCCGCCCGCATCCTCCAGCACTGCGGTTAGGTTCTTCTCGCCATGCAGCTCATAGATCGCAGCGCGCTTGACCGCGCCGTAAACCGCGACCTGCGGTCCTGCAGGAGGAACGAGCAGCGTGTCTCCCCCCTCGAGCCGATCATCGCCGCCCCGTATGCCGTGCAGCAGAAAATCGTAGAGGTCGATCTCCCCAATCAGTTTGTCGTTGCGCAGATGACGCAACACGCGCAGCGATCCCGTCGACGTCGGACCACCGGCCGCGTAAAGAGCGCTGAGAGGAGTGGCAAGCGAGCTGATATCGTAGGCGCCCGGCCGCTGCACGTCACCCACAACATAGACACGCACCGTACGTAGCCGCGCAACCGTGACCGCAACATGAGCGTTTCTGAACTGCACCTGCAGCGCACTCTGAATCACACTCTCCGCATGACCCAGAGTCAACCCAGCAACCTGGATTTCGCCCGCCTCAGGCAACATGATGCGACCCTCGCGGTCCACAACCCGCGGCAGCGTTTGCGTGAGTCCGCCCCAGAGATTGAGATTGAGCGCGTCGCCGGGGCCGATCACGTAGTCTGGCCCGATCGGGACATCGAGTGGCTGCGATGCGGTCGTGGATCCGGTACTCAACCCCGCAGTCATGTTTCGATGCACAAAGACATCCGATCCAAATCGCTTGAGTTTCTCTGGCGAACCGGGAATCTGCGTGTAGAGATCGCGCAACGACATCAGGTTGTAAGGAGCAGGACGCCGCAGCACTTTCGGCTCATCCGTCGTCGTGCGGGCCTCTCCATTGCTGCGATTCATCTGGCCTTGGCCGACGCTCGTCACAGGTAGCCGCGACATTGCCACAATCCCTGGCGCGAGATTCTCGCTACCTTCCGGCAGACCTTGCTCGCCTGTCTGAAGATGCGTTCCCAACTGCGAGCTCTCAAGCAGTGGAGAAGCCTCCAGGGAATCCGGCGAAGCGGTCGAGCTGCCCGTCAGCGCAGCCCGCTGTAAGTCCTCGTCCGAGACAAATCCGCGCGCCCGCAGAAACGTGGTCACGTTCGCACGCACCGCTCGATTCGTCTCGATCTGGTTATAAAGCGCTTCATCCGTAATGGAATCCGGCTGCACCGATGCCCCTTGCTGCTGCATCGCATCGGCCATGTACGACTTCAACTCCACCACCACCTCAGGACGCTCCTGCAGAATCGTCAGAATCTGCGCGGCCGAAAGCACAACTCCCGGCCCCGGCGTGTCCAGAGCATTGTCTGCGCTTTGTCCCGATCCACTCGTTCCTGCGGACGACGTGTCAGAAGATGGTGCGGTGGTCTGCCCATCGCTCGCGTCGATTGGCGTAGGAGGCATCTGGGCTGCGACCACAACACGACACACAACAACCGACACCACGCACAGCAAAGCACGGCGGAACCAGCGCCTCTTGAGACAAAACGGATTCGAAGAGATCATGGTCATCGCGACGTCTCGGTAAGCCTTCGCTGCCATCGCGAAAGTTCGATCGCATAACGCAGGCCTTCGACTACGTGGAACTGCAACCGGGCGAGAAAGAAGCCCGCTTCCGTGCGGTAGCGAACAAAGCGCTCCGCAATCCGCTCCCCAGGCTCACCTCGCGTGATTGCAGGCGGCAGGCGCGTTGGGAACACAAGCCTGCGAATGGTTGGCCGGTTCTGTGTTTCGCTCCGCAATTCTTGCCGAAGGATCAGGTACAACTTGTTCCCCGGCGAATCAGCAAGCAAAACGCGCAACCCGTACGTTTCAACCCACAGGCGAACATTCTGCGGCAACCTGTCGATTGCGGCCTTTACCCAGGCCTCTTCGGCAATCGCGCCAAACGTGAGAGAGGTCAGCAGCAGCGCCGCGCCCATGGCGAGTTCGCCCTGCGGTTCCGATGCTGCGATATGCTCCACGGCACGCCAGAAATTTGCGTCGCCGCGCCGCGCTTCCACGTGCCGCCAAAACTCAAGGACCCACGAAACGCGGGTGTGCTCTCCGCAAAGATGCTTGAAGAGATGAGCGCTTTGCTGCACCAGGATGTCGGCGGGCGCAAGCGTGGGAATGCCGGCCCCTCCGAAATCTCGAATCGCCGCGCGCGAGAGGCGGTCCGTCTTCGAAAGCATGTGCAGCTCGAGCGACCGCTGCGAATGCACCCGGTAGATCTTGCCGATATCCGGCGCGCTCGACTGCCCCGCCGTAAACTCCATACTGTTGCCGCATACAGCATGCAACGCATAGCCAAAGATCATCAGGACGTGCCGAGCCGCAGTCGCGTCGCACGATGCCACCAGTAGATCCAAATCAATCTGCCAGCGCAGGGCACAATCCGGTACCGAGTCCGGCGTGAGCGTAATCCCCTTCAGCAGCGCGAACGAGATACCGCGCCGCATCATTGCGCTGCTGATCGCGGCAGCCTCATGAAACAGGGCATCCGTGCGCGCGCGATTTTCAATGAGATTTCTCTTGAAACGACCAAGAATTGGATCGGGAAGGCATCGCTCGAGCCCCAGTTCCGTCAGGCGATGCAAAAGATAAAGCGCCAGCCCGCTGATATCGAGCCAATAAAGGATGCCCTCCCAATCAGCCAGCTCGAAACCCGCAAAGCGCGCTTCAACTTCTGGCGCCGCGCAAGTGAAGCTCGCAAGAACAGCCCTCTTCAGTCGCGCCGCGCGCACTTTTTTCTTGCCGATCTTGAAGTAGGTGCTCATCGTGGGGTCACTTGCTGTACATTGCCGGCTCGCCTTCACTCCCCGCCGGCGGCAGATGGCGAAGGTACACAACAATCGACCAGATCTCGTCGTCGCTCAGGATTCCTTTTGCGCCCGGCATGCCGCTGGGCCATATGCCGTAATCGATCACCCACTTCAACTGCCCGTCGGTGTAGTCCTGCACATCGCGCGACGCCAGCGATGGCACGGGCGGCGACATCCGATCGGCAAAGGGCACCCCGGTGTTCTGGCCATCGTTTCCATGGCACGCCACGCAGTAGTGCGAAAACGCATCCTTGCCGTCCGCCATCGTCTCCGGAGTGGCCGAAAGAGGATTCTTCTCCTTCTGATTGCCGACCAGGAAACGATGCTTCGCCGTCGTGACAACTCGTGTCTCGAATTTCCCCGGCGGGTTCGCCTTGCATCCCGCGATGGGCAACAGGAGCGCTGCCGAAGCAACATACGCCATACGAAGCATCCTTAATCCACCACGCGCAACGTCAGCGTCATCGATCCGTGACCCATTCCGCAGAACACCGAACAGTGCCCGACAAAGGTTCCCGTCTGGTTCGGCGTAAAGTGAACCTCCGCCGTACCGCCCTTGCCCACGCGCACGTCCACCTTCAATTCCCGAAAGCGCAAGC
>DATAVC010000070.1:0-9725 GCA_036267935.1 Occallatibacter sp. | reverse complement strand
GTGCATGCGGTCTGAAGCTTCGGCATCTTCTCGATGCGGACCACGCACATGCGGCACGCCGCCTGCAGCGAAAGCCCAGGGTAATAGCAGAAGGCAGGAATTTCGATGCCCGCGGACTTGCACGCATCGATGAGCAGCGTGCCCGCGGGTGCGCTGAGCTGTTTGCCGTCTACGGTAAATTTTACGTCTGCCATTTAGTGTCCTGCTCCGACGAGCTGCTCGACGGTGATGATAGGTGTCCCGGCCTTATTGCCGGCAATATAGTCTTCGAACTCCTTGCGGAATTTCTTCACGAAGCCTAGCGTCGGCATCGCAGCCGCATCGCCCAGCGGGCAGAAGGTTCGCCCCATCATGTTTTCGGCGAGATACTGCACGTTGTCGACATCTTTTTTTGTCCCGCCGCCGTTATAAACGCGGGTCAGGGTCTTCTTGATCCAGTCCGTGCCCTCGCGGCAGGGAATGCACCAGCCGCAGCTCTCATGCTGATAGAAGGCGATGGTGCGCAGCGCAAATTCTACGATCGACACCGTCTCGTCGAGCACCACAATGCCGCCCGAGCCGAGCATCGTGCCAGCCTTTCCCATCTGGTCGAAGTCGAGCCCGACATCGATTTCATCGGCAGTCAGCACCGGGCAGGAAGCGCCGCCGGGGACGACAGCCTTCAACTTCTTTCCGTCCTTGATCCCGCCGGCAACCTCATAGATCGCGCGCTTGAGGTTGTAGCCCATCGGCAGCTCGTACACACCCGGCCGCTCCACATGTCCCGAGATCCCAAACAGCCGTGTGCCGCCATTTCGTTCGCTGCCAAGCTTCGCGTAAGCCTCGCCGCCCATCAGCAGAATGTGAGGAGCAGAAGCAATTGTCTCCGCATTATTGATCACAGTGGGACCGCCATACAGGCCAACCACAGCAGGGAAGGGCGGCTTGATCCGCGGCACCCCGCGCTTGCCTTCGAGCGACTCCATCAGCGCGGACTCTTCGCCCACCTCGTACGCGCCCGCACCGGTCTGGGTGATGACGTCGAAGTCGAGCCCGCTGCCAAAGATATTTTTTCCCAGGAAGCCCTTGGCATAGGCATCCGCGACGGCCCTCTCGACAATGTTGAGCAGGTAACGATACTCGCCCCGGAGATAGATGAAGCCAAGCTTCGACCCGATCGCCAGACCAGCGATCATCGTGCCTTCGATCACCGCGTGCGGATCTTCAAGAAAGAGCAAGTGGTCTTTGCAGGTGCCGGGTTCGGATTCGTCTCCGTTGACCAGAACATACTTCGGCTTCTCCGACGTCTTGGGCACGAACGACCACTTCATGCCGGTGGGAAAGCCTGCTCCGCCGCGCCCGCGCAGCCCGGAGGCCTTCATCGTATCGATGATCCATCCCGCCATCTTCTCCGGACCCTGCGCGATGGCCTGCTGAACGGCCTTGTAGCCGTCGAGCTCAATGTATTTGTCGATATTGGCGGCGCCCTGGCCAAAGCGGCGGCTCAGCACTCTCACTTCATCGGGATGACTCACAAGGGCGGGCATTATTTTTCGTCCTTTCCCTTGCCGTCGCGGTACATAGTAAAAATCGTATCAACCTTCGCCGGAGTCAAATTCTCATGGAAGTCGTAGTTGACCTGCATGGCAGGAGCCCAGCAACAGGCGCCGATGCACTCCACCTCTTCGAGCGAGAACATACCGTCTCTGGTCGTCTCTTTATGTCCAATGCCGAGCTTGTGTTTGCAGTGGTCGAGAATCTCGTACCCGCCTCGCAGCATGCAGGAGATATTCGTGCACACCTGCACGTTGTACTTCCCCGCCGGCCTGGTGCGCAGCATGGAGTAGTAGCTCAGCACATTGCGCACATCCAGTTCGAGCAGATCGAGCCGCTCGGCAATCTCAGTGACGACAGCATCGGAGACGTAGCCGACCTCGTCCTGCGCGTAGAGGAGCATCGGCACCAGCGCCGACCGCTTGAGCGGATAGATGGTGACGAGTTTGTCCAAGCGCGCCGCCAACTCCGGCGAAAAGATCGTATTGGCTATTTCACTCACCCTGCATCATCTCCCGCGCCAGCCGTTCGGCGGCAAGGTCCATCTCCTCGGCCATACCATTCAATTCAACCGTTCCATCTTCCCGCATGTCGAAGGAGTAACCCTGTCCTTCACTGCCTTGAAGCATCTCGTGTGTGAAGCGAAGCCAACGGCTGGCAACGCGAAGGGTAATCTCGTCTGCGCCGACCTCGACGACTGCGTGATGCCGGCTGTTAAGCCCGTGGGCGGCAGCGTACGAGCGAAGTAGAGAGGCCCACGAAGTCCAAAGTTCAGTTTTGAGGCGCGAATCCATTGTTGCCTCAGAGGAATTCATTAGCGATCGATCTCTCCAAGCACGATATCGATCGATCCAATAACCGCGACAACATCTGCCAGCAGCTGCCCCTTGCACATCACCTCAAGCGCCTGCAGCGTAGCGAATCCGGGGTTCCGCATGTGCACCCGGTAGGGTTTCGCCGTACCGTCCGAGACGACATAATAGTTCATCATGCCGTGCGGAGCCTCAACCGAGCTATATGCCTCACCGGCAGGTACACCAAAACCTTCCGTCACAATTTTGAAGTGATGGATGAGCGATTCCATCTGGGTCTTCATCTGCTCGCGATCAGGAAGAATAATCTTCGGCGCATCCGCAACGATCCGGCCCTCAGGCAAGCCATCGAGCGCCTGCAGGCAGATCTTCACCGACTCGCGGAACTCCTGCATGCGGACGAGATACCGCGCCCACACATCGCCAATCGTCGACGTAGGCACGTTGAACTGAAACTTTTCGTACCCGGAATAGGGCATATCGCGGCGCACATCGAAATCAACCCCCGAGGCGCGCAGCGGCGGCCCCGTAACGCCCAACGCAAGCGCATTTTCGGCCGAGAGGTAGCCCACGCCCTTGATCCGGTTCATCCAGATGGGATTGTTCTGGAGCAGGCCTTCGTACTCGTCCACCTTCGAGGGAAAATCCTTCAGGAAGGCGCGAATCGTGCCATACAGTTCGCGCGGCGGCTCCATGCTCAGGCCGCCGATGCGGATGTAGCTGGTCATCATGCGCTGTCCGGATACAGCCTCGAAGATGCGCATCAACTGCTCGCGCTCGCGGAAGCAATAGAGGAAGACGGTAAGCGCACCGATGTCCATCGCATGCGAGCCCAGCCACACCAGGTGCGACTGGATGCGCGTGAGTTCGTTGAACAATACGCGCAGATACTGCGCCCTCTCGGGAATCTCAAGACCAAGCAACTTCTCCACCGCGAGACAGTAGGCGAGATTGTCCGTCATGGGACAGAGATAGTCGATACGGTCCGTCAGAGGGACAACCTGCTGGTAGAACTTCGCCTCGCACGTCTTTTCGATTCCCGTGTGCAGGTAACCGACGTCGGGTGCAAGTGAGACCACGGTTTCGCCGTCGATTTCGACCACCAGACGCAAAACACCATGGGTCGAAGGATGCTGCGGACCCATGTTGATGATCATGGTCTGGTCGCCGGGTGGCGCTGTTCCGCGATTGCGCCCGGAGTTTGCGACCACATCTTCGATGCCGGGATCGATCGCCGATGCGCCAGCCAGTTCTTCCACGGGGGATGCCATCAGCGGTAGCCCTCCACCGGATAGTCCTTGCGTAAGGGATAACCATTCCAGTCTTCCGGCATCATGATGCGGCGCAGGTTGGGATGACCCGCGAAGTGAACTCCGAACAGATCGAAGATCTCGCGCTCATAAAAATTGGCGGCCGGCCACGCCGGAGTAATGCTGTCGAGAGAAGCAGAGTCGCTGTCCAGCGGTACGACTAGCCGGACACGCTGCTTCATTGCCATCGAAAGCACGTGGTAAACAATCAGGAAACGCGGCTCTGACGGATACCAGTCCACCGCCGTAACGTCCTCAAGAAAGTTGTAGCCTGCCCGCCTCATCGCTTCCATCGCCGCGCCAATCTTCTCGCGGGCTACCGTAATCGTCAGTTCGTCGCGATCGAACTTTGCATCTGTCGCCAGATCGGCCAGCGCCTTGACCGCGGCGTTTTCAGAATGGGCTTCAAAAACGGCCTGTCTGCCCCTGATAGCTGAAGCGGGATCGTACATCACAGATCCCCCTTATCGTTGGCCCAGTTCAGGATGCCTTTCTTCCACACATAAAACAGGCCGACGGCGACAAAGCCCAGGTAAACCAGCATTTCGTAGAAACCAAACATACGCGAGCCGGTAAGCGCAGGAAGCCGCCGGAAAATCACCGCCCAGGGAAGCATAAAGACCGCCTCGACATCGAACAGGATGAAGAGCATGGCGACCATGTAGAACCGAACGGTGAATCGTCCCCGCGCATCGCCGATAACGTCCATGCCGCACTCATAAGGGCCGGCCTTGGTGCGTGAATTTTTATGTTTGCCGATCAGGAAAGAGGCGCCCACCATGCCGCACGCCAGACCCAGCGCCAGAACGATCTGCAGGACCAGCGGAAGGTAGTTCCAGATGTATGGGTAACTGTGCATGGCCATCTTCGACTCTAGAATCGTGGCTGGCAAGTGTCAAGCCAACGCGGGCCGCTGCAGCCGTTAGTGCAGCAGCGCTATGTACATATCGATGAGACGATTACCGTACAGTGCCGCGGCGAGCCCGCCGGCCGAAAGAAAGCTTCCAAAAGCAAGTTTCGACGCTGCTCCAGCCTTCCCTCGTACCAGAAGAAGAGCTCCGTAGAAAGCAGCGGCGAGTGTGCCGAAAAAGAGAGAGAGGACTGCCGGCCAGAAACCGAGGAACGCGGCAATCATGGCCAGCAGTTTGACATCGCCCAACCCCATACCCTCGCGATGGCGTATCGCTTGGTACAGCCAGCGGATCAGCAACAATAGCAGCGCGGCTCCGCAAATTGCCGCGATGCGCCCATAGATGAGATTCTCAGGCCCGGTAAGAAATACGTTGCCATTGTCGCTGACGCCGCCGGGACTGGTGAGGTGAAGACTGTGTTTCGTCAGTAGAACCTGATCTTCATTGGGACCAAGAAAGATCGCCTGGCTGCAGATAAGAAAAAGCCCAATAGCCATTCCGCCCAGAGTAAAGGCGTCAGGAAGAATCATCGCCTGCCAGTCCATCACCATCAGGCCGACCAAAAGAAAGCCGAGAATGGCAAACGCCAGCGTAGCGATATATTCCGCTGGAGTCGGCCCGCTCACCGGGTTTAATTTCCCTAGCTGTAGTAACGACAACTCTTTGCAGGCAATCAAAAACCAAAGCCCGATGGCAAGCTCGACCAGAGGATACCGCCAGGGAATCGTCGCCTTGCAACTGCGGCAGCTTCGTCGAAGCAAAATCCAACTCAAAACCGGAATATTGTCGTACCAGCGAATGGCGATTTCACATTGCGGGCAGCGAGATCGTGGCCGGACGATCGATTCGCCTTTGGGGAGCCTTGAGATGCAGACATTGAGGAAACTGCCGAAGAGAAGCCCGATGACAAACGCCGCGAGTTGGAAGATTCCAGACGTGCCCACGCAACGAGTATACGGTTTGCCGGCCAGGGCTCCTGTATGGTCTAAAACCGTAGGTCCGGACTTAAATCATATCGATGGAAGACTTTGCGCAAAAAGTACGGGTGGGGGTGTGGTCTAGAAATCAACGTGCATGCGGACGGATTCGACCAGCGCCGGCCCGCGGTCCTGGTTGTATCCGGGGTGGGCGATGTACTGCACGTCGAGCGCATAATAGATCCCGCGCCACGTATGCAGGTTATAGTACCCCTCAAAAATATCTTCCCGGGCATAGTTCAACTTGCCATCTCCCAAAAGAAAACCCAGCCCGCCTAGCTTCAGATAATCCTGATGATCCTTCTTGATGGCATTCGAGACGAAGGTCACGCCGAGCTTGTCGTAGGGACGAGACCACGACCGGCCGGAATAGTCGCCGCCGAGCTCGACGGTCTGGTCCACCTCAGTGTAAGCAAACGACTCATGCTGGCCTTCGTTCCAGCCCACGCGTGCAAAGACGCGCATATCCTGCGTTATCTCCTGTTCAGCATTCACGCCGAAGCCGTATTTCACCGCACCGAACGTCTCATGCTTCGTGATCTCCGGCGTCGGATCTTCTCCCGAGAGAAACGCCTTATTGGCATCCCGGTAAAGCCCCATGTGCGCATGGTTCACATAACTCAGGAGACGGATGATCCCCTTGCGCTCTGCGGCAAGCAGCCCGCCAAGCAGCGGTTTGCGCAGCTCGAACTCCCAGTTCTGGCCGCTGGCGCGGCGCAGATTCCAGTCAAGGTCGCTGCCGTTGGCGACGGTCGGCATCAGCGCAAGGGCATAGCGCATGGACCAGTCTTTATCGTCATACTCCGTAACGAAGGCATAAGTGTATCCGCGGGTATCGGCCGCATAGTCCCATGCACCGTTGTTGTCCACAGTCCAGTTCATGAACTGGAGATGGCTGTCGCTGCCGATGCTGTTGATGTCGAGATAGTCGGGCAGGCTCATCTTGCCGATGTGAAATTCCAGGCGCCGCTCGGGCACCTCGGTGGCGAGCGAAAATGGCGTTCGCGCGCTGTCTACGAGCTTGTCGGTGAAGCCAATGGTCTGGTGAACTTGGACGCGAGCCATGTAAGGAACGGAGCCGAGATTCGGATTGCGCACCACGTCCAGGTTGGTAAAGCCGGCAAGTCCAAGCGCCTCGCTGATGCCGCGTCCTCCCGAAGATTCCAGGTTGAAGATGATGTCGGTGTCAGTCTTTGGATCGCGTCGCAGCTGCGCCCCGAGATAAAGTGTGCCAAGAAGAGAGGGCTTATACTCGCCGCGACCCAGAAAGCTGTTGCTGCCCATGTACGGTGAATGAAATGGCCCATGCGCCTGAAAGATAAAGTTCGCTTGGCCTGCAGTGTAGAAGCGCGAATTCTCCGGGTGGGGAAACATCGTCGGTGATGCCCCTTCCGGTTGCGGCGAAGGTGCCGGACCTTCCGGGAGCGTGGCCTGCATCTGCCCTTTCCCGATCTGCTGGGTTGCGCCAGAACCGCAGCCAAGAGCCAGGAGAAGGAAAACGCCGGCGAACTCGCCTTTCCTGACGAAATCTCTACTCATGAGAAGTCGATCTTCCGGCTTGAAGATTAACAGAAGACCAACGGCTTGCGCGCCGCTTTACTTGGATCGCACCCCAACAATAACCAGACCAAGTCCGGCAACCAGAGAAATGGTGCTGAGAATTGGCGAGAGGGGAAGGGTGTCCTGAGTCTTGTGAGAGATCTGGACCGGGCCCATGTCCACATCTTTCTTCTCGTGGGTGAAGGAGATTCCACCCGTTGCATATCCGATGATGCCGAGGATGATGAGAAGTATTCCGATTATGGTGGCTGCTTTCATGAGGGTTCGTGGCCTTTCTGGATGCGAACTGCACAGCCTGATGGGATGCCGATTGCGCTGGTATCGGATGTCCTGGCGGCCTTACGCGGTGGCGGGAGTATCGCCGAAATAACCGGTAGGGACGCAAGTTCAGAGCGGAACTTGGAGAGCAACCTAACCGCAGGTCTGAAATGGCTGTCCAAGTATCGTACTTCACTTATGGAGAGGTCTATGCGAACGCTGTTGCTCTGTCTTTTCCTGTCGGGATACTGCGGTTTTGCCGCAGCGCAATCGTCAGCCGCCGTGCAACTGGTACTGGACACTTCGGAGGCGGAGCAGGCCTTGCGCATTCTGCACAAGCAGGCCGCACATGAACAGGTCACCGCTGAGGACTGGCAACGGCTCTTCACCACCGTCCCCTATCAACGGTTGAAGGCGCGTGAGACCTCCATGGGAAGAAGCTTCAACGAGGAGGAATTTAAGAGCTTTCTGCTCTCCCCGGAGAGCCTGGCGAGGCAGCAGGACTGGGAGCAGACCGTGGCGGCGATGAAGCAGGCGGACATGACGGCGTTGGGAGCAGGCGTGCTGGCATGGCTGCCTGAGGGAGCGACGATTCACGCGCAGGTCTTTCCGGAGATCAAACCCGCGCATAACAGTTTTGTGTGGACGAAGGAGGGAGAAGGACCCGCGATCTTCCTCTATGTCGAGCGGCAGAGCAAGGCCAAGTTCGAAAACACCGTGGCCCATGAGTGTCACCACATCGGGCTAGACAGTCTGGCAAAACAACAGGAGGCCTTGCAGGCCGGATTGCCGGAGAACGTCAGGATTGCGGTCCGTTGGATGGGAGGCTTCGGCGAAGGCGAGGCAATGCTGGCCGCAGCGGGCTCAGTCGACCGGCACCCGCATTGGGAGGACGACGCGCTGGCGCGGGTCAGATGGGACGGCGACCTGATGCACTTCAATGCCGACGTGGCTGCCCTGCAGCAGTTCTTCACGGAGATCCTCGACGGAAGGTTGAAGGGCCCCGAAGCCATCCGGGAACGCGCGACGCCGTTCTGGGGAGATGCGCAGGGTGCGTGGTACACGGTCGGCTACGAGATGGCGGCGCTAGTGGAGAGAGCCTACGGCCGCCAGGCTCTGAATCAATGCCTGCTTGACCCGAAAAAGCTGCTGGTGATGTACAACCAGGTTGCGCTTGAGGCCAACGCCAAAGGCGCGACGCTTGCAAGCTGGTCTCCGGACTTTCTTGCTCGCTTGAATGCAAAATCTGGGTGACACTCGCCCGGCACGCTCAAGCTGCGGACGTCTAGGTTGAGGACGCCCATGCCCCGGCAACTTGATTCCCGTTTTCGCCGGTAGTAAACTGTCCTTACACGGGAAAGGAGGATGGTCCAGCCTATGAAAATTGACAGTAAGAGTTGCACAACATTACGTGAGGTGACTGAGGCTTAGAGCGTCCATAGCTCTAGTCCTGGCGGTCTTTGTCATTGAAAAGTCCACGCCGAGGCCCAGTCCGACTATGGACGCCTCAGGTCAATCTCAACAGTTCACCGCCAGACGGCTCGCACAGAACAGTGCGGGCCGTTTGCGTTTTGAACGCGTCGGAAACGGGTAGGATATTAGCATGAAACCTTTGGTGATCGCCGGAAGGGCCTTTCAATCGCGGCTCATTGTTGGGACTGGCAAATATAAGGACGGCACGGAAACACAGGCCGCCATCGAAGCCTCAGGCGCGGAGATGGTCACAGTCGCGGTGCGACGGGTCAATCTCGACCGCTCCACCGAGTCGCTGCTGGACTTCATCGACCCTCGTCGATATTTTCTCCTTCCCAATACTGCCGGCTGCTACACCGCGGAAGAGGCAATCCGTGCAGCCCGGCTGGGACGCGAAGTGGGGCTGTCGGACTGGGTGAAAATCGAGGTGATCGGCGATCAGCAGACGCTGTATCCAGATATCCAGGCGACTCTCGAAGCAACCAGAGTCCTCGTGAAAGAAGGCTTCACCGTCCTGCCCTATACCTCGGACGATATCGTCTTCGCGAAGCGGCTGATCGATGCGGGAGCAGCAGCGGTGATGCCGCTCGGCGCGCCCATCGGCAGCGGGCTTGGCCTGCAGAACACTGCGAACCTGCGCATTTTGCGCGAACTGATCACCGAGGTGCCGTTGATCGTCGACGCCGGCGTGGGCACCGCCTCAGACGCAGCAGTCGCGATGGAGCTTGGCTTCGACGCAGTGCTGATGAACACGGCGATCGCCGCAGCGAAAGACCCGCTGCTAATGGCCGAAGCAATGCAACACGCAGTCTTAGCCGGACGGCAGGCGTTTCTAGCAGGCAGGATGCAGCGCAAGCTGTACGCAACGGCCAGTTCGCCGCTCGAAGGAAT
>DATAVC010000069.1:0-43248 GCA_036267935.1 Occallatibacter sp. | reverse complement strand
CGCTACGTTGGAGGCATCGGATCGAATGCGCAAGACGTGCTGCTGGTGGACACCAACGACATCGCCACCAATACCAACGAAGTCGGCTATTCGCTGACGCAGCGGTTTTACCTCCAGCCCACGCATCCGGTCCCCTGCCGTGACGACCAGACCGCCATCGGCTCATGCAAGACTCCGGGACGCGAGTGGGCCAGCTGGCAAATCGCGCAAAAAATCTTCATCGATCCCAATTTCGGCGGCGCCATCATTTCAGATCGTCGCAACGTCTTCGACAGCACGCTCGACTTGAGCGGCGTCGCGTTCCTGACCCAGTCGCGCAACGTTTCGCCTGTCATTTCGCGGCTTCGCTTCGAGGCCGTCGACAACCTGCGCATCGAGTGGGATATGGATTACGATCCCCGGCTTGGGCACATCGGGGCAGACAATCTCTACGCCGGCTATAGCTGGGGCCGCACCACCATGGGCGTCGGCCATGCCCTGCTCAATGCGGTCGACGAACAAGGTAGCGCCGCGACGACCATCCAGAGCCAGCAACTGCAGCCCTTCTTGCAAATCGGCAAACCGAACACCGTGGGCTTTAATTTCGCCGCCAATGGAGGCTACGATTTCGTTCACGGCGCACTGCAATATGGCGGAGTCCAGGCGGTCTACAACTGGAACTGCTGCGGCCTGACGGTGGGCTACCGCCGGTTCGAGCTCGGTACCAGCGTCAACACCAGCCGCGACGAGACCGAGTGGCTCTACAGCTTTACCCTCGCCAACTTCGGCTCGGCGGGCGATATCCGCCGCTCCAACAGCATCTTCCGCGATCCCAACCTGCCCCCCAATTATTGATCGCCTTTCGGCGGCCACGGCGTCCATGCAAGGGGCTCACGCGGGTCCACGTGCGCTCATTTATCCTTTTTGCAGGGGTATTCATTTTGCGTCTTCCGTTTTCCGTCGGCTTGCTCGTGCTCGGGCTCGCCATTGGCTGCAGGGCCCAGGTGCCCCAGCCGGCTGCAATCGATGCCGAAACCAACCGCCACATCGAAGTTCTGGTACGCACGCAATACAACGTGCCAGAGGACTACACGGTCAGCGTTGGCACGCGGGCATCGAGCCAGATTCCCGGCTACGACACGCTGCCCATCACCTTTACGCGCGGCGCCAAGAGCACGGCGATCAACTTTCTGCTTTCGAGCGACGGCAAGACCCTGGCGCGTCTTCAGACCTACGATCTGGATAAGGAGGCCGCGTTCCATATCGACACCACGGGGAGGCCTATCCGCGGCAATCCCGATGCGAAGGTGACGATTGTGAACTTCGACGACCTCGAATGCCCCTACTGCGCAAAGATGCACCAATCGCTCTTCCCTTCGACTCTCGATCGCTACAAGGGCAAAGTTCGTTTCGTCTACAAGGATTTCCCGCTCGCGGAGGTTCATCCGTGGGCCATCCATGCGGCGGTGGACGCCAACTGCATCGCGGCGCAGAGCTCGGAAGCCTACTGGACCTATGTCGACTATCTGCATGCGCATGGGCAAGAAGTGACGGGCGAGGATCGCGATCTGAGCAAGAGCGACGCGACGCTTGATCGCATCGCCCGCCAGCAAGCGACGTTGGGCAAACTCGATGCCGGCAAGCTCGACGCCTGCCTCACCAAGCAGGATGATAGCCAGGTGCGGGCTTCGATGAAAGACGGCGACAAGTTGGGCATCGATTCAACGCCCTCGCTCTTTATCGATGGGGAACGGATCGTGGGATGGCTGCCCGAAGACCAGCTCTGGATGGTCATCGATCGTGCTCTGCGCGCCGCTGGTGAGGAGCCTCCGGCGCCGACCGCGGCTCCCGCGCCATCGGGAGCGCCCAAAGGCTCGGGAAAGTAGCGCAAACCACGCAAACACTCCTCTCTTCGCTCGCGATTCGGGCCGCCGGGATTTATCCTGTAGAGATGAGAGCCGTTCGCGCTCTTCAGGAGATGTTCAGGTTGCACGTCGAAGCACGTCGTTTCCACCATCGCTCCGCGGTCCCGTTTTTTGCCGGCGCATTGTTGCTGGCCGCTTTGGCTGGCTGCCACCGTCCTCCCTCTCCCGACGTGGTGGCCTCAGTCAACGGCAAAGACATCATGCGCGCCGACGTCGAGAAGTACTACAAGGCCAGTCTCGGCGACAATCCGCAGGACCCGAGTCCGGAGCAGGCCAGCATCGTACGGCTGAATATTCTGCACCAGCTCATTGAAGACGAGATCCTGCAACAGCGCGCCGCGAAGTTGAACCTTGCCGCCTCAGAAGAAGACATCACCGCCAAGCTGACGGAGATGAAGGCGCCGTATACGCAGGAAGAGTGGGACAAGCAGCTGAAGCAGCGCAACATTTCGCTCGACGATCTCAAGCGCGACCTGCGCCGCTCGCTCACCAAAGACAAGCTGCTGAACAAAGAGATCGAGTCGAAGATCAACATCACCGATGCCGATATCACCGGCTACTACAACGCGCACAAGGCAGAGTTCAACCTGATTGAGCCGCAGTATCACCTCTACCAGATTGTTGCCAGCGCGGTGCCGGTGCAGCAGGCGGGCAATCTGCAGCCCAAGCCTGCGACCGAAGCAGACGCAAAGAACAAGATCCAGGTTCTTTATAACCGGCTCAGGAGCGGCGAGGACTTTACTTCGGTTGCGATCCAATTCTCTGACAACGCCAACAACGCGTCGAACGGCGGCGACATGGGCTTTGTCTACGAATCGGCCTTGCACAGCGACCCTGAGGCCTTTGCGGCCATCGGCAAGCTCAAGCCGGGCGAGATCAGCGAGCCGATTCCGATCTACGACAACGGCGGTCCCGGTCATAAGGTCATCGGCTACGGCATCTACAAGCTCGCTTCGCGCGAGCCCGCCGGGCAGCGCGAGTTGAACGATCCTCGCGTACAACAGACCGTGCGGCAGTTTCTTCGCGAGAGCCACGCGCAGCTGCTGAAGAACGCTTACCTGGAGATGGTGCACGACCAGGCGACCGTGCGCAATTACTACGCTGAACAGATCCTGAAGAACGGCGGGCAGTAAGAGACGGAGGGGACGAGGCGGTAAGCCTCACCTGTCTGCCACTTCGTGCACTGGCCCTGGATTCCGACCGCGTCCATCGACCCCGACTGACAGTCCGTACCGCCGCAGTTCGATCCCTTCGATGCCCGTCGGCCAGAGCCTCCCGAATCACAGAGAGCGAGACTCACGGGGTCAGGATATCGGCGTGATGCTGCAGCTCGTGCGTGAATCTCTGTACAGGGCGGGATAAAGACCAACCACTTCGCCGCAAAAAGGAACGGCCCCCGAAGATCGGAGGCCGTTGTTGACGGATGGTTGCGAGGGCTACTTCAGGTTGCCGCTCGAATCCATCGTGATTCCGCCGGGACCCTTGTCCTTCTTCTCTTCGTTGGCCTTGCGGGTTCCCATCGCCTTCGAGGTCCACTCCTCGGACGACGCCATATCGGCCTTCACTGCGTCCGCATTGCCATAATCAAGGTCGGCCTTGTTTCTGTAGATCAGGTTCATGTACTGCATTGCGTCGTCGTAGTTGGGACGATTGGCAATTGCCTGGTTGAGGTAGTTCATGGCTTCTTCGATCAGAGGAGCATTCTCCGTCTTGATCGTGTCCATCACCTTCTTGGGAGCCTTGGCATTGCCTTTGCCGTCATCGTCCAATCCCACCGCGCTCAACTCTTTCAGTTTGTGCTGGTGAGCTTCAGTCCAATCGATGACGCCTACGGTGTAAGCAGCCTCAGGATCCTTCGGATCAACGGCCAGAACCTTCTTCTGCCAGGTCTTGGCTTCTTCGAGCTTCTTGATGTTGAAGTAAATACCGGCGATCTGCTTCAAGCTGTTGACGTCATTCGGATCTTTCGCCAGAACATCCTGGAAGATGCTGATCGCTTGATTGGCGGTCTTCATATTGTCCGGGGTTTCAAGGCCGGGGACGATGTTTTGCGATAAAGCGGTGGCCAGATAGCTCTTGGCCATGGGAAGGGTCGGATCCAGCTCGGTGGCCTTCTGGAAATGCCCGATCGCTTCCTCGTATTTTCCGCTCTTGTACGCGTCGACTCCCTTATTCAGCTGATCGCGGGCTGCCAGGCGGTTACACCCGCCGATGGTAAGCACCATACCGGCCAAAGCAACTGCGAGCGCTGAAATTCGTGCGGGTCCATTCATCTTTTTCTCTTCTCCTTCAGGACGTGCCTCACACGACGCGCCTGGAATCTTGACTGGCTGCGGCCGGGACTTCCGCGACCAAGCCATGAAAAATTGTACTCCGCAACCGCTCAAATCACGCCCAGGACCATCTCCGTCCTGATTGCATAGGAGGGGTAGCAGAACCACCCTGTGTCTTCCTGCAGAGAGCGACCAATTTCGACCACGACTGAAGGAATAAAATCTTTTGCGCCCGAGGGGCAAAGCTCTCAGCAAGCTGTCCCGACAAACTTTGCCTCGGGTACGGTCCGCTCTACTGCCCAGCCAGAATCTTCGGCGTCATCAGACCGATGTGATCCACGTTGGCCGCTCGGCCAATATCGATCACTTCGGCGACGTAGCGGAAGTCGACGTCGTCATCACCCTTGACGAACATCACGCGCTCGGCACGATTGGAATAAATGTCGGTGAGCTTGGACAGCAATTCGGTCTTCTGAACCGGCGTCTCATTGATCTTGTAGTCCGGCGCATTGCCCGGCTTGTACAGGATCTGCACCACAATGGTGCGGTCGTTGGGCTGCTGCTGCTGCTTTTGATCTTTCGGCGGCTGCGGCACCAACGCGTCAAGTCCCTTGGGTACCACCGGCACAATGACCATGAAAATGATCAAAAGCACCAGCAGAATGTCGATCATCGGGGTGACATTGATTTCACCCATCGCGCCGCCACCACCACCAGTTGAAAATGCCATAGCACTTAACTCCTAGAGTTCCTCAAAATCGTTTCAGTCCAACCGCACTTCCAGCGACTACTGACCGCCGGACAGACCGCTTTCTTTCTTCTGGGTCAACAATCCGACTTCGTCGACACCGGCCGTACGAACTGCGTCGATCGCATCTTCAACGGCGCGAAACTGCGCGCGTGCATCGGCGCGAACGAAGATCGTTTTACCGGGCGTATCCGCCAGTTTGTCGCGGACCTTGGCGCCAAGCTCGCTTGTCGCAATATGGTCCTGCCCCAGGTACACGCCGCCGTCTCTGGTCACAGCCACGACGATCGCGTCTTCCTTGTCGGCATCCGGCATCGGGGTGGGATTTTCCACCTTCGCCATGTCGACGGCGACCTTCTGCTGGAGCATGGGAGTGATGACCATGAAAATGATCAGCAACACCAGCATCACGTCCACCATCGGTGTCACGTTGATGTTGGAATTGATTTTGCTGCCTTCGTTACGAACCGCAACTGCCATTGGATTGGCTCCGTGCCTTTGGATTTTTCTCCGGATGGCTCCGGCCTACGTGAACTTCACCCTGGACTCGCATTTGAAATCGGCGGACAGGAGAGATTCGCGGCTCTCCTGCCCCCAGAGTTCTCGCTCGAGCCGTTAAAGCGCTTAGCGCTTGCCGCTCTGCTTGATGAAGTAGTCGATCAGTTCGCTCGAGGAGTTATCCATCTCCACGTCGAACGCTTCGACACGGCCTGTGAAGTAGTTGAATGCCATCACGGCAGGGATCGCCACCAGGAGACCGAATGCGGTGGTCACCAGGGCTTCAGAAATACCGCCGGCCACTGCGCCGATACCGGAGGTCTTCTGGGTCGCGATCTGCTGGAAGGCGTTCAAAATGCCGACGACCGTTCCGAACAGTCCGACGAACGGGGCTGTCGAACCGATGGTGGCCAGGACGCTGAGGCCTCTCTTCAGCTTGGCGTGCACGATGGCCTCGGCACGATCCAGAGCGCGCTGCGAGCTCTCGATGTTGGCCTCGGTGGATGCTCCGCCGGAAGCGCGGAACTCCTGCAGGCCGGCCGTTACGACCTCGGCCAGGTGCGACTTCTTGTTGCGGTCGGCAATCTTGATGGCTTCTTCGAGCTTGCTGTCCTTCAATGCGCCGGCAACTTTGGGTGCGAACTCACGCGACTGTTTGCGGGCCGCTGAGAAGTAGAGATAACGGTCGATCATCACAGCCAAGGACCAGATGGACTCGATGAACAGAAGAATGGCAACGGCGCGAGCCAGCCATCCCATGTGTTCCCAAAGGCCCATCGGGCTGAAGCTGACCGTCTGCTCGCCCTCTTGGAAAAAGAGAGCCAGACTGCTGACCGAGTGCGTAGCGAAATGTGCGAGCTGAGCGAGAATCACTGAATCGTTCCTCCTAAGGAGTTTCTTGTGGACTGCTACTGCAAGATTGCGGGTTCTGGGAATGCGGCTCGGTTGCGATTCGCATTCAGGTCAAACGCAAAGCCCCTTCCCGGGATACGGGAAAGGGCCGGAAAATTCATCAACCGCCAAGGCTGAAGATGACGTTGATTGTGGTCTCCACCTCAACTGGATCGTTGTTGAGGAGGTAAGGCCGATACCGCCACGACCTCACCGCGTCCATGGCAGCTTGCTGCAACATCGCAGGTCCGCTGATGACGCGAAGATTTTCGATCGTGCCGGACTTCGAAATTGTTGCCTGCAGAATGACCGTGCCGGACACGCGCGCCGCTTTCGCGATCGGCGGATAGATCGGCTGGGTCTTCTGAATCAACATACCAACCGCAACACCGGCCGAGATATTGACCTTCTTCGGAGCTGCTGCCTGGACTTTCGGTCCGCCGCTGCCGAATACGCTGCCCATCACGCCGCTGGCGCTGCCTCCCAGACCTTCCATACCGGCGACACCAAAGCTGGAGGGCGGGGCTTCTTTCTCGGCGACGTTCTTAATGCTGTTCGGAATCTTGGTCGGAGCTATCAGCTGATTGTTCATCATCTCTGACTGCACATGCACCACGTGCACCTCGGGCGGAGGCGGCGGCGGAGGGGGTGGCGGCGGAGGCGGCGGAGCAACCAAGAGCGTCGTCATTGCAGCTTTTGGCAAAGCCTCAGGGTAGATCAAGGGAATAAGGATCAGCAGGAGCAGAATTGAGCCATTGGTGATGAAGGTAAACATCATCCAATACTTGCTTTTGCTCTTAATCCTGTTTCCAGATTCAAACGTGGAATCTTCGAACATGGCCAGCCTCGAATCGAGTGTCGGTTACCTCTCTTTAGACACCGGGTCCACAACAAATGTTCCCGGAATCAAGATTGGTACCGCTGCAGTGTGCTCCACCTATACCAGAACTGCGCATGAGTTGCAAAACGTGCACCAAAAGTAGTGCAGCTTCAAACCATTCCTTAAACCTTCGCGCGCTTCGCCGGAGGCAAAACTGCGGTGCCGCCGCTCTGCGAACGCCACTGCTGCCACGCCACCAGCATCGGCGCCGCGACGGCGATTGATGAGTATGTGCCAATCAGAATGCCGATGACAAGCGCGAACGAGAAGCCCCGCAATACCTGGCCGCCGAACACATACAACGACAGCACGGTCGCGAAGGTCAGCCCCGAAGTCAGCACGGTTCGGCTCAAGGTTTGATTGATGCTGCGGTTCACCACGTCGGGCAACGCCTCGCGACGGCTCATGCGCAGGTTCTCGCGAATGCGGTCGAACACGACGATCGTGTCGTTCATCGAGTAACCCACCAAAGTAAGTATCGCGGCGATGACTGTCAGGCTGATTTCCTGATTGGTCAACGCAAACGCCCCCAAGGTGATCAGAGTGTCGTGGAAGCAAGCCACCACGGCAGCCACGCCATAAATCAGCTGGAAGCGGAACCAGAGATACACCAGCATGCCCGCCATCGAGTACAGGGTAGCCAGGCCGGCCTGCCGCTCCAGCTGCTTGCCGACAGTTGGTCCCACCACTTGCACGTTCCTCACGGTGAAGGGATTGTCGTAGTGCGCGTGCAGCGCATTCACGATTTGCTCACGCCCCGTGTCGAGAGCCGTTTCGTTGGTCTGTTCGGGCAAGCTGATGAGCACATCGGTGCCGCCCGCCTGATCGACGTTCCGAATATTTTGGATGCGTGCATCCTTCACTCCGGACGCATCCATGGCCTGACGAATTTTGTTTACATCGGGGGTGTTGGTGAATTGCACCTGGACCTGCGTGCCGCCCTGGAAGTCCACACCCAGGGGGACGGGGCTTCCAATATGCGACCAGTGAACCCCCATCGAAATGAGTCCGGCGATGCTGAAGATCAGGGAAAAGCCAAGAAAATACCACTTCTTCCCCAACCAATCGATACTGACGGTACGAAAAAATTCCACGGATTCTGTTTCCCTTCCTGCGCGGCCGGGGCACTCTTCCCCGGCGCTGGATCAAACCTGACTCGTTGCCCTGCTCCCTGCCTGCAGCCTGCCCTAGATCGAAACCAGTTGGCCCGGCTTCAGCTTGTTCAGGTGAGCTTCGAAGATCACGCGTGACACATAGACCGCGGTAAACAGGTTGGCCGCAAGACCAAAGGTCAGCGTCACGGCAAAGCCTTTCACCGGTCCGGTTCCGAACAGGAACAGGATCGCGGCCGACACAATCGTAGTCACGTGGGTATCGATGATGGTCACCCAGGCGTGCCCAAAGCCTTGCTCCACGGCTGCTGAAGGCGCCTTGCCCGCGCGCACCTCTTCACGGATACGCTCGAAGATCAGCACGTTCGAATCGACGCCCATACCGATGGTCAGAATCACACCCGCGATGCCCGGCAACGTCAATGTCGCGCCCGAGAATCCCATGAAGCCAAGCAAAATGACAAGGTTGAGGAACAGCGCCAGATCGGCGTTGATTCCCGAGCCGCGGTAGTAAATCAGCATGAAGACCATGACCAGCAGCACGCCTACGACGGCTGCCGTCACGCCCTCCTTGATCGAGTCCGCGCCCAGCGATGCGCCCACCGTGCGGTCTTCGAGGTAGTTAAGCGAAGCCGGCAGCGCGCCGGTGCGCAACATCTTGGAGAGAACGTCGACTTCGTCCTGCGAGAAGCTGCCTTCGATCTCGCCCGAGTCGCGAATGGGGCTCTTGATGTTGGCCACCTCGCGCACGCGCCCGCCCAGCACAACCGCCATGGCATGGCCGACATTCGCGCTGGTGTACTCAAAAAAGCGATCGCCGGCTTCGTTGGTCAGCGTGAAGCGCACATCGCGCAAGCCGTTCTCGCTGGTTCCAGGATCGGCCGAGCGGAAGTCGCTGCCTGCCACCACCGGAACGCGCTGCAGCACATAGACGCTGTCCGCGTCCGAGCCCGAAGCCAGGGCGCCGGAACCGTGCAGCATCTCCTGATCGGCAGGCAGAGCGCCACCGACGCTGCCCAATGCCGCCTGCTCATCCTGATACGGTCCACCCACCACGGGGTGAATCTCAAGACGCGCCGTCGACTGAATGATGCTCTTGACGCGGTCAAGGTCTTCGACGCCGGGCAGTTCGACGAGGATCTGGTTGTCGCCCAGGCCGTACGCCTGAATCACCGGCTCGGACACGCCCAGGGTGTCGACGCGATCGCGGATGGTCTCAATCGCCTGCTCGACGGTCTTTTTCTCCAGAGCCTGCTCCGCCAGCGGTTTCATGGTCACGGTGACGGTGTTGTCGGTTCCGCCGCTGATGTCGTACTCGTTCGAATACTTCGAATCGAGCAGCGAACGCACGTCGCTGGATTTGCCCGGCGCGATGCCTTCGACACGGACCACTTCGGGGCGGCCCGTTCCGTCGGTCTTCAGCGGATCAGGCTTGATGACCTGCGAAAAAGTCAGGTTGGCTGTCTTCAGATCCTGCTGAATCCGGCCCAGCGCGCTGTCGGTCTCTGCACTCACCGCCTCTTTCACTACGACCTGCAGAATCAGGTGAGCCCCGCCCTGCAAGTCGAGTCCGAGATGAATGCGCTTCGTGATGCCCTGCAGCAACGAGGTCCCGCTGAGTCCAGACGGCAATCCGAAGATGCCGTAGATGAACACCACGAGAACCGCAATAATCAGGGCAATTCTGCCATTGAGATTCTTTTTCATTTCTCCAGTTCTCTGCTCAGAATGACGCGTGCCCAACCGGGCTAGGAATCCGACGAGCTATCCTGCGTGGTCACGGAGGCAATCGCGGTCTTGGCGATCTCCAGCTTCAAATTGTCGGGGGCCACGCGAATAATCATCACATCATCCTTGATGGAAAGGATAATGCCACGAATGCCGCCTGAGGTGGTGATGCGGTCGCCGGTCTTGAGGCTCGTCAGCATCGACTGCCACTGCTTCTGGCGTTTCTGCTGCGGCCGGATCATCAGGAAGTACATCAGCGGGATGAAAAGCAGCAAGGGAAGCATGCCAATGCCGCCGCCAAAGCCACCGGGACTCGCCAGAAAAGCCAAACTTGCTTCCACACGCATCCTTTACTCGCCGTCACGATGTGCGGGCCATCGCTCAGGACATAGGCACACCGGCGCTAGGCCGATCGCCCGATTCGAAATTTGTCTCCGGGAATATCCTGGCTCCGAGTGGGATCAGCTCAGGATCTGGAAGGAGGGTCGGAATCGGCACGCTTGCGTCCAAACCACTGATCGCGCACGTATTCCAGCACCCAGCTACCGTCTGCTTCCTGTTCGACACAGGCTTCTTCTGGATTCAGGCCGCCCATTCCCTGTTCCCGCATTTGCAACCGGCCAAAATCCCGACGAAGTCCTCTCAAGATAAGAAACGCGTAGCCACTGATGTGTCAAGGCTATGGCGCACCAGGAGGCCTCTCTGGACGGCGGCTTCAAGGCAGCCGAGAGAGGCTCTACGCGCGGGATTTCAGCCCTTACAAAGCTTTTACGGAATCCATGCCGCGCCTTTAGCCCCCCGGCGTTCTTCTTGAATCATGAGGCGGCTGCAGCGGATGCGTCGCCGGCGGGCGGTCTTCAATGATTCAACAGCGCGCATTCGATTTCCTGTTTGTCTTACCCTTCGGCCTTGCAGCCGGCTTCATGGTGTGGGTGTTCTGGAGCCTCCACAAACAAATCAAGCGCTAGGAGATGTGCGTGTGCGTCTGTCGGGCAGGTCACTCCGACCAGTAGCGCAGCTCTGGTCGCGCGCAACTCAGGCACAGCGTTTCGCCTTCGATCGTCTCGAAGCGGCCGAAGTTCACTCCTTCGCCGCAGCGCGGGCAAAAGAATCGTTCGCCCCTGGCCCCCGGAAGCTCGCCGGCATCGACCGGTACGCGCACCCACTGCGCACGAAACAGGTCTTCGTCGGGCAGCTCGCGATAGGCCGCCATCTGCTGCGCTTTTTTGCCGTCGAGATGCCCAAACTTCTGCTGCGCGAGCTCGCGGGAATTCTCCAGGGCAACCACGCGCACGCCGCGGTCCGCAGCGAGGTCGACGAAGGTCGCGGCCATCTTGCCCCAGTCGCGAAACTTCAGCGATCGCTTGCCCAGCCGGCAGCCGGTCACCATCGAAATCGCGTCCGTGGCACAGCGATCGATTTCGACATAGGTGATCAGCCTCTTGCGGTCGGCGCCGCGCGGATCGTCGATGCCGAGACGGCCCAGCCCCAGCAGGGCCATGCGGACGCCCAGAATCTGGCCGGGGCACATGTGTCCATGCGCAGCCTCGGCTTTCACCAGCAATTCGTCAAAAGATTCCATACTCTCGTTCCGAGCTTAATTCGGTTTCGCGGCCGACGGGGCGTCCGATTCGTCGTCCGACTCTTCCACGAGGACTGCCGATCCCGGCGCCAGGTCGAAACTGACCGCATCTTTTCCTGCGGGATGAAACGTGATGCGCATCGGATCGCGCTGCCACTCCACGGCTGCGCACGGGGGACCCAGTGAACTCTCCGGCTCAAAGGCTGTCATCTTCTTGGCCAGCAAAGGCCGGCGCGCGGCCAGTTGTGCCACCACGGCGTAGAGACTCTTGCCGGTCGCTGTCAGTCCGCAATACGCTCCGTAGTCGCGAAACCAGCTCACCTGGCTTACCCCCGGATCGTAGTCGGGAAGTTTGAGGGCGGTGACATGCCCGCTGACGCGATCGATCATCAACCACGGCCCGCGCTGCCAGACCCATCGGTTCTGCGCAGCCGCCTTGTCGCCAGGAAGAGCGTCGTTCAATCGCAGAGCGCGTCGCACCAGAAAACTGCGATCGGTGACATCGTGGACTTCGCCGGTGGTCCACTCCTTGACGAGGCCGTCGACCAGCAGCGGACGAATCTTCAACTGCGTATCGTTCGGTGCGGCTCCGGCAGGATCGCCCGCCTTGGAGTACGAAACTCGTTTGGCTGCGCCTAGAAACACGGTATGCACTTTGCGCGGCGTCGCATCAAGCTGCATCGCGCCCAGCGTACACATTACGGCGGCGAAAAACGCCGCAACCCACCGCCCAACGTGCATGACGGTTCGCTCCTAACTTTGCGCTGCCTCCACGGCCCGCGCCACGCGAAATACCGTGCTCTCGTTCAGGTGCGCACCCAGAACCTGCATGCCCACCGGCAATCCGGCCTTGGTGGACCCGCAGGGCACATTGACTCCGCAAATGCCTGCCAGGCTCGCTGTCACGGTATAGATGTCGGCCAGATACATCGCCAAAGGATCGCCGGTTTTCTCGCCGAGCTTGAATGCGGGCGCGGGCGCGGTCGGCGTCACAATCGCGTCGACCTCTGCAAAAGCCTTCAGAAATTCTTCGGCAAGGAGCCGCCGCACTTGTTGCGCCTTCAAGTAGTAGGCATCGTAGTAGCCCGCACTCAGCGCATACGTTCCCAGAAGGATGCGCCGTTTGACCTCGGGGCCAAAGCCTTCGTCGCGCGAGTGCCGGTACATCGCCGACAACGTGTCGGAAGCTTTGGAGCGGTAGCCGTAACGCACCCCATCGAACCGCGCAAGATTGGCGCTGGCCTCAGCTGTTGCAACCAGATAATAGGTAGGAATGGCGTACCTGGTGTGCGGCAGTGAGATGGACTGGATGGTGCAGCCGGCAGCCTTCAGATCGTCGATGCCCTTCTCGATTGCGGCGCGCACCTCGGGATCGAGGCCTTCGCCGAAATACTCGGCGGGCACGCCGATCCGCAGTCCCTTCACCGGTTGATCGCTTTGGGCCGCATAGTCGGGCACAGGCGCCGGAGAGCTCGTGGCATCGCATGGATCATGGCCGGCAATCACGCCCAACAGCGTGGCCGCGTCGCGCACATTGCCTGCGAAGGGTCCGATGCGATCGAGCGACGACGCAAACGCGATCAACCCGTAACGCGACACGCGTCCATAGGTGGGCAGCACACCGACAACACCACAAAAACTTGCCGGCTGCCGGATTGAGCCGCCCGTATCCGAACCCAGCGACGCAACCGCGAGGTTGGCTGCCACTGCTGCTGCGGACCCGCCGCTTGATCCGCCCGGCACGCGATCGATGTCGACCGGATTGTGCACCGGCCCATACGCAGAATTCTCGGTCGACGAGCCCATCGCAAATTCGTCGCAGTTCAATTTGCCCAACACGACTGCGCCCGCGGCTTCTAACTTGCGCACCGCTGTCGCATCGTACGGAGGCTCATAACCCTTCAAAATCTTCGATCCCGCCGTAGCCGGCGCGCCGCGCACGACCAGCACATCTTTCACGCCAACGGGAATGCCCGCGAGCGGGCCCAGGGGGTCGCCCTTTGCTGCGGCGGCATCCACGCGCGCAGCCTGCTCCAAAGCGCGCTGCTTCGTCAGGCTCAGATAAATGTGCAGATGCGGATCGATCGCCGCGATGCGATCGTAGTACTGGCTCGCCAGATCAGTGGCCTTGGTGCGGCCCGCAACAATCTCTGCGTGCAAGGCGGCAAGAGTCTTCGGCTTTTCAACGTAGCTCTTCACTTCGCTCGGCAATCCCGGCTACCCCCTGACACTGGCATCTTCAACATTGCGCAAACCGACTCGCAATTCCGGTCATCCGCGCTCAATCACCTTGGGCACTTTGAAAAACACGCCATCTGTTTCCGGTCCCTGTGGCATCACCTGCGCGCGGTCCAGCGAAGGCACCGTGGTATCGGACCGCAGCGTATTGGTGCCGCCGGCGCCGACCAGTTCGTTCACTTGTGCCAAAGGAACCACACCCGACGTGTCGAGCTCATTCAGCTGGGCAACATAAGCGAGGATGGCGTTCAGGTCGTGCTGCATGCCCTGCGCTTCCTCCGGCTCCAGCTCAAGATTCGCCAGCTCGGCGACACGTTGCACATCGGCAAGGGTGACTTTTTCGCTCATGGATACTCGTTTCTCATGCTCCAGCGTGCGCGGTCTGCGCGCGTTCGCGCTGCCGCTGCTGGAAGTTCAAGTATAGCCGCAGTGCATCTGCCTTCTGCGCATCGAACTGTCGTCATCGCATCAGTCCACGGTGAGCTTCACTGTCACCGTGTGCACCACTCCGTTGGAGGCGACACTCACCGGAATGGAATACGTTCCCACACCCGCAGTGCCCTGGCCCGGCGTTCCTCCCGATCCGCCGCCGGAGCCTGAACAACTCGACACGCCGCACCCCAGCAACGCCAGCGCTGCAATCAACCAAAGCGCTTTCCTCCGGCGACGCCAGACAAGGGGAAACGCCAGAAGCACACAAAGTGCCGGGAGCGCACCTCGGCGCATTTTGTGGGATGGCGCCGGCATGCTTGCCGCATTCGCTGTTGTGATCTGCACCGTGACATTGCCGGTGGCATTGGCTGCGACTGTTTCGTTCACCGGGCTGAAACTGCACAGCGCACTCACCGGCAGCGAGGCACATTGAAACGAGAAGGTTCCTGACGCTCCAAACTGGGGAGCCAGGGCCAACACAAAGCTCGCGCTTTGCCCGCTGGAGATGGTCTGGCTCGCGGAGCCTGCGATCGATGCCGAAAAATCGAAGCCCATTCCCGACAACTCCGCGTGGGCAGGCGCAGCAAGAGCGCCGCTGTTCACGGTCAGGCTGCCGCTCTGCTGTCCCCCGGTGTTCGGGCTGAAGACCAGGCCCACGCTGCAACTTGCGCTGGGAGCAAGCGTCGATCCGCAGGTGGTGGTGGCCAGTTGATAGCCGCTCGAAACGCTGAGCGTCAGTGCAGCAAGATCGACCGGCCCGGTGTTGGTCACGGTCACAGTCTGCACGCTACTGGCAGCTCCCAGGCCGGTTGCCGGAAAGTTCAGCACCGATGGCTGCAGTTGCACCGAGCCCGCCGATCCTCCCGCGCCACTCAGGATCACGATCGCTGTGTTCGAAGTCGTTGATGTGATGGTGAACGCGCCTGAGGCGGATCCATTGGCAGTGGGCGTAAAGAACAGGCTCGCTGTACAGCTCGATCCCGGAGCCAATGCTGCTCCACAGTTGGTTTGCGCAAGACTGAAGGGCGCGGTCGCGGTGAGAACCAAACCACTCGCCGGTGACGTGCCTGCGTTGGTGATGGTCGCGCTCTGCGCGCTGCTGGCCTGCCCTACGGTCGCCTCGGTGAACGCCATCTGCGCGGGGGCAACGTTGAGGCCCGACAAGGCGTTCCCGCTCCCCGTCAACGCTACCTGGGCAGCCTTCACTCCCAAGGTGGAGGACGAAACGGTGAGAATGGCGGACGCGCCTCCGGCAGACACCGGCGTGAAGATCACCTGGGCCGTGCAGGCCGCTCCATTCGCGAGAGGCCCACTGCAGGTCGAGCTGACCGAGAAGCCCGCGGCCGAGACGCCCGCAACCTGACTCGCAACCTGACTCGCAAGCTGGAACCCCACATTCGCCATGGGCGCGGCCCCTGTGTTGGTCACCGTCAGGGTGAGCGGTGCGCTTGGAGACCCGACTGCCTGCGGGCCAAAACTCAATGCCGTCGGATGCACGGTGATCTGCGGTGCTCCGAGACCGGTTCCAGACAGGGCGACTGTTTGCGTCCGCGTGAGGTCAGCAACGGTCAGTATCCCGGTTTGCGCACCCTGGGTGATGGGCGCGAAGGTGACGCTCAACGTGCAGTTTCCTCCGGCGCCAAGCTGGGTGGTGCAATTGCTGGCCACCTGAAAGGGCCCACTCGCCGTGACTGCGATCGAGGTCAGCGGCATGCCGCCGCTGTTGGTGAGGGCGATGGACTGCGGCAACGAGATCTGTCCGACTATCGTTCCTGCAAATGTGAGTGTCTTCGCCGAGAGGGTGTCGGTTGCGGGCGAAGCCCCGCTCCCGCTTAATTGCGCGGCCTGACTTCCCAATCCATCCACCAAGGTCAGCGTGCCGCTCGCGGAGCCAGCCTGCGTCGGTGCGAACGCAATCAGCATTTCGCAATCGCTGTTGGCAGCCAGCGACGAACCGCAGGCATTCGTGGTCAGGACAAAGGGCGCCGTAACCGCAGCGCTTGTCACCGGCACTGCTGCGGAGGTCGCGTTCTCCACGGTGATCTGCAAGGCCGTTGATGTCTGGCCCAGGGCGACCGACCCGAAGTTGACCACGGAGGGCAGCAGCGTGATGCCAGAAGAGCTTGTTCCTGTGCCGCTGAGGGCTACGGAAACCTGTCCGCCCGACACGTTGCCCGTCCAGGTCAACTGCCCGGTGCGGGCTCCACTTGCGCTCGGCGCGAACACTACCTGCACGGTGCAGCTGGAGGCCGGGCTGACAGGGACGCCTTGACAATCATCGGTCTCCTCGAAATCCCCAAGGACCGCAATGGAAGCAATGGTCAGCGCGCTGGCGCCTGTGTTCGTCACCGTGATTGTCTGCGGGCTGCTCGCGGTGCCGTAGGCCTGCGCCGCAAACGCAAGCGTTGAAGGACTGACTTGAGCACTTGTCGTCGGCGTCCCTGCGCCCCACAGCGGAATCTGCCACATGCCGCGCCCGTAGGTACCGGCCACCAGCATCTGCGCGTCAGCGGACACGCTCAGCTGGGTGACGGGCGCTCGCGGAAGGCCTGCGGCATACGCCGACCAGCAGGTAATCGAGGTGATGCAATTGCCGATATCCTGCGTCGCATACACACCGGCGTTGGTCGCGACGTAGACCGTGTTGGCATCCTGCGGATCGATGGCCACACTATTGGCCGGTGCGAACGGCAGGTTCGACATCAGGAATTGCCAGTGCGCGCCGCCGTCGGTGGAACGATACAACGTGCGCAGGTTCGACATCGGCTCGGGTATGCCTTCGACCGTGACATACAGCGTATTGCCGGTCGCGTCGTGCGGGTCGAGCTCAATGCTCGAGATGTTGAATTCAAATCGATTCATCGACGCGGTATCGTTGGTGACGGGATTTGCGGTCAAATCATGCCACGTCGGCGGCGCATTGGAGCTGGGATCGCGGACCGCACGCAACACATGGCCGGCAAGGGTTGTCCCTCCCTCGAGCGCGCCATACATGCCCACGTAGATCACTTCGCTGCCACCGGAGACCGCCGTCGCTGCCATGCTGCGTATCAGCGGATCCCCCTTGCAGGCGGGTCTGTTCATGCCATCGAGAAAAGGACTGATCGCGTTCGCGCTGCTCCAACCGATTCCATTCGCGGGCCCGCGCCAGACGCGGCATGTTCCAATCAGAAACTGTGACGGATCCAGCGGGTCCACAAGAAACGGCGCAAGATTGGCCATCGAGTCCCCATCGCCGCCTACATCCGCACTCGTCACGACAGAACTGAAATCGGCCGAGGTGCACGCATCGCCTTGCGCGCATCTATGAATCGCCACTCCGGGACCGCTGTTGACATACCAATTTGCGGCGTTGGTCGGATCCACCACAACCGGGCCGCCATATTCGGACAAAATTTGCGGCCAGTCCGACAGCGACGCGTCTTTCACGCCCGCCGTTCCATTCACGCCGAGGCCCAGCACCATCGCGTCCTCCGAGGTGCCCGCCAGCGCAAAGCTCTGCACTTCTGCAAGAGAGCCGAGCCCGCCATTCAGATTCTGGAAATGCGTTGCATCGCTCGCGCTGCACTCTGGTCCCGACTCGCCGATTGCGTCGAGCGAACGCCAAAGGCCGCTGTCATTGCCGATCAGCATCTCCTGGGGATTGGCGGCGCTCCATACCAACGCATGCTGATAGGGCGCTACCTGCGCGCTTCTGCACGAGCCTGTTTGCGTGGTATTACGCCAGGCACAACCGCCGGCGAGACTGCACTTCCACACATCGTCGGCTCCAGCCAACAGCTGTGTGTCCTGCCCTGAAGGCACAGCAGCGAGTGCGAGGGTCGAGTCGGCCTCTTCAATGGTGGCCGGACCCTGCTGGGGATCGTTCGTCTGCAGTGCCGTGGTGCTCCACTGATGGCTGAAGCCAATCGCGTTCGCACAAGCGCCCGCAGTCAACGCGCAGGCATCCTGCCAAATCCCCTGATCCTGGTTGTACCCATCCGCGGTCCACGCAAACGTATCGCCCGTCTGCGGATTCACGGCCAGCGTTCCGCGAAAGATCGGGCACAAAGGCGATCCATTCGTTCCCTGGTTGGTCGGACAATGGGCCATCGTCAATGCAGTGCCCGGTTGTCCGGTCAGGCGCGTCCAGGTGACGCCGTCCGCTGACTGGTAGTAGCCGTGATATCGCACGGCCGCAACAAAAACCTTGCGCACTGGATTCCAGATCACGGAAGTCGCCGCACTGCCGTCTCCTCCCGTAGGATCGGTCGGCCCCTGGACATCGGCTCCGCCGCCATCGGTGACACGCGCGATCGACCACGTCGCACCGCTGTCGGTCGAGTAGTAGAGTCCTGCAAAACTTGCACGCGGAAAGATCGCGTTCGTCAACGCCGCGCCGAGCGCCTGCGACAGAGCCGCCACCACAACCTGTGGGTTCACCGTGCTCCACGCGAAGCCCGCAAAGCCCTCCCCGGCAAACGCCCAGATCTGATCCTGTGTCGCCTGGATGAGGGTCCATTTGTTGCCGCCGTCGATCGACCGCAGAATGCCCGCGCCATAGTACGAGTCGAGCTCGTCGTTGGGATCGCCGGTGCCCACCAGCACAACGCCCGTGGCCCCGGGCTGCACCGTCAGGGCGCCCACGCTGATGGATGCATCAAACGTCGCGGTCAGTGCGCCGACGTTATCGATGAGAGGAGCAAATTGCACATCGCCGGTATTCGACGTCGCTGCATTCTGTGACAGCCATGCGCCGCCCCCGGTGGTCCCGATGTAGACCCGATTGCCCGTGACGTCGGCCGGATCGAACGCGATCGCGGATACCCGCCCCGTCACCAAGCCATAGCTCGGGGTGTTGACGGCTGCGGGCCCCAGGGGCTGCCAGGTTGCTGTTGCGCCGACACTGGCCGCTCTGGCCGCAGGCAGCGAAGCGGGCTGAACCCGCCGTCCGGGTAGCGCGGGAAAATGTTCTTCCGACGCGACACGCGAAGGCCGCACTGTATCGGTCCACGGCTTGGTCTGCGCGCCGGCCGCGAGGAACAGCCAGAACGCCGCCAGCACGAGTGCCGGCATCCATACCCGTTGCCGCAGAGTGCGCGCAAGGCAAGAGCACGCACGCCGCACGCAAGGGCGTCTACTTCGTCTCCAAGGAGATTTCTGATCCCAGATGGTCACACGTGTCCGTTGTCCGGTTCCACTCTCTCCTCTCGTGCAAGATCCGAGGGAGACTTCGAGCAGAATCCGATGCGCTACATAACGTGAAACAGGCAGTTTTCGGGATCGAAATTGATTGTCATTCTAGGATGGGACAGCCCAGCACGCGATGTGATCGCCACTACAGACCATCGTGAATCAAAGCGACCCGCGTCGCGCCGGATTTTGCTCGATGTAGGCTGCAGCATCGAACTTCTTCGCAAACGATTTTCCGGTCATCGGGCGCACCAATCCAAAAACAGGCCGATTGAACCAGGGGCGATCGTGCTTGCCCACGATGGCCCATGCAATTCCGGCATAGCCGTTGGCGTCGCGGCCATCCAGTTCGTACTTGTCATTCAGCATCACGGCCCACTCCACCGCACGCGCTGGATCAGGCGCCCACTCGAGAATTTTCTTGGCCCAATACATCCGCATCCTGTTATGCATCCAGCCCGTGTTCACCATCTCGCGCTGCGCGGCGTTCCACAATTCGTCGCCGGTCTCGCCGCGCTCCAGTTGGGCCAGGGTGTAGCGGACACGATCGTCGCCGGCATGTTCCAGCAGCGTTGCGCGTGCCCACGGCTCCGCGCTCTCCCAGTTGTCGTAGTCGGGGTTGTACTTCACAAACAACACCGAGAGCTCGCGCCACCCAATCACCTGCTCGAGGAACCGGTCGCGCCCCGCACCTGATACTTTGCCCTTCTTTGCCGCCTCTTCTACAGCCAACGCAATGGTCAGCGGTCCAATGTTGCCGAAATGCAGATAGGGCGACAGGCGGCTGGTTCCCTTGGTCTCGGGATGATTGCGCTGCGTGTCATACGCCGCCAGATCATGTGCAATAAAATCGCGCAGGCGCTTGATTGCGGCATGCGTGCCACCCGTAAAAGTATCCACCGGCCCCACGCTTCGATCGAGCTTGGTAAATCCCACCGTCGGGTCGCGGTCCACAGGAAAGCTCGACGGCGCCTTGTCCGGCTTCCACGGGTGCAGCGGCTTGATCTTCTTCGGCGCCACCAGGTACTTCGGCAGCTCTGCCCGCAGATGCGGACGCAGATGATGCAGCAGAAAGAAGCTTTTGCCAAACACGCGCGAGGGAACCACTACATCGGCGTCGACGGTCCAAAACGGCAGCTTAAACCGCCTGGCCAACACGGCGCGCCAACGTTCCGGCTCGCGACACGGATTCTCATCGCCGATCACGAGCGCAGCCTGCACCTCCTCCACGAACGCCTCGAGAGAGTTGTCGGGGTGCCGCCTTAAGACAAACCCCACGGCCCGCTCCGCGGCATCCGCAGCCACGTCGCGCAATCCCTGCGCCAGAAAGTGGTAGTGCCGCAGGTTCGCGTTGGGATAGTTGGGGATCAGCGAGAAGAAAACCACGACCGGGAGCCCGAGAACATTGCCCGCCTCGATGGCCACGTCCAATGCAGGATTGTCGACCACCCGCATCGCGCGCTGCATCCAGTAGACGATGCACTTGGCGTTGGCCCGCGGAGGCCCCGGACGCCGCACCAGGACGCGCGTCTGCTGGGCGAGCCTGGCCAGCTCTTCGGGAATCGTTGCATCGATCGGCGTCATCGTGTCCTGCTTCGATTCTCGCCTGCGGGGATCGCCTCTCGCTCTCAACGGCAAACAACCGTGCCGCCTACTCAACAAAGAGGCGGCTCCTCTTCGATGCCGTGAAAAGCAACAACCCCGCCGGCACAGTGCCGAAAGCTCACCCGCTTATGGGGCATCAAGTTTTTTGCTTGGACACAAATCATTCCCTTGGGGAGAATGATCGAAGGAAAGCCGTCGGCAGGGCCAGCGTCTGGACGATCCCATCGACTTCTCAAAGCGAAGGAAGGGCAATGAATTTGCGGAACATCGGTAAACTTTGTCTGGCGGCGGCGCTCCTCTTCATCGCGCTGCAGTTTGTCCATCCCGCAATCCCCAGCAGACCGCCGACGGCCGAGATGGCCGTGCCGCCCGACGTCGAGAAAATTCTGCAGAGAAGCTGTGAGAGCTGCCACTCCGATCAGACCCATCTTGCCTGGTTCGATCAAGTGGCGCCCGCCTACTGGCTTGTGCGGCAGGATGTGCTTACCGCGCGGGAGCACCTGAACTTCTCGACCCTCGGCGCCAAACCGCCCGCCGTGCAGAAGGGCAAACTGTACGAAGCCGTCAACATGATGCAACTGGGCGCAATGCCCCTGCCGCAGTTCACTGCCCTGCATCCTGAAGCGCGCCTCACGTCCGAAGACCTTGCCACCTTGAAAGCCTGGCTGAGCCCGTGGCCCGCTCTGCCCGTGCAGACCAACGTCCCGCAGCCCCTCATGCCCCTTGCGTCGAGTGCGGTGCATCCGGAGTTCAATGGCCTGCCCTTCGATGCGCCGGCCCACTGGAAGCTGGTCACGCTTACCGACCGCGGAGATAACAACACCTTCCGCTTTGTGCTGGGCAACGAGATCGCGCTCCAGGCAATGGCCTCGGGACACATCTCCCCATGGCCCGATGGCACGCGCTTCGCCAAGATCGCATGGAAGAAACAGGTCGGTGCCGATGGCATTGTGCGCCCCGGCGACTTCGTCCAGGTGGAGCTGATGGTGAAAGACGCGCAGCGCTTCAAGTCGACCGATGGATGGGGATGGGGTCGCTGGCTGGGACCGAATCTCAAGCCCTACGGCAACGATGCACATTTCGTGAACGAATGCACCGGATGCCATCTGCCCGTGCGTGGCGACGATTCCGTTTATACGCTGCCCATCACGCCGGCCCGCGTCGACGGCAATGAGATTGTGAACAATCGCGCCGCGGCGCTGCCCGCCGGCTTGCCCTATCCACCGCTCGGCTGGAAGCCTCTGACGCTTTTTGTTGATCCGAAGACCCTCACCATTACCGCGCTGCTGGGCAACGAGCAGGCAGCGCGCGCCGCAGACGCTTGGTCAGTGGATGCGAATCATGCATCCGGTCCCGACTACGCGGCAGGATCCGTGCTCGCGCTTGTCACCTGGGCCGAACGCGATGACCCGCACTGGTTCGGAGCGCGTATCCCCGATCTTCCCCTCTCAGTGGAGTTCGTACGCGTCGATGGAGGCAAGCCCGACAGCTACCGGCGGTTCGCCGGCCCCTCGCTCGCCGAGCAACATCCTGACGCGCAAGCCGGCATGCAACAGGCACATGCCATCCGCGCGCTGGTGCCTGCGGTCTTGCCCTGGTGATGGTTGCGCGAGGCAGAATCGATCGCTAGTGGTTGGCGCCGAACGCCAGTAGACGGCCGTCGCAATCCTTCACCACAAACTCGCGGCAATGCCATGGCATGTTGCCAAGCTCGCGCGTAAATTCCACGCCCTTGGCTGCATATTCAGCGTAGAGCGCATCGGCATCCACGACAAAAAGATAGGCATCCAGCAGCTCGTCCGCATACTTGTCGGGATTGGCCGTGGGCGGCGCGGCACAGCGCAAGTGAATGGCATGCTGATCGCGCGCCACGATGGCATACACCGGCGGATCGTGCCAGGTGCCCACGCACTCGAACCCGAGCTTGTCTTTGTAGTAGGCAAGTGTCGAGGGAATGTCGGTCGTGAAAAACAGAGGCACGATCTGGCGGATCATGCGCTCAGTCTACTGCAGTGCGTGCGACCGCGCATCCGGTGCCCGCCGACGAAACCATCGCCCTGTGAGCCCGGCACAGAATCCGTCGTGAAGAAACAAATTAGACGGACCGCGCGCGGGCCAGCTCCACGATTTTTTCGATCATGTCGGTGTACGAGTAGCCCGCCTTCTTCGATGCCATAAAGAATTCGGCGGCGCTGGCGAGCCATGGATTCGGGTTCGCTTCAATCACGTACACTTCGTCCTTCTTGCTCAAGCGCATGTCGATGCGGCCGTAGTCGCGCAGTTTCAAAGCTCGATACGCCGCCAGGGCGGTGTCTTGAAGTTTTTTCGTGGTCTCTTCGTCGAGGTCTTCCGCAGGAGCGGATTTGGTTACCTTGTAGGCCTCGGTTTCGTGATCGAACTTCACATCCTGGCCGGCAATGCGCGGTGTTCCTTTCGGCAGCCTGGAAAGGTCCAGCTCGACTAGCGGCAGCACTTCAGGGTTCTCGTTGCCGAGAATCGAGGCGTAGATTTCGCGGCCTTCGATGTATTCCTCGATCAAGGCCGGGCTATCGAATTCCTCATGGATGTAGTGGATCCGTTCCATCAACTCTTTCACGCTATCCACGACAGAGCCATTGTCGATGCCGATCGATCCATCTTCTGAAACCGGCTTCACGATCAGCGGAAACTCGATATCGTGGGAGTGATCGGTGCGCCCCTTGTACGAGGTCGCGAAATCCGGCGTCTTGATCTTGTGGAAGTCAAAAATCTTTTTAGCCAGCGACTTGTCCTGCGCAAGATACAGAGCCTGCGGTCCGCCGCCCGTATACGGAATGTGCAGAAGCTCCATGTAGGCGGCAAGATTTTTGTCCATCGTGTCGTCGCCGGCATACGACTCGGTCAGGTTAAAGATGAGATCCGAATTGCATTTCGCGATCGCATGCAGTGACTGGTTCTTGCCGTCGAGAACGTGATACGACGGTTCATGCCCAAGCTTGGTCAGCGCCGCAAAAATCTCTTCGCGGTCGTGCAGCGGATCTTTCTTCTTGCGCGGACGTTTGCCGTTTTTGCCGCGCGGCGCCTTTACCGGCTCCGGCTCTGGTTCGGGCGGACCCTCTTCCCACACGTCGTGCAAAATCGTTACTTTCAAATTTGCCATGTTGCCTCTACGTCTTTTCCGTTGGCTTCACTCACGTCATTCGACGCGATGCGAAGTTCGTCTCAGGGCAGAATGAACTTGCCCCTCGTGATGTAATTCATTGCCAGCGCGGTCGCGTACACCGTGACCTCGGTCAAATGCTCTCTCTCACATTTTATGTCGGCTTGCAGTCGAAGATCACTTACTTTCGCTTCGATGGCTTCTACTAACTTCTTCACCAGGGGACGTTGGACGCCGGTCCAGTAGTTCACCTTGTCGACAAGAACTTTGCGATTTTCACGCAAAAGTTCGACTGCGGGACGCACATTTTTTCTGCGCCGCCTGGATGCGTTGAAGATGTCATGCAGATCGCTGTCGAGAGGCAACTCGCCGGGAGTCAGCTGTTGATCGAGTGCGCGCTGATAAAACTCGCCGACGGTGAGATCCATTTCATCGACGGTGATATCGGTATCGCCGTGTGCGAACAGAGGATCGGCATCGCCCAGCTTGCGCCCCATGCGATCCATGTAGAGCAGCTTCTTCATCGCTCCCCAGCCCTTGTACCGCTTCCTCCAGTTGGAGCGAGGGGTCATCCACACGGCAAACGTTTCAGCAAAATCTTCGTCTGGATGTTTCTGCGCGTACCAGCCTTCCATGTGCCGCACAAATTGGCGCGAGAATGGAACAGGCTTGTAGCTGTCGCGATAAGGCCGGCGGAACGGCCCAAAAAGATCGCGCCATTCCCGCGTTTTATATAGCACGTAGGCGTAATTGAAGGCGTGGCCCGCCTCGTGACGCATGTACATCATGATCTGCCGCGCATCTTCGATGTCGTTCATTTCCGACTCAAGACGCTGCAATTCGGGATCGGCAAGATAAAACGGAATCCCAATCACCGGTTCCATGTTCGGGCAGCCCCACTCATCGGTGAGATAGCACTTGGGCCGGAATTTCTTCAACCCCTTGGCGTCCAGTTCCTTGTAAAGTTGCTGGACGAAACGTTCAAGAGGAGAGCCTTCCAGCTTCAAGCCCAGCTGCTGAATCGGTTTGGAGAGGATTTCTTTTACCTCTGCCGGTGTTTTTTCAAAATTGGCCACAGATGGTCGCAGGCTAGCACATACGTGTCCCTTATGGACCGAACGCTAGTCACCTTCTGGGTACGGCGGAGCCCGCACGCGCAACGCACCAACAGAAAATTCTGCGGCGAATCGACTGCGGAATGATGCGCTTGCATCTGTGCGAGAGACGGGCAGGATTGTCTCCGCGCCTATGGGATCAACGAGATTCGTGAGGATGAAGATCGCGATCGCGCACGCCGATCAGGTAGAGCAATCCGTCGAGACCTAACGACGAAATGGACTGCGGTGCACTTTGCTGCACCAGCGGTTTGGCCCTGTAAGCAATGCCCATTCCGGCAATGCGCAACATCGGAATGTCGTTGGCGCCATCGCCGACGGCCACCACTTGTTCGAGAGAAATATCTTCGCGGCTTGCCAGCTCGCGCAAAAGGGCGGCTTTGCGGTCGCCATTCACAATGGGATGAATTACGCGCCCGGTCACCAAGTTCTCCGCAATCTCCAATTCATTCGCGTGCACATAGTCGATGCCCAGGCTCTGCTGCAGACGCTGCGCAAAAAATGTGAAGCCTCCGGAAAGAATTGCGGTTTTATATCCCAACAGGCGCAGCGTGCGAATCAATCGCTCGGCCCCCTCGGCCAGCGGAATTGCATCCAGCAGCGAATAGGCGCTCTCCGCGGAAAGCCCCTTCAACAGGCCGACACGGCGGCTGAAACTTTCGTCGAAATTCAACTCTCCCCGCATCGCTGCTTCGGTAATGCGCGCAACCTGTTCTCCCACACCGGCTAACTTCGCCAACTCGTCAATCACTTCGCCCTGGATCAGCGTGGAGTCCATATCGAACACGAACAGCCGCCGGTTGCGCCGAAAAATGCTTTCCCGTTGGAACGCGATATCGATCGAAAGCTCCTGGGCTGCCGCCAGAAAATCGGCGCGCAGATCAGCTTCACGTGCTCCCGCGCCGCTGACGGCCAGTTCCACGCATGCATTTGCTGTCGCATCTTGCGGTGAAAGCAGGCCGGAGAGGCGGTCGATGCGGTCCACATTCATCGCATGCGCGGCAAGAAGCGTCGTCACACGCGCCAGGTGCGCCGCCGTAATCGAACGGCCCAGCACCGTGATGATGAAATGCTGCTGATGCAAGCCTTGTACCCAGTGCTGTAGCGCATCGGGACGAATCGAAGTGAATCGGAGCTGGAGACCCAGCTCGCGCGCACGCTCCGCCAGCTCCGCTTTGAGCGAGGCAAAACTGCTGTCGGGGGGCAGTTTGATGAGGATCGCAAGCGAGAGCGTCTCGTGGACCACAGCTTGTCCAATATCGAGCACGTCAATGCGATGGTGAGCCAGCGTGGTCGCCAACTCTGCGGTGAGCCCGGGATGGTTGTGCCCGGAAAAATGAATGAGGACGGCCTTGCCGAGATCTCCAGGGGACATGCTCTTTCGAATATAAGCTGTCGAGGATGCAGTAGCCGATGTGCCCGCTTCACTTCGCACACTGCGGTCACGTCTCTGCAAAGAAACGCTGGACGCCGCAAGCAGGCTCTACGACTGTGTTGGAAAGTTTCAGGCGCGCTACGGCGTGGGCGCCGGCGGATCTTGCCGCCTGGCCGAACGAAGGGCAATGAATCCCAGCAGCAGGATCACCACAATCAGCGCGACCCAGAGCAGCACGGGATGCCTCTCAGTGAACGGACGCTGATCGGGACGCTGCTGATAGGCGGCATTGACCGTCTCCGGGCCGAGGACCGCGACGGCTGCCGTGGGCTGCAGAGCAAACCAGCGGGCATAGTCGTAGCGGGGCAAGGCGAGCGCCGCATCGCCGTAATACAGCACATAGCTCGCACGCGCGGCGGACTCAAAACAAACATCCCGTTCCAGCATTTCGAGACGGACATGCGCGAATCGAATCGGCGCGTCATCGCCATTGACGACGGTGATTGTCCAGTGCGCGGGTGCGTCAAAAAATCTCTCGGGCGGAAACACAGCAAGACGTTCTTCGTCGATGCGGTGTCCTTCCTGCACGCGATGCAGCCGCAAGAGGTTTCCGTAGCTCCAAGCCGGAGAGGACAGATTTTGCGGCGCGTCTTCTTTTTGCGCCGGTACTTCGGCCACCTCCACCGTGACGTCGCGGCTGAAGTTGACCGGCTCGGCGGGCGGCTCAAACACGATGTGATCGACAGGCACATGCGCCGGAACCGTGAACTCGGCGATTGAGTCGCGGCCCTTCTGCGTGAAGTGAACGGTGTCTGCAACGGTGAGATATTTCGGTTCGCTGGGCGGAGCAAGGGCTGCCGACAAACCTTCAATACGGCCTGGGCCAAGCGGACCCGCAATTTCAAAATGCAGAACACGGAAGTTGGATTTAGGCAGATGGAGCACGGTGCTGCGGCCCAGCTTCTGTTCAGCAAAATCGAAGATCGTGTAGGAACCGATGTGTGTCTGGGGGCTCGACTCGTTTTGGCTTCCCGAGACGGCAACCGTAGCCAGAAAGTTCTGCCCCGTCACGGTCAATCGCAGATCGCTGTATTCGCCCTCGGGCATCTGCGCGTCGAAAACTGTTTTGCCCTTCCGCTGCCCCAGGTTCAGCGGCGCAATCGATTGCGGAGCCGTTGCTGGCGCTACGGCGCTATGGACGACGTAAGGCACCTCGGTCGAATCCTGATAGAGGCGCAGATCGGCGAGCCCCAACGACGCATGGGCGAAGGTCGTGGGATCGAGTACTGTGCACGTCTGCCCCGCTGCATCGGCGGGCAATTGCACCGGACGCTGGTAATGGAAGTAGCGAATCTCCGGCGTGGGCGCAGCCGCGACGGCAAAAAGCAACACTGCTGCCAGCAGCTTCATTGCGGGTGCTCCTTGTCGCCGCGCAAGCTGAACCAGTCGCGCTGATAGATGAAGCTGACGCCGAGGAGCAGTGCGCCGAGTCCAAGAAAGCTCAGGATGCGATAACCCTGGCTCAGTTCGCTCACGTCGACCAGGAAAACTTTACCGATGGAGACCGCGAGCAACACGAGAGCCTGCCAGCGCAAGAAAGCGGAATGCCGCGAGAAGCCCAGTGCCAGCAGAATCGCGCCAAAGACCATGAACAAGGCGGAATAGCTGAACTGCGCGTACATGCGATACAGCCCGTATTGCTGGTAGCCTCCATGCCAGCTAGAGGCCCACCAGTAGGCATGAATTTCGCGTCCGGCCGCGAGCAGAATCAGACCATTGACCACCAGCCCCGCTGCAGCTGCGAGGCCGAGCCATGGCATGGAAGCATGCTGGGGTTCGCGTGCGTTGCGATACGCCTGCCACGCGGTGAACGCAAACACTGCAATACCGACAAGGAAAGTTGCAAAGCGCGCATTGAAGAGGGGAGTGCCGGTCGTGGATGGGTCCACCGTCACCAGCGCCACGAGTGCGAGAGCCAGGCAGAGGAGCGCGAGAATGCTGAGAAACTTCGAGCGTGCGCGACTTGCCACCCACAACAAGGCAGCGCCTTCGGCCAGCCAACCGATGGTGAGCCAGCGGCCGGAGGCCTTCAGCGGAATCGCGATGGTGAGAAACACGACTGCCGCGGCCAGGTGCAGTTCAGAAAGCAGGACAGGATTGTCGCGCCAACGCCCCACGGGGGGCAGCCGCAGCAGCAAGAGATAAAAGCCGGCGAAGACAACAGCGAGCCAGGGCTCGGCCGACTCCCAATGCTTTGATTCAAACATGCTGTAGAACGCGAGAAATCCCAGCGATGCATTCAGGATCGGCAGAATCAACGTGGCCAGCTTGTCCCACGTCGAGGAGTTCTGCGCGGCATCGACCCCGCCCGTCTGCTGCAGAAGCACCAGGCGCGGCGCAAGCGCAAACAGCAGGAAGAAGCACGCGAAGAAGAACGCCGTCGTTCCAACCTGCTGGGCCGAGTAGTAGCTGAAGCTCCAGCCGGTCGCATAGAACACCGTGCCCGCGAACGCTCCGAACAGCAGCCGCGACCAGGGCCGCAGCGCCACGAGGATGAGAACCGTGAGATTCAGCAACAGCATGTAGCTGAAGAGGGCAACCTCGTGATTTTCACCCGTAGAGACGAGCAGCGGCGTGCCGAAGCCGCCGGCAATGGCATAGAGTGCGAGCAGTTCCGAATCCTGCACCCAGGCAAGGAAGCCGTTGAAGGCAGTGACCGCAATCATCGCCGTGAAAGCGACCGATCCGGGAATGAGGTGAAAGAGAGAGAACGCCGCCCACAGCGAGAGATAGAGAATGCCGCTGCCCACTGATTTGAGCGAGTACGAAAATGCTGCGTAGCCTTTGGCGCGGAAGCGCTCGGACCATGCGATCAGGCCGGCGCCGGCAACCAGCCCAATCAGCACGCGGCCAAGGGGGCCAATCCAGTGGTTGTCGATCGCCAGCTTCAGAAACCATGCCATGCCGATCAGCACGGCGAGAATACCGACGCGATTGAACCACTGCGAGCCGATGCGGCTTTCAAGCGAGCGCTCCGGCTTGGTGGCCTGGGATACTCCGAAGCTGGGCACCGCAACAGGAACGGGCGGCGGCGCGGGGATGTGTGCAGGCGGAGGAGTCGCGAGCGGCACCGGAGAAAGTGCAACCTGCTGCGGCGTCTGTTCCGCGCTTGCCGTCGCAGGGGCTGTCCATCGCTCCGCAAGAACCCCCTGGCGATAGAGTGCTTCTTCTAGGCGCTGGACGCGTGCGCGCAGTTGCCCGATTTCATCTTCGAGACCGCCGGGGACTGTGGGATCCATGTGCACAACGTTATAGCAGCTGGGGAAACCGTTGCGCTGTTTGGCGGCGATTATTCGAGCGGTTCATTAGAATGGAATGAGGGAGTGCGATGGCGGACGGACAGGAAGAGCGCGAGGAACAGGAGAAACGCCGCGAGCAGGAACGGCGGCGGGATCTGGAAGACCGCCTTGACCGCCTCCCGATCGACCCCTGGGAACCGGAGCGGGACGAGTCTTGAGTTGAGCGGTGCAATAAAAAGCCCCCGGCGCACCGGAGGCTTTTTTGTTGGTCTGACTTGAGGTTAGGCGCTGAACAGCAAAATCCCAGCAGCCTTCTCTTCGCTGCCGCTGTCGTCCGCGCTTACCGGGCGATAGAACAGCTGGTTGTTCTCGAGATAAACCTCGAGGAAGGCCGGCCGCGCGCTGATTTGTCCGGCGATGAGCGCTTCGGAGAGAGGATCTTCGACATAGCGCTGCAGAGCGCGCCGCAACGGACGTGCCCCGTAGCTGCGGTCGACCAGCGTCTTGTCAAGAATCCACTTCTTCGCTTCTTCGGTCACCGAGATGGTGATGGCCTTCTGTGCCAGGTTGAGGTTGAGCTGCCCGACGAGCAGTTCGACGATCTGGATCAAGTCGGCATCGTTCAGCGACTGGAACAGGATGATCTCGTCGAGACGGTTCAGGAACTCGGGGTTGAAGGTTTTCTTCACCTCATTCTTGACCAGCTCTTCGATCTTCTCTGTTACCAGGTCGTCGCGATCGCTCTGGAAGCCCAGTCCCTGCTTCTTCTGCAGGTGCCGCGCGCCAATGTTCGACGTCATGATGAGAATCGTGTTCTTGAAGTCGACAGTGTTGCCTAGTCCATCGGTCAGCTGGCCGTCTTCAAACACCTGCAACAGCAGGTTGAACACATCGGGGTGTGCCTTCTCGACTTCGTCCAGCAGGACAACTGAGTACGGCGAACGCTTGACGCGCTCCGTCAGCTGACCACCTTCCTCGTAGCCCACATACCCCGGAGGCGAACCGATCAGCTTCGACACCGAATGCTTCTCCATGAACTCCGACATATCGAAGCGGATGAGCGCCTTGTCTGAACCGAACAGGAATTGCGCCAGCGTACGCGCCATTTCTGTTTTGCCGACGCCGGTGGGTCCAAGGAACAGGAAGCTGCCGATGGGACGATGCGGCGATTTGAGGCCTGCACGCGAGCGGCGGATGGCACGCGCCAGCGCCGAGATGGCTTTTTCCTGGGAGATGACGCGCTTGTGCAGCTCTTCTTCCACGCGCAGCAGCTTCTGTGTCTCTTCTTCCTTGATGCTGGTGACCGGGACACCCGTCCAGCGGCTGACGACATCCTCGATATCTTCGCGGCCCACAATGCCGGCCGCCGAATCGTCGAGGTGATATTTGTCGCGAAGAGCACGCAGGTTTTCGCGCTCTTTGCGTTCTTCGTCCGAGTAGAACCGCGCCTTCTCGAACTCGTGGTTCGCGATGGCAGAGTCCATACGGTGGACGATGAACTTGATGCGTTTCTGCACCTCGGTGATCTCCTCGGGCAGCGAAGTCTGGCGCAATTTCACGCGCGCTCCGGCTTCGTCGATGAGGTCGATCGCCTTGTCGGGCAAGAAACGGTCGGGAATATAGCGGTTCGAATGCGACACCGCAAATTCGATGGCAGCATCGGTATAGCTGACCGCATGAAACTTCTCATAGCGATCCTTGATGCCCATGATGATCTTGATCGCGTCGGCTTCGTTGGGCGGAGGAACCTTCACCGCCTGGAAGCGCCGCTCGAGCGACCGATCTTTTTCGATCGACTTGCGGTACTCCGCCGGCGTGGTGGCGCCGATGCATTGGATCTCGCCGCGACTGAGTGCCGGCTTCAGGATGTTGGCCGCGTCGAGAGAGCCTTCGGCTGAACCAGCTCCGACCAGCGTGTGCAGCTCATCGATAAAGATGATGGAGTTTTGATTTTCCATCAGCTCTTTCATGATGGTCTTCAGCCGCTCTTCGAACTGGCCGCGATACTTGGTGCCCGCCACGATCAGCGACAGGTCAAGCGCCAGGACGCGCTTGTCTGCCAGGAAGCTCGGCACCTCGCCGTCGGCGATGCGCTGGGCAAGGCCTTCGACGATGGCCGTCTTGCCCACGCCCGGCTCGCCAATCAATACTGGATTGTTCTTGGTGCGGCGGCACAGAATCTGCACCACGCGCTCCAGTTCTCCGTCGCGACCGACAAGCGGATCCAGCTGCGCGTCCATCGCCGCCTGGGTGAGATCGCGCGAGAACTCGGCCAGCAGGCTCGACTCACGCTGCCGCTGTTGCTGCGGCGCTTTCTCCTGCGTCACGCGTGCCAGCTCGTCGCGAATTTGCGCCAGCTTCAGGCCGCGCTCCTGCAGAATCTCCGAGGCGAAGCATTTCTCTTCGCGCAGCAGGCCCAGCAGCAGATGTTCGGTGCCGATGTGCTTGTGGCCCAGCCGTTCGGCTTCTTCAGCCGCATAGGCCAGCACCCGCTTGCACTCGTTCGAGAGCGGCAGGTCGACGCTGGTCGAAACTTTTTCACGAATGGTGGTATGGGCTTCGATCTGTTTGCGAATCGACTCCACCGAAGCATGCGAGCGCAAAAAACGGTTGGTTAACGCCTTGTCTTCGCGCAGAAGACCGAGCAGCAGATGCTCCGTCTCGATATAAGGCGAACCAAACTGGCTGGCCTCATACCGCGCAAAGAAGATCACGCGCCTTGCCTTTTCCGTATAGCGTTCGAACATTTCTTCTCCCTTACCTCCGGGTCCCGGTGAGCAGTAGCAGTCCGGTTTCTTTGCCGGCTTCAGCCCAACCCGCTCGCGCCCTCATTCAATGCGCCGCCAAGACGTCTCCAGAGAAAAATCCCTTGCACGCCTTGAACAGCCCTTTTGGATGGTCTCGGACGACTCTTCTCCGTCCCTGCGTCTTCGGCCTTACGACTCGATGAAGACTTCCATCCCATTTCAGCGGCTTGCAGAAAGAGTAGTTCCCTCCCCGCCTGTCGCTCAACTTGTTGAGACTCCCCAACCACCCGAACGGTGCATTTTCTGTTAGGCGTTTTCGCGGTTGAGTCGATTCTGGGAAGGTTGATCCCAGGGGTAAAGGCGCCCGCCCTCCAGGCGCAGAGTCCGCGTACAGCGCGCGGCCAGTTCGAGGTTATGGGTAACCACCACCGACGTCAGTTGATGCGTCGTGTGCAGCCGTGAAAGCAGGTCGAACATGCGCCCCGCGGTTGTCTCATCCAGATCGCCCGTGGGCTCATCCGCCAGAAGCAAACGAGGATGTCCCACCAGGGCCCGCGCCAGCGCTACCCGCTGTTGTTCGCCGCCCGACAGTTCGCCGGGCCGATGATCGCGACGATCTTCCAGATCTACCTCTCTAAGCCAATTAGATGCAGCAGCAGTCGATTCGCGTCGAGACTGCCCCCGCGCCAGCAGCGGCATTGCCACATTCTCCAGAGCTGTGAACTCCGGCAACAGATAGTGAAACTGCCAAACGTAACCGATCTCACGGTTGCGAAAGGCGGCAGCCTCTCGCGGGTTCAGACTGGCCACGTTAGTTGAGGCGCAGTGTACCGTTCCTTGAGTCGCGTGATCAAGAGCACCGAGGATGTGCAATAAGGTACTTTTGCCTGCGCCCGATTGACCCACAATGGCGACCAGCTCGCCCGGGTAAACCTCTAAGTCCAATTCACGGAAGAGCGTAAGCGATCCACGGGCCGTGGTGTAGGTCTTTTCAAGCTTGTGTACATGGATCAGCGGCGTTCGCGCGTCCGGGTCCCGCTGCGTGCGGGAAGCCTCGGTGGCTGCCGCTGGGAGGATTGGATTCATCCGGTTCCTGCTATTCTACCCTGCCCGACGCCTCAGGTCTGCAAAAACAGGTACCCAACCCTGCACTGCTCGACAAGGCCCAGACACGTGCGGTCTCACCGCTTCGCTGCCGGCTTCAACTTTGCAATCCTGCCGTTCGGGCCCACCACGAACGGCAACGACAGCGCGTTCCAGTTGCCCTCGTCCAGCGGTTGCCAGGTTTTGCCGTCGTCGCGGCTGATATCCGACCCGTTCGTCCCTGCCGCAATCCACGCTTTCAGGCCGTCTGACCACTGCACCGCCGACCGGTACCCATGCGGCAGCGTTTTCGCTTCCACCCACGTCGCGCCGCCATCGGCCGACCATGCCGCCGTCCTGGCGGAGTCGCCGGGATTCTTGTAGTCCCCGCCCACGGCCACAAAGATCGAGTTGTCATTGAACGTGCATTCGGCGCAATTCCCTGTCGTCACGGGATAGCGGTAGGCCACTGAAAACGTTCCTGAGCTCTCCGTCGCGATTCCCAGCGGAATTTGACTCACTTTCCATGGCGGCTCTTTGTGCACCACTTTCTCAAGCAGCCCGTCTTTGTCCTCATCGGCGGTAAAGGGGCGGCTGAAGAAGAATGAACCGCTTTTGCCGCCCGTTGCAAAGGCGCGCGTAAACAGCCCGTTGCCCAGGGCGATTGAGCTATTGCTCGCCGCGAATGCCCCCAGGTCCCGCTTCCCGAGCGCCAGCCCCGGGTGGGGATCGCGCTTCCAGGTCCGGCCATCCTTCTCGGCAAGAAATACGACGAACTTCCCGTTGACCGGATCGCCCACCACGATGCCGCGCCCGCCATTGAACCAGAAGCTGTCGAAGAATCCACCGGGAGAATCGGGGTTCGCAAACAGCAGCGTCCAGGTCCGGCATCCATCCTTCGTTGTGTAGAGCCGGCTCTTCGTCCCCGGCCCGCTGGCCATCACAATCGCGCGCTCGCTATCGAAACCCTGCACCCCGCGGAAGTCAAGCGTGGCGCCGTCGGTTGCTGCATCGGGCAAGGCACACTTGGTCCAGTGCGCGCCGCCGTCCGTGGTTTTGAGAACGGTACCGCTGGTTCCACTGGCCCACGCTGTCTTTCCATCCACGGAATCAATGCCGCGCAGGCTCGCGGTTGTCCCCGCATCCAGCATCTGCCACGGCCCGTTTTCTTGTCCCGACAAATGTGCCACAGCCAATGCGCAACCCGCAGCCACCACCATCCATCGCATGGGTCGCAGTATAAGGTGCGCGGACGATCCCCGGTCCCGCAGCATGCCCAGATCGGGACGGATCGCCCGCCCCTTCCCATTCCAACCCACGCCCCTCCTTTTCGCCCCCGTGTCCCGAATCACTGATCGCCGCATCGCCGATTGCTACAAACAAGGCAACCTACGTGATACGCATCCGCACACTCGCTCTCTTGCTCCTGAGTTCGGCTTCGCTGCCGATTGCTGCGCAAACTTCCCACCCCAATGGCTTTCTGGCCCACAACGCGGAGATGACCCGTTTGCAGCCGTCCATGATCTCCCCCGTTGTCACGCCGGATCCAAGGCTGCTTCAGTACTATCGCGTCTCTGTCGCGCACCAGTACACGCCCAGCGGAGCCGCAACCACCAACTACGGCAACACACGAGGCGCCGGCGTCATCCTGTTGAAGCGCGTCGAATTGGATTGGGTGCCACCCGCCTACATTCAACACAACAGCGTGGCTGCCGATGGCTTCGGCGACACATCGATCAGCGCCAAAGTCCGCATCGCGTCAGGCGGCACCGAGAATGGCAACTTTGACGTCGCGGCCAGCCTCGCCCATTGCTTCGCCACCGGCAGCCATACCAACGGCGGGCGTACGGACTCTTTCAGCCCCACCCTTGCGGGCGCGTTCGCCTACCGGCGCATGAGCTTCGTTTCAGGATTCGGCGGCGTGTTGCCCACGGGCAAGATCGCTACTCAAGGTCGCTCGATCAGCTCGAACCAGGCAGTGCAGTTCCACGCCAGGCCGCACCTCTGGCTGGAGATCGAGAACAATGCGACGTTCTACTTCGCCGGCACCCACGACGGCCAGATGCAGAATTTCGTCACTCCGGGAGCGTTCTACGTGGGCCGGCGCAAAGAGTGGGGTCCCACGCATCCCTTCTTTATCGTCGACTCCGGCATGCAGATCGCGACGTCGCGCTTTCATACCTACAATCACAACCTCATCGCCGAGTTGCGGATCCTCTTCTAAGTGCGGCTCGTCTCAGCGCGACCCGCCTTCGGCGCGATCCGATCGCAGCGCGCGTCTGCCCTGGATCAACCAGACATTCACACTTCTCTGCGCATCCTGCCGCTAACCTCAGTGCAGGTCAGTCTCGGTGCGGGGCTACTTGAGATAAGCACGGACCAGGTCGATTAGATCCTCGGCCAGCTCCGGCGCAATCTGTTCTTTGACTCCATCTACCAGATGAAAACGAATGTGCGTCTCCAACACTTCGCCCATCAGGCTGTTTACGCCGCCGCGCACGGCTGCCAGAAGCATCAACTGATCGCCGCAGTCGCTCTCCGAGGTCAGCGCGCGTTCGACCGCATCCAGTTGGCCGCGCAGTTTGCGCACGCGCTGCAGCAGCTTGATCTTTTCGCGTTCGTGGTGCGACATGCGGGAATCTCCTCTTGCGTCTTTATACCTACCCTGGGTATGGTATATACCAAGGGTGGGTATCGCTTCATCCCCCTATTCTAACCCTACTTCTGCTATGCACACCCCCTGAAAGGACCCTTGGATGCTGCGCCTGCTTTCCACCCGCCGACATCCCGATGGGCTCCGCTGGCGGACGGGCTTCGCGCTGCTCGCATTCATTCTCCAAGGCCGAGCTCAGGCCCCGGGACAGCTCCCCTCCGCCCCCGCTCCTCAAGCCGCCGCGTCCATGCCGAACCAGCCGGATGCCCCCGGACACGCGGCGAGCGATCCCGAAGCATCGCCGATCGTGACCATGGCGCCGCATCCTGACGACAGCCGCTACTGGATCTCGGGACAGGCCAACATCATCTTTCAAGGCCGTCTTCCTTTCCATGCGGCCACCCAGGGGGCCAACAGCTTTCGCAACTCGGCGGAATACAAGACGTCGATGGTTGGGACTTTCTATACCGGCCTTCGCCGCAATCGCTCCACGCGCTACAACACCGACCTGATTCTCGATCTGGAGAGTGCAGGGGGCCGCGGTCTCAGCCAGGCGCTGGGACTCGCCGGCTTCACCAATCTCGACGTCGTGCGCAACCCGAACCTTGGCTCCGCTCCCTACCTGGCGCGCTACCAGGTGCACCAGGTCATCGGCCTTACCTCGCAGACGACAAGCCAGACGCCGGGATTCTTCGCCTTCGCAGCGAATGTCCCGGAGCGGCGCCTCGAGTTCCGCATCGGCAAGATGACGCTGCCGGACTTCTTCGACATCAACGGTCCCGGGTCGGACAGCCACCTGCAGTTCATGAACTGGACCACCGACAACAATGGCGCGTGGGACTACGCGGCCGACACGCGCGGCTACACCGTCGGCGGCATGGCCGAATACGACGATCGGGTATGGAGTGTTCGCTATGGTCTCTTCGCCATGCCCACCGTCGCCAACGGCATCAACATGGACTGGGCCTTCAGTCGCGCCCATGGCCACAACGGCGAGTTCGAGTTGCGCCACAGCTTCATCCGCGCACGCCACGGGACAACGCGCCTCTTGTTCTATGCCAACCGCGCGCACATGGGCACCTACCGCGAAGCTGTTCAGGATTTCCTCAACGGCTCAGACAATGCAACCTACGGCGTCACCGTGCCGACGATTACGCTGCACGAACATTTCGGCGCGCTCAAATACGGCTTCGGCTACAACACGGAGCAGGAACTGACCTCGAACCTGCGCGCCTTTGCCCGCTTCGGATGGAATGAAGGCCAGCACGAATCCTTTGTCTACACCGAAGTCGACCAGACCGTCGAACTCGGCGCGGACTACGCCGGCGCACGGTGGCATCGCCCGGTCGACAAGATTGGCTTTGTCGTGGTCTCGAATGCCATCAAGCGCGACCACCAGGACTACCTGCGCTACGGCGGGTTGGGCTTTCTGCTGGGCGACGGCAGCCTGCGCTACGGCCGCGAAAACATCGTCGAGTCCTATTACAACCTGCATGCGTGGCGCGGACTCTTCTATGCGCTCGACGTGCAGCACATCGACAATCCGGGATACAACCGCGATCGTGGCCCGGCCTGGGTCGGTTCCGTCCGCGCCCACGTCGACTTCTAAGCCCCCGACACCCGCAAGCCTCTCTTCCGCAGCTACAATGGCTGTGTTTTACCTCGGAGGAAAGTGTGCTCGCTGGCGCCCGTGTTCTTGCGTACGACGTTGGAGGAAGCCACATCTCCGCAGCCCTGTGTTCCGAGTCCGATCTGAGCCTCGGTCCTGTTGTCAAAGCCGCTCTGCCTGAAGCGCACTCTGCCCAGGCATTCCTCGATGTGCTCACACACTTGGCCACACAGGCCGGTGCTAACTCATCCACAAAGGGCGCTGGATTCGCTATGCCCGGCCCCTTCGACTATGCCGAAGGCGTCAGCTGGATGAAGCACAAGATGCCCTATCTCTACGGCGTGAGTCTCCGCCAGGCCCTTGCCGAGCGCATGCACTGGAATCCTGCACAGGTGCAATTCCTGAATGATGCGGCTGCCTATTTGCAGGGAGAAGTCGGCGCGGGTGCGGCCCGTGGCGTGGCGCGCGTGGTCGGCATCACGCTGGGAACAGGCATCGGCTCCGGCTATGCCGTCAACGGCCGTCTTGTCACCAGCGGAACAGGTGTTCCGCCCGGCGGCGAAATCTGGAATGTGCCCTTCGAAGGCGGCATCGTCGAAGACCTCATCTCGACGCGCTCCATCAAAGAGCGCTACCTCGAACGAACCGGCAAGGAAAGAGACGTGGCGGAGATCGCCGCGGCAGCTCTGAGTGATCGCGCCGCAGTCGAAATTTTCGAGGACTTCGGCCGGGACCTGGGACGCGCCCTGCGCATCCTGCTGCGCGATTTCGCGCCGGACGTGGTCGTGCTTGGCGGCGGCATCGCGCGCTCGTCCCAGCTCTTTCTGCCCGGCGCACAGCGCGAGTTGGGGAGCACGGCGCTCGAACTACGAATCGCGCAACTCGGCGATCAGGCTCCCTTGGTGGGCGCTGCTGTGGCATGGTTCGCGCATGCGGCAGCTTCAAACGTGAAATCGCAGGTCAGCCCGTCGACCTAGCGCATCTCATGCACCCCCTCCGGTAGATTCGCTCTATTTGAAGAGAGGCGCCGACCTGACGCTGCTGAAGCGTTCGATCGAGTCAGAGGCGGCCTGAAGGCGCCTGACGCTATTTGCTGTTTGCCGGTTGGCTCTTGGGGTCTGCGGGCAGATCGTAGATGATCTCGCCCGGCCGTGCGTAGTGCAGCTGCTCGCGCGCCTCATGCTCAATCGCATTGGCATCCGTCTTCAGGCGCCCCACGTGATCGCGTCGATGGGCATTTTCCTGCTGCAGCTCTTCAATCTCCTGGCGCAAGGCACGGTCTTGGACGCGCTGTTTCTGCCACGATGAAAGCCCGTGTTTACCGTTGACGACGCTCCAGCCAAACAGCAAAATCAGTGCGACCGCAACCGACGTACCCGCCGGCCGCCACCACGACTGTGCCCTCGCCAGCGCTTGTTCGCCGAGCGCGGCAAAGTTGATGGGCTGTTCTTGCTTCGTTGCTTGAGTCTCGTCCTGCATTGTTCCTTGACTGCTTTATGCCAAAACAAATTTTTTCGCTGCCGCGCTCAGCGATTCCATATCGTGCTCGTTACGCGCTTCGGTATACGCTCTTACCACCGGCTCGGTTCCCGACAACCGGTAGCACACCCAGGACCCATCGTTCAGAACTAACTTCAGTCCGTCGGTGCGCACCACGCTCACCACTTTGCGTCCGCTCAGCTCGGTTGGATCAGCCTTCAACTTTTCAGTGAACGCGGCCATCCGTTCCGGGGTCAAGCGGAAGTTCTCTCGAACCGGGTAGAACGAACCAACCTTGCCAAATAACTCTTGTAACTGGGTGCCGAGACTTTTTCCGCGCACCGCCACCATCTCGGTCACCAGCAATCCCGCCAGTATCCCGTCCTTCTCGGGCACGTGCCCGCGAATCGTCAGCCCTGCCGACTCCTCGCCGCCGATGGCAATCTTGTCTTCGATAATCAGTTCGCCGATGTACTTGAATCCGACCGGCGTCTCATAGAGCTGCACCTTGTGATGCTCGGCCAGCGCATTGATCAGGTTCGTTGTGGCCACGCTTTTGGCTACGCCGTTCTTCCACCCGCGTGTCTCCACCAGGTAGTCGAACAGCAGCGCGATGATGTAGTTGGGCTGGATAAATTTGCCGTCTTCGTCGACGATGCCGAAGCGGTCCGCATCCCCGTCGGTCGCAATACCGATCTTGGCGCCGACCTGCTTCATCTTCGCCTTCGTATCGCCGAGCAGATGATCGTCCGGTTCCGGTGCATGCCCGCCGAACAGCACGTCGCGATAGTCGTGCACCGTTTCTACCGTCACCCCCGCCTGTCGCAAAACGTGGCAGCTGTAGCCGCGGCCCGCACCCCAGAATGGATCGAAGACCACCTTGATCCCCGACTTCGCGATGGCCTTCAGATCGACCAGTTCCGCAAGCCTCTTCAGGAAATCCTCTTTGACATCCGCTGTCTCAAACCCGGCGCTCGGCGGCTCGGTCTTGCGCACGGGAGTGTCTGCGGGATACGCCGCAATGGCAGCCTCAATCTGCCTGGTCGCCTCGGGCAGAGCGGGCGCGCCATCCGGCGTCGAATACTTGATGCCGTTGTATTCGGGCGGATTGTGCGACGCGGTAAAGTTGATGGCGCCCGACGTCTTCATCCGTCGAACGGCGTGCGCGATCGCGGGAGTCGGTGCGGGCTTGGGAATCACGATCGGGGTCACGCCTGCCCCGGCCAGCACTGCGGCGGCCTCGGCCACAAAGCTCTCGCCGAGGAAGCGGGGGTCGCGGCCCACCAGCACGCGATGCGGCGCGGGCTGCGTCTTGACATAGCTTGCAATGCCCGAAACCGCGAGACGAATATTCGCCACGGTGAACTCATCGGCAACGATGGCTCTCCAACCCGACGTACCAAACTTGATGTTGCTCATTGTCTTCTCCCTATGCCCCTTCACCGCAAGGACCATACTCTTACACGCAGTTCAACTCGGCAAGTTGCGCATCTGCGTTCGTCAGTCCCTGACAAACACGCGCCGTACACTGGCTCGATGACACCCGAACCGGAGGGCAGCTTCGCGCGCATCGTCCTCACCACCGCAGCCAGTACCGAAGAAGCACAGCGCCTTGCGCGCACTCTCGTCGAGGAACGGCTGGCCGCGTGCGCCACGCTCATCCCCTCGGTGCAATCGGTCTACCGTTGGCAAGGCAAGGTCGAAGACGCGACCGAGACTCTGCTTTTGATCAAAACCGGCGCCGACCAGTTGCCCGCGCTCGAAACCCGCCTGCATGAACTGCACAGCTACCAGACACCGGAGTACCTCGTGCTGCCATCGAGCGGCGGTTCCTCGGGCTATCTCGCATGGATGCGGGCCAACCTGCGGGGAGCCTAGACCCCTTCGGAAAGCCTGGACTATTGATGAATCCTTTCCTTTGTCACAACCCGGCGCGGCCCTCCGGCGCCCTTCACCCCATCTGCTATCCTGAGTTTTTGCAATCATGCATTGGTTATTGATTGCCCTTCTTGTTTCGCTTGGTGCGCTCTTGCTCGCGACCGGGGGACTCGCGCGTCATATCTGGCTGCACCGCGCCAGACAGCGTGAGACGGAGCCGGCAAAAGTCGTCCGCAACAATGACGATCCAGAATCTGAACCGTAAAGGGATCGAAATGCACAACGAGATTTCCACGCCGATTTCCCGATCGGCCGCCGGGTTCAGCGCGTCCCCATGGCTTCGCACGTGCGGAGTCGTCGTGGGGGGCAGCCTGCTGCTCGCGGCATGCGCCCATCTCTCCCTGCCCTTGTGGTTTACGCCTGTGCCGCTTTCTGCACAGCCCTTCGCCGTTTTGCTGCTCGGCCTGGTGCTGGGACCGCGCCTGGCGGCGACCACGATGATCGCTTATCTCGCTGAAGGCATCGTCGGCCTGCCTGTCTTTGCCCCTGGCATCCCCGGCGCAGCCCACCTGTTCGGGCCCACCGGCGGCTATCTGATGGCCTATCCCGTCGCCGCGGTCCTGGTTTCGATGGCCTGGAGAAGCACCCAGCGCGGCTTCTTTACCGCCTTCGCCAGCGCGGTCGTTGGCGATCTGCTGATTCTGGCATGCGGTGCGGCATGGCTCACCGTCCTCAGCCGTGCACATATGTCGTCCGTCTTCAGCGCCTCCGTGCTTGCCTTCGTGCCCGGAGACATGCTGAAGGCCGCTGCCGCCGCGGGCATGGCATGGGGTGGTCTGCGTATCGCGCACACCTACGAGGGCCGGTCTTAAGGTTGAGTAGGTCAGGTTGTGTAGGTCGAAAGGATCCGTTAGTTCCGTGAGCAACGAGAATTCTGCTGTGGCCAGCGCGCAAGCGATTACCGATATCTCCATCGCGCATAGTCCTGATTCCGACGACGCCTTCATGTTTTATGGGCTGGCCACCAACAAGGTGCGCGTGCCCGGCTATCGCTTTACCCACACCCTGTCTGACATTGAGACCCTCAATCGCCGCGCGCGCGAAGAAGCTTTCTACGACGTCACCGCGGTCAGCTTTCATGCCTATCCCTATATTCAGGACGCCTATACCCTGATGGGCTGCGGCGGAAGCGTGGGAGAAGGCTATGGGCCGATGGTGGTCTCGAGCCGTCCCATGTCTCCTGCGGACCTGAGCCGCGTGCGGATCGCTGTTCCAGGCAAACTGACGACTGCGTACCTGGCGCTCAAGGTCTTCAATCCTGACGTCGAAACCGTTGTTGTTCCCTTCGACCAGATCATCCCCGAGATTCTTGCCGGCAAGCACGAAGCGGGCCTCATCATTCACGAGGGCCAGCTCACCTACTCGTCCAGCGGCCTCTACCGGGTGGTTGATCTTGGCATCTGGTGGCGCGAAACCACGGGGCTCGTCCTGCCCCTGGGCGGCAATGCAATTCGTCGCTCACTGGGAGCAGAACAGCACCGTATCCTCTCCAAGGCTCTCCGCGACAGCATTCAGCATGCTCTCGATCACCGCGAGCAGGCGCTTGAATACGCGATGCAGTTTGCGCGCGATCTCGATACCACGCTGGCCAATCGTTTCGTCAGCATGTATGTCAACGACCGCACCCTGGATTACGGTGCGGATGGCCGGGAGGCGATTCGCATGCTGCTGAAGCTGGGATACGAGCGCGGCATCATTCCCATCGAGCCCAACGTCGATTTCGTCGACTGACGCCTTCGGCGAGCGCG
>DATAVC010000068.1:0-6603 GCA_036267935.1 Occallatibacter sp. | reverse complement strand
GACCATCCAACTGGACAGCGTCAACAGAGGGTCAGGCGATGATTGCGTCATCCCAGCCAACGTTGCGCAGGCGCTGAATTTCTTTCAAACCCGTGGTCTGATTCACGGATGCCGGACGGTGCGGCCGATGGATGCAAGCCGAACGAAGATCCTGGGAAACCTGGAATTCGAATACACGGCGCAGCCCTCTGGCTGCAGCTCCTACTCGTGGTTCAACCGCCACGTCTTCATGACGCACAATGCAATGGACTGCGATCCGCAGGTCTGGTCTCAGGTTGAAAGGGAGATTCGGACAGAGGTCCGTGATGCGGTTCGGGTCAAGGAGAAAGTGGCGGAGAGACAGGGATTCGAACCCTGGATACCTTGCGGTATACACGCTTTCCAAGCGTGCGCCTTCAGCCACTCGGCCATCTCTCCGGTCTTCTGACCGACTTTTTGAATCTATCACAGCGACGGAATCAGCTGCGGCGGCCGCGAGGAAGCACAACAAAGGCTCGGGCTGGAAAACCCGAGCCTTTGAGTGATTCTGCTTAGGAAAGTGGGCTGGGGTTTCCGGACCCTGAGGCCTCCAGTCTGAGACGACGAACGTGGTCAGCCTGTGGTCCTTTGTCGCCCTGGACGACGTCGTATTCCACGTGATCGCCTTCCTTCAGACTTTTATAGCCATCGGTCTGGATGGCGCTGTAGTGCACGAAAACGTCGGGTCCGCCGTCGCGCCCCAGAAAGCCGTAACCCTTTGCGTTGTTGAACCAGCGTACAGGTCCTTCATATTGTGACATTTCTTTTGGCTCCTTTCAGACGACTCACGAAACCGCAAACATCCGCAAAATTCAACAGTTGGTGCTCGATGGGGACAATCAGGCTCCCTAGCTCATTGGCCGGGGTCGATTGCCGTGGCGCCTCGGGGGGTGTGCCAGCTGCCCGGCAATTGCACTCAACAGCGCGGCCGGGTCTGCCGAAACCAGCGCCGGGTGCGCTTGATTCGTGAAGGGATTGTCGAGCGGTGAGATCTGGAGCAGAGGTGTCTGTGGAGCGATCCGGGTTGATGCTTCCACGATGCGACCGACAACTTCTTCGGCGATTGAGTGACAGAGCAGAATGAGATCGAACCTGCGTTGCAGGATCTGCTCGATGGCGGGTAGAACCCCTCTCGCCGACTCGACCGAATATCCTGCCGTTTCGAGGACCAGGCGGCGCGAGTACAGCAAAATCGTATCGTTTCCGATGGAGAGAATCCTGGCCTGCCGGTGAGCGAGTGCGCGCTCCGATACCTGATCGCGTGAGCTGATGTCTTCGCGATCGAATCGCACCGGGAATGCTTTGACATTCATTGGTCCGGCGTTGCGAAGTGGGGGGAAACTCAACATTGGGGCCCTCGGGAGAAACCGCTCTGCATCTGCAGCCAGAACGACCGCAGCTACATGCGCCGTGGTGAAAAACTCTACTGTCTGAAGGTAACCAGAGCGCCCTATTTGCTGGAACTAGGCGATTCCCTAGGAGGAGAACTCTTTTCGCTATATAACCGTTCTGTCATAAAAAAGCATGCGTTCAACCGCTCGATACAATCGAGACTATGGACGCGACAACAATCCCCACCTCAGCGGGTTTTCGAAGCTCTTCCCTACTCCGGCGCTGCGGGCGACAGACGCTCCTGATCGACGCGGACGACACGCTCTGGGAGAATAATATTTACTTTGAGCGGGCGATTACCTCGTTTATCTCGTACCTCGATCATCGGGTTCACACGAGCGAGGAGGTCCGGGAGCATCTGAACACCTGCGAGCGGGCGACGATCGCGAAGTTCGGGTACGGCCTGCAGAGCTTTCGCCGCTCGCTGATCGACTGCTTCGAGCAGCTCTCCGACGGGCCGATAACGCCCGAGAAGCATGAGCGCATTGTTTCGTTTACAGAGGCGATTGCAGTCCACGAGATCGAGCTGCTGGCCGGTGTTGAGGAGACACTGCGTGAGCTTGGGGCGCGTCACCGTCTCATCCTTGTGACCAAGGGCAATCCGGAAGAACAGAACGATAAGGTTGAGCGTTCGGGGCTCCGCGAGATGTTCGCAGCGGTCGAGGTGCCACATGAGAAGACGGCCGCGATGTATCGGGAGCTCGCAGAGCGACACGATTGCGATGCGGCGAATACCTGGATGATCGGCAATTCGCCGCGTTCGGACATCAATCCGGCACTGACTGCAGGGCTTGGGGCAGTCTTCATCCCCCACGACTTCACATGGGTGCTGGAGCACGAGGTGGTTGAGGCGCCCGGAGATCCGGCTCGGCTGCTGGAGCTGAAGGGCTTCCGGGAGTTGCTGCAGTACTTTTAGCGCGGCTCAAGTTACGGCTCATCCTTATAGACACCCGTCTGAATCTCGCCGCCTTCAACGAGGCGCGCGCGGAACATTCCCGGCGAGTTGAAGCTCCAGGCGATCTGTCCGTCGGGCGTCATGGCGATGATGCCGCCATCACCGTGCATTGCAGTGAGCTGCCGCTGAATGACTTCGTCGGCGGCTTCCTGAAGGCGCATGCCCTTGTACTGGACGAGAGCGCAGATGGTCCTCGCGACGGTGAGGCGGATGAAGTACTCACCGGTTCCGGTGGCGGAGACACCGCAGGACTCGTTGGACGCATAGGTCCCGGCGCCGATGATGGGAGAGTCGCCCACGCGGCCCCAGCGCTTGCCTTGCACGCCGCCGGTCGTGGTACCCGCGGCGATGTTGCCCTGGCGGTCGCGCACGACGATGCCCGTGGTTCCCCACTTGTGCGCGTCCGGGGTCTCGAGCTGCGCGATCGGTTTGGCGGGTTCAGGCGGCGCTCCCGCCGGACGCGGCGGAATCGGCTTGCCCTCTTTTTTGAGTTGCCGGACGAGGCCTTGCCAGCGCGCTTCGGTGAAGAAGTAGCTGGGGTCCACCTGCGTCAGGCCAACGCTTGCGGCAAACTGGTCCGCTCCGGCACCGATCAACATTACATGCGGGCTCTTCTCCATGACGGCCTTGGCCAGCGAGATGGGATTCTTGGTGCGTGTGACTCCGGCGACTGCGCCGGCCATCATTGTCTTGCCATCCATGATGGCGGAGTCGAGCTCGTTCTTGCCTGCTTCCGTGAAAACCGCGCCCTTGCCCGCATTGAAGAGGGGGTTGTCCTCAAGTTTGTTCAGTGCGGCTTCTACCGCGTCGACTGCGGAGCCGTTGGCCTCCAGCACCTTTGCTGCCGCCTGGACGGCTTCGTCCATCCCGGCGCGATAGGCTTTGTCGCGCTCCGGCGTCATGGAGCTGCGCTGAATCACACCTGCGCCTCCGTGCAGCACGATGGCCCACTTGCCCGCAGGCGCCTGGGTGACAAGCGGAGCATTTCCGCTCGCCTGCGCGAGACAGGCTGCGCCCGTCAGAACCAGGGCTCCGGCAATTGCGAGTTTCAGCATCAGGGTCCTCTGCATCGTCACTTCCCTTCCTTGGTTGCGGGCTGCCTGCCTTCCGTGGACTCCACATTGACCCACGCCTTCAGTGCGTCGAGGCTCTGAGGCCGGCCAAGGAAGTCCTTGACCAGCTGCGCCGCGGGCTCGGTCGCGCCGGGCTCGAGCACGGTCCTGCGATAGCGCATCGCCGTAGGTCCGCTCAACAGATTGTGCGGATCGAACTGCGAGAAGAAATCTACCGCGATGACCTTGTCCAGCACATAGGTGTAGTAGTTCGAGGCATAGCCCGTAAGGTGCGTGAACGATGCGAAGTCATGCTCCCCGGGGACGAAGGCCGTGTGCAGAAAGCGATCGTGATCCGTGTGCCAGAGATCATCGAAGTTCAACTGCGCAGCAGGTTGATTATGGACCTGCAGCGAGAAGGTGGAGTAGAAGAGTTGCGACTGCACCCAGTTACCGCGTCCATACGCTCCGGCAGCGTTCATCTTGTCCACCAGCGACTCGGGGATCGTTGCGCCGGTCTTGTAGTCCTTCGCGAACGCCGCAAGCACGGCGTAGCTGCGGAACATCTCCTCGAGCATCTGTGATGGCGCTTCGACGAAGTCGCCCTCGACGTTGAAGGCGCCCTGCTGCGACCACTCGTTCTGGCCGCCGAGGATGTGATGCATCAGGTGTCCGAACTCGTGGAAGAAGGTGACGACCTCGTCGTACTGCATCAGACCGGGATCGCCCGGAACACCGCCGGAGAAGTTGCAGATGAGCATCCCCTCGGGCATTTGACGGCCGCGAATCCCGGGAACTACAGGCCCGGAGGAGAACCACTTGTCCTTGCCCTCACGCGGATGCATGTCCAGATAGATCCGCCCGATCCTCTTGCTGCCATCGAGCACGTCGTAGGTCGTCACCGATTTGTCCCAGACGATCGCGTCGGACACACGCTGGAAGGTGACGTGGAATAGTTTCGACGCCGTCGCGAGGATGCCCGCCTCTACCTGAGCGTATGGGAAGTATGGGCGCACCGACTGCGCGTCGAAATCGTATGTGGCTTTGCGGTACTGTTCCGCCCAGTAGCGTGAATCGGAGTCGGAGATCTCCGTCACGCCCGGCTGACGCTTTTGTGCGAAGGTCAGCAACTGCTTGTACTCCCGGGCCGAGGCATCCCTGGTCGCGGCATCGACCTGGTCAAGGAATGCCTTGAGATTGGAGGCGGAGCCGATCATCTGATCCGCGGTGGCGAGATCGGCATAGGTCGGGTACCCAAGGGTGTGCGCCAACTCTTCGCGCGTTTCGAGCAGGCTCTTCAGGACGGCTTCGTTCGCGGGATAGGCGCGTGAGCGATAAGCGATGAACATGCGGCGGCGGAGCCCGGCGTTTGCCGAAAAATCCTCCACCGGCGTCATATCAGGCGAGTCGGTGGTCAACGTGTAGCTTCCATCGGCACCGGCTTTGTGGCGCGCGATGTAATCGGCCGGCAGCCCATTGAGTTCCTCGCGCGTCGCCGGCACCTTCTTCACATCGTTGGCGACGTTTCTGCCGAAGTTCAGCGAGAGCTCGGTGATTTTGTCCTGGAAGGCATGAATTTTCGCGCGAGTAGCATCGTCCTTGTCGACGCCGGAGAGCCTGTACTCCAACAGTGAGCGCTCAATGTAATGCTTGGTCGCGAGATCGTCCTTGCTCGAGCCGGTTGGAAGCGGGACGGCCGCCAAGGCGCGATAGACTCCCTGATTCAAGCTGAGGTCTGTGGAGGCCGACGAGACGCGGTTCAATTCTGCCTGCGCTTTGTCTCGCATCTCGGCGGCGTCCGCCAGCGAGTAGAGCAGATAAGCCTGGTCACCAGCGACGGCAAGTTCGTTCTGCGCGTCGTCAAAGGGCCGCACGGTGTTTTCAACGGTGCGAGTTCCCTTCACCGCCATCAGTGCATCGAGATCCTTCTGCTCCGTGGCAAGTCTGTCGCCGATCCATGCGGTGAGTGCGGCGGGTGTCGTCGCGCCAACCCAGACGTGCAGAGAGTCGGGCTTTTGCGCCCGTGCGTAAGCGTTTCCGAAGGCAAGGGGCAACAAGCCCGCAGCAAAGAGCAGAAAAGATTGGCGGATGTTCATGCAGGCTATTCTGCCATGCGGCAATAGCGACTGGTCCCCTATCGAGATAGTGTTGGTCACATAATGGGGGGGTGACCATCCCAATGGGCGGTTCTGCTATACTGACTCACGGAACAAACGTCACCCCTGCCGCACCCGCGTGTGTGTCAGGCCCATGCGGAGGTGGCGAAATTGGCAGACGCACTAGCTTGAGGTGCTAGCGCCGCAAGGCATAGGGGTTCAAGTCCCCTCCTCCGCACCAAAATTGAAAAGAAGTTCCCGCGACAAGCGCCCAGGAATTTGAGTCAGCATGATTATTCTTCTCGTTATTCTTCACGTTATCGTCTGCCTGTTTCTGATTGGCGTTGTCCTGCTGCAGCAGGGCAAGTCGGCCGACCTCGCCAGCGCGTTCGGCGGGCAGGGTTCACAGACGGCGTTCGGCCCGCGCGGCGCGGCCAACCTGCTGACCCGCCTCACCACGTGGTCAGCGGTCATCTTCATGCTCACCTCCATCGGCCTGACGCTCGCGATGTCGCACTCCACGGCGAACCGGTCGGTTCTCTCGGGCACGACCCAGTCCACGCCCGCGCACAAGTAAGTTTTCAGCAGGATTCGTGGAGCGCAGGCAAACGGCCTGCGCTTTTTCGTTTCCCTAGAGTCCCTGATTATCGATGATTCGCGAGACCTTCCCTGTCGGCCTGCTGCAGTGCAACTGCACGATTCTCGGCGATGAACAGTCGCGCGATGCCATCGTCGTTGATCCCGGTTATGACATCCCGCGGATCTTAGCGACGCTGGCGAAACATCAACTCACGGTTCGCCAGATCGTGGTCACGCACGCCCACATCGATCACATCGCCAGCGCGCTGGACCTGAAACAGATCACCGGCGCGCCTATCCTTTACAACGCCGCCGATCTTCCACTGACCGCCATGATGGATGAGCAGGCGGCGTGGATTGGAGTCGAGACGCCGACCGTGAAACCGCCCGACCACTCACCTGCTGATCTTGAACTGGTGAGCGTCCGCGGGGTCGATGCGCAGATCATTCACACTCCGGGTCACACCGAAGGCAGCCTTTGTCTGCATGTGCCATCAGAGTCGCTGCTGCT
>DATAVC010000067.1:0-13870 GCA_036267935.1 Occallatibacter sp. | reverse complement strand
TCGGTGTAGGTCCCTCGTGGACCGGAGTTGCATCCGCAAATCATCAAAACAACACCGGACGCGACGAGGCTCATTGACTTTAGAACACGCATTTGATCTTCCCTTTCTTCGTGCTGGATTGGGCGCCTGTCGCTGATTCGGGTTGCGACCCGTTCTCGGGGTCGTCCTGAGAGCGCAATATCTGATAGAAGGCGTGTTGATTCTCATCTGAGTTGACGAGGGTTGGATCGCGCCAGCCTCGCTCCGCTGACTGTTGTTGAAGCGCGCTCTTCTTCACTTCTGCCACCCAGTCCGGGCAGACAGCTCGCGAGCGGGAGCAAAGACGTCAGGCAAAGGGGGAGGGCGAATACGAGCTGTTGAACCGGGCGTTTGAGAGTGGAGATACCAGGACTCCTGATCGTCGGCCATCCGCCGCCGCCCGCGTTGCGAACAACCCGGCGAGAATTTGGCAAGCGCACGAGCGTTTGTAGTTGAAAATGGGATTGTCGGGCACAACTTCCGCTTATCCTGTATCTCACTACCCCGCAATGTCCTGACGAAACGCTGAAGATTTCTAAAGGAACACGCAATTCATGGCCACTTCCCCTGAAACGCGCTCTGAAAGCACGGAACGAGACGTGTGGCGATTCGCAGAGTGCGAATTCGATGATCTGCGTTTCCGACTAACGGTGCACGGGCAGCCTGTCGAGTTGGAGCGGAAGCCGCTGGAGTTACTTCGCTTCCTGCTCTCCCGGTCGGGGGAGGTAGTCCGCAAAGAAGAGATCCTGGAGGCCGTGTGGCCCGGCGTTATGGTCGTCGACGCATCGCTCGCCACGGCTGTATCCAAGCTGAGGAAGGTGCTTGGCGAGCAGGAAATCATTCAGACAGTCTCCCGTGTCGGCTACCGCGTCGCCGTACCGGTTCTCCGGATTCCCCGGCGAGATCCCGCCGGTCAGATGGCGGGCGATGAATCTGCCCTGCTGAACCCGGCTCCGACTCCGGACGACAACCCTCGCCACTGGCATCTCCCGGCCCGACGATTCCTCTGGGCGAGTTTAGCGATTGCCCTCCTCATCGCGGTTTCAATTGGCGTCGTAGCGATTCGGCAAAGGGTGCCCACCGCCCCACAGCCGGTGAGCGTTGCGATTCTTCCCTTTCAAAACATCTCCGGCGCCGATTCGCTGGACTATCTTAGCTCTGCGCTCCCCGACGAGATTGCCCACACGCTCGCATCGGCTCGTTCCCTCACCGTGCGTCCCTTGGCAGCCTCGGCTCGCTTCACTGACGCGGGCGTTGATTTCAGAAAGTTAGGCCATGATCTTGACGTGAATCGCGCGATCACCGGCCGTTTTCTGATCATGGGCGATCGCCTCCACATCACAATGGAAGCTATCGATACAGAACAGGACCGAATCGTCTGGCACGATAGCTTTGACATTGCCTCAAACAACCTGCTTGGCATGCAGGAGCAGTTGGCCACCATCTCACATGGCAAATTGGCGAATGCATTGGGAGTACCGGGATTCGCCATCGACACGCCCCGAACATCAAATGAAGAAGCCTATGAGCTCTACCTCAAGAGCGTTGCTCTCAATTGGGATAACAAGACCGACAACCAGGCCATCGAGCTCTTGCGGCGCGCCGTGTTGCTCGACCCCAATTACGCTACTGCCTGGGACATGCTTGCTCTTCGCTACTATGGCGCCGCACGTTTCGGAGGTGGCGGTCCTGACATGATGGCGCTTTCCGACGCGGCTGCTGAAAAGGAGCTCGCTCTCAATCCAGATTCTCTCGACCCCATTGCCGAGATGACCATTCACCGCGCCGAGCGCGGAGACTTGGTTAAGGCTCACCAGATTGCCCTTGAGTTGGTCCACCGCAAACCTGACGATCCCAACCTGCACCACGTCCTCAGCTACGTACTCCGTTACGGAGGATCGCTCGAAGAAGCAGGACGGGAATGCGAAATTGCGGTCTTGCTCGCAACAAAGGTCGTCTGGGGCTCGTGCTCCACCACTTTCATGGAATTGGGTAACTATGACCGTGCCAGGTTTTTCATTCGCAAAGACCTCAGTTCCGAATGGTCGAAAGCCCACGCCATCGAAGTCCTTCTTCGTGAAGGCAAGACAGCCGAGGCCCTGCGTATCCCGGCGCCGCAGATTCCCCACTGGGACAGCTACAAGATGCTGCTTGCATGCGCCGGCGGAGCGCCACCCACCGAGATTCAGTCGTTGGCGTCAAAGGTCGAAGTCGACGATGACCCCGAAGTCGACTACCTCTTCGCTGGCCATCTCGCCTACTGCGGCCAGACCGCAGCAGCGTTACGCATGTTGCAGATTGCTATCGACCGCCACTACTGCTCTTTCCCCAGCTTGGATAGAGACCCGCTGCTCTCTCAGCTGAGAACCAACCCGCAATTTCACAAGCTAAGGCTCGCAGCAATGGCATGTCACAGCGATTTCGTGAATGATCGCGACAACCGCCAATCCAAACCCACTAAGAGCTCTCTCGAGCAAAAGCCCGCCGTTCTCAATTGAAACCCCGGCTAGATAGCCTTAAGTTTCCAGGCTTCTCAGGACGATGTTATTGGCTGATGGCATTCTGCTCTTGCAGTTCGGTCCTGAGGTAATCTCCGACTTTATTTTTGACAACGGTGTCAATGAGTGCGTCGACTCCTAGCTGGACAACTTCGTCTTGGAGACCAGGTTTGATCAGAGTGTCGAGCAGAGGCTTGGCGACGGTCTTGAGACGTTTGACGACCATACCGATGATTTGATCGACCTTGGCCTTGGAGATGGTGGCGCGGGCGGGGGCGGTGACTTCGGCAACGGCAGAACCGCAGAGGGGAATGATTGGAAATGTGCGAACGCCGTTGGGGGCGAAGGTTTTAATGACCTGATCGCGGTCGGCGGCGCCGAGTTTTTTGAGGCCTGCGTCGATGATGGGGTTGGTGATGGACAAGTGGAAGTGGTCGCTGAGGAACTTTTGGCAGTTGCGTCGGCCGAGCTGGTAGTCATGGGCACGGAAGGCGCGTTCGAAGAATCCGCCGAAGGCGCCGAGGAGGCCACACTGGAGAGCAGGGATGTTGGCATTGGCGGCGTCGGAGGGCGCGAGGACAAAGCGGCTGAAAGATGCGCCACTCATGACAGCCTGGAGAGTCTCACCCTGGAAGCGGGACTGCGCGACCAGGACGGAGAAAAGGTTGGGCAACATCGTGAAGATGGAGCTTTGCGACCGAAAGTCGTACCCCGAGTTATAGAGGTCGCGGGCGGGAAACGGAGCGACTGTAAGGACCGCGCAGTTGGCTTGGTCGGCGACCGGTGGGTTGTGCAGTTCGCCGGTCTGCGGATCGCGTTGGGCAAGAGGATTCTGGACGGCGAGGAAGTCGTGCGCGAGTTGGAATGGATCGTTGTCGGTGACGCCGCCGTCGACGTTGAGAGTGGTGAAGACATCGCTTTCGTGCAAAGGCCAATGGGGCGGGACGGGAGGAGTTTGGGGCGCGGCAATCGACTTCCAGGGCGAGTTGGCGTAGTCGGCACAGCTGCGGTCAATCGAACGCGGAGCGAGGAAAAGAGGGAAAGCGCCTGTGGCTTTGGCAGCCATTTTGAGGGTTGTCCATCCCCCGGTGTTCGAACCGCGGGTAAGAGGCTGGGCCTGCGCGAAGATTGGTTTTGCGTCGGCATTCTGCACGGTTTCGAATTGGAGACGATCGGCGTAGTATGCGATATCTTCTTCAGCAGAGCCATCGGCGACGCCATTGAGAGAAAAGGGGACGCCGCGTACGTTGGTGAGGGTGAGGAGGAGAGTGAGCGAAGGGGAAAGGTAGCGGGGGGGATTGGGATTCGGTAAAGGAGTGAGAGCGTAGTCGGCGATCTCGTCGATGATGGTGGAGTCGAGCAGCGAGACGACGGTGTTGCTGTTGCGCAGATCGCTGTCGCCGAGCAGGTGCACGATGTCGATCTTGTTGACCCAGCTTTCATAAAAGCGGTTGGTCGTGTTTTGCACGGTGGCATCTGCGGGATTGTGGATGTGCTGAAAGGGGCCCTGAAGCATGACCGCAGAGATGGCCGCGCACATGCCTCCCGCGGATGCACCGGAGAAGATGTCGAGGGAGACGTCATGCTGGGGAACGGGAGGCCCGCCCGCAGTCTTGGCAGCATACCACTGCTCGAGTGCCTCGGTAAGAAAGTCGAGGACACCAGCGGTATAGGCGCCTGCGGAGACGGCTCCGGCCATATTGATGCCGAGATGAAAGGTTGAGTCCTGTTTCCATTGGGGGAGCATACGAGGTCCTTTCGTGCGAAGGGGAATGGCGCGAATGCGCTTGCGGCACGCAGAGTCCGTGATGGGGTGACGAAGGTGATTTCGCCAGATTGAGCGATCCGCGTCAAGAGAATTCATGCGGATATTGAGAAAGTATTCAACCGGCCTGAGAACGAGAGGGAAAACTCAGTAGGATGAGGCGGGTGCGGGGAGCGGAGACTAGCGGGATTGATTCGACTGCCTGGCTGGCTTGGCGCGATTGCCAGGGACCTTCGCTGTGGTTGCTGCGTCGAGTCTGTGCGCAAGTTCGTCGTACTCCGGTCGCGGACCGGCCCAACGCAATGTGTCGACGTTGGTGAAGAGTCGAATGTCGATGCGAAGGGTAGCGAGGTCGCGAAAAAGCAGGGCGCGATCCCAATCGCGGCGGAGCACTGACGAAAGAGAGCTGACGTTGGCGACGTTGACGTGCCAATCAAGAAAGTTTGCGGGAACCTGCTCGAGATGGGGGTATTTAACGAGAACACCAGACGACGACTTGGCGCCCCAGCCGGGAAGGCCGGGATAGCCATCGGCCGAATCGCCGACCAGGGCAAGGTAATCGGGGATGGATTCGGGCAGCACGCCGAACTTCTGCAGCACGCCTTTCTCATCGCGAACGACGCCGGTGCGCCGATCGAGCTGGACGATGCGGGTACCGGAGATGCACTGGGACAGGTCTTTGTCGGGGGTGCAGATGAGGACGCGTTCGACGCGCTTGTCTTGTGCTGCGAGGACGGCCGCGGATGCGAGTGCATCGTCGGCTTCGTATTCGACCATGGGCCAAACGACGATGCCGGCGGCGGTAAGCACGCTTTCGAGAAGAGGAAACTGGGCAAGTAGCGCGGGATCGATGCCTTCGCCGGTTTTGTATCCGGGCCACAGATCGTTACGGAAGGATTCAATGATGTGGTCGGTGGCGACGGCGAGGTGAGTGGCTCCTTCTTTCAACATGCGGAGCATGGAAGCGAGAACGCCGCGGACCGCACCGACCTCATGACCCTCGGCATCGCAGGCCGATGGCATTGCATAAAAATGGCGGAAGAGCTCGTAGGTACCGTCAATGAGGTGGATCTGCAGGGTAGTCTCCGTTTTCACGGTAGAGGAATGCAGCGGTAAAGGCAACGAGCTATTGTGCCAATAAGCACACGTCGCACAATGCGATGCTGGTTGCCGCAGGCTCGGTGCGACCGAGTTTCAGCCAGTCAAATCGCGTTGACAGGATATGATCTCCCTGAAACTCTGTGTCAGCCTGGAAACGGCGAAGAACCTGAACCCGCCCATCGCGTGCCTCCATTTGCCATAGTTTCTTCGCCCATGACCAGGTCGATGGCGCGTGACATTATGCAGGACGCCGGATTGTTTACTTAGCCGAGCCGGCAGCGGCAGCCTTGCTTGAGGTGTGTGTTCACACGAGTGCGAACGACGTCCCTCCAGAACTTACCTTGCTCAAGATCGAGGGGCCAACGTGGGTGCGCCATCGATCAACATGGATACGCTTCCCGAAAACTGGCCGATCGAGTTGGAAGTATCGCGCAATCTTGGGAACGCCTGGCCTGAGCAAAGTCGGCGCAGCTTTGAACCGGCTCCCCTGCCGAGAATAACGAGATCGTATTCCTCCGGTTGACTTGTCGCGCTGATGTGTAGCCTCCCTCTTTTCTCTTTTATTCGGCGTCGTGTCCGATGACTCTGTCCGCAAGGCAGGATTCGTGAACATGCTGGCTCAGATCCCCTTGACCTCGCCACCATCCATGCGCACCGAACTTCCTGTCATCCACTTCGCTGCTGGCGAAACCATGAACGCGAGCAATTCCGCGATCTCTTCCGGCTTTCCGTACCGGCTGATGCCGGCATCCTGGGGAAACTTCCTCGTGGCCTCCTCGACGCTCATATTGTGCGCAGGAGCCCACTTTTGGAGAAAGGATTCCCGCCGACCGGTCATCACGGCTCCCGGCACAATGCTATTAACCTGCACTCCGTCCTTGATGCCCTGCTCCGCGAAGGCCTTCGCCATCGCAATGATTGCGGCGTTGGTGGCTGCAACGGCGGCAAATGCCGGCTTTGGGTCGAGCGCGGCACTGCCAGACATGAAGACCACTGACCCACGGCTCGCCTTGAGCGCATCCCAGGCACAGATCGTCAACCGGCGAGCCCCATGCAGCTTCAGCTCCATGCCGGCGTTCCACTGTTCGTCCGTCATCTCGAACAGGTCGACCTGCGGCACGGCTCCCGCAATGTTGAGAAGCGCATCGATGCGGCCAACCGCATCGAGTGTAGTTTCAATTACCTTTTCGGGCGATTCCACCCGGCTCAGATCCAATGCGATGCTTCGTGGCTCAGCGCCGGCGCTCCGCACCTCATCCGATACTTCCACCAAAGCGTCTGCGCTTCTTGCGACGAGAACGATCACGCCAAAATCTTTGGCGAGCCGGATCGCAGTGGATCGGCCAATACCCTGGCTTGCTCCCGTGACGACTGCTACCGAATTCTTCATCCTTATGACTCCTGCTGATGCAAAAGTTGTGGTGTGAGTGCTGCTTGGCTCACCAGGCTGTGCCGGGGCGCGTTGGTTTTCTTCAGGCCAACGACACTTTCGCCGCTTCAAGTAGGATGCCAGCAACCTCATCCGGCGCGGTGAGGAGCGGCGTATGGTCCACAGCAAACGAGCGGATTGTGGCGTTCATGCGCTCGGCCATGAAGCGCTGCGTCTTCGGGTTAATCATCCGGTCCTTTTCCGCGAGCAGATACCATACAGGCTTTGTCTTCCACGCTGGATCAGAGACCTTCTCCTGGATGCACCTCACCGAAATCGGCCGCTGGACAGCTCGGCACAGTGCGATCTGCGCCGGCGTTGCGTCTTGTGCGAAGGCATCGGCAAAACTCTGATCGGGCATCCAGATAAATCCGTCCTCATCTGGCGCAAGCTTCGGGGCTTGCGGGTGCGGTGTATCCCGGTAAAAGACTTCCGCAACCGTCTCGCCCTCATCCGGTGCGAGGGCTGCGACATACACAAGCGCCTTCACTCGTTCGTCATGCGATGTTCCTACAACCGCACCGGCATAGGCGTGGCCAGCGACGATGACGAGACCTTCCGTTCGAGCGATCGTCCGCCGCAGCGCTGCTGCATCGTCGCTCAGCGATGTCAGGGGTATTGGCGCGGCAACCACCTTTAACCCTTCGTTCTGCAGTCTGCGAAGGACTGGCTCCCAGCTCGATCCATCGGCCCATGCGCCGTGGACCACAACAACAGTGGCGTTCTGAACAGCTGACACTATGGTTCTCCTTTCCCCTTCTCCCACCTCAAACGTAGCGGGGCCGGTTCAACCGCCACCTCAGCTGAAGAAGCGCACAATTTTATTGGCGATGACGTCGCCGTGGTCTTCAAGAGCAAAGTGGCCTGTGTCGAACAGGTTCAGATCCGCTTTTGGAATGTCCCTGAGATATGCCTTTGCACCTTCGACCGTGAAGAACGGATCGTTCTTGCCCCACACGATCAGCGTCTTCGGCTGTTTGTTCCGGAAGAACGTTTGCCACTCGTCATAGTGCGACAGGTTAGCCTGGTAGTTGTGGAGCAGATTGAGCTGGATGGCATTGTTGCCCGGGCGATCAAGAAAGTGCTGGTCCATCGTGTAGGCGTCAGGGTTGATGAGGCTCACGTCCTCTACGCCGTGCGTGTACTGAAAGACAGTCGTCTGTAGAGTGAGCAACGCGAGCACCGGCACTTCCGTCTCGGGCGTGCGGTTGGCCCAGAAAGCCTTCATCGGATCGAAAGCGGCGCCGATGCCTTCCGCGTAAGCATTCCCGTTCTGTACGACGATGCCTTCGATGGCATCCTGATGCTTGAAAGCGATGCGATATCCGATCGGCGCGCCATAGTCCTGCAGGTAAATGTTGAACTTCTTCAATCCAAGAGTGCCGAAGAGAAACTCTTCAACATAGTGCGCAAGATTGTCAAAGGTGTAATCGAAGTCGTTCACGCCCGGTGCATCACTGTAGCCAAAGCCGATGTAATCCGGCGCGATGACGTGAAACGCTTCCGCGAGCAGCGGAATCAGGTCGCGAAACATATGCGACGAACTGGGGAATCCGTGCAGAAGCACAATCGTTGGAGAAGTCTTTGATCCAGCCTCACGATAAAACATCTTGAGGCCGCGCACGGTTGCATGTTGAAATGTAGTCATGTTCATTTCCTTTCCCTGCGAGGCAGGGGCCATCTACAGGAATGAGATTATATGACACCGATAAAAGATGCATAAAAGGTGTTAAAAGTATTTGAACAAGTTTATTCGGGAGTGTTCATGCAAGCTTCTCGGGAGGGAAACGAATGGAACGATGGATTTCTGTTCGTGGCGAATAGCCCAATTCTTGATTTCCTGAATACGAAGCCGGTCCTGGCGGAAGGGCCTACGGAACTCCTGGCGGATGTGCGCGCTTTAGAGAGGTGGCTGATCGCCTCGGGGATGGTGACTTCAGCCAAGGCTAAGGCCGCTCTCCGAAGCTGGCGTCATTCGACTGAGGCAGGGGCATTCCTGGAACAGCTCATCGCCTTCAGAGAGCGACTGAGAGACTCTGTCGCGCGGATCGAAAGAGGTTCAGCGCCGAGCGATGCATTTCTCGCCGAAGTGAACAGCCAATTGATGCGCCATCCTCTCAATACATCGCTTCACAAGCGAGATGCGAGCATAAGTCGGGAGACATCGTTCGAACTCGAGCGGCCGACCGACATCTGGGCGCCGATTATCGCTGCCACAGCAGATCTTCTCACTGAGGCGGAGTGGTCGCGCGTGCGCAAATGCGAATCGTGCGTTGTTCATTTCCTCGACGCGAGCAAGAAGGGGGCGCGCCGGTGGTGCAGTATGAACATCTGCGGCAACAAGCTCAAGGTTGCGGCCTACCAGCAGAGAAAGCGCGGCAGCAAGCGATAGATAAACGGGCGGGCGAAATCCACTCGATTCCATCTGTGGTCGATTCGTCCGTTAAGTTTTAAGTCAGTCTGCCAGCGTTCCACATTCCACTCCTGTTCAGATGGCCGGACTCCGATCCGCGGACGATGCGGGCATACGATACCTGTTCGCGCCGTCCCGTTGAATGACTTTGCCTGCCCCCAACTACACTTCGCAGCGGGTGAGAGGTTTCAGCATGACTCTTCTGGCTCGATCAAAGCTTAAACGACTGTGAATGGGTATCCGCCCGTAGTATCCGGGTTGTGCCGCGCGATGGGAGCAATCGCTGTTCTTCATCCCTGCTATAGACCGTTCGTCACGAATAGCTTCACACGCGATTTTTGCGACTGCTAGGGTGAGTCCAGTTTTGACGCGTGCCGTAATGAAGCTTTAGCCCTCCATAGGAGCGTGAGATGGATCGACGGCGATTTTTGGCGAGTGCTGCTTCTCTAGGAATCATTGGCGTGTGGGCGACGCGATCGGATGCCGCGCCGTCGCGCGTCGTCTGGCGTGAGGACCGTGCGTCTTTTCCCCAAGGAGTCGCCTCTGGCGATCCGGACGATCACAGCGTGGTCTTGTGGACCCGACGGCCATTCGAGCAGGGCGAGCGGCAGGTACTGACGGTGGAAGTGGCGCGCGATGCGGATTTCCGTAGCGTTGTTGCCAAGGCACACGCGCCGGTGCTCGCGGCGGCCGACTGGACGTGCCGCGCGCTGGTCGGTGGCCTCTTGCCGGCGACGACCTATTGGTACCGCTTTACCGACGACAGCGGCGCCGGCAGCCGAATCGGGCGCACGATCACCGCCCCGCGCGCCAGCGACCCGCGCCCTGTTCGCTTCGCCTTCGTGTCGTGCAACAGCGTCAACGAAGGCGCGCAGAACGCCTTTCGCCGAATGATCTGGGAGGACGAGCGCGCGCCGGCCGATCGCAAGCTGGGCTTCGTGCTCCATCTGGGCGATTTCATCTACGAAGTCGTCGAATATCCCGACGAGGTGTCGCACCGCTATGCGCGCACCGTCTACGACCTTGGCCGCATTCCTGACGGCCGCAAGGTAGGTAATTTCCACGTGCCGACTAACCTCGCCGGCTATCGCTATGTCTATCGCGCGCATATCGACGATCCCGACATCCAGGACGCGCGCGCGCATTTTCCGTTCGTGTGCATCGGCGACAACCACGAATTCTCGTGGCAAGGCTGGCAGAGCTTCATCGAATACGGCAGCAAGATCGAGCCCGCACAGCCGCTGCGTGTCGCCGCCAACCAGGCGTGGTGGGAATATATACCGTCGCGCGTCCGCAAGGCCTCGGGCCCCGGGCTCGACCAGTTCGGCCCGCCGACGGTGATGAGTGCTCCGATCGACACCTTCGACGATCATGGCTTCGGCACCGAGGCCAACAACCGCACCGCTGTCGGCAGCATGACCGCCTATCGCGCGCTGCACTACGGCAAGCATGTCGACCTGATCCTCACTGATTTCCATAGCTACGCGATGCGGAATCCCGGGGAGCGGCCCGAAACGGACGTGTTCGACTCCAACTTCCCGGTGGTTCCGCAGGAGTTGATGGAGATCATCGACGCGGGCAAGGACTATGCGGGCGGCAATCCCCCCGCGATGATCACCATCGGGGACAAGAGCGCGCCCAATTTCCGCAAGGACGAGCCCGCCTACACCATGCTCGGCCGCGAGCAGAAAGCGTGGCTCAAGGAGCGGCTGACGCGGTCGACTGCGACCTGGAAGATCTGGGGCGCGACCAACGGCACGCTCGACATGCGGACCGATCCGCAGAACCTGCCCGCCGGGCTGGTGAAGGACAAATGGCCGGGCAAGGACTTCGGCACCTTCGGCGGCGGCGATTTTAGCGGGGCGTTCAGCGAGCGTGCCGAAATCTATAACACCGTCCTCGACCACAAGCTGTCGGGGTTCGTCACCATCTCGGGCGATCGCCACAGTTTTTGGGCCGGCTATGCCGCCCCCCAGTTGCCTCCAGCCGGGTTCGACCCGGTCGGGCTGAGCTTCATCACTGGTTCGATCTCCGCCCCCGGTCTCGCCGAAGCGGCCGAATACTATAAGGACTTCCCGCTGCTTGCGCTGTTCGTGCGCAAGGCGCCGGGTGACGCGCCCGAAGCGACGATCAACCTGACGATCAAGCGCGGCGTTCGCGCGGCGCTCGAATATGCGGCCAGCGGTGACATCGCGAAGGCGCGGGCGGCGACCAATCCCGACGTCGCGCCGCACCTGGAATTCGTCGACATGGCCGGGCACGGGTATGCAGTGGTCAGTGCCGGTCCGGATGCGATCGATACCGAATTCATCTGCATCGTCCGCCCGATCGCGCGCGCGGCGACCCCCGACGGCGGGCCGCTGCGTTACCGTGTATCGCATCGGGCGAGGCTGTGGCAGTCCGGCACGCCGCCGAAGCTGGAGCAGCGGGTGCTTGAAGGCGATGCAAAGCTGTCAGTTTGAACAAGCTTAGTGCCTTCGAGACCTATGAGCGCACCTAGATCGTCCTCGTCGAACACTTTGGCGGGCATTCATCACGACCGGCGCTTGAGCCACATGGCCGTAGAGTCACCTATTCGGCCTTGGACACGTGGCGTGTCCTGGTACTTCAAAGGCATACCTTCTACGACACCTAAATAGATAGAAGCCGTTATTGCTTCGAGGCACGGGATCGGCCGGATCGCTTAGTGATTGGGCTCTTCCGTAATCGCGGAACAGCCTGGACGCCCGCCCAAAGCGTTGCGATCGTTTGCTCGACCAAGAGAGTCTGGTCAGACAAACCAGGCACAACCCCTTGGATAACAAAGAGTGTGGCGAGGCCAAAAATCGTAAACCACCAGGTGTGAGCTACCACTATGTCGTTCTTATTTGGCAATCCCTCAGCCTTGGCAACATCGAAAAAGAGCTGCACGAAACGTTCGAACAACGGCGCGCCAAGGTCGTCGATGTATTGTCCAGCACGGATGCCGTATCGGTTCTCAGGCCCGAAGAAGACGTTGCGGAACTGCTGTGGATGGGCAATACAGAATTGAATCAAGCCGCGTGAAGTCGCAAAAAGACGCTCTTTCGGTGAAAGATGTTGAGCGGCAATCGCGTCGAAGTTCTGAACCATCAGCCCGATCGTCTCGCGGCTCAGTTCGGCAAGAATATGCGCTTTGTCGGGGAAATGCTGATAGATCACGGCGTGCGTATAGCCGATCTCTTTAGCGATCTCGCGAAGCGTCACGGCTTCGTAGCCGCGATCGGCGAACATTTTACCTGCAGCCGCAAGGATTTCTCCCCGCAACCTCTCCTTGCGCTCTACCCGTCGACTTGGCGATGTGGATGTCACTTCAATAGCTTAGTTCCTTTTGTCGATCTATGCGACCGATTGTTAATTTATAACCATCGGTCGAACACCATCGATTAATTTGAAACCAATGGTTAGTCAATGCCTCTAATAGTCAGATCGCTCATTTGGATGAGCGCCCAAATACGAGGCAGGAGGAGGATCCGATGAAAGTTCTAGTGATTGGAGCAGCGGGCAGGAGCGGAGAAGCGCTGGTAAATGAGGCGCTGGCGGCCGGACATAAGGTGACGGCTTTCGTGCGCGGTGCCGCGCAGTACAAGAAGGAGAACGTCAGAGTTATTGCGGGCGACGTGCTGGACACGGCCGCGGTCGACGTTGCGGTTGCCGGCCATGATGCGGTGATCGACGCGCTGGGCGGCAAGACGCCGTGGAAAGTGACGACGATGGAAACGAGCGCGGCACACAATATTGTGGACGCGATGCGGCGCAATGGCGTGCGGCGATTGCTGAAGATTTCGGTGGTCGGTGCGGGCGAGAGCGTCAAGAACGCCGGCTTTTTCAACGAGCACCTGCTCATGCGGACGTTTCTGCGGGGTCTGCTGGTAGACAAGGCGGGCATGGAGGCCGAGATCGAAGGCAGCAACCTGGACTGGACGCTCGTGCGGCCGCCGATGTTGACCGACGGCGAGAAGACCGGCGTTGCCAGAGTACTGAGCACGGAGGGCGGCGAGAAGGCGCACAAGATTGCGCGCGTCGATCTTGCGGCCTTCATGGTGAAGGAACTGGAAAGCAGCCGGTATGTGCGTCAGGCCGTGACAGTGACGACCACATAGCAAGGCCTCCGCAAAGACCAACCCGCTCTCTCATCGAGGCGATCCGATCGGCTGTGTAAAGGCGTAACGATTCATGCGACAGATAACTGTGGAAACCCACGGGACTAGCGGAGTGCTGGCTGCGCAACTCACCAGCTCTGGCGTTCGCATCAGAGCATCACCTTCGTTCTTAACAAGGAGAAAACGAGCATGTATCTAGTCATGGGAATTACTGGAAAGGTTGGGGGCGCCACCGCGCGGCATCTGCTGAAGCAAGGCAAAAAGGTGCGGGCACTTGTGCGCAATCGCGAGAAAGCAGCGAACTGGGCAGCCCAAGGCGTGGAGTTGGTCGAGGGAGACTGGAACAGTTCGACAGCCATAGCGGCGGCGCTCAAAGGTGTTGAGGGCGCGTTTGTGATGTTGCCGGCTGTATGGACACCCTCGCCTGATTACAGAGAGGCAAAGGGCGTGATTGCGAACTATGTCGAGGCGCTGATCCAGGCAGTGCCCTCGCGGGTGGTAGCGCTCTCGTCGATGGGCGCGAAT
>DATAVC010000066.1:0-74448 GCA_036267935.1 Occallatibacter sp. | reverse complement strand
GAGATTTTTGATAGCGAGATACGCCGGCTTCTCGCTTAGGTCGTGGCGCAACAGGCCATAGCCGCTGTCGGGAAATTCGTCGAGCATCTCGTAAATAAATGTGCGCTGCACGCCGTGATTCCATGCGAGCAGCAGAGTGCGCACAAGATACGTCCCTTCCAATTGAACGGGGATCGTTCCGGGGCGAGTCGGTGTATCAAACGCTTCGTATCCGGTCTCTGTAATCAACTCCGGAAGGCTCGGCGCATTCCGCTTCGATTGATCGAGCCACCAATCGAAACTGCCGTAGCGATGCCCCTGCTCGTCCCCTGCCCCCCAGCCCTCGGAGCCAGGATTTCGTCCGCCAAAGTAGACATGAAGATTGCCGTAGGTCATCCATGGCGTTATCGGTCCGCTCGCTGCGTACGCTTCTTGCCTTGTGAAGGAGGGACCGATCGCCGGGACCTGCAACGTACGCGCTGCCTGCGCAAGCTGCGGGAGCACAGCCATCACGTGCGTGACGCCGGCGTCGCTTCCACCGCCGCAATTCGTGCCGGCGTCACATTCGTTGGGTGCTTCAAGCGCCTCGACATCCGACGCTGCTCGTGCAGCTTGAACGATAGCCTCCGGTGTCGGCGCATTGCCCTTATTGATGGAGAATCCGCAGGTGCAGCGAATGCCAGCTGCGGCCAATTGCTGATGATTCTTGACGAACGTGGGCGTCAAGGGTAGCGCGTCGCGAATATGGCGCACGCCGAGGCGATTGATCTCAGCCAAGACCTGTTGCCAGTTCGCATACGGGGTGTCGGTGTAGTTGATATGCGTCTGCACTCCGATGGAATCAACGAAAGCGGCGGCGGAAGACGCCTGCTCGTCATGAAGAGCGCTCGACGATCCAGCCGTGTCCGCCAGAGACGGATCGCCGCTTCTCTTCGCGAGTGCATCTCCCCGCAATGAGGCATTGGTCAGCAGGGCGCATCCGCACGCAGTCAGCACGACGAGGCCCACGCATCGAAAGATGATTCGTCTGCGGCGCAACGTCGCTGCGGCTGAAGAGGGCACTGTTTGGTCTTTGCCTTTCATCGTCCTGTAAGAACTGCCAGCCTTTCAGAAGAATGCTCAGCTTCTCGGGACTGAAGGATGCTGTTGGAGATTTCGACATGACGCGCAACAAAACTGCGCGAGTTCAGATCTCCGCATTTCATTCGCTCAAGAGCGCGCCTTGCTTTGCCCTGCCGCAGGTCATCGTCGGCCATGAGATGGTCAATGGCGAAGCGGAGCGCCTGAGAATCGTTTACTGGCACGTAGGTGATTTCATCGGCACTGAAGTAGCTGCGGAGTCCTCCAGCATCTGTTGCGATGACTGGAATTCCGCAGAGGACAGCCTCTTCAATGACGGTGATTCCGGATGCGTGGAGATTGTCGACGAGAGGTACGACGACGAGGTCGGCCCATTGCATCAGTTCCATCAACTGATCGTTGTTCGTGGCCCGCACTCGTGCGACGTTCTTGGCCAGTGCGAGGAGGTCATCAATCTTCGCCCGTGTGGCAACCTTGGCTTCATAGCGCGCGTGATTCTGCACCGCCTGGATCAGTGTTGGCCAGTCGCGATGGCGATCCGTCCCCATGCTGAGAATATGGATGGGCAGATGCGTCGGACGCTCGATCGTCTCGAGTGGCTGATCGGCGCGAATGCCGTACTTAACCAATTCAATTGGCGTCGCGGGAAACAGCTTCTTTGCCTTGTCTGTAGCCGACAACGAATGAAACGTCAACGTGTCAGCGTGGCGAAGGAGGCCGCAATAAATTGATCGACGAAGCGCGGAATAGGTCTCCCACAAGTCCATGACCCAGATGGTCTGCGCAATCACCGCGGGCCGGTGTCCCGGTGAGTTGTAAAGGCGCATGAGCATGAGCACTGCGAGCGCCTGCGATTCCGTATGGGTCCAGACGACATCTGCCGCGAGAATTCCCTTTCGATTGCTCCACGCATGCACGAAATCGAACCCGAGAAGAACGCGAACGCCGAGGCGCAGAAGGCGCTTGATCGGCCCTTCAGGAATGTCTTCCGATTGCTCGACGATGCAACCCATTTGCTCAGCCTGCCGATAGCCATAAGGGTCGTCGTGATTGATGCCGACGATTTCTCCCTTTTCCCAGCGCTGTTTCCATGCGGTGCGGCCGAATGCTCGCGCGAGGTGCACAAAGACGCGAAGGCGCTGATGGTCGCCGGTTGTTTTATCGATAGCCACGCTCTTCACCTCCATGTGATCGTTCACGGTTGACTCGCGCTGGTGCCTTCAACGAATTGATCTGCGATAACTTCTGGAACGATGGGGTGGTTGGTCTGTCGTGGCCGACGCGCGAGGTAAAGTAGCGCAATCCAGTTCATGGCTCCCAACGCACCGTCGGTCAGCAACGACGCCCATGCTGCTCCATGCCAGGAATAGCGCGGGATCAGGTAGAGGTTGAGCAACCCATTCCCGATGGCCGCCGTGGCTTGACAGATAAGACGGAATTTCTGATCGCCCGCACCGGAAAGAGCATCTCCGGCGCTGAGATTGAAACACCGGAAGATCGGAATCAGGCAGAGCCAGCGCAGTGCGCTCGCGGCCTCCTGGTACGAGTTGCCCACGAGATGCGGCAGAATGGGCGCGAAGACGAACATGCCGAGCACTGCGATCACGCCCGGCACCAGGGTTCGCTTCAGCAAAGTGCGCGCCATGGGCAGAACGGCGCCTGCTCCATTGATTCCCGCCTGGAAGAAGCGCGGAAACGCAGCGCCCACCAGCGACATAACTGGCATGGTTCCGATGTTGAGAACGCGGTAGGCCATCGAATAAATGCCGTTGGCCTCGAGCATTCCATAGTGCGACAAGATGACTTTGTCGAGATCGTTGTAGACCGAGGTGGTCGATCCTGAAATGGCGAAGACAAACCCTTCGCCTGAGCGCTTCATCAAGAGAGCCGGTGAGAACGACGGCAGTCCATAACTGCGGGTTACGGCACCCACGGCTGCGATGGCGACAAGGACGGAAATGATCAGCGAGGCCATGGCCCACTGCCATGCGTAGGCATGTCCGAAGGCAAACAGCATGGCAAGCGAGAACACGAGGCGCAACACGCTTGTCAGCAGCGTCAGCGTTGCGCTTACCTTCATTTTCTCGAATGTCTGAAATACCATGCTGGCCGCGACCGTGGTTTGGACAAAGACGCATTCGCTGATGGCCAGAAGAATGAGCACGTACAAACTGTCGCGGCGAATCAGCCAGGGACCGACAAGCCAAAGCAGCGCAACGAGGATGCCTCCGATGGTGAAGACCGAGAGAAGAGCGTTGCCCCAATAGCGATGGGCTTGGGTGCGGTCTGCGCTCACGTAGCGCATGTAGAGCTGCCCAGCGCCGAGCGACCCGTACTGGCTCACGATGGTGACAAGTGCAACCGCACCCGCGAGCACTCCGTACTCCGAGCTGCGCAACAATCTTGCCAACACGATGAACGAGACGGCTTGGACGACGAACGAGAGTCCCTGGCCGGCAAACAGCCAGCCTGCATTGCGAAGGAGGACACTCGTCTTCGCTCGCAGTATGAGCTCTCGAAACACTCCAGCGTTCTCCTTTGGTTCTCTGGCATGGCCCAGTCAAGCGCCGGAATCAGACGTTGACAAATGCAGAGGGTCGGTTTGCTTTGCGCGCAGTAGCTACGGACGCGTGCTGCGCCAAGTCGCAGACAACTCGAACAGAAGCAATCCTTAGTTGCTTTGATGCGCAGTCGGGCCGACACAAATAACGAGCGCTCGGACGGAACTGCAACCGACACGCCGGCTAGCGAGCACAATTCAGAACAAGAGCGTGTGAGCAGGCTATCTCGGTTTTTAGACGAGTCATTCGCGTGGCAACTAAAGCGCAGCAGTGAAAACGGAACCGCGGGGATAGGGCCTCAGGCTTGGACTTGCCTGTTTAGACGATGGATTGAGGGGCGACAACCGTCAGGGGAATTTAAAGTGCGGAGAATTTCTCGATGGACTGCTTTTGAACTCTTTTTGATGGGGACGAATACAAACACGAGGTCATGATAGCATACGCATATATCGGCGCTGAATTGAGCCAACCCTTGGCGCCAAGCTCACATCTAAAGCAACTAAGCCTTGATCCGGATGCGTACCGACTAACTCAAAACAGGCGATAATCGCTTAGCGAGTAAGCAACTTGCTTCTGTTTCACCGGGACTCCAGGCGAACCATTTTCCCTTCTCTGCGCATCGCGAACAGGATCAACCGCATCAAGCCTTTAAGAGGCGAGATACTCAGGGAGCGATCCCAGGAGTAGGTGCGAGTTATAAGCCCAAGAATTTGAATGAGGTGGAGCGCGTGGGACCGACTCGAGTTTTATTCGTGAATCATACCGCCCGTTCGGGGGGCGGTGAGTTGGCTTTGCGTCTCTTGATTCGCCATCTCGACAAGTCGCTGGTTTCGCATCAACTTCTGTTTTTTGAGGATGGTCCGATCGCGGAATCCCTTCGACCGGACACCGAGGTACACATCTTCCCGCTCTCGGACAACGTTCTGCATGCGCGCAAAGATACGATGGGCGCGATGGGCTTCGGGAATCTTCGGCGGCTCTTTTCTCTTCCGTTTTTCATTGTGCGACTGAGCCGGATGATCGCCAGCCTCGACATTGATGTCGTGCATACAAACTCCCTGAAGGCCGATATTCTTGGAGGGATCGCAGCCCGCCTCGCCGGCAAACGCGTCGTTTGGCACGTGCGCGATCGTATTGCTGAAGACTATCTTCCATCCAAAACGGTCCAAGCATTTCGCCGCCTTGCGCGTCTGATTCCTCATGCGATCATTGCGAATTCACGCGCCACTCTTGAAGCCCTCTGCCTGCCCCACAGCAACCGGCGCAAGGCCAAGCATTATCCAGCGACCGTGGTTCATGATGGCTTCGATTTCGCAGAACTCCACGAAGAGCAGACTGTCGGAGGACCCGAGCTCGTGGTGGGGTTGGTCGGCCGCATCGCTCCGTGGAAAGGCCAGGATATCTTTCTGCGCGCCATCCATCGCATCCACGATGAGTTTCCCGGCGCACGATTTCGTATCATCGGGTCGCCCCTCTTTGGCGAAGAGGCTTATGAAGGTCAATTGCACGCTCTGTGCACCGAGTTTGGATTGACTCAGTGCGTGGAGTTTTGCGGATTTGTGCGCGACGTTCAGCGCGGCATCGCGGAGCTCGACATTGTCGTCCATGCCTCCACCATCCCGGAACCGTTCGGCCAGGTAATCATCGAGGGAATGGCGGCGGGTAAGCCCGTGATCGCCAGCCGCGGAGGCGGAGCAACCGAGATCGTCGTGGACGGCGTCTCAGGACTTCTTGTTCCCATGAGCGATCCAGAAGCGCTTGCCGAAGCCATGCGCTCGCTGTTTATTGATGCGGATCTGCGCGCGAGGCTCGGTGCCGCCGGCCGTCAAAGGGTCCAGGAATCGTTTCGCATTGAATCAACGGCAGCCAAGATCAGCCATATCTACTCTGAACTCTGCGCAAGGTAAACGGGATTATCGTCTGCATGCCGCAAACCATAAACGTTCTCGAAAACGAAACCTCAAAGCTGAAGTCTGCTCTGCCGCTCGCCCTGCAGATTGGCATTCAGTACGGCGGCGGGGGAGAAGGCCGTGTTATCGCCGAACTGCACAAGTTTCTTCCCGGCGCGGGTTTCAGGGTGCTTGGCACCGTCGCGGAGCCGGATGATGTCGGCGAGCTAACCGAGGGTAAGTTCGTCAGCTTCGCCCCTGTAAGTGCGCCTAAGTTCGCGCGCTTTCGCGGTGCGCGGCGCAAGTTAGCGCGGATTGTCCGCGAAGATCATCCTGACATCATCGCCTCTCATTTCGCGCTCTACGCGCTGCCCGCCTACGATAAGATCTCTTCGGCTCGATTGGTCACGCATTTTCATGGACCGTGGGGCGCTGAGTCCGCACAGGACGGTGCCGGATTTCTGGCTGCCTCTGCGCGCGGGATGGTGGAGAAGAGTCTCTATCTGCGGTCTGCGCGCGTCATCGTGCTGTCGAAAGCGTTTGCCCAGTTAGCCACGGAGCGCTACGGCATCCCTGCCGACAAAATTCGCGTTGTGCCAGGCAGTGCCGACATCGAACGCTTCAATATTGGAGCGACGCAGGCGGCGGCTCGCGCGAGGCTGGGGTTGCCGCAAGACAGGCCGATCCTGCTGTCGGTGCGTCGCCTGGTGCGGCGGATGGGATTGCTGGAACTGATCACCGCGTTGAAGCAAGTGGTTGCGCGTGTGCCCGACGTACTGCTGTGCATTGCGGGGCGCGGCTTGCTGAAACAGGAACTGGAACTGAAGGTCACGGAGTTAGGGCTCACCGACCACGTTCGTTTTCTAGGCTATGTAGCCGAAGATGATCTCCCCTTTCTTTACCGAGCGGCTGACATTCACGTGGTGCCCACGGCAGCACTCGAGGGATTCGGCCTGGTTGCTGCGGAGAGCCTGGCGGCCGGCGTTCCTGTGATGGTGACGCGCGTCGGCGGGCTTCCCGAAGTTGTCGAAGGACTCTCTCCCGATCTTCTTTTCGCCTCTCCACGCGCGGACGATCTTGCGGATGGTCTGATCCAGGCGCTGCTCGGAAGCCTTCGTTTGCCAAACAGTTCAGAATGCACGACCTATGCCGAGACGAATTTCCGTTCACAACTGATGGCGGAACGCATTGCCGCTGTCTATCGAGAGCTTTTATGAACGCAGCGGCCCGCACAATCGATCGCGCGGTCGGATCCAGCGCTCGCCCGGAAACCATCGGCGTCCTGATCCCGACGTATCGCAGATCGCTGGACCTTCTTCGCTGCCTGGATGCGCTTCGCGGGCAGGACCGACCGCCGGATGAGGTAATCGTGACTGTGCGGCGCGAGGATACCGAGACCCAGAATGTTCTGGCCGGCTTCGATCGTAGCGCTCTCCCGTTGCGCATTCTCCTTGTGGAAGTGCCGGGCACGGTGTATGCCCACAACGTTGCCATCGAGGCGTGCACGACCGATGTACTGGCGATGATTGATGACGACACAGCCCCGCAGGCCCATTGGCTCAAAGTGATTCTCGAAGACTTTCAGGCTGACCCGCTGCTGGGAGGACTTGGCGGCCGGGATCGCTGCTTTGACGGCACATCGTTCGACGAGGGCAAGGCCGACACGGTGGGCAAATTGCAGTGGTGGGGCCGGGCGGTTGGCAATCATCATCGGGGTTTTGGAAGCATTCGCGCAGTTGATTTATTGAAGGGCGCGAACATGAGCTTTCGTACAGCTGCTCTTGAGAAGGCGCGGTGCGACACGCGACTCCGCGGACGAGGCGCCCAGCCGAACGAGGACACCAGCCTGACACTGGCGGTGAAGCGAGCCGGATGGAAGATCGCTTACGACCCCAATGCTGTGGTCGATCACTACCAGGCGCAACGCGAAGAGGCTCGTCACTACGGTGGCATCGCGCCGATCAAGGACCCGGAACCATTCGTGGACTTTGCGTACAACGAAGTGATTGGCATCTGGGACTTTCTTCCGATCACGCGAAGGATTGTGTTTGTTCTGTGGTCGCTGCTGATTGGAACGGGCGTTTGCCCCGGTTTGCTGCAGGCGGTGCGATTTACTCCACGGCTTGGCGCGCAATCCTGGTATCGCTTCTTCCTGGCCCAGCGGGGAAAATGGGTTGCGATCGCCGATCTTATCGGAGTCCGTACACCGAGGGGTCTCATGACTGGAGCCGAGCAGTCTCCTTCGCCACGGTCGTAGTGGGTCCTCGCCAGTGTTCTGGCCTTGCTGTACCATCGGTTGACAAGAAAAGAGAGCCGCCACGAGCCGCCTCTACGCACCATGAACGACGATCCAAATCCACACCTGAACCCCCTTCGCGCCGCTCCCAACCTTCTGACGCTCCTGCGGATTTGTCTCGCTCCCTTTCTGGTCGCGGCTATCCTCGAAAACCGATTCAAAGTCGGCTTCATTCTGTTTGTGATTGCCGGACTGAGCGATGCGCTCGACGGGCTGTTGGCACGGGCGCTCGAGCAACGCACGGTGCTGGGCCAATATCTTGACCCGGTAGCCGACAAGCTTCTGCTCAGCACGCTCTTTCTTGTTCTGATGCATCAAGGATTGATGCCTTTGCGCGTCACCGTCCTGGTGTTCGGGCGAGACGTCGGCATCCTGCTTGTGTCGGCAATCCTCTATGCGGCAGCGGGTCGCCGCGATTTTCAGCCGAGCATTTTCGGCAAGATGAACACGCTGGCGCAAGTTCTTGCGGTCGCCGTCGTGATCCTGCATCAGCTGACGCAAGCTCCGTGGGTCGTGGCCCTGCGGTCATTTGCGCTTTGGGCAACGATTATCTTCACCATCGTCTCGGGCCTGCACTACGCGTGGGTTGTCGGGCACAAGCCGGCCGCGCATCCAGCCAAATAATTCCTCGTTATACTCAAGCCAACCCTTTCTGCGGAGACTTGCCCATGCTCTTCCGCCGTGCCCTCGTACTCGGCGCAATGCTCTTTGCACTTCACAATGCCGCTGCCGCTCCAGCGCCCCTCGAAGTGCGCGTGGTGGTTGTCGCGACATTCGAGGTCGGCAACGACATCGGCGATATGCCGGGCGAGTTGCAGAACGGGGTTGCGCGTTATCCGCTGCGCCAGACCTTCGCTTTTCCGGCGGGTGGTCACGTGCTGTATTGGAACGCGCAAGACCATGTGCTCGCCGTGCTGAGCGGCGTGGGCAAATCGACCACGGCCGCGACCCTCATGGCTCTTGGCCTCGACCCGCGTTTCGACTTCCGCCATGCGTACTGGATCCTGGCCGGCATTGGCGGCGTCGATCCCGCCGTAGCTTCGATCGGCTCGGCGGCGTGGGCACAGCATGTGATGGATGGCGATCTGGCCTACGAGATCGATGCGCGGGAGGCACCGTCGGATTGGCCGACAGGCATCGTCGCCTACGACCGGTCCACGCCGTTTGAGCCTCCGACCCCGCCGGCGGTCAGCGACAACGGCACGCTGAAGTATGACCTGAATCCAGCGCTCGTGGCCTGGGCCTATCAATTAACCCGCAACACTGCTCTCGCCGACGACGCCAAGCTGCAGGCAGCGCGCGGCGCCCATGCGAGCGAACCCAATGCGCAGCGTCCGCCTTTCGTGCTGGTCGGGGACACGGTTACGGCTGACCGATTCTGGATCGGTACACGGATGACGGCCTGGGCTGAACGCTGGGTGACGTATTGGACCGATGGCCAGGGCCAGCTGGCGACCAGTGCCGAAGAGGACACAGCTTATCTTCAAGCGCTGACCCAATTGGCAGCTGCCGGGCGGGTCGACCGCGCGCGTGTCCTCGATCTGCGCACGGCAAGTGACTTTACCGCGCCACCGCCGGGTCGCACCGCAGCGGATCTATTGAAGAGCGAGGCGACGGGCAACTACGCCGCGTACGACGAATCGATCGAGAACGCGTTTGTTGTCGGCAGTCCTGTTGTGCGCGAGTTGGCCCGTCACTGGGATCGCTATCGAGACATGATTCCCACCGGTCCGCGCTGAGCGCGAGCAACGCAAGCTTAAGATAAATAGAGGTTTAATTCCAGTCTCGATGGGCCAATGCCAAGTGCGGTCGTCCGCAGCCGGTCAAGCGCTGTTCGCAAGCGAACAGGCGACCAGATCCCAAGGACTTATCTGGAGAGCAGGGACTTGAGAGCTATGGAGAAAAGCGCGAGCGCTGAGCTATTCGTCGCCCGCTTCTTCTACTTTGTCGGCTGTTGCTACGTCGGCTTCTTCTTCGATTACCATGTCGTTAAATTCTTCTGAATCAAAGACTTCGCCACATTCCAGGCACTCGACGAACTCCGTGTCTTCGTGCCGAGAGACGATGCGTACCCTGGGATGTTTGCAGGCCGTTGCCATCGCGATCGGTTCAAATGGATTAGGATGCTCTTCCCGCCGATTGTAGCGGCCTTTGTCTTAAATTCAAGCGCCAAAATGGCCTATCAGTTGAATCTTCACGCAGATCCTTTTACATGGAGTGGCCTTGAATAGCGGACCAAATGAGCCGTATACTAAATACGGACCGAAGAAGTCGGATATTCCATGCTCAAGCTGACAAAGAAGGCCGATTACGGATTGATGGCGTTGAAGTTCCTCGCCGAGCAGGCGGATGCAGCGGCGCGGAAGGCGAAGGCTGCCGAGGCTCTTCAAGAGGCAATTGCTCTGAGCGCCAAGGACATCGCCGATGCGTACGGAATTCCGGCACAGCTGCTGGCCAAAATTTTGCAGCAGTTGACGAAGGCGGGTCTGTTGAAGTCGCACGCGGGCATGAACGGCGGATATGCTCTTGCGCGAGAGGCACGATCGATCTCGGCATATGAAGTCATTCTGGCGATTGACGGCCCGTTTTTTATTACCTCGTGCACCAAAGGCGCGAAAGCTTGCGACCTGACGCCGAGTTGCACGATCAAAGAACCATTGGCGCGTGTGAATGACACCATCGCCGGCGTTCTGAAAAGCATCAGTATTCAAGACCTCGCCGAGCATGAGCAACCGGTTCACGCGGCTCCTGCACGTGCGCTGGTCACGCTAACCCTGTAGAGCGATCTTCCCCACCTGCGCCGTTGCGCCGGTAACCAGAATTGAAGGATGGAAATACGATGAGCACAGTTGTCAGCCAAGTCGACGTGCCGGCCGGAGTTACTCTCCCGATTTACATGGACAATCATGCCACCAGCCCGCTGGATCCGCGGGTGCTGGAAGCGATGATGCCCTTTTTCACCGCGAAGTTCGGCAATGCGGCGAGCCGCAACCACTCGTTCGGCTGGGAAGCGGAGCAGGCAGTGGAGGCCGCGCGCGAGCAGATCGCCAAACTGATCGGGGCTTCGGCGAAAGAAATCATCTTTACCTCGGGTGCGACAGAGAGCGACAACCTGGCCATCAAGGGCATCGCGGAGATGTACCGCGAGCGCGGCAATCACATCATCACGCAGGTGACCGAGCACAAGGCGGTTCTGGATACGTGCAAGCGCCTGGAGAAGTATGGCTACCGCGTCACCTATCTGCCGGTAAAGGCCGATGGGCTGATCGACCTTGAGGACTTGAAGCGCGCTATCGACGACAAGACGATTCTTGTGACGATCATGGCGGCCAACAACGAGATTGGCGTGCTGCAGCCCATCCGCGAGATTGGCAAGATCTGTCATGAGAAGGGCGTGATCTTCCATACCGATGCGGTTCAGATTGTGGGCAAGGCACCGTTCAACGTGATCGCCGATAACGTCGATGTGGCGTCGATTTCGGCTCACAAGGTGTATGGCCCCAAGGGCGTAGGTGCTCTGTATGTGCGCCGGCGCAATCCGCGCGTGCAGATTGCAGCCCAGATCGATGGGGGCGGCCACGAACGCGGCATGCGCTCTGGAACGCTGAATGTTCCCGGTATCGTTGGACTCGGCAAAGCCTGCGAAATCGCGATGCTGGAGATGGACAACGAAGCAGCCTACCTGCGCGGCCTGCGCGATCGGCTGAAGGCGAAGCTTGAATCAGAGCTGGACTACATCCACGTGAACGGATCGTGGGAGCATCGCCTGCCCGGCAATCTGAACGTGAGTTTTGTGTATGTTGAGGGCGAGTCGCTGCTGATGGGCATTAACGATGTCGCGGTTTCGAGTGGATCGGCCTGCACGTCGGCGACACTGGAGCCGAGCTACGTGCTGAAGGCCCTTGGGCTTGGCGACGATGTGGCGCACTCTTCGATCCGCTTTGGATTGGGACGCTTCAACACCCAGGCCGAAGTGGACTACGTGGCCGCAAAGGTGATTGATATCGTGAAGAAACTGCGTGAGCTTTCGCCTCTGTATGAAATGGTGAAAGAAGGCATCGACCTGACCAAGATTGAGTGGCAGGCGCACTAAACCCTGCGATGGCAACGGCCGCCACAGCAGCAGAGGATCGGTCGGTGCAATCAGGTTTCTGTAACAGGTGCAAGTTGGTTTGTAACGGGCTTTTAGTCGTATCGAAAGATGGCCTCCATATCTTCAGGAGCTTTGGCCTCTGGAGAAGCATCGACAGGCTGTCCTGCCGAATCTAAACAGAGTTAAACGCGGCTTCCCCGCGTAGGAGAGATGGACCAATGGCATACAGCGACAAGGTAGTGGACCACTACAACAATCCGCGGAACGTGGGCACGCTGGACAAGAGCGCGGCCGAAGTCGGCACAGGTTTGGTGGGCGCTCCGGAGTGCGGCGATGTGATGCGTTTGCAGATCCGCGTAAACCCCGAGACCCAGGTGATCGAGGAAGCCAAGTTCAAGACCTTTGGCTGCGGCTCGGCGATCGCAAGCTCGTCGCTCGCGACCGAATGGATCAAGGGCCGCACGGTAAGCGATGCGCTCGAGATCAAGAACACCGACATCGTGAAGGAGCTTTCGCTTCCCCCGGTGAAGATTCACTGCTCGGTGCTGGCTGAAGATGCAATTCGCGCTGCGATCGGCGACTGGAAGAAGAAGAACGGCGTTGCCGAGACTTCGCCGGCCGCGGTCGAAGCGAAGTAAGGCGCAACCCGCGCCCGTCTTGCGTGAAGGCCGTTGAAGCGGCTGAAGTGAAGGACCTGTTGGAACGCCCGAGGTTGAGACGGGAAAGAGAGAGCATGTCGAACGTAGTGAGCATCGGATCGAAGCCTGCGGAAGGCATGTCGGCGGCACAGCCGCTGCCGGCCCCGCCGCAGGGGTCGCAGGCGGCACCGAGCCAGGGGCTGAACCTCACGCCCAAGGCGATTGTGCGCATTCGGTCGGCGATGGCCAAAGAAGGCATCTCGCCCACTGAGGGCGGCTTGCGGCTGGGTGTGACGGGCGGCGGCTGCTCGGGACTTTCGTATGCCATCAAGTTCGACACGCATCCGCGCGAGCGCGATCGGGTCTACGATTTCGATGGGGTGCGCGTGTTCGTCGATCCCAAGTCATTTCTCTACCTGCACGGCATGACGCTTGATTACGAAGAGACGCTGATGCGTCAGGGATTCAACTTCGTCAATCCAAACTCCACGCGCTCCTGCGGCTGTGGTTCGTCTTTTTCGTCGTAGAGCGCTTCAGGGGTTTCTTCATCTCTCCTTGAAATGACGGCGACGGGAGCCCACCCATGTTGAAAGTTATCGAGTCCGCTGTTCCCGTTGCCTGCTGGTCGTGTTCCGTGGCGCGCAACGAGTCCACGCTCTTCTGCCCTCATTGCAGCAAGATTCAGCCGCCTCCGGGCGGCAATTATTTTTCAGTCTTTGGATTGGTGCCGCGCCTGGACCTCGATCTCGGCATGCTGGAGCACGAGTTTCACAAGCTGAGCCGCAAGCTGCATCCCGACCGCTTTGCCCGCGCCGGCAACAACGAGAAGGAATGGAGCCTTGCCGACACGGCGCTGCTGAACGATGCTTACCGCACGCTGCGCGATCCGGTGCGCCGCACGGAGTACCTGCTGAAACTGCATGGCGCCGAGATCGGTGAAGAGCATAGCGGCAAGGGTCGCATCGACCCATCCCGCGTTCCCGCCGACTTGCTTGAAGAAGTCTTCGACCTGAACATGCAGCTTGAAGAGATGCGGGCGAATCAGAAGATAGGAGACGACGATCCAGCGTTGAAGCAGAACCTGGTCGCCGCGAAGAAGAAATATGATGGCCTTCTGGACGAGGTCGACACCGAGCTGCGCGGACAGGGGAAAGCCTGGGATGATGGCGACGCGACAGCACGCGACGCCGCGCAGAAGAAGATGATTGCCCTGCTCGACCGCCGGCGCTATTTGAACAATCTAGTCCGTGAAGTCACGGAAACTCTGGGAGCATAACGAAGCATGGCGGAAGGACGCGTAGTCGGCATCGATCTCGGCACCACCAACTCTCTGGTCGCCTATATGCAGGGCGACAAGCCGGTGGTCATTCCCGGCGTCGATGGCTCTAACCTGGTGCCGTCGGTGGTTGCGCTCGATCCCATTCCTGCGGAAGGCGGACGCCCCACGGTGACGGTGGGCAATAGCGCGCGCCGCATTCTGATTGAAACGCCGGAGCGCGTGATTTACTCCGTGAAGCGCCTGATGGGCCGCGGCCTGAGCGAGGTGCAAAAGGAGTTGAAACTCTTCCCTTTCCGTCTTGCCGACGATGTGGAAGAAGGCGAAGTGCCTCGCATTCAGCTGGGCGAGATGCGCTTTACGCCGCCGGAGATTTCGGCTTACATTCTGCGCCAACTCAAGCGCAATGCGGAACGGTTCTTCAACGAGCCGGTTACCCAGGCCGTGATCACGGTGCCTGCTTATTTTAACGACGCGCAGCGGCAAGCGACCAAAGACGCGGGGCGCATGGCCGGGCTTGAAGTGCTGCGCCTGGTGAATGAGCCGACCGCCGCGGCGCTGGCCTATGGGCTCGATCGAGCCAACGAAGGGACCATCGCGGTGTATGACCTGGGCGGCGGAACCTTTGATATCTCCATCTTGAAGTTGCGCGACGGCATCTTCGAGGTGCAGTCGACCAACGGCGATACGCACCTGGGCGGAGACGATATCGACAACCTGCTGCTGGCCATTGCGCTCGACGAGATTCATGCCGAGCACGGTGTTGACCTGCGCAGGCAGCCCGGCGCGGTGCAGGGATTGCGGAAGGCGGCGATTGACGCGAAGATTCTGCTTTCGACAGAAGGGCTGGCCCAATTTAATGTCGAGTTGCCAAACGGCGATCGCTACCAACGCGACATTCCGCGCGAGGTCTTTGAGCAATTGATCGAGCCGGTACTGCATCGCACAGTGGGTCCATGCAAGCAGGCGATGACCGATGCGGGTGTCACTCCCGAACAGATTGATGAGGTTGTGCTGGTGGGCGGATCGACTCGGATCCCTGCCGTGCGCCAGCTTGTGGATGACATGTTCAAACTCTCGGCTCGCGGCAAAAAGCCGCACACGGATTTGAACCCCGACGAGGTGGTTGCCCTGGGCGCCGCGGTACAGGCCGATATTCTTGCCGGCGCGTCGACGACCACCGAAGAGATGCTGCTGCTGGATGTGACGCCGCTCTCGCTGGGCATTGAAGCCTTGGGCGGTGTGGTGGCGCGCATTATTCCGCGCAATTCGACGATTCCCGCATCGGCCACGGAGCATTTCACGACCGGCGTAGATGGGCAGACCAACGTCGCTATCCACGTGCTGCAGGGCGAGCGCGAGCTGGCCAGCGATTGCCGGTCTCTTGCACGTTTTGATCTGAAGGGCATTCCGCCGATGACCGCCGGCATGCCGCGCATCGAGGTCAAATTCCTGATCGACGCTGACGGTATCCTGCAGGTTTCGTCGCGCGAGCAGCGGAGCGGGCAGCAGGCGCAGATTGAGGTCAAGCCCACGTATGGGCTCACGGACGAGCAAGTCGAGGCAATGATTCTTGACTCGTTCGATCACGCTGAGGACGATTTTGCGAAGCGGTTGCTGATTGAAGCGCGCAATGAAGCCGAATCAATTTTGGCGAAGGTGGACCAGTCCCGCGCGAATCCAGCCTGGACGCAGCTGACCGGTGAAGAGCAGGCCGCGATTGGTGCGGCGCGCGATCGTCTGTTATCAGTCAAGCTGGGCGAGGACGTACAGCCGCTCCGCGACGCGACCCTGGCGCTGGATCGATCGACGCAGCGTTTGGCCGAGCTGATGATGGATGCGGCCGTGACGTCAGCGATTCGAGGCAAAACGATGCGTACAGCAGGCGAAGAACTGTCCGATGATGCAGTGACGGCGCCGCACCCCATGGCGCCCGCTGAATTCAAATGAAATTGAGGGCGCTTTGCGTCCGTGCAGCCCTGAGCAGATGAACGTAGAGGGAATTTGAACTATGAGCGAAGCAAATACTAAAAACATTCCGCCTGAGAAGCTGGTCCGCGTCACCTTCGAGCCCGAGGGCAAGGTCGTGGAGTTTGAGTTCGGCACGCTGCCGTACGATCATCACGGCAAGCCGATGTCGTTTCTCGATGTGGCGGAGAACTTCGGCATTTTTCTCGATCACGCGTGCGGCGGCTCCTGCGCCTGCACGACATGCCACATCTGGCTGAAGGACGGCGCCAACGGCATCAGTGAAGCTGAAGACGACGAGCTCGATCGGCTCGACATGGCCGCCGATCAGCAATTGAATTCGCGTCTCGGTTGCCAGGCCATCATTACCAAGCCGGGCAGCTATGTCGTCGAGATTCCCAAGTGGAATCGCAACTACACATCCGAGGGCAAGCCGCTGGCCCTGGCCGAGAACAAGTAGTCCGAGCGCGTCTATGGGCATCGAACGCAAACAACTGCTGAACGCTGTGCTGGAACAGCGCAACGTAATCCGCGTTGATATCCGGCAAATCACACTTGGACCGGGGCAAAAGACGGGCCGCCATCTGCATCCATGCCCGGCAGTGGGTTACATCGCCAGCGGCACGGCGTTCTACGAGATCGAGGGCGAGCCGAACCAATTGCTTCCCGTCGGATCAGCGTTCCATGAACCCGCTGGGCGCGTGATCGCCGACTTCGGCAACGCCTCCGACACCACGCCCATGACCTTCATCGCGTTTTACCTGCTCGACGGCGATCAGGAATTGATTACCATGCTCGATAGTCAATAAGGAGTTGCGATGCCTCGCGAGATTCTCTGGACCGACGCCGAAGAAATCGGCATTCAATTGCAGGAAAAATTCCCTGAAGTCGATCCGCTGACGGTCCGCTTCACCGATCTGCATCGTTTTGTCACGGAGCTGGCGGGCTTCACCGACGATCCGGCCAAGTCGAACGAGTCGCGTCTCGAGGCCATCCAGATGGCGTGGCACGAAGAGTTCGAGGACGCCAAGAGTTGATCTGTGCGGGAGACCCCTAGTCCCGCCGCTCGAATTCGTTCCAGCTGAACGCCGCTTGAAAGTGGGTGCACTCAGGCGGCGCCCCCGGCACCAAGTACACGCTGACCACATCGAAGCGCACTGGCGGCATGGCCGCTTGCGGCAGCTGGCGCACGTAGCGCCGAGCCAGCCTGCGCAGAGTGACTCGCTTGTGCCGATCGACCGCAGCTTCAGCAGGAGTGGCATCGTGCGCGGTGCGCGTCTTCACCTCGATGAAGCACAGCATCCGTCCATCCCAGGCGATCAGATCGATATCCCCCGGAGCGTCCCCAGAAGACCAGCGCCGCGCGACGAGCGTGTAGCCGCTGCGCCGCAGATGAAAGAAGGCTGCGTCTTCTCCTGCCAGCCCGGTCACCAGATGTGCGGGTACTGTGGATGCACGGCCACGCCGCTTGGCGAGGCGGTCGAGCTTGTCTACCGCCTGCGCCAGCAATGTGATTCGGAATGAAGCGACCCAACGCACTACGGGTCATTGTCTTTGTTCGCCCGGGAGAGCGGCAGCGACAACGATCACACCCATTCGTCTGAGCGGGCCGCACGCGCCACTGGCTTAGGCTCCGTTGCCGGCCCCGACTGCCGCAGGCGCCGGTTCAGACGCGCGGACATGCTCGTTCTCAGCCTGTGTCAGCGCGTCTTCGAGAAGATCGAGAGCTACCGTAGCTTCGTCTTCACTCACGATGAGCGGAGGGCAGAGGCGGATGGCACTCTCGCCGCACCCCAGAACCATGAGGCCGCGCTCAAAGGCCAGCTCCTCCACACGATTCCGTACTGCCGATGCCGGCTCGCGTGTTGCCTTATCGAGCACCAGCTCGATGCCGATCATCATTCCGCGGCCGCGCACATCGCCCACCATGGGATGCGACTTGGTCCAGCCCTTGAGCCGCGTGATCATGGCCTCGCCGACCTTGGCTGCGTTGCCGATGGCTTCGCGTTCGAGAATGTCGACGGTCGCCAGCGCCGATGCAATCGACACGGGATTGCCGCCGAAGGTCGACGCATGCGAGCCGGGAACCCAGTTCATGACGCTGGCCTTGGTCATGCACACGCCAAGCGGCATACCGGATGCAATGCCCTTGGCCATGCAGACCACGTCTGGCTCCACGCCGGAGTGTTGGATGGCCCACCACTTTCCGGTGCGTCCCGCACCGCTCTGCACCTCATCGGCCACCAGCAGGATGCCGTACTTGTCGCAGATGGCCCGCAGCTCGCGCAAGAAATTCGTGGGAGCGACGACATAACCGCCTTCGCCCTGGATAGGCTCGACGAAGATGGCTGCAACTTCTTCGGGCGGCACGATGGTCTTGAAGATTCTCTCTTCGAGATAACGCGCACAACCCAGGCTGTAGGCTTCCTGCTCTTGCGCATCCCCTTTGCACGCTCTGTAGACATTCGGATAAGGAATGTGCGTCACGCCAGGCACCATGGGACCAAAGCGGCGCTTCTGCTGCGGCTTCGATGCGGTCAGAGAGAGAGCGCCCATAGTGCGGCCGTGGAATGCGCCGAGAAACGCAATAATATGCTGACGTCCCGTGTGATAGCGCGCGACCTTGAGGGCGCACTCGACAGCTTCGGCGCCGGAGTTGCCATAGAAGAACTTGTGCGGACCGGGCATGGGCGCCACGGCCGAAAGCTTCTGCGCGAGATCAGTGAGGGGCTCGTTGTAGAAGTCGGTGCCGGAGATGTGAATGAGTTCGGCCGCCTGCCTCTGAATCGCGGAAACCACTTCAGGGTGGCAGTGTCCGGTTGATACGACCGCGATGCCTGCCGCGAAATCGAGAAACTCATTGCCGTCGATGTCTTCGACGCGCGCGCCACGCCCTCGCTTGGCCACCAGCGGATAAGACCGCGTATAGCTGGGCGAAATCCAGCGCGTATCCGCTTCAATTGCGGCCTTTGCCTTTGGTCCGGGCAGAGTACAAACCAGCTTCGGTCCGAATTTAGCGTGCAATTCCTGCTTGGTCATTTCAGTTCTCCTCAGCAGATCCGGTTGTGCAGGCACGACTCCCAGCATGAAGATGGAGCGCAGCCGCAGACCCTCATCGCGAGGGTCATCTCGTTCCGCAGACCCGGTATGGGCCCGATACGAAGGCGAGGGTCTTCGGCGGTCTGGTACTAATCGCCGCCGAAGAGGCTAGGTCGAGTGCGGGTAGGCAGAACGCGCAGATGGCGACGCGGGCAGATACAACGGGCACGCAGGCCGGACCAGCTCTTGCGAGCCGGCATCATCGGCAACGTCTCTGTACCCTGCGTCTGCATTAGGTGCCCCGCTGGGTACGAGGATAGCATGGCCTCGAATTGCCTCGCCATGGTGTCCCCCGCTTGCGGCGGAACCGTCCCGGTCGGCGCCTGTTTACGGGGTGGCAGGCTTCTTGTCGAAGACGCCGGCGGGTACCAGGGCCGCCGGGCTCTCGCCCTCCAGGGCCACTGCGCCACCTTCAAGAAGCTTCAGCGCGTCGTCACTGGCCGCCAGCGCCATCCAGCAAACAGCGCCTTTCTTGAGCAGGGTGCAGGTGATCTCTACCGTGTACGGTGCTTCCGGATGCCCTTTGGGCGCGCCCTTCGCGCGCTCGATCCACATACTATGCGAGCCCAGCGTGTAATCGGCCGACACCGGTTCGCTGATGTCGAAGCTTTGCTTGATGCCTTCTGAAGCACCTTGTGCGAACCCCGGCAGGTCTTTGGTGCTCATGGATTGACCGAAGCACGAAAAGGGAAGCTCGACGATGACGAGCACGGAGGCAGGAGCGCCATGCCGAGCCGTCAGCGCAATCTGCACGCAGGCGACGCCCTTCTTCTCGTCGTCAGACGTCGCGTTCTGTTGAGCTTGTTGCTTGACGCTGGGGAGCGTCGGATTGGAGTTCACGATTTCCCAGCCGTTCGGAATTGCGTAGGTGAACCCGAGATCGCTCGCGTGCGTCTCCGACGGCACATCCTGCGCCGCGGCGGCACACACCATTCCGCATACGACGAGAAAACCTGCAGCTGCTGCTCTCATGGCGCGGCAAGTCTATCACGCACCCTGGGACGCCTCGCGATGCCGGCCGAGACACAATGAGCCGCGGTGGAAGGCGAAGTCCTGACGTACGAAAGCCCGCCAGGGTAGTGGCGGGCTCTCGGACAGACCTCGACTTCAAGGCCGTTGGTTAGAGTGAAGGTTGTTCCCCAATAGATGAAACTAACGTAGCCTTTCTTGGCTGCCCGATCAAGCGAAATCCTATATTTTTATGTGACTTAGCGCGAAAGTGTCACTCGGTCATGCGGCTTTAGTACCGTGCAAAGAGCCTGAAATTCCCGTCCCGTCGCTCGAGCGTCTTCAGACCGTAACTATCGTCACAGATGAAGAAAGAACGCTGAGATCACCGAGACCAGTCCAGCCACGGCAAAAGCCATTCCGAAATACCAGTAGATCGTGGTGCGGGTGAGCAGTGTGACCGAAGTGATGACCAAACCGATCTCAAGCAAGGCCTCGCCCAAATCGAACCGGTCGGCCCGATGTTCTGACTTCTCGACCGCTGCCTCGAAGGAGTCGGCTTGCTCTTTGAGCTTGCCCAGGTCGTCGTTCCACTTCGCCTGGTGGGCCGCGTAGTCTTTCTGGATCTTCTGCGCCGCAGGCTTGTCTGCGATGGTGACCACGCTCAGCAGGTCGCCGATCAAGGCCGTGTCGTTCGATCGAATCTTATGCGCCTGATACTCATTCCATTTATCGGTCGCCTTGTTCTGGTTGAGCACTGCTTCGGTGTGCGCGCGATGACCCAGCACCGTGCTGACGGCCACCAGCACAGCAAGCACACTCATGGTGAAAGCAACGGGCCGCATGGTCTGCCCGTGTTCTGCATGTTCGCGTAGTTCGTCTGCTTCGTTTTCTGCCATCGCTTTGGGGAGTTTTTCTTAAAGTTCGGCGGGCCCGCCAGGCTACTTGCGCTTCCAGCGAGTTCCCTCTTTCGAATCCTCAATCACGATACCTTTTTCGGCAAGCTGCTTGCGAATCTGATCGGCGCGCGCAAAATCGCGGCGCTTCTTGGCCACGTCGCGTTCGGCAACCAGGGCGCTCACCTCGGCGTCGTCAATGGAGGCGCTGGCCAGCAGCTCCGGGGCAACGTCGGCCATGCGGCCGGACTCTTTGGCCCAGGCCAGAGCATGCGCCGTGGGTTCCGCATCACGATCCTCGATGACATCGAATACCGCATCGAATGCCGACAGCGTTTTCAGGATGGCTTCGCGATCGCCCTCGCACAGCTCGCCACGATCAATGGCGGTATTGGCGGTCCGAATCAGGTCGAAGATGGGCGCGCGGGCTTCAGCGGTGTTGAGATCATTGGCAAGAGCGGCAAGATAGTCGGCCTGTGCCTTTTCAGCTGCCTGCGACAAAGGCGTACACCCGTCCGACGAGGACTTCTTGGGCATGGGAGTTGCCGACGTCAGCCGCTGATGAAACGTACGCAGCCGCTCGATCGCATTCGTCGCTTCAATCAGCCCATCGAAAGTGAAGTTCAGCTGATGCCGGTAGGGGACAGAGACCAGCGCCAGGCGAATCGCCGAAGCCTTGTATCCCTTCAAGAGCAGGTCGCGCAGAGTGTAGAAGTTGCCATCGCTCTTCGACATCTTGCGCCCGTCGACCAGTAGAAAGCGCACGTGCATCCAATGCCGCGCAAATGTCTTGTGGGTTACGCTCTCGCTCTGCGCAATCTCGTTTTCGTGATGCGGGAACATCAGGTCTTCGCCACCCGCATGCAAGTCGAAGCTGTCGCCCAGGTACTCCATGGCCATGGCCGAGCACTCGATGTGCCAACCCGGCCGGCCTCGCCCGATGGCCGTATCCCACGAAGTCTCGCCGGGCTTGGCCGCCTTCCACAGGGCGAAGTCGCGGGCAGAATCCTTCTCGTACTCGTCGACGTCCACGCGTGCGCCGTCTTCCATGCCGCTGAGGTCTTTCTTGCTCAACTTGCCGTACGCGGGAAATGCGGAAAGCCGGAAGTACCAGCTGCCGTCGTCGGTCTGGTAGGCCGCTCCGGAGGCAGCCAGCTGCTGCACCAGGCTCACCATGCGCGGAATGTGCTCGGTGGCGCGGGCGATCACCTCGGGGCGCTCCACGCGCAATGCGTCCAGATCTTCGAAGAAAGCGGCTACGTATTGGGCGGTGTAGTCGCCGATGGCCATCCCGCGCTCGGCGGCATTGCGGATGATCTTGTCGTCAACATCGGTGATATTCATCACGTGCCGGAGGGACATGCCAGTCAATTGGAGGGCCCGGCGCAAAATATCGATCTGCAGAAAGGTGCGGAAGTTGCCGATGTGGCCGTAGTCGTAGACCGTGGGGCCGCACGCGTACATCCGCAATGCCACTCCATCTGAAGGCGTTAGTTCGTCTAGTTGTCCGGTCAGGGTATTGAAGAGGCGGAAAGTCATTCCTTGGTCGTTACTCGCGGGGTTTGCCTACAACACTTTGGCGCAATACCAATCCCGATTGTAGCAGTGCAAAATATTACTAATTTCGGATTCAATTTGTGTAATTGCGTCCGCGTGCTTGGTGTATAGATGGGTTAACACTCCCCTAAGCCCTTCAACTCCCGAAAGGAGGATATGGAAAGCGAAGTTTTGTCCCTGCTCTGCGATCCGGACACTCGCTACGAGTTCGAGCTGGAAGGGAGTACTCTCCGCAATACCGCCACGGGCCGCGTTTATCCGATCCGCGATGGCATTCCTTTATTTGTCAGTACTTTAACCGGACCCAACCTTAAATATCAGGCTTTATACGATCGAATTGCCCCTGGCTACGATCTCGCCGAGGCGCTTGGTCGCGTCTTTCTGCGCAAGCCGGATTGTCGCCGTGAGATTCTCGCCGAACTGGGCGTGGTGGAGGGCATGCGCGTCCTCGAGGTGGGGGTAGGCACTGGCTCGAATCTGCGTTATCTTCCGCGCGATATCGACTTTTACGGCCTTGATATCTCCTGGGGCATGTTGCATAAGTGCCGCAAGAATCTGAAGAAGTGGCGGCGCAAGGCGCACCTGTTCCATGGGCAGGCCGGCCATTTGCCTTTCCGCGCCGAAGTGTTCGACTGCGTATTTCACATGGGCGGAATCAACTTCTTCTCCGATCCCGACCGCTCCATTCGCGAGATGATCTGGGTGGCCAAGCCTGGAGCGAAGATCGTGATCGCCGACGAGATCTCCAAGGCGGCACGCGAGAGTTCCCCGAAGAAGCCGACGACGAAAGCTGCCTTTGCGCGTGGGTCAGAGAAGGTACGGTGTCCCATCGACCTTGTCCCCGAGGAGATGCAAGAGCTGTCGGCACGCGAGATCGCGGACGGCAAACTCTACGTGCTCAGCTTCCGCAAGCCGGCCCGCGCCGCGCGCTAAGCCTGCCCACGATTCCCAAATTGCTAACGTCCCAGTGCGAGCGAGGGATCGGCGTTGAGATTCACGGGCGCAAAGTCGCCTGCTGCAAACCGGGGCCAGGCCGCGGCCGCAATCATCGCCGCATTATCCGTTGAGAGTGCCAGCGTGGGGAATGAAACTTCGATTCCCCTGCGCACGGCTTCGGCGGCGAAGCGCTCGCGCAACTCTCCGTTGGCGGCCACGCCACCCGTGACAAGAATGCTGCTTGCTGCAAGCTCTTCAGCCGCAGCAAAGGTCTTCTTCAGCAGATCGCCGACCACCGCGTTCTGAAAGCTGGCGATCAAATCGAGCGTCGTCGGATCGCACATCTTCAAAGCGTCGTGGATAGAAGGATGGGCAGGCGCATCGGGCCCCGTGAAAAGCGCTTCTCTGCGTGCTTCGGCTTCAGGCCTCAAGGTGTGGAGTTCGACGTAACGCAGCACTGCCGTCTTGATCCCGGAGAACGAGAAAAGAAAACGCGGATCAAGGGCGGCAATCGGAGCGGTCTGGGCCGCTTTGGTGCGCGGCGCTGCTCCCTGCAGGTGGACCTTGGTCTTGATCTGCGCAAACGCGAAAGGCACGGCCCTCGCATCGCCGAAGCGCGCCAGGCCGTCGATCCAGGGACCTCCGGGATAACCGAGTCCAAGCAGTTTGGCGACTTTGTCGTAGGCCTCGCCCGCAGCGTCGTCCAGCGTACGCCCGACAAGGGTGTACTTCCACGTGCCACGCAATGGCTGCGCGAGGTATAGGTGTGTGTGTCCGCCGGAGACCACCAGAGCCAGACACGGTTCGGTTTCAGAGACGCTCTGCCCGTCGAGAGAGCGACGGTTGAGCAACACCGCGTGGATGTGTCCTTCGAGATGATTGACGGCGATGAGCGGCAACCCCTGGGCGAAGGCCAGGGCCTTGGCGTAGGTGATGCCCACGAGCAGTGCACCGGCCAGTCCCGGTCCATGGGTGACGGCAATGGCATCCAGATCGGCGAGCGCAACGCCGGCTTCGGCCAGGGCCGTCCGCACCACCGGCACAATGGCGCGGAGATGCTCGCGGCTAGCCAGTTCAGGAACCACGCCGCCGTATTTTGCGTGAGTGGCAATCTGCGAGGCGACCACGGACGAAAGCGTGCGTGCACCGCGCTCCACAACAGCGGCCGCCGTTTCGTCGCACGAGGACTCGATACCCAGAATGAGGCCTGAACCGCCCATCTGTTCAGTGTAGTAGGACCTTGGCGCCGGGGTGCGCGCCGCTCGCGCGACAATAGCTGGAGACATGAGGACGCACTCTCCGGCACAACTCGAATCGGCCTTGCGCATCTTGAGAACTTTGCGCGCGGCGGGGTACGAGGCGTATCTCGCCGGCGGATGCGTGCGCGATCTGTTGCTGGGCCGCGCGCCGGCAGACTACGACGTGGCCACATCGGCCACCCCGGACGTCGTGCTTGACATGTTCCCCCGGACCTTCGCCGTGGGCGCACATTTCGGCGTGGTGCTGGTCGCCGACGAGCCCAAGGACGCGTCTGAAGCAGCGGCCTCGTCTGAAGAGTCCGTGCCAACGAGGGTGGAAGTGGCGACCTTCCGTTCCGATGGCGCCTACTCCGATGGACGTCACCCCGACGAGGTCCGCTACACGCTCACCGCCGCCGAAGACGTGCAACGGCGCGACTTCACCATCAACGGCCTGCTCCTCGACCCACTGCGCGGGGGCACACTCGGCGACGAGGGCTTTTGGAACGCGGGCTTCGCGGATCCGAAAGCCCTCCGCGCGGCTGTTGTGGACCATGTGGGGGGCCTCGCCGATCTCGATACCGGCTTGATTCGCGCTATCGGACCGCCTGTGCGACGCTTCGAAGAAGATCAGCTTCGACTACTGCGCGCGGTGCGCTTTGCTGCACGTTTTAGTTTTGCGATGGAGCCGGCCACGTTCGCTGCCATCCGGGATCTGGCGCCGCGCATTCATGCCGTGAGCCGCGAGCGCGTGCGCGACGAGCTGACCAAGATGTTGACCGAAGGGCATGCGCGTCGTGCCTTCGAATTGCTCGACGAAACCGGTTTGCTGGCAGAAGTGCTGCCGGAAGTCGCCCGCATGAAGGGGGTGGCGCAGCCGCCGCAGTTTCATCCCGAGGGCGATGTATGGATCCACACATTGATGCTGCTCGATCAACTGAAGACAGACTGCTCAGCCACGCTGGCCTGGGGAGCTTTGCTGCACGACGTGGGCAAGCCGCCGACCTTTCGGATCGCACCGGACCGCATCCGCTTCGACTCCCACGTCGACGTGGGAGTCGCCATGGGCGTGGAGATTTGCGCGCGGCTGCGCTTTTCGAACGACGAGACACGGCAGATCCTTGCCCTGATTGAGAACCACATGCGTTTTGCCGATGCACCCCGGATGAAGGCATCGACGCTGAAGCGATTCTTCAGGCTTGACCGGTTCAACGAGCACCTGGCCCTGCATCGCATGGATTGCATGGCGGCACACGGCAATCTCGATCTTTGGAACTTCGTGCGCGAGCACTACGAGGCGACGCCCGCAGAGGTGGTTCGCCCCAAGCCGTTGCTCACAGGCCGCGAGCTGATCGTCGCGGGGTACACACCGGGGCCGAGCTTTCATGAGATGCTCACCGCGGTCGAAGATGCACAGCTCGAGGGTGTGGTCACCACGCTTGAAGATGCGCTGGCTCTTGTTCAACAACACTTTGGTCCTGCTCCGCAGTGAACGAAGCCGATGCTTCGCCGCCGGGACAGCCATTCCTGGAGAGCTAAGTCCAACGCCGTCCATAAAACTCCTGCAAAACGCTGAAGACATCCGGCTTCGGTCCAGCGCTCATCTAACAACTTGCGGGAGCGTGCAGCCGCGCTTCGCAAGGAGAACTGCGATGAACCATTCCGCGCGCTTTGTTGTGGCAATTTCTGTCCTCGTGGGCGGCGCTCTCGAGGCCCATGCGCAGTCGGGCACGCCCACGGCCTGCAGGCTGCTTTCGCGCGCGACGATTGCCAAGGCAACCGGACTCGCCGTGCACAAAGGAAAAGGCGGTCCACCGATCTCGGGGTCGTTGTCGAACTGCACGTGGGAGGGCCCGCACGGCACCAGGATTGTGGTCACCGTGGCTGATGTGCCTCACATGCAAACCACTATGGATTCGCAGGTTCAGTCGGGAGCCACCAAGATCGACGGTGTCGGCACCAATGCGGTGGGGACCGCTGGCAATGCAGAAACCGAAGGCGGATACAACCTGAGCGTTATGGATGCCAAGGGCGGCGTGGCCGTAAGCATTCTCGGCAACTCGGGTACCGGCGAACGGACCGTGGCGCTGGCCAAGATTATCGAATCGCATCGCTAGCCAATTTTTCGCGGGCAGAGCCGCAATCGAGCCGGATTGCCCCCTTGGGTTTCTGCCAATTATTTTGTCCTGCCTTCACCCGGCTCTCCAAGCGCGTCGGCGACAATCAGGTATGTCTTCTGCCGGGTCCGATCGCGCAACGCGTCGTTCCGATGTTATCGTCCTCGGCGCAGGGGCTGCGGGCCTGATGTGCGCCGCAGTAGCCGGTCAGTGCGGACGCAGCGTTGTTCTCCTCGAACACAACGCGCAGCCCGGCCGCAAGATCCTTATCTCCGGCGGCGGACGCTGCAACTTCACCAACATTCACTGCACGCCGGCCAACTTTCTCTCCGGCAATCCACATTTCGCCAAATCGGCCCTCGCGCTGTACCAGCCGCAACAATTTCTCGAGCTGGTCAATCGCTACCACATTCCCTGGCATGAGAAGACGCTGGGGCAGCTTTTCTGCGACGGCTCGGCCCACGCTATTCTCGACATGCTGCTGGCGGAGTGCGACAAGGGACACGTCGAGCTGGTTGTGAACGCGCACGACCTCCGCGTGGTGCATGCCGATGGTCTGTTTCATGTTGCGACGTCGCAGGGTGACTTCGCGGCCCATGCCCTGGTGGTTGCCACGGGTGGCTTGTCGATTCCCAAGCTCGGTGCGACGGGCCTCGCGTACGATCTGGCCCGGCAATTCGGGCTGCACATCGTTGAGCCACGGCCCGCGTTGGTGCCGCTGCTGCTGGGTGGAGGCGAAGCCGGTTGGACTGCGCTTGCCGGAGTTTCCGCGGACGTGATCGCTGCGGCCGGTTTCACGCAGTTTCGCGAGAAGATGCTTTTTACGCATCGGGGAATCAGCGGGCCTGCCGTGCTGCAAGCTTCGTCGTATTGGCAGACAGGCCGACTGCTCACGGTCGACTTCGCTCCCGGCGTTGACGTGCTGCGCACCTTGCTTGCTCCCGGCGCTCGTCGGGATCCTGCTGCCCTGCGCCAGGCTCTGCGGATCGCGCTGCCCCAACGGCTCGCCGATCGGCTAGTCGATATGGGATCGCCCAACGGCTGGACCAACGCCGCGGTCGAAGCGTGCGAACGCCGCCTGCATCGCTGGGAATTCCGCCCCACCGGTACCGAAGGATTTGAAAAAGCGGAAGTGACCGCAGGCGGCATTGATACGGCCGATCTCGACTCGCGCACCATGGGAGCGCGTTCTGTGCAGGGTCTGTACTTCATCGGCGAGGCCGTCGATGTCACCGGCCATCTGGGCGGATTCAATTTCCAGTGGGCGTGGGCCTCGGCGGTCGCGGCGGGAAACAGCCTCTAACAGCTAAGGGCTGGAGGCTAGCAGCTGATTCCTACTCCGCCGGCGCGATCGGCTTCGCGGCCGGCTTCAGCACGAATCCCTTGCGCACCAGCGCAAATCCAGGCTGAGGCAGTTCGGCCTGCAGCAGCTGGTTCTCCGGCCCGGCAAACAGGTCGGTTGTTGCGCCATTGATAGTGGCCGCAAGGTGATGCACCGCGATCGGCTTGCCGTCGAGCGTGCCCTCCTGATCGGGATAGGTGGCCAGGCTAATCGGGGCGACGGAACCGGCCTGCTTGGGAATAATCGCCCACAAGCCGCGATTGTTGTGCGCTACGGCGAGCGCCAGCAGCGACTCAAGTGCGCCCGGATCAAAATCAGGAAGAAAGACCGCCGCGCTGTGCGCCTCGAGCCGCGTGGTTGTGCTGCGGCCGCCGGCAGAAATGTTGACCAGGAGCTGAGCCTCATCGGGCTTGGCGGTCACGTGCACGGCCTGCTCGTTGACGGTCGCGCTCAAATCCACATGCTGGAGCTCATTGCTCGACGACAGCTCCTCATTCTTCGACAGGGCGTAGTCCAGACCCTGCATCTCGACGCGCACCACCGAGCTTGAATCGTAGCCGTTGGCGGCGGCGGCGATATGGAAGCTCGCCGTACCGACGGCTTTACCCTGCTGGCTGATCGCGAAGCTGGCATTGCGTGCCGGTGCCTGCTGCGCCGCCAGCTGGCAGGCTGCAAAGATCAAAACTACCAAGATCGGCCCACGCACCACGTTCTCCCCCATGTCCCCTATCCAATAGACGAGGATCGGCCTCTCCTGGTTGTGGGTCTGGTTGTGGGTCTGGTTGTGGGACCCCCTGGAGCGCCGCAGCATGAGCCACCGACCTGACCGCGCTATCCTTCTTCTTTAGAGGTGCAGACCTATGACCGAAACTGCGGCGCGTCCGCAACTGGCTTACCTGGGCAGCGTGCTCGACGAGCTGCGCGCCAAGGGCACCCATTTCAAGCTCCGGGTGCTCGACGACCAGCAGGCGCCGGTGTGCCACTACGACGGCAAAGAGGTGATCAACCTCGCCAGCAACAACTACCTAGGCCTGGCCAATCATCCCAAGCTGGTTGAAGCCGCACTCGCAGCGACGCGGACCTACGGCGTGGGTTCGGGGGCGGTGCGCACCATCGCCGGCACGATGCGCATCCACATGGAACTCGAAGAGAAGATCGCGCGCTTCAAAAATGTGGAGGCCTGCGTTGTCTTCCAGTCGGGCTTCGCGGCCAACGCGGGCACCGTGAGCGCGATCCTGGGCAAAGAAGATTTCATTTTGTCAGACGAGCTGAACCACGCCAGCATCATCGATGGCGCGCGGTTGTCGCGGGCCAAGATCAAGGTCTTTCGTCATAAAGACGCGGCCCATTGCGAGGAGCTGCTGAAGGAAGTGCAGAACGAGCCCGGCCATAAACTTGTGATCACCGACGGCGTGTTTTCGATGGACGGCGATATCGGCCCGGTCGACAAGCTGGCCGCGCTGGCGGAGAAATACGGCGCGATCATGATGGTCGACGATGCGCATGCCTCGGGCGTGCTGGGACGCAACGGTCGCGGCAGCATCGACCACTTCGGAATGCATGGACGCGTCGACGTGCAGGTGGGCACGCTGTCGAAAGCGATCGGCGCGCTGGGTGGCTATGTGTGCGGATCGAAGGATCTGATCGACTACCTCTACCACCGCGCGCGACCGTTTCTGTTTTCCACGTCGCACCCGCCTTCGGTCGCGGCGACGTGTATCGCAGCTTTCGACATTCTTGAGAACGAGCCGGAACGCATCGAACGCCTGTGGGCGAACACGCGCCACATCCAGGGACAGCTCAAGAGCGCCGGCTTCAACATCGGTGGCGTCAACACACCTGCAACTGAAACGCCGATTACGCCGGTGATCGTGGGCGAGGGCCGCGTGGCGATGGAATATTCGCGGGCGCTCTTCGAAGAAGGCGTGATGGGCACAGGCATTGCTTTCCCTACGGTTCCCGAAGGCAAGGCGCGCATTCGTCTCATCGTCACCAGCGAGCACACACGTGCCCAACTCGATCGCGCGCTGGAGACACTGACGCGCGTGGCAAAGAGAATGGGTATTCTGCAATAGACCAGAGCGGCCCTCTCGCTGAATGTGACTTATGACTCATCACAAGGTTGGCGCTAGAATTAGAACAATAGACCGAAATCGGAGGGCTTGATGAAAAATGCTGCCTTTGACGAGTTCGTTAAGAGCCAACAGGTGCCGGCAGACCCGGAAATCGATTGGAATAAGGAGCGCGATGAGTGGCTGGGGCGCCTGAATGAACTCTACGAACGAATCGAGGAGTTTCTGAAGGAATATATCGCCTCCGGCCAAATACAGGTTACGTCCGATGTAATAGGGCTGAACGAGGAGAATATTGGTGCATACTCCGCGCCACAAGTCACGCTCAAGATCGGACGGAAACAAGTGAAACTTCAGCCGGTCGGAACACTATTGATCGGAAGCAAAGGGCGTGTTGACGTTGTCGGACCTACGGGCACGGTCTCGTCTCTCATGTTGATTGATAGCAAGGCGACGCGATTGTCCGACATGTTTAAGGTCTACGTTGGCGTGGGCGGAAAGCCGCCGGTGATCCCAAAGGCGGCGACGCGTGAGATCAAGTGGGAGTGGAAGATGGTGACTCGCCCGCCAGAGAGGAGATTCATTGAATTGACCCAAGACACATTCTTCCAGATGATTTTGGAAGTCTCCAATGGCTAACAATGCAAGCGCCAAGGGCCAAATACTTTCTCTAGACGAAATTGCTAAGTATCATGAAGACATAGTTTCTTCACTGAAGTCCTATTTCAACGAAGCGTCTGCTTACTCCACGGAACGATTCTTCGGCTACACGGTAAGTGAACGAGGCGAAGAGCTGACAACGCGTATCGATGAAACCACTCTTCGATCAATACTCATCATTCTTGCCAGCCTGGAAGCTGGTTTTCGCGTTGACTATGAATTAAGATGCCAGCAAAGATTGAAAGACGATCTGTCCAGAACATTTCGTGCGATATATAAGGAAAAAGAAAACAACGTGAGCTTGGAGAGGGATATCTTCGAAGCTTGGAATATTCATGCAGGGAAGTCCAAAGCGCTGATCAGCGAACTACGAGCGGCGTTCAAGTTGCGCCACTGGCTCGCACATGGTCGGTACTGGCAACCGAAGCTAGGGCGGACTTTCAACTTTGATTCGGTTTTCGATTTGGCCGTTGCGGTTAATGAGGAGTTCTTTGGAGACGGTTCGATGCGCCAACTATGATTGCTCACCTGCGCGGCAAGCTCATTCACAAAGAACCCGGCCGGGCCATCGTCGAGGCCGCGGGTGTCGGCTACGACGTGATCATTTCGGTGCCCACGTTTACGTCGCTGCCCGCAGTGGGTGCTGAAGCCTCGCTTCATATCCACACGCAGGTGAGCGAAGACCAGATCGCGCTGTTCGGCTTCTCAGACCGCGAAGAGAAGCGCCTGTTTGAGCGGCTCATCACGGTGAGCGGTGTGGGACCTAAGCTTGCGATCAAGATGCTCAGCGGCCTTTCGCCGGAAAGAACGGTGCAGGCGATTCGCGCACAGGATCATGCCCAGCTCACGCGCATTCCTGGCGTCGGCAAAAAACTCGCCGAGCGCCTCGTCGTCGAATTGAAAGACAAGCTGGAAGACTTTGCGGTGGCACCCGCGCCATCGACCGGCGTGCAGGGCCCGGCTGTCGACGATGTACTGTCGGCGCTGGTGAATCTCGGCTACCAGCGGCCGGCTGCGGAGAAAGCCATCGAACAGGCGGTCGCGAAGGACAAGGCTCTGACGGCCGACTTCGATGGGCTGTTTCGCGGGGCTCTTAAGCTCATCCGCTAAACTGAAAGAGCGCTTCAAAAGAACGACAAGCAGCGCCCTTGCACGAAAATTATGGCGCACTCGTAATCCCCAGACCCCTTTGCGCGTTCTAATTGACAAAGCGAATCGACTCAGGCGCTGAGCGTCCCGTCGGCCGTATTTCAAGGATGGTTTCCTGCGCTACGTTGTTGCTTTCTTCTGCCTGATTGTCGCCACAAGCGGCCGCGCCCAGTCGGTGCAGTGGCCCGACGCGCCGTTGCCCCAGAGAGGCTCGGCGGATACGCTCATGTCGTCGTCCGATGCAGGCGAGAACGATCTCGCCAGCGATGCCGATTCCGAGCAGCAAGCCAGCCAGCCGGCGCCCAGCCCCCAGTCTGCCCCGCAAGGCAAACCCGGTGAGCCGGTCGATGCGGAAGGCAAACCGATTCCGCTCGAGCGCCAGCAGCCCAAGCGCATCCTCGGCTTCATGCCCAACTTCCGCTCTGTTTCAGGCGGCTCCAAGCCCCATCCTCCCGGCTGGAAATACAATTTCGTCGTCGCGACCCATCAGGCAACCGACTACTCCACGTTTATCTTTCTCGGCATCACCTCTCTTACCGCCGAGGGCACCAATGCTCACCCCGCCCTCGGTAAAGGTGTGGGTGGCTTTTACGCGTACACCTGGCGCGGTTTTCTCGACAAAACCGACGGCACCTATCTCTCCGCGTGGCTGCTGCCCAGCCTGCTGCATGAGGACACGCGCTTCTATGCCCTCGGCACCGGACATTCCATCGTCATGCGTTCTCTCTATGTCATCAGCCGGCAAGCCGTGGCACGCACCTACAGCGGCCACCAGACCCCGAACATCGCGGGCCTCGGCGGCAAAGCGCTCACCCAGGTGGTTTCGCGCAGCTACTATCCCCCCAGCGCCACCACCTTCAGTGTTTTGGCGACCAAGTTCGGCTACTCCGTCATGCGCGACATCGCGTTCTCGTCGATCCGCGAGTTCTATCCTGACATCGCAGCGCACTATATCCGCAAGCACCGCGCCAAAATTGCCGCACAGGCCGCCGTCCAGGCCGCGCCTCCCACCCCTTAGTCTTTCCACAGCGCTCTTCCTGCTAACCTGCCTACACGATGCCTCGTGCCGTGAAAATCGCTCCCCCTGCTCCTGCACTTCCCGACTTCCGTCCTGAGGCTCTGACGTTTCTGCGCAGCCTGGCCCGGCACAACGACCGCACATGGTTTCAGCCACGGAAGCCGCAGTTTGAAGAGCTTCTGAAAGAGCCGATGCTAGCCGTCGTCCGCAAGATCACCGACGCAATGCTCGACTTTGCACCGAGCCACGTACGGCCCGCAGAGAAGTCTCTCTTCCGCATCTATCGCGACACACGCTTCAGCAACGACAAACGTCCCTACAAGACACACGTGGCTGCGTGGTGGTCGCACCAGGGCCTGCAGAAAACCTCGGGCGCAGGCTACTACTTCCACGTGAGCGCCAAAGAAGTGATCATTGCCGCCGGTGCGTACATGCCCGAGAAGGAGCAGCTGGCGCAGATCCGCCATTGGCTCCTCGACAATCACGCCTCGTTCCGCAAACTCCTCCAGAGGCCCGCCGTCCGCAAAACGTTTGTCGAGTTTGAGGGCAATCCGCTTACGCGGCCGCCCAAGGGTTTCCCCAACGACCATGCAGCTCTCGACCTGATTCGCTGCCGGCAATGGGGAATGTCGGCCACCTTGCCTGCGAAGATGGCTCTTGACCCCAAGCTCGTCGACACCATCGTTCGCCATTTCAGGCTCGCGGCACCGATCGTGGATGCGCTCAACACGCCGATCGCCGCGGCCCTCGCGCCCAGGAAAAAAGTCCTCTTCGGACTCCACTAAATGCGAGGCCTGGACGTCGCTTTTCTCCGCGATTGATGCGCCTTTTCGCGAGGAGAACAGCGAAAATCGGTCAATTTCCGGCCAAAATAGGCGATTTAGGTACAAAAACCCAAGAAAACTGTGGAAAACAGGCGTTTTCCCATTGACTTTGACTACCCCAAAGCCGCATTGTTTTCAACGACAGGGTTCTGTTCGAACCCGCATGAATACAGGGGTTTCGTGCAAACGTTGCCTCGGTCGCACTCCCTCCATGCGGTACGCTTGAAGGCCTCCTCGATTCTTTCCCGGGGGCAGGGCGGCGGAAACCCGGGCAACAACCCGAGAAGGAGAACATCACTATGGCAACTGGACTCACCAAGACTGCTCTTACACGGCACATCGCCGAGAAGCTCGAAGTCACCAACAAGCAGGCCGGCGCTTTCTTTGATCTGCTCGCTGAAACCGCCATCAAGGAAACCAAGAAAAACGGCGTCTTCGTCATTCCCGGCATCGGTCGCCTCGTGAAGGCAGAGCGCAAGGCCCGCATCGGCCGCAACCCGCAAACCGGTGAAGCCATCAAGATCAAGGCCAAGACCGTCGTCAAGTTCCGCGTAGCCAAGGCTGCGAAGGATGTCATTGCCCCCCCCAAGAAGTAGCTGTCAAACTGGCCACTCCTAACAGGGGAGAAGCCTCGCGCTTCTCCCCTTTCTTCATGCAGCGATTTTTCAGAGACCACACCCGCCCCTCAACATCCAATCGGGCATGGCAAGTTCAATCTCCATCGCCGATCGCTCACTTCCCGGCTTCGCCGTCCAAGGATCACCCCTGTTACTTTTGCGGCTTGAAGGCCTGGCCATCGCAGTGCTCACGTTTGTGCTGTACGCGCGTACCGGGGCAAGCTGGGTTCTGTTTGCGGGGCTCTGGCTCGTGCCCGATCTCTCGATGCTCGGCTATCTCTACAGCCCCTGTTGGGGCGCGCGGATCTACAACGCGGCGCACACCTATGTTCTGCCGTCGGTGCTGATCGCCGGCGCGCTGCTGCTGGGCGCAAAGGCGGAGCTTCCCATTGCTCTCATCTGGATCAACCACATCAGCATCGACCGCCTGATGGGCTATGGACTTAAGTACTCGAATGGCTTTGGCTGGACACACCTGGGCCGTCTCGGCAAGGCGAAAGCTGCCGTAGAATAGCGCCGGGATGGTTCTCTTTGGCGGATTAGCGGCGATCTGCCTGATCGCAGGCTTTGGGCTCGCAATGTATGAATACGAACTGCGCTGGCAGATTGTGAACGCGGTGCACAGTGTGCGGCCCGACCTCGAACCCTTCATGCTGTTTGCGCGCGCGCGCTCTGTGCGCGCTACTGAACTGCTCAAGCTCTATCGGAATCATTTCCCCGAGGACGCACTCTTGAAAAAGCGCAGGCTAGTATTCCTCGCCGCACCCGCATGCTTCGTTCTCGGTGCGGTCTTTCTGGTGCTCGCATTCACGCATTATTAGCGGCTAGGTTTCTGGCTGCGTTTGCGGCAACAGGGCACGAACCACCAGCGAGATGCCGAAGCAGATCAGAATCGCGCGGCCCATCAGCCGATTGTCGTAGGTCCACGACAAGGCTGCGAGCGTAAAGAAGACGCCGATGGGCAGCAGTTCCGCCAGCACGCTGCGCATCCAGTCGGGCTTGCTTCCGCTGCGCGCAACCGCTGTCCGGAGCCGCGGAACGATCCGCGGCACGCGCTCGAGATACGCACGATAGGGCTCGCCGAGTTGCGCGGCCAGGAATGCTTCTTCGCCGAGGATCAGCCGTAACAGAAACACGGTGATGAGAACGATCGCGAACAGCGCTCCCGTCGGCGGCATCAGAAGGCCGAGCGCGGCGACCATGCACCACAGGCCGAGATAAAGCGGGTTGCGCAGAAAGCGATAGGGACCGTCTGACCGCACGCTGTCTGCTTGCATCTGGGTGCTCTGCACTGTTCTCGAGCCAAGGTAGGCCGTGCCCCACACGCGCATCAGGGCACCCACGCCGGCGACGGCGGCTCCGGCGACAATCACGACAGGCGTCGCCCTCGTAAAAGCCAGCAGGCCGGTGCGGCTCAACTCCAGGGCAAGCCACTCCAGCAGCGAAATGCGGGTTCCACTGCCCCAAGCTTCGATCCAGGGCGACCAGAAACCCAACACAATGATCGCTGCGTTAATCGCCATCCGCAGCCGAAACTCGATTGCCGTTGCGCGCACACACACTCCGCTTGTGCGATTGTACGATTCGGGGAGCGCGGAGGTTCAGTGCCGCTACTCGCGGCGGAGAGCCGTCATTGGATCGGTTTTCATCGCGTTCCGCGCGGGGATGAGGGTGGCGATGAACGCGACGAATGCAAGCAGCGCGCCGACGGTAATCAGGCTTGCGGGATCGTGCGGATCGACATGGAACAACAGACTGCGCAGGGTTCGTGCGGCGGCAAAGGCCGCAGCCGTACCGGCAACTCCGCCCAGCGCGATCAGAAGCACGCCTTCTGCCGCGATCAGACGCAGAATGTCTTGACGCGTCGCTCCCAGGGCCATACGCACGCCAATCTCCTGGGTACGCTGCGTCGCGATAAACGCGATCAAGCCGTAGAGTCCGACCAGCGCCATCAGCAATCCGCACGCTGCGAAGAAGCCCAGCAGAGCGGCTTCGAACCGAGGCCGATCGGCCAGCTTGCTTACCGATTCGCTCAGCGGCACAATCTCCACTGGCACCGTGGAATCGATCTGCGCGATCTCAGCGCGGACCCAGGGCTCCAACGTCCGGACCGAAGTGGTTGCTCGCATCGTCAACACTGTCGTAGGCGCCGCTGTCCAATCGTCGGGCAGGTCTCTACGCAGCTCATAAAACTCTGGCTCGTCCGGATCGGTGAGTCCTGCGTTCTTTACATTCGGCACCACGCCTTGCACCGTGAACCACGGGCCGTGCGGCACTGGTTGCACCCGCTGGCCAACCGGGTCCTGATTCGGAAACAGCCGGGTCCCCAGCAGGGTGCTGAGAATCAGGTATTGCTGTTTGGAGGTGCGCTGCTCTTCAGTGAAGCTGTGACCGCGCACAATCGGGATATCGAGCGCGGAGAAATACTGGGGCGTGACCCGGCGCCACGCGACCATGCCGCCGGTCTCTCCTGATGCCGGGGGCCTGCCTTCAACTGAGATGTTGCTGTAAATCTGGTCTTGATGGTGGCCTGACGGCGGAAGGGAGTCGCTGACACCTACCTCGGCGACTCCGGGCAAATGGCGCAATGCAGATTCCGCGCGCAGGAAGAATTGCATTTGCGACAGCGGAGTGGTGTAGCGATAGCGATTGAGGGTGATGGATGCCGTGAGAATGCCGCGCTCCCCAAATCCTAGGTTCTGCGACTGGAGACGCTCGAAACTTCGCACGAACAACGCTGCTGAAGCTAGCAGTACGATGCTCATGGCGATCTGTACAACCACCATGGTCCGGCGCAGAAGAGCGCGTGCCCTCATGTTTGAAGTGCGTGCGGCGAGAGAGAGCGCCCGCGGCCGATAGAGTGCGGGGCCGATTCCAAAGACCAGGCCGCATCCTAGCGCGAGCAAGAGCGTGAAACCCAGGATTCGCATGTCGAGTTGTGCCTTGACGAGGAATGGCAAGCTCGATGGCGCAGTCGCAATGAAGATGCGCAGGAGGGCTTCTGCCACGGCAAACCCTGCTGTCGCGCCGACCAGCGCAAGCAGGATGGATTCCGTCATCGCCTGTCGAATCAGCCTGCGCCGTGTGGCGCCAAGCGCAGACCGCAGTGCCAATTCACGCTCCCTGGCCAACGCACGCGTCAGCAGCAGGCTCGCAACATTCGCGCACGCGATCAACAGCACGCCGAACGCGGAGCCGAACAACACCCAGGCAACCAGCCGCACGTCCTGCATCTGCCGATCGCGCACGGAGCGAACCCGCAGATGAACCTCGCTTCGAAAACGGGGCGGCGCCAGGCTGAGCGAGTAATCGAATACGGGCTTCAACTCCTCAGCAGCCTGCTCCGCCGTAACGCCCGGCTTCAGACGCGCAAACGCGTACATCACTGTATCGGGAGCTTCCTTTCGCTCGGCCGCCTCGTCGAGAGCCTCGGGTACGAGCAGGTCAGCTTTCTCCAACGCCGGCATCTCAAAGTCGCGCGGCAGTACACCCACCACGCGCACGGGATGCGCATCGATATCGATCAGGCGATTAAGAACGGCAGGATCGCGATGATAGTGCGAAAGCCATAACTCGTAGGAGATCAACGCCACTTTCGGAGCATGCGGCCGGTCCTCGTCTGGGAGGAAGTTACGTCCCAGCACCGGCGAGACACCCAGCGTTGACAGAAAATTTGCCTCTACGCTCGCACAACTGAGATGAGCGGGATTGTGTTCCGTCAGATCGCAGGCGTCCACACCCGTTTCCGACGTGAGCGCCGTAAACGGCTGCTGGTGATCCCTCCAGTCGTAGTAGGACCCGCCTAGCATGAACTCTTGTGGGATGATGGGCGCGGTCAATCCGACAGACACGAGCTGGTCGGGATGCGCATAGGGCAGGCTGCGAAACAGAATGCGATCGACCACGCTGAACACTGCCGTGGTGGCGCCGATGCCCAAGGCAAGCGTCAGAATCACTGTGAATGAGAAAATTGGATTGCGTGCGAATCCGCGCAGCGCATAGCGAACATCGCGCAGCAGGCTTTCGAGCCATGGCAAGGTGCTTTGTTCACGCAGCGCCTGACGCGTCTGCTCCGCACCACCGAGCCTGATCAGCGCTTGCCTGCGCGCTTCTCCGGGACTGAGCCCTGCACGGACGCCGTCTTCAGTGTGCAAGGCCACGTGGCTCTCAAGCTCCGCCTCAACATCGTCGGCGCGCCGGACGAATAGCCGCACCCACAACGCCCGCAGTCTTCTCAGCATTCTCGCCTCCCTACTCTCCGCGCAAGGCCACCATGGGATCAACCGCAGCCGCGCGTCGTGCCGGGACCCATGCGGCGATCAGCGCGACTGTACCCATCAGCAGCGGCACAGCACACAACGTCACAGGGTCCAGCGGGCTGACTTCAAACAGAAAGCTGCGCAACGCACGGCCCAACGCCAGCGCGCCTGCAAGACCCAGGATGCATCCACCCAAAGCAAGCAGCAAGCTTTGACGAACGACGGCCAGCACAATCTGCCAGCGCTGCGCACCCAGGGCCAGGCGCAATCCGATCTCCTGCGTTCGCCAGCTGACGATGTAGGCGATGAGGCTGTAGACGCCCACCGCGCCAATCACTACAGCGAGCGCGCCAAAGCCAAGCAGGAGCACCGCCAGGGCGCGCGGCGCTGCAACCGATGTTGCCACAACTTCGTCCATCGAGCGAACCCGCGTGACCGGCACCAGCGAATCAATACCGGCAAGAACGCGGCGGAGTCCCGACGCTGTTTCCGCCGGTGTTGTATGCGATCGCAACATCACGTACATCACCGGCTGCTCGCGACCCGGAGTCATCGGCAAATACACTTCGTCGTGGAAGCCGCCCTCCAGGCTGCCTTCGCGCGCGTTCCGCACCACGCCCACGACCACTGAAGCCTTGGACGTATCCCAAACGGCTGGAGCAGGCGCGTCATCGACGTCGAGCAGGCGCTTGCCAATCGGATTCTGCCCCGGCCAATACCGCTGCGCCAGGCTCTCATTCACAACAATTGCGCGACTTGCACCGGAAGCGTCCTCTTCGTCCAGCAGTCGTCCACGCAGCAACCGCAATCCAAGCACATCGAAATATCCCGGTGACACGGTCCGTCCCGTGGCCAGCAGCGCGCCCTGCCGCGGCTCACGCGGATGCCCTTCTGCGTCGAAGATGTAGTTGTCTTCGCGACCGCCCAGTGGAAGCAAGTCGGTTACGGCCACGCGATCGACGCCGGGGATCTCCGTCGTTTGCTGCAACAACGTCGCATAGAACGACGCGCAGCGTCCCTTGTCTCTGCAAGCTCCCGCATCCAGCGCAATCTCCGCCGTCACCGTACCGCCCGTCTTGAATCCGGGATCGACACGAGAAAGCTGATAGAGGCTGTGCAGCATCAGTCCTGCCGCCGTAATCACCATGACCGAAAGACCGATCTGCGCCATCACCAGCGCCATCGACACGCGGAAGCCCGCTGCCTTGCCCATCACACCGCGGCTGCCCATGCGCAGCGTCGCCAACAGGTTCATCGACGCCATCTTGAGGGCAGGAATCACGCCGAACAGCAGTCCCGCCAGCACCGACGCGCCCAGAGTGAAAAACACATCGCTCGAATGCAGGGCAACGTTTTCGATACGCGGTGTGTCGGCCGGCAGCAGTCCCACAAAAATGCGCAGGCTGGCGAAGGCGGCGCCGAGCCCTACCAGACCTGCCATCACACCGAGCACAATGCTCTCCGATAGCAATTGCTGCATGAGTCGCTTGCCCGATGCGCCGAGCGCCCCGCGAATTGCGATCTCGCGTTCTCGTGCCGTTGCGCGCGCCAGCATGAGATTCGCCACGTTCGCGCAGGCGATCAGAAGAATCAGACCCACCGCCCCAAATAGCAGCAACAACCGCGGACGCATCGCCCCGGTCTGCGCTTCGAGCAACGGAACCACCGTCATATCCGAAGCCCAGATGTCCGGCATGCGGTAGGGGAACGTTTGCAGCAGAGCTCCGTGCAGTCGCCGGAGTTCTTCTTGCGCCTGTGCCTGCGTGACGCCATCGGAGAGGCGGCCAAAGATGCGGAGATCCAACGTCGCCCACGGATCGAACACATCCTGGCGGCGATACGACACCGGGAGAACAAACTGCGTGTCTGCGTACGGAAAGTGCACGCCCGCCGGCATCACGCCGAGGATGCGTCGCGAGACTCCATCAATGCGCAGGGTGCGGCCCACGGCATCTGGAGAGGCTGCGTAGTGCTGCCGCCAGTAGCCGTAACTCAGCACCACGTCGTGATCCTGCCCGGCGATCGCGTCGCCTGGATTGAAGAAAGTGCCGACCGCCGGATGAATCCCGAGCACATCGAACGCATTCACTGTCACCGTGGTGCCAAACACGCGGTCTGGAACATCGTTCTCAGACACATTCGATTCGGCGTCGGGACCATAGCCCGCCAGCGCCGCGAATCCCTTGCTATTCATTCCCAGCGCGCGAATCCATCCTTTAGGAAAGACCGGAGCCGTGGTCGCCGTGACGCGCATGATCCGATCCTGGTGCGCGTAAGGCAGCGGCCGCAGCAGAATCGAATCGACCAGCGTATAGATAACGGCATTCGCGCCGATGCCGAGAGCCAGCGTGAGGACAGCCGTGATGGCGAATCCAGGAGCCTTGTACATCTGCCGCAGAGCAAAGCGGACGTCCTGCAGCACACCCTCAAGCGGAGGAAGCGTGGCGCGATCGCGATACGCCTGTCGAACCTGCTCTTCGCCACCCAAGCGAATCAGTGCCTGTCGACGCGCGTCCTCAGGCGTCAGGCCGGCACGCACGCCGTCGTCGGTGTGCATCGCGATGTGGCTCTCCAACTCTGCATCAAATTCTTCGGGCGCGCCCTTGGAGCCAAACAAGCGCATCCACAATGCTCTCCACTGTCTCATCGCAACCTCCTACTCAGTCCGCAACGCTTGCATGGGATCGATTGACGCCGCGCGGCGCGCAGGGATCCAGCACGCAAGCAGCGCGATCATTACCAAAAACGGTGGAACAACGACAAACGTCAACGCATCATGCGGATGAATGCCGTACAAGAAGCTCGTCGCCAACTTTGCAACCATCCAGGCGGCCGGCCATCCCAGCGCGACTGCGATGAGAGAAAGCAGCAGGCCCTGGCGTAACACCATCCGCTCTAGCGTGCCGCTCTCCGCACCCAGAGCCATGCGGATGCCCATCTCCCGCGTCCTGCGGCTCACGGAATAGCTCATCACTCCATAGAGCCCGATGGCCGCGAGCAGAACCCCTATCCCGCCGAAGATTCCGAACAGCATCGCGGCCAGGCGAGGCAGAACATACGCGGTCCGCACATGCTCGTCCATCGTCTCCACGTTGTAAATCGCCATGGCCGGATCGAGGGCATGCACCTGGCGCTGCACAGGTTCAATCAAACTTGCGGCGCTGCCCGGCGTGTGAACGATCAGCGTGTAACCCATCACCGACGGATCTTTGTCCATGGATTGATTGAGCGACCGGTAGAGCAGCGGCCGCGCCTCTTCGCCCAGGGTGCGCGACTTGACGTTCTCCACGACGCCGATCACTTCGTACACCAGCCCGCCGCCCTTCACATGCTGTCCGATGGGATTGACTCCAGCGAACAGCCGATCGGCAAACGCGCGATTGATCACCGCAGTGCGCGGACCGCTGTCGCCATCGCTTTGGAAATCATGTCCCGTGAGCAAGGGAATGCCGAGCGTGTTGAAATAGCCCGACGTCACCATGTAGAGATCGGCGAAGGTCATGGCATTATCTTTTGCGGCTGCTCCCTCCACAGTGAAGCCGTCGCTGCGATTGCCGCCGCTCAAGAGAGGAACATCGGTCGCCACCGCGGAGTCGACGCCCGGCAATGCGGCGATGCGCATGCGTGCCTGCGCTAGAAACGCGGCCGTCTTTGGGGCGGAGTAGCCATGCACCCGCGGATCAACGGAGAGAACCAGGAGGCCCTTCGGCTTGAACCCTATATCGATGCTGGCTGCGCTGCTGAGATTGCGCAAGAACAGGACGGTGGTGGTAAGCAGCACGACGGCCATCGCGATCTGACCGACGACGAGCAGATTGCGCAAAGTCCAGCGGCGCCCCGGTCGCGCAAGCGCATCTTCGCCCTTCAGGGCATTGGTGAGTTGCGGACGCGATGCCGCCCAGGCCGGCGCGAGCCCCAGCAGAATGCCGCTGCACACGCTGAGCGCAAATGTTGCTGCCAATACGCGTCCGTCGATTCCGAGTGCGAGATCGAGCGGGACAGGAGCGGGCATGCGAAGTGCCGACAGTCCTCGCGTAGCCCACAGCGCAAGCACCACGCCGAGTACGCCGCCGCCCAGGCCAATCAGCACGCTTTCGAGCAGAACGCGGCGCCGCAAACCCGCACGTGTCGCACCCAGCGCGAGACGTACGGCCATCTCCCGCTGACGAGCTGCTGCCTGCACAAACAAAAGATTTGCGACATTGGCGCCTGCAATTGCGAGCACGAGCACGACGATGACCGCCAACGCCGCGAGAAACAGAATCACCGTGCCCTTGAAATTCGGCGGCAGCGTTCCCGCCGGCTGCACATGAAAGCTGTCGTCTTTGTCGGTGGCTGGAAACAGCCGTGCGTACCGGTCGGCCAAGGTTGCCAGCTCTGCATCGGCCTGGCTCTGCGATACGCCCGGGCGCATGCGGCCGACAACGGAGAGCCAGTGAAACTCGCGCGAATCCTTGGCGGGAAGTTTGGGTACGAGTTGTGCTGTAACCCCCAACGGAACCCAGAACTGTGTATCGAGAATCTGGTCGATGCTGCGGAATTTTCCGGGAGCGATACCGATGACCGTAAAGTTGCGACCCGACAGAAGGATCGACTTGCCCAGTATCGAGGCGTCGGCATTGAAACGTCTCCGCCAGAGTCCCTCGCCGAGAACGATGACCGGAGCGGTGTCCTCGCTTGCGGAAAACCCTCGCCCAAGCACCATGGGAAGTTGAATGACATCGAAGAAATTCGTCGTCGCGCCCTGTCCCCACACACGTTCAGGATCGCCATTGCCACTGATGGAGGCAGGGATCAGCTCGTAGTACGCTGCCACGTCGCTGAACGATCTTGCCTGATTGCGCACGTCTTGAAAAACCGGATAAGGGAAATGATTGCAACAACGATCTCCCTTGTGCACGGTTGAGAGGGCCAGCAGCGTTGCGGGATCGCCCACCGGCGCCGGCCGCAGAAGAAAGCGGCTCACCATCGAGAAGATGGTTGCGTTGGCGCCGATGCCCAGGCCAATGGACAGAATCGCAATGGCCGTGACGATGGGATATTTCGCCAGGGACCGCATACTGTATCGCAGATCGCGTACCAGTGCCTCGAGCCAAGGCAGCGTGCGCCGATCGCGAATGGACTGGCTGGTTTGCTCTGCACCACCCAGGCGAATCAGTGCCTGTCGCCGCGCGTCCTCGGGCGTCAGCCCGGCACGCACACCGTGGTCAGTATGAAGCGCGATGTGGCTCTCCAACTCCGCCTCGAAGTCGTTTTGCGCGCGGCCTCTATGGAACAGCCGCAGACTGAAAGCCCGCACCTTCGCTCTGAAACGATCCATCACTCGTCACCTCTTCTCTCAGGCCTCTACGTTCGGCGCGAGAAACCGCGCCAGAATTTCAGTGGTCTGTTCCCACTCCGCCGCCGCCTTGCGAACCTGCTTCTCACCGGCCTTGGTCAGCTCGTAGAACTTCGCCTTGCGATTGTTCTCTGAGGTTCCCCAACGCGAGCGGATGTACCCCTCCTGCTCCAGCTTGAGCAGTGCGGGATACAGCGTGCCATAGTTCAGTTCGAGCAGATCGCCGCTGGTCTGTTCAATCCGTCGTGCCAGCCCATAGCCGTGCTGCGGGCCAATCATCTGCAGCGTCTTCAACACCATCAGAGCCAGCGTGCCCTGCCAAACATCGGTCTTACCGCCCATCGAGCGTCCTCCTATGGCAAACCAATAGAGGAAACATACGCCCCTCTCTATGGGAACGCAATAGGAACAAACCTTAAGAATTGTCGCTCTGACTCGTTTGTGACGAAGGAGATGCCGAGCGGCTGACCGGGCACAACTGTGTTTGCACAAAAAGAGGCAGCGCGCTCCTCCGGACCGGGCAAGCCGGCAGTCTGATAGGCTGGCCGTGCATCCCCATTCCAGCCGTTATGAGGTCTCTCCGTTGAATCTGCGCGCGTTTGCTCTTCTCGCTTTGTCTGTCGGCATGCCTTGCGCAGTGCGCGCACAAAACGCCGACCTGGCCTCGTCGGCGCAACGCCAACTGCCGGCGCTGACCGAGGTGTACAAACAACTGCATCGCAATCCCGAGCTGTCGCAGCACGAAGAAAAGACTTCTGCTTTTCTCGCGGGTGAGTTGCGCAAGCTCGGCTACACGGTCACCGAGCGCGTAGGCAAGTACGACGATGGCAGCCAGGCTTACGGGGTTGTCGCCCTACTCGAGAACGGCAAGGGACCGCGCCTGCTGCTGCGTACCGACATGGATGCGTTGCCCGTGGAAGAGAAGACCGGCCTCGAGTATGCGTCGACGCTGCACGCAACCAACGCGCAGGGACAGACGGTGGGTGTGATGCACGCCTGCGGACACGATCTGCACATGACGGTCCTGCTCGGTGTGGCGCGAGAAATGGCAGCGCGCAAAGACAAGTGGCATGGGACGCTGATGCTCATCGGCCAGCCCGCGGAAGAGATGATCAGCGGCGCAAAGGCCATGCTTGCCGACAATCTCTACGAGAGATTTGGCCGGCCCGACTTTGTCGTCGCCGAGCACGACTCCAACGAGGTTCCCACAGGTTCAGTCGCGCTCAAGCCCGGGCCGTTCCTCGCCAGTTCTACGGGTCTCTACATCACCATGCGTGGCATCGGTGGGCACGGCTCTTCTCCCCAGTCTGGCAAGGATCCTATTGTGCTTGCTGCCGAGTTCGTGCTCGTGGCGCAGACCATCGTGAGCCGTCAGATCGATCCCCAAGAGCCGGCGGTGCTGACTGTCGGAACCATTCATGGGGGCACCAAGAACAACATCATCCCCGACGAAGTCACGATGGGGCTCACGCTACGCAGCTATTCTGCCGAGCAGCGCGACAAGATCATTGCCGATATCCGCCGCACCGCCCAGGGACTGGCCGATGCTTACGGGATTCCGGCTGCGCGTGCCCCCGAGGTCAAGATCGGCGAAAGCACGCCACCCACTTTGAATGATGCGGAACTCGAGACGCGCCTGCGGACCTCGGCTGTCGGCGCGCTCGGATCAGACCGTGTTCTGGACGCACGCGCCGTCATGGGCAGCGAAGATGTGGGGCTCTTCACCCTCGATGGCAAGATTCCTGGCGTGATGTATTGGCTCGGCGCCGCCGATCCCGCGAAGCTGGCGGAGAGCCACAAAACCGGCGTGCCCCTGCCGAGCCCGCACTCCGCGCTCTTCGCTCCGGTCTACGCGCCCGCGATCACAACCGGCGTGACGGCCATGACCGCTATGGCTCTCGACCTTTTAAAGTAGTAAGCACCTGCAGCCCGACCTCCTCCGAAAAGGCGGTTACTTCGCCGGATCGACCAGGGCTTGATACACGACCGATCGGCTCAGGTACTGCAGATTCTCGCTGGTCGGCTGAGCATTCATCCGCTGAATCATGCCGATGAAAATGAGATCGTTCGTCGGATCGATCCAGAACCAGGTGCCGGCGGCGCCATCCCAGAAGAATGTTCCCTTGCCGTCGGGCAGGTTGGCTTCGGGCGGGTCAAAGATGACGGCGCAGTTGTAACCGTAGCCAAATCCGGGCCGCATCACTTGGGCTCCGATATGAAATTCTCCGGTCAGCAATTCCGGCGGCAGATGGTTCGAAGTCATCAGTTTCACCGTGGCGGGCGCCAGCAGTCGCTTGCCGTCGAGGACGCCGCCATTGCCCAGCATTTGCGCAAAGCGGTAGTAGTCCTCGATTGTGGAGACCATGCCGCCGCCGCCCGAGGGCATAGCCGGCTCTTTGTCGAAGTCGCGATGGTTCACCGTCTCCGGACCAGTCGCCGACAATCCGCCGCTCTTGGGATCGACCCAATACACGGTAGCAAAGCGCGACCACTTGTCTTGCGGCACATAGAAGCCCGCATCCTTCATCCCCAGCGGGGCGTAGATGTTCTCACGCATGTAGGCGGGCAGAGGTTTGCCTGAAAGCTGCTCCACGATATATCCCTGCAAGTCCATCGACACGGAGTACACCCACTTGGTGTCGGGCTGATAGAGCAGGGGAATCTGCGCCAGTTTCGTAACGAACTCGCTGAGGCTGGTCGACGCGAATAGATGCGCATCGCGATACATCTTGTCGACGGGCGTGTCGCCGAAGATGCCATAGGTAAATCCCGCGGTGTGCGTCATCAGCTCGCGCATGGTCGGCGGATGGACGGGATCGACCAGGATCATCTTGCCGTCGGCATCGACGCCGCTGAAGACCTTGAGGTGCGCAAACTCGGGAATGTATTTCGAGATTGGATCACTGGGCAGCCATTTGCCCTGCTCGTAGAGCTCGAGCATGGCCACGCCTGTGACCGGCTTGGTCATGGAGTAGTCGCGGAAGATCGTGTCTTTCGTCATCGCCGTGTTGCTGGCGATGTTGCGCATCCCGTACGCGCGATAGTCCACCACTCGGCCGTGCCGGGCCAGTAAGGTCACGACACCGGCCACCTGTTGATGGTCGACCGCCTCCTGCATCAGCGTGTGCAGGCGTTCCAGGCGTTCGCTCGAGAATCCGACCATCTCGGGCTTCACCACGGTCATGTCGAGCGAGGTGTGCGATGCCTGCTGTGCCGAAGAGACCAACGGCATGGCAAGGACAATCAAGCAAGAAAACGAGCAGGCGCGAACTGCAAAACGCAAAGGTTTCATGACTCTCCTGGAAGTCCCCTAACTATCCGATCCGCTGCCTCATTGGGGACGAGCAGGGTCGGCGAGCGCGGAATGCAGGGCTTGCATGCCGCACCCTTTATAGCAGACGGGTTCCCGCAGGGGGAGCGGGCCTGCACCCGCTTTAGTAGATGAGCTTGAGAGAGAGTTGAATCTGGCGCGAGTTGCCGGCGGTCTTGCTGATCTCGCCGAACCCCGAACCGTTCAGAATGTTCGCCGGCAATCCCATGTTGACGATGTTGAACAGGTTAAAGAATTCGCCACGGAATTGCATGTCGATCCGCTCGGCGCCACTCGCCCTTCGCCCAAACGGCGTGTCTTTGATGACCGCGTAGTCGAAGTCGTAGTAGGCCGGCCCGCGGAAACTGTTTCTTCCCAAGGTTCCGAAACGGCCCGTATTGGGTCCCGTTCCGCCCGCGACGTGAATCGGGATCGAGAAGAAATCGACCGCGTTATTCGCGCCCTGTCCAAAATAATCCTGGCGGTCTTTGCGTGCGGTCGACAGCTTCGGCTTCGCAATCTGGTCAGGCCGATCCACGCCATTCGAGCCGTACCCGGTCTGCTGGATGCCGGAGTAGACCGTGAAGGGCGAGCCCGAACTGATGCTCGAGATGCTCAGAACTTCCCACCCGTAGGTGACTTTTCTGCTGATGGGGCGCAGAAAGTCCACGCTCTCCAGGTGCAGGTCCTGGGCAACACTCAGGCTGAAGCCGTGCGTGACGTCGAACGACGACGGTCCCTTCTCAGGATGCGTGTCATAGGGGTTCTGCGAGAAGCCGGAGGTGACGGCTCCCGTCGATCCGGTTCCGCCGAGCACCACGCTCGTGTCGTCGATGGATTTGCTCCATGTATAGCTGGCCTGGATTCCGGGGCCGCCATGTCCGACGGTGCCCGACAACGAAGTCTGCAGGGCATGATAGGTGGAATGCGCGTTGGCAATAATTACGTTCTCGACGCCGAAGCCGCCAATCACATTGCCTGCGCTGTCGAATTGCGTGTGCGGCGCAAACGCGGGGCTGGCGCCGGGATAAGCATTAGGAAAGCTGTAGCGCGGCAGCTTCTCGGCCGCTGTTCCCACATAGCTGGCATCGGCGGTGAGATTGCCGATCTTCTGCTCGAGGCCTGTGGTCCAGGTAAACAGCGTCGCGTTCCCGAAGGTGCGGTCGACGCCGCTCAGGTTGAGTGCGCTGATGACGCGGGGGCTGCCGGGATGAATCTGCTGCAGCGCGGTGGCCATGTCCTGCTCGTAGCGATCCACGTCCAGCACCGTGTTCGACGGCACGGCCTTGGTGTCGCCCGATGCAAAGATGTCGTCGCCCGACGGCGTGTAGGCCCTGGGCAGTTCCGCAGGCGTGATTGTGAAGCCGTAGTTGATAGGCGCCGTAGAAGCGGACAGCAGGCGCGGGTACACGGCAAACGGCGTTGAACCGGTCAGGAAGTTATCCTGCCAAATGTTCGGCGGGATCACGGTCATCGCTCCGCCTGCGTGCGCCTGCAGCTTGCTCGTGACCTGCCACGATGCCTGCACGCGCGGTGCGAAGGCGTGATAATTCGTCTGATAGCCGGGCTGCGGATTGACCACAAACTCCTGCCCGCCGTTGCTATTCAAAAAGCCCGACGTCCTGTGCGCGCGCTCGACGATGGGTGTGTACAGCTCCCAGCGCAAGCCGTAGTCAAGCGTCAAGCGCGGAGAAATCTTCCACGTATCCTGCACCCACGCGTTGTAGTTGCTGCGGCTGATGGCAGCCGGTCCGATATGTTGTCCGCTCGAAAAATAGGGCGGTGCGATGGCAATGGAGTAGGCAAACGAACTGCCCGAGAGAAATCCGGAGAGCGTATCGGGCAGCAACTGGCCCGGCGCAACATCGTGGGTTCCGCTTGCCGATGGAATGGCTTCGTTGGCATAGGCTGCGCCGCCGCCAAAGTCGTATTCGCCGTTCGGACTGATGCCGAAATACGTTGTATCGCGATTGAAACGCGCTTCAAAGCCGGCATGCACAACATGGCTGCCGCCGGTAAACGAAACCGTCTGCTTGCCCTGAAACAGATTGCCGTAGGCTTGCATCACCGATCCACCCGCGCTGTTGAACGCTTCGTAGGTGCCATCGCTGAACTTCAAAGCCGGATCGACGGGATCGTCCGTGGGAAAGCCAGGCGTGGTGCGCGTAATGCTGATCAATGACTCGAGAATCAGCCGCGGCGAAACTGCGCGTGTGTAGGCCCCCACCACGTTCCGCTGCCGGTCGATATATTGCACGCCGAATGCAGGGTCGATCGCGGTCTGGTCAGGATTCGTCGTCGGACCGGTGAGATTGTCCATCGTGAAGCGCGCGTAAAACTGGTCTTTCGGCGAGAAGCGATGGTCGATGCGGACCGAGAACTGGTCTGCATCGGTGGCCACCTTCGAGGCTGTCGCATAGGTGCGCGCACCGAAAGCACCTGCCGTGTAATTCGGCAGAGGATACCGGGCCAGAACTGCGGCGATGCCGGGATCCACCGGCACTGTCAATGTGTCTGTCGTGCCGTCAGGGTAGGTGATCGCATCAATACCGGCGCGCTCGGCGGCAGTCGGCACAGGCATCACCTGCGTTGTTCCCAGCACCTGCCGAAATCCCTGATACTGCGCAAAGTAGAACGTGCGCTTGCGGCCATCGTAAACATGAGGCAGATAGACTGGGCCGCCATTGGTAAAGCCGAACTCATTGCGCCTGAAAGGCGGAATTCTGCCCGGATAGGCGGGCGTGGCATAGTCAAAATAGTTCCGCGCATCGAACGCGGAGTTGCGCACAAACTCGAACACCGATCCATGAAAGCCGCTGGCTCCCGACCGCGTACGAATGTTGGTAAAGCCCGAGGCGCCGCGGCCAATCTCGGCGGGCATCCATCCTGAGCTGGAATCGATCGCTTCAACGGCATCCACGTTGAAGTTTGAAAATGTCGATCCGCCCATCTCTGGATCGCTGATATCCGCATCGTCCATCGCGAAGGTCGCTTCGACTCCGCGCTGCCCGTTGATCGCAAACTGCTGCGTAAAGTTTGTCGCACCATTGCTATCGGTCATGGTGCCGGCTGCCAGCAGAAGCAGGGAGCTGAAGTCGCGCTTGTTCAAAGGCAGTTCGCTCACCGCCTGGCTCGACAACTCTTCGCCGCCCGTCGCTGCCTGCTTCTTCTTCAGCAACTCGGCCACCGTGATCTCGCCGCGACCAGAAAGCGTGATGACCACCGGCGCTCCGCCCGCGACGACGTTCACCGGCAGAGCATAGTCTGCCTTGTTTCCGCCCGTCTCAATCGCGAGGCGATACTGCCCGGCCACGATCCCCGCGAGCACGAAGTGTCCGTCCGCATCGGTCGTCGCTTCGGCCCTGACTCCGTTCGCAACCAGGACGACCGTCGCATGCGCGATGGGAGCACCCGCACTGCTGCGCAGATCCCCTGACCAAACCGTCTGAGCTTGTTGTGCGAAGGCTGCAGAACTGACCAGCAGCATGACGAAGAAAAGGATGAATCCGGCGACGCGGCTACCTGGCCCAAAGCAGCCCCACAAAGTTCTTACACTTCCCTGAATTTTCACGTGAATAGATGCCTTATATGTGAGTACGCGCGATGAAGAATGAGGACGGTTCGCTGCGCCGAAAACAGGAACATCGCGACCCGAAAATTATACCTGTCACATGTTTACTCAAACCTTTTTGCAGCGAATCCCGTCACATTGTGCCCGAAATGGACAACTACTGTTCCAAAGCGGTGAGAGAAACACCTGAGCCGCCCGCTTTCATACAATAACGACAGTCTTTATGGACCCAATCAATCCAGAGGTCGCGCCGCTCGGAGCTCCGCCAACAGACACCATCGTTGCCATCTCCACGCCGCCTGGCCGAGGTGGTATTGGCATCGTGCGCCTCAGCGGGCCGGAGTCGGCCCAGATCGCTACGCAGCTGGTCAGCCTGCATCATCCCATGGAGCATGGACGCGCGCGACTCGCCGATGTACTTGACGCGGCAGCCGACGCCGTCGAACGGATCGATGAAGCCGTCGTCACCTTCTTTGCTGCGCCCAACTCGTACACCTCCGACGACCTGGTGGAGATTGCCGCGCATGGCTCGCCTGTCGTGTTGGATCTTTTGCTGCGTCGCGCGCTCGAGCTTGGTGCGCGCCTTGCAGAGCCGGGCGAATTTACGCAGCGCGCTTTTCTCTCAGGCAAGCTCGACCTCACGCAGGCTGAAGCGGTGCACGATCTGATTGCGGCCCAGACCCTGACGCAGGTGCGGCAAGCTGCCAGCCAGATGGGGGGCGCGTTGAGCCGCCGCGTGCAGCCCACCAAGCAATCCCTGGTTGAGCTCATCGCCCTTCTTGAAGCCGGCATCGATTTTGGCGAAGACGACGTAGACGTGACACCGCAGCAGGAGATTGCGCGCCGCATCGGCGAACTGATGCCGCCCCTTGAAGCCCTCGATGCAACGTTCGCGCGCGGACGGGTAGTGCACGACGGATTGACGCTGGCCATTGTGGGCCGTCCCAATGCGGGCAAGAGCTCGCTCTTTAACCGCCTCGTGGAGCGCGATCGCGCCATCGTGACGGCGACTCCTGGAACCACGCGCGACCTGGTCACCGAGCGCATTGCAATCGACGGCATCCCCCTTGAGCTTGTGGATACCGCGGGCCTGCGCGAGACCCACGAGGAGATTGAGCAGCTGGGCATCGCGCGCAGCCGCGAAGCGTTGGCCGATGCATCGCTGGTGCTGGTGGTGCTCGATGCCACGCAGGAACGCAACGACGAAGAACGCGCCCTGCTCCACGCCGTTGAAGGCCGCCCAGCCGTTGTTGTGATCAACAAGAGTGATCTCGCCGGTGAGGCCGCACCTGATGTTGCCGAAGGAGCATGGGCCCCTGAGTCGCTACGCACATCGGCGCTTACCGGTGAAGGAATTTCGCTTCTTCGCGAGCGCATCGTCGCACTTGCCACCGGCGGAGCGTCCTCAGAACCGGGCCTCTTGACCAGCGTGCGCCATCAGCAGGCCATCGCAACCTGCCGCGCCGCACTGACCGATGCCGATCATGCAACGGCAACGCACACTCCGCACGAGATGATCCTGATCGACCTCTATCGTGCGCTTTGGGCCCTGGATTCGCTCACCGGCCAAACCACTCCCGACGACATCCTGCATCTCATCTTCTCCACCTTCTGCATCGGGAAATAACGAGGCGGAGGCCTCATCTGTCGATGGATTGACACCTGATCGCAGGTGCGGTCGCGCCCAGGCTCAGACGAGTTCGGCAGCTTCAACCGTTGCCGCAAGCGGAACGATCGTATCCACCTTGGTCAACCTCATCAGCTCTAACACGCGTGTGCTCGCGCCCACGGCGACCATCTTCACGCCGCGATTCTGGCTGCTCACGTAATGGGTCACGATCAGGCCCAGTCCGCACGAATCCATATAGGGAACCGCAGTCAGGTCGAGAATGTTCAGCACTGCAGGTTCCTCTCCGGCCGCCGGCTGCAGATCGAGAGCGTTCTTAAGTTCGACCGGAGTCAGGGTGCCATACATATCGCGTGCGGTAAATGGTCCGGCTAGAGTGATGATGACCGTGCCCGGCGCCTTGCCCCGCGTGCGTTCGATGCTGAATCGCGTGCTCATCCAGTTCTGCGGTTGCGCCGTCGACATCCCACACACTCCCCGTCCACGTCCAGCGGTTTTGCCGGTTTCAGAGACTGCGTTTGTTGTACAGCCCGTCCAAAGTTTTGACAAGAACTTCTCGTCGACGCTGCGGGTGTGGGGGCAACCGCTTCGTCGTACGCTGCCTTCCACACGCGCAATCTCAACGCGATCGCGCCCGACCAGAAGGTTTCTGCTTCCGTTCTCAAGGAAGAATGGCACAATGGGGCCTGGCGCCCATTCCCCAGCTTCCTGTCCGCGGTGTTCGCAGCCGACAGATGCTTTGTGCGCCCTGGAGAGTCTCGGATGATCCTCAAACAGTACTACCTGAGCTGCCTGGCGCATGCTTCTTACCTGCTGGGCGACGAAGCATCCTCGACCGGAGTGGTGGTCGATCCGCAGCGGGACATCCAGCAATATCTCGACGACGCGCAGCACTTCGGCCTGCAGATCCGTCACGTGTTTCTCACCCACTTTCATGCCGACTTCGTCGCCGGGCATCTGGAACTCCGTGACCGGTGCGGCGCCACGATCCACCTCGGCGCCCGTGCGAAAGCCGAATACGCCTTTACCCCCATGGCGGACGGAGATGCGCTCGACTTTCCGGGCATGCGCCTGCAGGTTCTGGAAACGCCGGGGCACACCATCGAATCCATCTCGATTCTCGCCTTCGACCTGAACAAGGATCGGACCAGGCCGTACGCCGTGCTCACGGGCGACACGCTATTCATCGGAGACGTCGGCCGTCCCGATCTGCGCGCGTCTCTCGGATGGACGGCCAACGATCTCGGCGCGCACCTTTACGATTCGCTCCACGAAAAGCTGTTGACGCTGCCCGACGAGATGCTCGTATATCCAGCGCACGGCGCAGGCTCGCTGTGCGGCAAAAGCCTCTCGTCTGACACCTACTCTTCGCTCGGCGATCAGCGTCGGTTCAACTATGCCCTGCAGCCCATGACGAAAGAGGTCTTCATCCGCCTCGTGACGGCAGACCAGCCGGACGCGCCGCCTTATTTCACCTACGACGCAATCCTGAACACCCGTGAGCGGGTGACGCTGCACAAGAATCTGGCCGATGTTCTGCAGCCGGTCGAGCTGGACGAGGTCCTGCGGCTCGGCGATGCGGGGGCACAGTTTCTCGATGTGCGCGATCCGGCAGAATACGGCAAAGGCCATCTGGCCGGGAGCATCAATATCGGGCTCGGTGGACAATATGCGACCTGGGCCGGAACCGTGCTCGACCGCGCCAAACCCATCGTGATCATTGCCGAGCCTGGACGCGAACAGGAAGCTGCGTTGCGCCTGGGTCGCATCGGATTCGATCACGTGAAGGGCTATCTGCGCGGAGGCATGGAAGCGCTGGCCGAGCGAGCGGACCTGGTTTGGCCAACCGAACGCGTCACCGCCCAGGTGATCGCCGACGAGTTCGCCAGAGACGGCTCCGCCACCCATCCGCAGACAACACCCTGGGTTTTAGACGTCAGGAATCCCCCCGAATGGTCCGCAAAGCACATTCCCGACAGCGTGAATATTCCGCTGAATCACCTGCAGGAGCGCATCGACGAAGTTCCGCGGGATCGCCGCATCGCCGTGCATTGCGCGGGCGGATATCGCTCGTCGGTGGCCGCAAGCATCCTTCACCAATACGGAATCACCAATCTCATCGAGCTGGCAGGCGGGCTCGCCGCATGGGAGGCCGCCAAGCTTCCGGTCGTCACCCTGCAGAGTTAGCCGCGCAGGCTCGTCAAGCTTTCAACGAACGCTTTCGTCCCCAACCACCGCCGCCGGGCGATTCGATCCGCAGGCGATCCCCGGCATGGAGTGCGCGCGTGCACTTGCCGGGAAGAACTTCCTCGTTCCCATCGCGGACCAACGTGGATACGCCGGGTGCAGCATCGGCTCCCCCGGCGAGCCCCCAGGGTGCCGTCGTACGGCGATCGGCGAGCAATGTCGCCTGCGCGTCCGCCAACAACTCGATCTCGCGCACCAGGCCGTCTCCACCGGGCTGCACCCCCGCTCCACCCGATGCTTTGCGTACGGCATAGCGAACCATACGCAACGGATACGCATATTCCAGCGCCTCGACCGGCGTGTTGAGCGAATTGGTCATGTGCGCGTGATGTCCGGTGGCGCCCTCCGCCTGGGGCGACGCCCCAAGTCCACCGGCAATGGTTTCGTAATAGGTGTAGGCGCGCGCAAATCGTGGATCGATGCCGCCGATGGTCAGGTTGTTCATCGTGCCCGCACTCGCAGCCGGAATCCGCTCCGGGATCGCCGGCGCGAGAGCGCGCAACAGCGTGTCAACGATGCGCTGCGATGTTTCAACGTTTCCGCCAGCCACGGCAGCGGGCGGCACGGCATTCACCACGGTTCCTTCGGGCGCAATCACGTGCACGGGCCGCATGAGTCCCGCAGTGGCGACTGCCTCCGGCGGCAACAGGCAGCGAAAGACGTAGAACACCGCGGACCACGTGATGGCATACACCGCGTTGAGATTGCCCGCCATCTGCGCATCACTTCCCGTAAAATCCACGACAGCTCGCTTGCGTCCTGGGTGATTGCGTATCGCCACGCGGATCCTGATCCGTCCCGGCCGCACACCATCCTCATCGAGAAAGTCTTCAGCTTTCCATTCGCCCGCAGGCAGGCTCGCCAGCACGCTCCGCATCAGGCGCTCTGACCCTTGCAGCATCGCGTCGACACCACGCGCCAGCCGCGCCTGCCCAAAGCGTTCCACAAGATCGTGCACACGTGCGATGCCGAGAGTGCACGCACCCAGCTGCGCTGTCAGATCGCCTTCGCGCTCCTGCGGCGTACGCACGTTGGCCAGCAGAATCGCTAAAACCTGCGAGTCCATCGTTCCTGCACGCACCAGCTTCACCGGGGGGATACGAATTCCCTCCTGCGCGATCTCGCGACATGGACCCATCGAGCCGGGATGCATGCCGCCGACATCGGCGTGATGGGCGCGATTGGCCACATAGAACGCGGCTCGTGCCTGCCCGCGCAGAAACACCGGCGCCACCATGGTCAGATCGGGCAAATGCGTTCCACCACAATAGGGATCGTTGAGCAGCGCGACATCGCCCCGCTCCAGTTGCAGGGTCTTCAACGCCGCAGCGACCGACATCGGCATCGAGCCGAGATGCACCGGCATGTCGTCTCCCATGGCAATGAGGTCTCCCTCAGCGGAGAAGACAGCCGACGAGTAGTCGCGCCGTTCTTTGATGTTCGGCGAGAAGGCGGTCCGCCGCAGGGCGACACCCATCTCGACGGCCACCGAATGCAGTGCGTGGGCAATCACGGCCATCTCCGCGGGATCGAGTGCTGCTTTCTTCATGCGCGGCCTCCCTTGGCAGGCGTTAAGCGCAGGTTGCCCACGCGGTCCACTACAAGCAACCATCGCGGCGGCAGATAGGTCGTCGCGCTCAGTTCGACAATCACCGCGGGCCCTGCGATTCGATCGCCCGGCTTCATCTGTGCCCGCTCATAGAGGCCTGCGGCCCGACCCCTTCCGCCTTCAAACACGCGGATGGATCCGATGCGCGCTTGTCTTGCATCCCCGCGCAGCATGGGCCGTGCCTTCGCGCGTGCGCGACGGGTGCGCACCATGGCCTGCACCCGCAGGGTGACAATTTCCACGCTGCGCTTTCGATCGGCATAACCGTAAGCCTGTGCGTGCTGGGCGTGAAAACGGGCCACAGCGTCGCGGGTCCAATCGACGCGCAGCTCAAAGCCCTGGCCGTGATAGCGCACATCCGCTGAGCGCGCGAGAGTCGGCCGTAATCCCTCGGATCGAAAGGCGGCATGCGCCTCAGCTTCGAGAGCACGAAAGACCGCATCGATCTTCGCGCTGCCTGGCGCGAGCATCACCGTGCGCGAAAATTCCCTGCGCAGATCGGCGTCGAGAATGCCGAGAGCCGACAAAGCTCCCGGGGCGGCGGGAACGATAACTTCCCGCATGCGCAGCGCGTCGGCCAAGGCACACGCATGCAGCGGACCGGCGCCGCCGAATGCCACCAACGTGCACGCGCGCGGATCGTGACCACGTTCGACCGAGACGCGTCGCAAAGCACCCTCCATGCGCACATTCGCGACGCGCAGAATGCCTTCGGCCGCAGTCTCGACGCTCGCGAACCGGCCGGCTGCGCGCACGCGATCGACAGCACGCCGCGCGCGGTCTGTATCCAGCGGCATTGCTCCACCCAGAAAGTGTTGCGCAGACAACCGGCCCAGCACTAGGTTGGCGTCGGTCACCGTCGCGCCCTCGCCGCGCCCGTAGCAGGCAGGTCCTGGATCGGCGCCGGCGGACTGCGGTCCCACCTGCAATGCGCCCGTCGCATCGATCGACGCCAGCGATCCTCCGCCTGCGCCCGCGGTATGAATATCCAGCATGGGCACCCGCACGGGCATGCCTGCCACTTCACCTTCGACGCTGCTGATGGGCTCGCGCGTCGCGTCCAGTAGAGCAACATCGGTGGAGGTGCCGCCCATGTCGAACGTCAGAATTTGAGCGATGCCCGCCGCGCGCGCAACACTCAATGCGCCGATCACGCCACCCGCTGGTCCTGAAAGAATAGTTCGCACCGGCTCGCGCGCGGCCATCTCCGCAGAAAGCATGCCGCCCGACGACTGCATCACCTTGAGTTCGCCATTGACCGCACCGAGTTTGGTCCCGAGGCTGCTCAGGTAGCGCTGCATCTTCGGCGCGAGATACGCATTCAGAGTGATAGTTGCTGCGCGTTCGTATTCGCGAAACTCAGGCAGGATGCGATGCGACAACGAAATGGGCAGACCTAAAGGACGCAACGCGTCCTCAATTTGCTGCTCGTGCTGTGGGTGCGCAAACGAAAACAGCAGCGACACGGCGACAGACTCCGCCTGGGAATCCTTCACGCGACGCCGCAGATCTTCGAGCGCAGCCGCAGAAGGTGCCTTCAGAACCGCGCCATCGGATCCTACGCGCTCTGCGATGCCGCAGCAGATCTCCGCCAGTGGAGCGGGACGATGCACATTCCAGTCGTACAGGTGGGGGCGCGCCTGGCGGCCAATCGCCAGCGTATCTTCAAATCCCTCCGTAGTGACAAAGGCTACGCGAGCACCTTTGCGTTCGAGCAGAGCGTTGGTTGCAACCGTCGTCCCGTGGCGCACCTCGACATGCTCCGCGCCCACGCGGGTAGCAATCTGCGTGACTGCTTCTAACAGTGCCTGGCCTGGATCCGCAGGGGTTGAGGGCAGCTTGAACACCTCGATTTGCCCGTCGGCGCGATAGACGCAATCGGTAAACGTCCCGCCGGTATCGACGGCAATGGTGAGCCTCGTTGTACGACGGGGTGCCATGTGAGAGCAACCATATCAGGTGCGCAAAGGCACGCAGATACCCCGGGCGATGTCTCAGCCCGGGAAGCCTGCACTCATGGTGTCAGAAGGATACGAAGGGTTAAAAACAGCCTCGGGGAGAGGCTCACAACCGGCCTCAGTGCGACGGCGGAACAAACTCCTGCGGCAGGGCTGTTCCCTCGCCAAAGAAGAACTGGTCCATCTGCTCCACCAGGAACTGTTGCGCCTGCGGCGTCCACGGCTGCAGCCGATACTCATTCAGCAGCATCTTCTGCCGGTCGACCCACTCGCTCCACGCGGCCTTTGAGACATTCTTGTAGATCTTTTGCCCAAACTCCGAGTCGAAGGGAGGCTCATCCAGCCCTTCCATCTCTTTCTTGTAACGAACGCAAAATACGATGTGCGCCATCCTCTCGTGCCCCCTTGGCTATTGTATGGGATGGCGCTTCGCCTTTTCGGTTGCAGCCTTCTCAGGGCGGCTTACTTCGCCGGCTCCGACACCACTGAAACCTCTACATGCCGCGTGCTTCCGGGAATATCGAGCGATCCGAGCAACGTTGGTTTGCCCTGCGTCAGCATCGTCCAGGCCTCCAGCTTGGTTTGCTGGATCACGGGATCCTGCGCGCCCATGCCGGATTTCTCATCGGCGACCTTCGATTGCTCCACCTGCGTCCGCAAACGTACCGCGTCTCCGTTGCCCTCAACCGTCGCCTCGATATTCAGCCCCGTGTCGAGATATTGCACCTGCGTGCTCGGCGCGCCATTCTCCTTGTCGACGGTGCCCGTCACGATCGGCACGCGGCTGCCCTGTTTCACCACCGTTTTGGCGCCCGTGGGAATCATCAACTCCACATGCTGCGTGTTCACCACCTTGCCGCCATCCGTCTCGGTGATGGAATAGACAATTTTGTAGACCTTGCGCTTGCGGTCAAGTTCGTGGATCAACTTCTCCGCCTGCGCGATGTCCTCCGCGGTTCCCCGCACCGTGAGCGCGCCTTCTGACTCGACGTAGGACATGACCGCTCGTGGCACCATGTTCCGCAGATCACCCAGGATGTCATGCGCTTCGCGCCCGTCCGTCAGATTGGTCAGGAAAAACGCTCTGACTTCCTCGGCCGGCTTCGTTTCTGCAGGCTGCGTTTGCGCTAATCCACTCATGCCTGACAGCGCTACCATCAGGCACACGCTTCCCGCTAACTTCTGCATAGATCTTCCCTCGCCTCACAAAATTTTGAATTGTTTGAAGAATCGCCACGGCCCCGGCGTTCTTTGCGTGGCATGCTCTGTCGACAAGACGCGCCCGCTTCGCGCACGCTCACATTCTGCGCACAAATTCGTCGTGCGCGTGCGTGCCAAGCCAACCAGGCCCTCGGCCGCCGCGCCCGACAAAGCGGTCCAGACAGACGCAAGCGCGGTTCTGTCTGCCTTGCCAGTCTGCGCCGAAAATCCGCTGAAAATCCTCAGAAACAGGCGTCTGGACCGATTCTGAACGATGCCGCAACCGGCCCCTGGCGCCCTCGACGGAGGCGAATTTTCTTGACAAGGCCCGGTTTTCGGATTTTCCTGAGGGCGAATCGAATTCTCCACGGATCTCCGTGTGTCCATTGCCGATTCCGGCTCCTGGGTATGCCTCTCGACCCCGCTGCCGGACCCGGCCACGCCCAAACCACGGCGTGCCGAGACGCCCGGTGTGGAGGATGCAAGGAGAACCCATGAGCTCGCCTAGCCCTACGCCGACCGCACAATCTGGCCTCTCTGAAAACGCCGCAGGAGGCCTCGCCTACATCACCATCATCCCGGCCATCCTCTTTCTGATCCTCGAACCCTACAACCGCAATTCGTATATCCGTTTCCATGCCTGGCAATGCATCTTCATGGCCATCGCCTGGATCGTGATTGACCTGGTCGTGATGATCTTCGGACGCTTCATGCCCTTTATGGGTTTGCTCGCGTTCGGCCTCTATCCCTTGATCTCGCTTGCCATGCTGATCCTGTGGATCATGGTGCTGATCAAGGCATTCAACGGCGAACGTTTCAAGCTGCCCATCATCGGCGACATGGCAGCCAAACAGGCAGGTTGAGCTATTCCCTGCCGATTTTTCTAGGTCCACCAAGAGAAAACGGCAGCAATTTTCTGAGAATTCGGTACAATCAGCGCACTCTGTCCATCCCCAATCCGACCTCCCGTACCAACAAAGGAGCCACCGTGTCCGACTCACAATACACACCCGTTCCGCCGCAGCCTACCGGCCCTTCTCAAGCGCCCGCGCAGAGCGGCCTCTCAGACAATGCCGCCGGAGCCCTGGCCTACGTCACGATCATTCCCGCGATCATCTTCTTGATCGTTGAGCCGTACAACAAAAACTCCTATGTACGCTTCCACTCGTGGCAATCGATCTTCTTGGGCATCGTCGCCTTCGCGATCAGCATCATCAATGTCATTCCAATCCTCGGCCAAATCATCTTTCTGGTTGGCATGCTGGGCATTTTTGTTGCGTGGATAATAGTCGTCCTCAAAGCACTTAAGGGAGAACGCTTCCAGCTGCCGATCATCGGCAAGTTCGCAGCCCAGCAGAGCGGCAACTAATCGAACCGGCCGCCCGCCCGCGCGTCCTCGCACCGCTGCTTTCGCCAACCAATCGCTTCCGGGGTCCCTCTCCACAGGGACCCCCACGAACCCGTCCCCCTTCGTCGGGAAGAGCACGTCCTGCTATGCAGGCTGGTCGGCGCCGGGAGAAGACATTTACCGTCTCTTCTTCGGCCGCTTCTTCTGGCGCCTCGACGACGCATGCGCCTTCTCTTTGTGGGCCTTCTTCGCTTTTGGCGCAGGACGCGCAGCTTTCCCTGTCAGCGGCAAACCTTCTTCCACGATCGAAAACTGCAACTTGCGCTCATCGGCCAGAATGCGGTCGAGCACTACCTGCACGTGATCGCCCGCGCGAAACTTTCTGCCCCATCGATCGCCTACAATTTCGTGCGTGTTCTCACGCCACGTGTAGCGGTCATCGCGCAGCGAATCGATCGGAACCAGCCCATCGACAAACAGGTCAGTCAACTCCACGAACAATCCGTACTTCGCGGGATTCAGCACCAGCGCGGCAAACTCCTCGCCGACTTTGCCCTCCATGAAGCGGACCTTCTTCCACTCCACCAGCTCGCGCTCCGCCTCGGCGGCGCGGCGCTCGGTCAAGCTCGTCTCCTCGGCAATCTGCGCCAGCTCGGCTTCTGAAATCGGCGGCTCAAGATTTCCGCTCGCCGATGTTCTGGGTGTGGCGGATCCCTCCGGCTGCCCCGTCTTGTTCGGGTGGCCCATTCGGGCGGCGGCGTCTTTGTTTTTGCCGGAAGCGTGGGAGCCGAAGAACCCACCTTCGTTCACATGCCTCCACGGCGAGCTCTGCCGCCCTTCACTCATCGCACCCTGCCCGGCAACACCGGCGCGCAGCAGGGCTTTCGTAATCCGGTGGACAATCAAATCAGGATAGCGGCGGATCGGCGAAGTGAAATGGGTGTAGGTCGGTGCAGCGAGCGCAAAGTGGCCCTCGTTCTTTTCTGAATAGCGGGCCTGTTTGAGCGACCGCAGCATCAGGTAGCTCAGAATCCGTTCTTCGGGTTTGCCTTCGATACGCGCCGCCAGCTTCTGATACATCTTCGGCGTCACCGCGATGTCCTCGGCCACTTCGTGGGTGCGGGCCTGCCGTCCGCTCCGGTGCGACTCGCGCCGGTCTCCGCGCGTCTGCACACGCTTCACTGGCAGCGCTCCAAGACCCAGCGAATAGCCGAAGCTCGCGGCGAGCTCTTCAAATTGCACCACGCGGCGCCCTTCCGGCTTTTCGTGGATGCGATACAGCGACGGCACGCCCAGGTCTTCAATCCACGTGGCAACGCACTCGTTCGCGGCCAGCATGAATTCCTCGATCAGCCGATTCGCCCAGGTCCGCTCTGTACGCGTCACCCCGCGCATCTGGCCCTGCTCGTCAAATTCGATCACCGGCTCCGGCAGATCGAAATCAATGCTCCCGCGCTCCTCGCGTCGCTTGTTCATCAACACGGCCAGCTTCTTCATGCGGTCGAAATCTTCCACTCGATCCGCATACGCAGCCCGCACCGCTTCATCCCCCTCCAGAATCCCGTGCACCTTGGTGTACGTCATCCGCGCTGCCGAACGAATCACGCCCTCGGCAATCTCCCAGCTCTCGACGCGGCCTTCGCGATCGAGTTGCATCACGCAACTCAGCACCAGCCGATCTTCATCGGGCCGCAGGCTGCAAATATCGCTTGAAAGCTCCTGGGGCAGCATCGGGATCGCGCGGTCGGGAAAGTACACGCTCGTTCCGCGCAAACGCGCTTCCAGATCGAGATCGGTTCCCTCGCGCACATATTCCGCCACGTCTGCGATGTGCACCTGCAGCTCGTAGCCGCCGTCAGCGTGCTCGGTCACCAGCACCGCATCGTCAAAGTCGCGCGCCGTCTCTCCATCGATGGTGACGATGGGCAAGCCGCGAAAATCTTTGCGCTGCGCCACTTCGTCTAGGTCGAGATGCGCAACCGCGCGCGCCTCGTTGAGCACGCCCTCAGGAAACATGCGCGGCAGGCGATGCTTGCGGATCATCATCTCCACATCGACGCCGAAATCATCGGGGTCGCCCAGCACCTCGATTACCCGCCCCAGCGGCGGCTTGAAGGGCGTAGGCCAGCTGGTGATCTCAACATCGACGATCAGGCCCTCTAAACCCTTTGGGCTTTCCTCTTTTAGACGAGGTTTGGCTTCCGGTCCAACGACCCGATGCGGCGTGGAATCCGCGTTCTTCCCCACAATCTCGGCACCCTCGGGAATCACGATCGCTTGCGACATTCGCTCGTCGAAAGGAATCACCACATTCAGCGGATGGCGTTCTCCGCGCGCATAGTGGAATCTGCCAACCACCGTCGGGTTGCGCCGTTCGAGGATGCGCGCGATGCGGCCCGACTGCCGTCCATCGGCACGCGGCGGCTCCAGTTCGACCAGCACCTGGTCTCCCTGCATCGCGCCATTCATCTCGCTCGGAGGAACGAAAACGTCCTCGGTTACGCCCGACGCCTGGCGCGCGTTGGGCCGCACAAAACCGTAGCCGTCGCGATGCAGATCGAGCCGTCCGGCGATCAGGTTGTCGCGCCCGCTGGCTGCCCGCGGAATCCCCCAGATCTCGCGATCGATCTTGACCAGCGCGCCGCGCACTGTGAGCCGCGCAAGATGCTCAAGCAGCAGACGCCGCTCGCGTCCGCCGCCGAGACCGAGTTCACGCACCAGCTGTTTGTACCCGGCTTTGCCGCCCGCCGAGCGGGCGATGCGCGACACCAGTTCACGATCGGTCATAGCTCAAGAGTAGGGGATATCGCCAGCGATCGGCGACGGATCCCACGGAAGTTACGGAATTCATCGTTCCGTTACGGCTGCGGCTTCGGATCCTGCTTCGCGGGTTCTTCATCGCCGTGCAGAAACCGGCCCACATTGTGCGCCGACTTCTTCAGCGCATGCGTCACCTTGCCATAGCTTGTCCCCAGCGCATTGCTCGTGTCGTCGCCGGCCAGCGAGAGCGCGCTATCCGTCTTGCGATTGCTCATCGACAACGCGTCTGCCGTCGTCCCACCCGCGGCGATCGTCGCCTGCATGGGCCGCTTGCCCGGATTCGCCCAGGCAATGTCCGTGGGGGGCAGCCTCTCCAGCCGCGCCAATTCTTCCGGGCCAAAATCAGAATGTGCAAGTTTCGCAGCCACCGGCCACGCCGGCGACGCGATCCACAAGGCCCCGTTCATTGGACTCTGCGCTTCGCCAAGATTGATGATCCGGCTCACGTGCAGGTCCTGCATCACCACACCGCACTTGTCGCCGCCGCACCCGTGCCGGCAAAGCTCCCGGTTCAAAAACGATGCATGCTTGCCAGGCGAGATCCACACCGCGGCTCCGCCGTCTTCGGCGCGGACCGTCGATGCCCGCGTAATCTGGCTCGCGTCGCATACTGTATCCTGATGCGCCGCCGCATACCAGTACAGCGCATTCCAATCCGTTGCACCCTTCTGAATCAGCACCGAAACATGTTCTGTATCGAGCGGGTGACCGATCCGTCCGCAGTCGGTCTTCCAGAGATGGAAATACCGCAGCTCCACCAACGGCTCGCTGAATCCCTTCAGCGTCCGCGGCGTGGCCACCCCGTACACCGTGCCATCCTCCGCAATCACCACCGGATCGATCCGGCCCGGCTCAAACGCGGCCGGCACCCCGGCACAGTCCTTTGGATCGGCGTGAAACCTGGGAGCGAAGCGTTCCAACAGCTCCTGCTCCAGCGCATCGCTCAAGCCGTCGTGATCAGAGTCGATGGCCGCAGTCTTCGCTTCGGCGCGCGCGGGTCGCAAGGCGACACAGCTCAGCAACACTGCTGCTGCGGTACAGGCCACAACCATTGCGCGGGCGCACGGCATGCAGTCATCCTACGCTCCCGCTTGCTCGGCGGGATGAAACCGATCGCGCCCTTACTGCTTGTAGCCGGCGCCGCGCAACACTTTCCCGGGAAGCGAACCGGTCATCTTGCCGTCGGCGATCACCGGCACGCCGTTCACCAGCACATAATCCATGCCTGCCGAAAACTGGTTCGGATTCTCGAAGGTCGCCTTGTCGGTCACCGTGGCCGGATCGAACACCACCACATCGGCAGCCATGCCCCGCTTCAGCACGCCACGGTCGGTCAAGCGCAACCGCTGGGCTGGCAACGCGGAAAATTTCCGTATCGCATCTGGAAGCGACAGCGCATTCTCTTCGCGCACATACTTCCGCAGGATCCGGGGAAAGGTCCCATACGCCCGCGGGTGTGGATGCTCCACTCCCAACAGGCCATCCGGCGATGTTCCCGATGAATCGTTGTCCACCGACACCCACGGCTGCTTCAGCGCCAGCACCACATCGGGCTCATCCATGCCGAACACCGCAACATCGGTGAAGGCCTTGTCTTTGATCAACAGATCGCAAAGGGCGTCGATGGCGTCTTCGTGCCACAGTGCCGCAATCTCTGACAATCGCTTGCCTTGCAGCGGCAACAATTCCGGGCTCTGCACCACCGCAACAAGAATCGCGTCGGGTCCGGGAATCTCCTGCCACTCGTTATCCCAGTCTTCTCCAGCCGAATCTTTTCCCGTCGTGGTCATGTCTTTGCGAATGCGCGCCCGCATAGCTGGATCCTTCAGCCGCTCGATCAGCTTGGCGTCTCCGCCGTCATGCGCCCACGGCGGAACAAACGCCGAGAAAGTGTTGAACCACGCGGTGTACGCATAGGTATCGGCCGTAATATCGACGCCCGATGCGCGTGCGGCTTCAATGCGCGCCACAATCTGCGGCATCTTGCCCCAGTTGGCTTTGCCAGCCGCCTTCAAGTGCCAGATCTCCACCGGCAGATGCCCTTCGCGGCCGATGCGGGCGGCTTCGTCGATCGATTCCAGCACCGTATCGCCTTCACTGCGCATGTGCGTTGCATAAATGCCGCCGAATTGTCCGGCCACACCGGCCAGCGCAATCAGCTCCTCCGTCTTGGCATACGGCGCGGGCGCATATTGCAGCGCGCTCGACACGCCCACGGCTCCGTCGCGCATCGCTTGCGCCACCAGGTCCTTCATCCGGCCAAGCTGCTCCGGCGTGGGCTGCACATCGGCGTCGCCCAGCACCATACGCCGTACCGACGTGGCGCCCACATACGAGGCCAGGTTGATGCCCATGCCCTGCTTCTCGAGGCGCGCAAAGTATTCGCCGAAGGTACGCCAATCAGGCTTGATCTGGTAGTGCTTGTAATCGGCCCCATCGGCCGCGATCATCGCATCGTTCAGCGGCGCAGCGGAGTTGCCTTCACCGGTGATTTCGGTCGTGATGCCCTGGAAGATCTTCGAAGGCACCCGCGGGTCCACCAGCATGGTCAGCTCAGACTGGCCCAGCATATCGATAAAGCCCGGGGCGACCACCCGGCCCTTCGCGTCGATGGTCTGCTTGGCTTCTACGCCCGATAACGCGCCAATCGCGTCAATTCTGCCGTCGCGAATCCCAATATCGCCCTCGTACCACGGCGATCCGGTGCCGTCGATAATGTGCCCATGCAGGATGACCACGTCGAACGGCTTTGGCTGGGTGTCATGCTGCGTTTTGCACCCCATCACCCCGGCTGCAACCACGCCAAGAACACACAACGCGAGACGCTTTTCAAGGTGCATTCATCTTCCTCCGGCTTCGTGGATTGGTCGATTCGATTCGGTGCTTCTCCTCGACGTGAGTGCTTGATACAATGGGCTCTCGGCGAGTACCAAAGATTACTGGTCTGCTTCGATTGGTGCAAAATACCGCATACAATAACCGCAGACAACCACCTGAGGTCGCCGGGCAGGAATCAGAAATTCTCATGCCGGCGCACCGGCAATGATCTTACGGTACGGCACAATTAAAGTTTTGGGTCACGCTGTCTAGACCTGCCTTGGAAACCCGTCCCATCGGACAGAAAAGGAAACATTTTGAGCGCTATGTGGAAACCCACCCAGTCAGGATCACCTACTTCTGCTCCCACCCCGGAGCCTATCCGTCAGTCCCCCCCGGCTCCCGTTGCTGCTGAGCCCGCGCGTCCTGCTGCTGCGGCCACTGCCACAGCGGGCGAACAGGCTACCATCGGCAAAGGTCTTTTCATCAAAGGCGAAATTACAGGTTCTGAGTCGCTCTATATCGACGGCAAAATCGAAGGCACCATCAACCTGCCCGGCAACCGCCTCACCATCGGCCGCAACGGACAGGTGAACGCCGCAGTCAATGCCCGCGAGATCGTGGTGCTGGGCAAGGTCAAGGGCAATGTCTCGGCCACCGATCGGGTGGATATCCGGGCCGAAGGCTCGTTGACCGGCGACGTCTCCGCAGCGCGCATCAGCATCGAAGACGGCGCGTTCTTCAAGGGCGGCATCGACATCAAGAAGACAGGCGACGGCAAGTCCGCACCGGCTGAGATCGCCAAGCCGGTTGCAGTCTAGCCAACCGCTCCATCCTTACTGAGTGATCGAGGGCAGAAAGCCGGGTCATCCCGCGCAATCTGCCCTTGCGCTTTTTCCGCTGCTCTCTCAGGATTCACCCCATGCAAACGCAGCTTCATCCGTTAGCATGGCGGGATGAAGATTGTCCTGGCCGCATCACTCCTGCTCAGTCTGCTGCCGCTGCAAGCGCAAACCGCCCCCACAAGCGACGCACTCGCCCCTGAAGAACAAGCTGCTCTCGTCCGCCTGGGCGGCCAGCTGTTGCTTGCCGGTAAGGCCTACGACTTCGACCGCCATCTAGCCGACGGCATTGGTCCGCGCCTCACCGGCTCGGCGAACTACGTCAAAGCCGCGGCATGGGCCGACACGGAGTTCACACGCCTTGGCCTGAGCAATGTCCACCGCGAGTCGTGGACGATCCCCGCCACGTGGGAACCGGAAACCCTGGCCACCGCGCGCATGATCAAGCCCCACGAGCAGCGCCTGCACCTGGAGAGCGAAGGCTGGAGTCCCTCAACGCCCGAAGGCGGCGTGCGCGGAAACATCTACTACCAGAAGGGCTTGACACCCGACGCGGTCAAAGCCAACGCCGCGCAGATCAAAGGCGCCATTGTGCTGATCGACGGCGTATCGATTCTCAGAGACGAGAACCATCACACACTGTTCGGCACGCTCTTCGATTCCCTCCACATGATTGGCGAGGAGGGCGCACGCGGCCTCATCTTTGGCTTCGGCACCACCAATAATGCTCCCAGCATGATCGGCAACACCGCTTTCACCGGATCGCTCGCCAACCTTCCCTGCGGCAACCTCGGCGAGGAAGACACCCTGCTGCTCAAACGCTTGCTGAACGACGGACCCGTCGAGGTCGAGTTCAGTTTCAAGAACCATGTTCGCGAACAAGTCAAAGTCGATAATGTTGTCGCCGACATTCCCGGCAGCGATTCGAACGGGGAATACGTGATCGTCGGCGGACATCTCGATTCATGGAATCCAGGAACCGGCGCGCAGGATAACGGCACCGGCGCATCGACCGTCGTTGCCGTCGCAGCAGCGGTCAAAGCCTCAGGCCTCACGCCGCGCCGCACCATGCGCTTCATTCTTTTCGGCGGAGAAGAAGAAGGATTGCTCGGATCCGTGCACTATGCGCGCGACCACGCCGCCGAGCTGGGCAAGTGTGTCGGCGATTTTGTCTCCGACTCCGGAGCTGAGGCGCCGAAAGGCTGGTACGTTTTTGGCCGCGACGACGAATCAAGCGCCCTTGCATCGCTCAAGCCGCTGCTCGGCTCCATCGATGCTGACGGAGCCACCAGCGATGCTACGTTCGTCTTCCAGACCGACGAAGCGCCGTTCCTCGTGCAGGGTGTTCCATCGTTCGTTCTGTGGACGCCCACCGACAAATACATGCTGCTGCACCACAAGCCGAGCGACACGTTCGACAAGGTCGATCAGCGCGACCTGACCCTGGGCACTGCGGTCGTCGGCCTCACGGCCTATGCCTTCGCCGATTCACCCACGGAACTGAAACATTTTGATTCCACGGCAGTCGAAGACGAGTTCCGGCACTTGAAGGTCCTCGATCAGTACAAGGATCTTGAAGACCACAAGATGTTTTAGGCGTCGCAGAAAGCGCCTGCCTGCTCAGGCAAGCTTCAGGCGTTTGCGAAGAACCTGCGGCAGCGCGGAGCCCGTTTTGACGAGCAGCCCGTACGCCAGTGCTGTCCAGAGCGCTGATCCGGCCAGCAGGATCGCAAGCTCAAACCACCGGCTTTGTATGTGAGCGGTCAACCCGGCCGCATGCAGGCCCCAGTTCCACAAGGGTCCGCAGACCAGCCAGACTGCGGCGCCGCTCACCGCGCCCGTCAGCAGGCAACGGCCCAGTTCCTCGTAGTCAAGCCCGGCAAGCGACACCATGCGGCGCTGATGCAACAACAGCGCGAGCGTGACGGCCTGCAGCACCAGACCTATGTCGGACGCTACCGCCAGGCCACCGCTGCCCATCCAGCGGTACCCGAGCCCGTACAACGGAAACGCAACCACCAGGATCACGACGCTGGCAGACATCGGCAGCCACGTAATGCCGGCCGCATAAAAAGCGCGCGCGTAAATGGCCTGCGCCGACCAGGCAAACAGCGACAACGTGTAGAGAGTGAAGAAGAGCGCCGTGGTGTGCACATCCACCGCCGTAAACCGCCCACCGCCGAAGATGAAGCCTACGATGGGCTGAGCGAGCGCGATCATCATCGAGGCTGCCAGAAAGCCGAGCGCCACCACGCGCGAAACAGAATCGGCCACGCCCACTGAGAATTCGTAGCGCTGCTTCTTGGCCCACAGCTGTGCGAAGAAAGGCATCGACGCCGCGCCGGCCGCTTGCGCCAGCATCGACATGGGCGCGGAAAAGAGCTGCTTGGCGTTGGCCAGCCGGGTAATGTCGCCGGCTCCGTGCGATGCGTAATAGCCCGAAAAATACTGATCGAGAAACGGCAGCGTGAATCCGATCATCAGCGGCAGCGTCATGTGCAGCCAGAGCTTCAGCCCCGGATGTCGCAAATCGATCGTCCAGCGGAAGGGAATGCCGGCGCGTGCCACACCCCAGGCATTGATTGCCAGTGAGCCAAAAAGAAATCCAGCCGTTGCGCCAATCGCAAGCGACGAGATACCGAAGCGTTGATGCAGCAACACGCCGCCGCCAATAATGAACAGGTTGTAGAGAATCGGCGTCGCAGCCTGGTAGAGAAACTGCTTGCGCACCAGCAACAGCGCGCCGAGCACGCTGCCCGCAAACAAAAAAACCTGGGCCGGAAGCAGGATACGCGTCATGTGCGCGCTGGCTGCTACCTGGTCGGGCGTGAAGCCCGGGTTGATCCAGCGAATGAACGGCGCGGCCAATAACATCAGCACGATCGATGCCACGATCAACACCAGCAGCATCATGTGCAGCACGGTAAACAAGAGCCTCTCGCCGTTGTCTTCTTCACCATTGGCCTTGTAGCGATTCAACAGGGTGACAAAGGTGATGGAGACCGCGCCGCCCACAAGGAAGTTGTTCATCAAGTCGGGCAGCCGGAAGGCCGCCATGTAGGCATCGGTCTGCGCTCCGGCGCCGAACAGCCACGCAATGTATTTGCCGCGCACCAGACCCACGAGACTTGAAATCACCGACGAAGCGGCCAACAACACCGAGGCGGTAAAGACTGAATGGGCATGCGACGGCCGCAACAAACCCACCACCCGCGCCCAGCGCGATTGCGGTTCGGGCCGGGTGCCGGCGTCGGCTGTAGGCGTGCCTGTCACTGCTGTGATTCTACCGAGCCACCGGATCACCCGTGCCCCGCCATCGACTGTCCCGTTGCACGCGCAGGTAATAGGCCCGCGCCTCCCGGCAGCTTTCGTTTGGCATGGGCTCTCTTTATCAGCACCGCGTATATGCTGGAGGTATGCTGCGGATTCTCGCCCCGGGTTTGCTTCTCCTCGCCTTTGCCAACGCCTCAGCCCAATCCATTCACACCGGCGATGGTCTACCCCTCGGACCGCCACCGCCCACCGAAGCTACGCCCGTCATCGACAATTACGCCGGCATCAAGCTCTCTGACAGCTACCGCTGGCTCGAGGACTCCAAGAGCCCCGCTACCCGCGCCTTCATCGACGCCCAGAACGCCTATACCGCGCGCTATCTCAAATCACTGCGGATACGCCCCGATACGGTCGACGATCTCACCGCCCTCGAGCAGGTGGCGCACTGGACTATGCCCCTGCAGCGCGGCGAAACCTACTTCTTCATGAAGCGGCTCTCCGACGAAGGCCAGGCCTCCATCTATCTTCGCCATGGCTGGACCGGCAAAGACGAGCGCCTCATCGATCCCGCGGTGATCAGCCGCGACGCGAACACCTCGATTGATCTTGCCGATGTTTCGCGCGACGGCTCGCTGCTCGCCTATCACGTGCGCCAGGGCGGCGCCGACGAAACCACGATCCGCGTCTACGATCTCAAGACCAGAAAGACCCTCGAGGACGAGCTCCCCAGCGGCATCTATTACTCGGTCGACTTCGCTCCCGACGGCAAGGGCCTCTATTACACGCGCACCGACAAGAAGGGCTCCCTCGTGTATCTCCACCTGCTGGGTATGCGCCCCTCGCGCGACACCCTAGTCTTCGGCCACGAGTTTTACGATGAGCCCCTCGGCCCCATCGACCTGATCGAATCGCAGGTGACCTATGACGGCCACTACCTGGTGTTAACCATCGAGCGCGGCGTGCCGGCCAAACGCGTCGATATCGTGTTTCGCGATCTCACCAAGCCCACCACACCCTTCACCGTGCTGGTATGGGGCATCGACTCGCGCTTCAGCGCCAGCTACGCCAAAGGCGCATGGTACGTGCGCACGGACTACCAATCGCCGAAAGGCCGCGTGCTGCGCGCCGATCCCGGCGTCGATCCCTCCGCATGGAAAACCATCGCCCCTGAAACCACCGACGTCATCTCGGGCTTTTCCATCGTGGGCGACAAGGTTTACGTGACACGCCTTAAAGATGTGAAGTCAGAAACGGAAATCTACTCGCTCGACGGCAAGCCCGCAGCCAGCATCGACTACGACGGCATCGGTTCTGCCTCCACCGTTTCCGGCAGGCCCAGCGATCGCTATGGCTTCTTCAGCTTCCAGTCGTTCATCCAGCCATCGACGCTCTACCGCATCGACACGTTGACCGGAAAACGCGACGTCTTCTTCCAGCCCAAAGTGCCGTTCAAGACCGGCGACTACGAACTCAAGCAAGTCTTCTATACCTCGAAAGACGGCACCCGCGTGCCCATGTTCATCGCGGGCAAAAAAGGCCTGAAGCAGGATGGCTCCGAGCGCCTGCTCATGACCGGCTATGGAGGCTTCAACCTCAGCATGACGCCCACATGGAATCCCCAGTGGGCATGGTGGCTTCAGCAGGGCGGCTGGTTCGCTTTCCCCAATCTGCGTGGCGGCGGCGAGTACGGCGAAGCCTGGCACGAGGCGGGCATGTTCGACAAGAAGCAGAACGTCTTCGACGACTGGTTCGCCGCGGCCGAATATCTCATCGCCCAGAAGTACACTTCGCCCGCGCACTTCGCCATCTCCGGCCGCTCCAATGGCGGATTGCTGATGGGCGCCTCGTTCACGCAGCATCCCGAGCTCTTCTCCGCCGTCTGGTGCGGCTATCCCCTGCTCGACATGCTGCGCTACCAGAAGTTTGAGCAAGGGCCGCACTGGACCACCGAATACGGCTCGGCCGACGACGAGACCCAGTTCCGCTACCTGCTCAAATATTCGCCGTATCAGAACGTCAAAGCGGGCACCGCGTACCCCGCCATCATGTTCTTCACCGGCGACAGCGACACACGCGTCGACCCGCTCCACGCCCGCAAGATGACCGCGCTGATGCAGGCCGCGTCGAAGAGCGACCGCCCGATCCTGCTGCACTACAGCCTCACCGGGGGCCACTCCGCCGGGGTCAGTGTCGAACAGCAGGTGCAGGACGACGCCGATCAGCTCAGCTTCCTCTGGACGGAAACCAGTACTCAGTCGCGGGCGAAAACCGCACACTAAGAATCTGGCAAGCGGAAAAACTTCCGAGGGCGAAATTGTCGGCGTGGTTCCGCTTTGGGGGCGGCTCGCTGCAAGCGGCCCATTTCGGATTCGACGCCTCGGCGATCGACACAAATCCCCTCGCGGCAACCAACATTGCTCCTATGCTTTCCGCAATGCAGTCTGCATCGGCACCCTCGCCCGCAACGTTGTCTGGCTCCGGCTTCGCGAGCCTCTTTGCCAGTCTCACCGCGCCCAAAACCGCGCCCGCCGATCGCTGGAACGACGACCTGCTGGCCGACGACGTAACCACCATCAGCTACGAGCAGGCACTGCGTACCCACGCGCGCACGCGCCGTCCCGATCCCGCCCCTGCGCCAGATCCTGAGCCGGACAACAACATCGCCGAGCCCGTGCCGCCGCCATCGCTTCGCATCACCGAATGGGCTCCGGAAGATCAACCTGCACGGACCGAGAAGCGCAAGTCCTCGAGCATCACCCTGCGCATGAGCCCGCAGGAATGCGACCAGCTGCACCAGCGCGCCGCCGATGCCAGCCTCACGGTCTCAGCCTATGTGCGTTCGTGCGTCTTTGAAGCGGAAGCCCTGCGTGCCCAGGTGAAAGAAGCGCTCGTGCAGCTCAAGCCCGAGCCGGCCGGCGACCCTCGGCTGCAGACAACGCGCCCTTCCGTTGCGCGCAGTTGGGCCGCACGTCTCCTCCCGGGGCGACTCGTTCCGGGTCGTTTCTTCCCCGGCCTGAGGGGAGCTCCCATCCCGGCGGCTTAGCCGGGGCTACGGTAGGCCGAACTCTTCGGCCCATCAGCGACATCGGCTTCGCGCCTTGGCCTTTGCTCTTGCTTTGCTGGCCCTGACCCTGACCCCTGACCCCTGCTCTAGTCCGCTTCCAGCACCAGGCATTTCAGGTATTCGGTTTCAGGGAGATTCAGAACGACCGGGTGATCCGGTGCTGCGCCGCGCCGATCCAACAGCCGCACCCGCCGATGCGCATCCGCGGCAGCCGCGGCCACAGATCCTTCCAGGTCGACCCAGCTCACGTGGTGGCTGCACGAACACGTCACCAGTAGACCGCCCGGGCGCAGCATCTTTAGCGCGCGCAGGTTCAGTTCCTTGTAGCCGCGCAGCGCACCTTCGACCGCACGCTTCGATTTGGCAAAGGCCGGAGGATCGAGCACGATGGCGTCGAACTTTTCACCAGCGTCCGACCAGTCGCGCAGAATATCGAAGGCATCGCCTTCGACCCAGTCGACTTGTTTGTCGCCAATTGCGTCGCGATTCGCGGCCAGATTCTTCTCCGCCACTTCGAGCGACGCATGCGAAGCATCGATCCCCGTGACCGTCTTGCACACCCGCGCCAGGTGCAGAGCAAACCCGCCCTGGTAGGTGCAGACATCCAGAGCGCGACCGCCGGGAGCGAGCCGCGCGGCGTAATCCTGCGCAGCCTGGTAGTTGGCGCTCTGGTCGAGAAACGCGCCTGTCTTCTGCCCCGCATTCACATCGAATTGGAACTTGAGCCCGTTCAGCCGAAACTGCGTTGCCGTCTTCGGATGATCCGCATCGGCCGCAAACAAGGGCTCCTGCGATGGCGCGGTCAGGCCCTCCAACTCGCGAATCCGCGGATCGGGCCGCTCCCAGATCGCGGCCGGCTGCAACAGGCCCCGCAGCGTCGCCACCACCTTCGCGCGCACCGCCGCGGAATCC
>DATAVC010000065.1:0-46097 GCA_036267935.1 Occallatibacter sp. | reverse complement strand
CCCTCGTCGCCCGATGCCGCCATCACGCTCTGACCCTGGGCAATTGCTTGTTGCAGAACCGAGTCGAGAGCCGTTGCCTGGGTCGCGGTGATATCCGCCTCGCAGGCGCCGTAGCTTGCGCTGATGATGTTGCCGATCTTGGAGTCGACCGCGTACTCAAGAGAGTCGAAGACGCCGAAGTTCGTGGCGCTGCCCGTGTACACAAAGACGATCTCGGCACCCGGGGCGATAGCGCCAGACCACTCGACGTCGAGATCCGACTCGCCCTGATCGCCTGCAAATGCTTCCGGGTTTCCTGAACCCGGCACCAGCACCGGGGTCGGATCTTTCACCGGGAGCACAGCGGCATTCTCGAAGTTCTCGATGTCGGCGTTCTGAATGGAAGTCTGCCCGACCACCACGATCGACTGGCCCGTGCCGTCAAGGCCCGCGCTGATCAGCGGGGTCATGTCGTAGGCCGTCTTGATGTCGCCGGGAGCGAAGAACACGCTCCCCGAAACGCTGGAGGTGAAGGCCGGCCTGACTTGGACCTTGCGGCTGGTCTGGATCATAGGCCGCAGACGAAAGTCGTTAAGGTTGCCGACGGCTGCAACCACGCCCACCAGAGACGACGGGATCTTCAGCTCAGTCGAGGGAGCGAAGTGCTTCTGTCCGGCAACCGTATAGGTATGCATCTGGGTCTGGAACGCCTGTTCGACCTGTCCCGTGGTGCCCGAGAAGCGAATCATGTTGCGGCTCCGCGCCACCGAGTCGATCGCAAACCCTTGCTGCTGCAGCCAGGTCTGCACCTTATTCAGATCAGCCTGCGCCATGCCGAAGCGGGCGGCAAACTGATCGGGAGTCAGCCACTGGTGGTAAAGCGGCGAGCTGGGATTCTGCTGTGCGGCGATCAGGGCTTCCAAATCGGCTTGCTGGGCTGCCGAGCGACTGAACACGATGCTGATGCCGCCGAGGCGGGTTTCGCCCGACAAGCGGCCGGTATCGAATTGTGCTTGCGCCAGGGGATGCAGGCTACCCTTCAACGGAGAAGCCGCCGTGCTGGAAATCTCAGTCCGAATGCGCGTCGCGGGAGACTGGGCGACGAGAGTGGAGGCGGCCAAGGCACCCGCCGCGAGCCATCCGCATACCTTCAGGCCCATGTGTGTGGAAGGGAGCAATCTTGTCATAGCAATCCTTGTGGAGCAGACGATTGATGGTCACAAACGAGGGCCGAGGACCGGCAAGGTCCACGTTGGATCAGAGAGCGAAGACGACAGCGACTGCATTCGGGATTGCCGGCGAGCCGGGATCGTTCCAGAAGCAGGGGAGTTGGATGCGGGTCGGGCGTCCATGCAGTTCGCGTCTGGGCAACCCATCCCAAAAAAGACATAGCACGTACGTCTCCAGAGTTAGACTCCGGTTTCAAAACAAAGTTGTGGAAGGGAGGAGTCGCCGGCAAAACGAAAATCACATGCGAACAACGAGCGTGGATTGAGGGAATTACGGGGTTCCTCCCGGCAAATGCTCTATCTATACACTGGGGCGCGCCAGCTCCAAAGCCGGGCTGCTCTTGCCGGTCGGCACGAATCGATGGGCACGCCAGGCAATCGAGAGCGGTTCGTTGTCGAGGAGCTTGCGAATCTGTGACCGGGCATGGTCTGCCCACGGACCGCTGCGGTCGAGTCGCACATACGCCTGCCAGTGACGTAGTGCTGCCCTGCCCTCTCCTCTGCGCTCGTAGGCCAGGGCAAGGTTGTAGTGCGCGTCGGCATAGCGCGGCGACAGGACCACGGCTTGCTCGTAGGCCTGGATCGATTCTTCGGGCCTCTCCAGTTCGTCGAGCACGTTGCCCAGATCGAAAAAGGCCAGCACATAACCGGGATCAATTTCAGTGGCGCGCCGGTAAAGTTCCTCCGCACGGCTGAAACGGCGGAGATGGAAAAAGAGGGTACCCAGATTGATGAAGGCCGGCGCATAGCCCGGATCGCGCTCGATGATCTGTTCGTAGACAGAGATGGCACGATTCTTTTCGCCGGATTCTTCAGCCTGCACGGCGGTGAGAAACAGCCCGTGCACATCGTTGGCGACCGTCGACGCTCCCCGCGCGCGCAACAGCCGCGGGCCCGCCATCACCTGTTGATCGAAGCGTTCGAAATCGAAAAGCAGCTGGCGGCGGATCGGATCGACCATCGCACCGCTGCAGCGGAACGCAAGCCGCGTTCCCGTGCGGACCACGGTCGCCTCAAGCAGGGGATTGGTCATGCCCGCAACGGCACGCATGGCGACAATCGAGTCGCGAATCGACGCGGCCGATACATCCTCTTCCCGCAGTGCACGCAGGGTCCGGAGCTGTCCTAGATCCTGAAAAGAGTACGTCTGCTGTGTGAGGATCAGTCCGGCTTTTTCCCATCCGAGCAACTGACGGGAACTGATCTGCAGGATTCTGAGCACATCCTGACGGCTATAGCTGGTCACTCTGTCATGCTCCCTGGTTGGTCGTTGGACCTTGAAGGAGACTCCCATGCGCTTCGACATGGATCGACGCTGGGTCGTGAATCTCTTGCCTTCAACTCGGCTCTCCTGCAAATCGTCCCTGACTTCGCTCGGTGGAACAGTTCCTGAGGAACCGCTTGCTGCGATTATGCCAAGGATATGCGTGGATAAGCGGACGCGAATTACTGCAGAAAAAAAAGTGAGTGGATAACTAATGCCTTATTTGGTTCCTTGATCATTCCAAGGTGGTGCGCTGCGAAGTACTTATCGAAGACCGCGCGCATCAAGCGGTCACAGAAAGCTGCTTCAGAATGCACTTGATTGAGGGCAATTTAGCGCTGGATGCATAGTTATCAAGTAGTTAATAAAGTCAACCTTCCTTTGTGTTTATCAGTATCTGTGTGCTATTTTTAGGCCTTCCAAAACTCACGGGCTAACTTCCCAGGCTGTGATGAAAGAGTAAGGGGCCCCTGTGCTCGCAGTCGATTTCCGTCTGACCTTGCACGATCAGCTGGATGTTCTCTCCGTGAGCGATCGCGTCGAGAGTCTTCTCGGTTATAAGGCAGATGACTTTCTCGCTTCCCCATCCTTGCTGCAACAGCTGATTCATCCCTCCGATTTGTCTCTGGTGCTGAGCATTTGCTCGTCCGCATCTTCTACCCCGATTGAGGATGGGCGCGTGCGCATTCGCGGCATCGACGGCCGCATGCGCAGCCTCGGCTTTCAAGCCGAGCGGGAAACCTCGCAGAGTCAACTCATCTTGTCTCTTGCCTTGTCTGCGCCCACGCCGGGGTCGGGAGAACTGATCGCTTCCGCGGCCTCCGTGGATTTGCTTGCCGTGCTCGACGGAATCGGCCAGTGCGCATGCATCAAGGATCGCCAGCATGTCATCCGCCATTCGAACCGCAGTTTTCAGACGCTCTGTGCGGGCGAACTTTACGAAGTGACAGGGCACACCGACTACGAGCTGTTCGCGGAGGACTACGCCGACCAGTCGTATGAAGCGGAAGAGAAGATCTTCGCAGGAAGCTCGATTGTGCATTTTGAACGAGCCTCCGGCGAAGGAGAACAGCGCCCCCGTTCCTTCGAGAGCTGCGTCTTTCCAGTGCGCGACGAGCAGGGAACAATCGTGGCTTCGTGCACCGTGGTGATCGATACGACGGCCCAGGTATGGGCTCGCCAGGCCCTGCAGTTGAGCGAGGAATCGGTAAAAGAGGCCCACCGGATCGCAGGCCTCGGGAGTTTCCTCGTCGATGTTCCTGCGCAGACCTGGACGGCATCTGAAGTTCTTTACGAGATCCTCGGACTCGCCAGGGATTGTCCACGCACGATCGCGGTGTGGAGCGACCTGATCCTTCCCGAGGACCTGGCCAGTCTCGGCCGTCTGTACGGCGAAATGGTGATGGGCTCGTGCAAAATTCTGGACAGCGAGATTCGTTTCGTTCGCCAGACCGATAAGGTGCGGCGCTGGGCCCGCGTCCGTGGGCAATTGGAGAGAGACGCGCAGGGACGGCCCAGTCAACTGCGCGGGACCCTTGAGGACATCACGGAACGCACGCACGCCGACGCGCAGGTCCGTGCAAGCGCCAATTTGTTGCAGCTGTTCATCCACGATGCACCCACCGGGTTGGCTATGTTCGACCGCGAGATGCGCTATATGAGCGCGAGCCGGCGATGGGTCGAAGATCGTGGGCTCGCGGAGTGGGACATCGTGGGCAAGTGTCTATACGACATGCGTACCGACGTATCCGATACATGGAGGGCCGATCATCGGCGCGCCCTTGCCGGCGAGACCATCCCCTTCAAGGTGGACAGTTTCAAAGACGACCGGGGCGCGACGCGCTGGGTGAGCCGCATGGTGCGTCCCTGGTGGAACAGCGGAGGCGAGATCGGCGGAATCGTGGTGCTGTCAGAAGACATCACCGCGACCAAAGAGGCGGAACGGGCATTACGTGCCAGCGAGCAATCGCTCAAAGAGGCGCAGCAGATTGCCGGTGTCGGCAGTTACGCACTCGATATACCCGCCGCACTTTGGGAATCTTCAGAAGCCCTCGACCATATCTTCGGCATCGATGCGCGCGATGATCATACCGTCGAAGGTTGGAAGAGCCTGATTCATCCCGACGACCGGGAAATGATGAGCAACTACCTTGCCAGCGAAGTGTTGGGGAAGAAGACCTCGTTCGCCAAGCAGTACCGGATTGTCCGGCTATCGGACGGCGTGGTCCGCTGGGTGCAGGGCTTTGGCCGGATCGAGGTGGATGCGCAGGGCGGCCTTCTTTCATTGCGCGGCACAATTCAGGACATTACCGAACGCAAGGACGCCGAGGGATCGCTGAAGGAGAGTCGTCAGCTCCTGCAGCTCTTCATTGAGCACGCCCCTGTCGCCATTGCGATGTTCGATCGGGACATGCGCTATCTCGCGATCAGCCGCCGCTGGATCGAGAACTATGACCTGGAAGGCCAGCAGATCCTCGGCCGGTCGCATTACGAAATCTTTCCTGAGCTGCCCGAGGACTGGAAGAAAGTGCATCGCACCGGGTTGAGCGGCGAAGGCGTGCGCATGGACGAAGAGCTTTTCGTGCGGGCCAGCGGCAAAAAGCGCTGGGTGCGCTGGGAACTGATCCCCTGGAAGAAGATCGATGGCGCCGTCGGCGGCATCGTGATGTTCACCGAGGACATCACCGCGATCAAGCAGAACGCGGAGCGGCTGCAGCTGGCGGCGAGCGTCTTTACCCACACGTCGGAGAGCATTCTCATCACCGACGCCGATGGCACGATTCTCGATGTCAACGAAGCTTTTACGCGCATCACCGGCTATTCGCGGGACGAAGCGCTGGGACGCAATCCGCGCTTTTTGAATTCTGGCCGCCAGGGCAGGGAGTTCTATGCAGAGATGTGGGCCCAGCTCAGGGAGACCGGTCGCTGGTCAGGAGAAATCTGGAATCGCGGCAAAAATGGACAGATCTTCCCCGGCATGTTGACCGTGAGTGCGGTGCCCGACGCGACGGGGCGAACCAAGCAATATGTCGGACTCTTCTCCGACCTGTCCCCCATCAAAGAGCGCGAGCGGCAGTTGAAGCATGTGGCGCATTTCGATGTGTTGACTGGACTGCCCAATCGCACCCTGCTGGCCGATCGATTGCGGCAGGCGATGGCGCAGGCACGGCGGCTAGGACATATGCTGGCGATTGCGTATCTCGACCTGGATGACTTCAGCGCGGTTAACGAACGCCATGGACGAGCCGCCGGAGATCAGTTTCTCAAGGCGATTACGCAACGCATGAACGGGTTTGTGGGACAAGCCGACACCCTCGCTCGGCTGGGCGGCGATGAGTTCGCCGTGGTGCTGCTCGGCGTGGCGAATACCGACGAAAGCTTGAACCTGATCGGGCGCCTGTGCGCGGCGGTCGCTGAACCGATCGAGGTGGGCAACCTGATGTTGTGCGTGACGGCAAGCGTCGGCGTGGCGCTGTTTCCACAAGCTGACGATGTCGAGCCCGATCAACTCGTGCGGCAGGCCGATCAGGCGATGTACTTCGCCAAGCTGGCCGGCAAGGGACGCTTCCACGTCTTCGATCCGATGCTGGACCGCACCATGCGCGGCCGTCACGAGGATCTGCAGCGCATCCGCCAGGCGCTCCACAAGCAAGAGTTCGAGCTCCACTTTCAGCCGAAGGTCAACATGCGCACGGGAACGATTCTCGGCGTCGAAGCGCTGATTCGCTGGAGGCACCCGGAGCTGGGCCTGCTGTCGCCCGAGCACTTTCTCCCCGTGATGGAAGGCAATCTGTTGGTGATCGAACTCGGAGAGTGGGTCATCGACAGCGCGCTGAAGCGTATCGAAGAGTGGCAGGCACAGGGTTTGGATATGCCGGTCAGCGTCAACGTCGACGCCCTCCAGTTGCAGGAACCGCGTTTTGTAGAGCGCTTGAAAATGCTTCTCGCGCAGCACCCGCAGATTCCGCCGTCCAGGCTGGAGCTGGAGGTTCTGGAGAGCAGCGCGTTCCATGACATCGCGCAGGTCTCTGACGTCATTCGGTCCTGCAGTCAGCTGGGAGTCACCTTCGCTCTCGATGATTTTGGCACCGGCTACTCATCGCTCTCGTATCTCAAGCGGTTGCCCGTCGATGTCTTGAAAATCGACCAGAGCTTTGTGCACGACATGCTCGACGACCCTGAGGACCTGGCGATTCTTGAAGGGGTATTGGTGTTGGCCACCGCCTTTCGCAGACAGGCCATCGCCGAAGGTGTAGAGACCGTGGAGCACGGCCTGATGTTGCTGCGGCTGGGGTGCGAAATCGGTCAGGGTTACCAGATCGCGAGGCCCATGCCGGGCAGCGATCTGCTGGGTTGGGCCGCAGCGTGGCGCCCCGATCCGCGGTGGGTCAACGCCGCGCCGATCGATCCCGCGCAATGGCCGATTTTGCATGCGGGCGTCGAGCATCGTGCATGGGCGGCAGAATTGGAAGAACACGTGCAAGGTCGCCGGACTGCAGCTCCTCCAATGGACGAGCACGGCTGCCATCTCGGTTCGTGGCTCGATGCGGAAAGAGCGGCAGGACGCGGCGAGCACGTCGATCTCCAGGCAATCGCCAGTGTCCATGCGCAACTCCATGCCCACGCCAACGGCATACTCGATCGTAAGGATGGTCGTGCAGAAGGGGACGCTGCAACGGGGTTGGTCGAGTTGCACACGCTGAAAGATCATTTAATCGACGCCATCCATCACTCTCTCCACCTGCAATAGCGCTTGCCCCCGGGCCATGACTAAAATGCACCTCCGCGCACGCGTCGATACCGCCCCCATCAAGTGCTAGACTTTCTTGAGGTTCTCCGTTCAACCACAAGCTAAGCCGGTTCCCTCTGCCGAGTATCAAAAAGATTTCTCACCTGGAGCAGCAGGACGCGGCACAGCGGATCACACTGCAGAAGGACAATTCAAAGAGGCAATGGACAACAAACAAACCATTGTGGTCACGGGCGGGGCAGGCTTTATCGGCTCAAACTTCGTGTTGCAATGGCTCGGTCGGCCCGCCTCGCCGGTTGTGAACCTCGATGCCCTCACCTACGCGGGAAATGCAGAGAATCTGGATGCGCTGCAAAACGATCCGCGGCACATCTTTGTCCGCGGTGACATCGGCGACTCCGGCCAGGTGGCTGCTCTTCTCCGTGAGCATCAGCCCACTGCTGTAGTTCATTTCGCTGCGGAAAGCCACGTCGACCGGTCGATCGCCGATCCCGGTGCTTTTGTCCGGACCAACGTGCAAGGGACCCTGAACCTGCTTGAACAGGCCAGGCTCTATTGGTCGCAACTCGAGGCTGCCGGCCGCGCATCGTTTCGCTTCCTGCATGTCTCCACCGACGAAGTCTACGGCTCGCTCGGCCCCGACGATCCGGCGTTCTCCGAGACCACACCGTACGCGCCAAACAGTCCCTATGCAGCCTCCAAGGCCGGTTCCGATCACCTGGTGCGGGCCTACCACCATACCTATGGCCTGCCCGTGGTCACCACCAACTGCTCCAACAACTACGGGCCATTCCAGTTTCCTGAGAAGCTGATTCCGCTGATGATTCTGAACGCCCTCGACGGCAAACCGCTGCCGGTGTACGGCGACGGGCAAAACGTGCGCGACTGGCTGTTTGTCGAAGATCATTGTGCGGCGATTCGAGCGGTGCTCGAGCGCGGTCGCGTGGGCGAGACCTATAACATCGGCGGGAACAGCGAACGCAAGAACCTTGATGTGGTGACCACGATCTGCGATCTGGTCGACGAGATGCGGCCCGACGCAAAGTTCGGCCCTCGCAGAAAGCTCATCACCTATGTCACGGATCGACCCGGGCACGACCGCCGCTACGCAATCGACGCGTCGAAAATCAGCAGCGAAATTGGATGGCGGCCTGCAGAACAATTCGAGACCGGCTTGCGCAAGACCGTTGCGTGGTATCTCAACAACAGTGCGTGGATCCAAAACGTCCGAACCGGTGCCTACAAAGACTGGATCCGGCGCAACTACGAAGAGAGGGTTCCCCAATGAAGGGCATTATCCTGGCCGGCGGATCGGGAACCCGGCTCTATCCGGTCACGAACGCGGTGTGCAAGCAGCTACTTCCCGTGTACGACAAGCCGATGATCTATTACCCGCTGACCACGCTGATGCTTGCTGGATTGCGCGATATCCTGATCATCTCGACGCCGCAAGACACGCCCCGCTTCGTGGAATTGCTGGGCGACGGATCGCGCTGGGGCATCAATCTGAGGTATGCGGTTCAACCAAGCCCGGATGGCTTGGCGCAGGCATTCCTCATCGGACGTGACTTTATCGGCGACGATACGAGCGCACTGATCCTGGGAGACAACATCTTCTACGGTCAGTCGTTCTCGACGCATCTGCAACGCGCCGCGAAGGTCAAACAGGGCGCCATCGTCTTCGCCTACCCAGTGCATGATCCCGAACGCTATGGCGTCGTGGAATTCGACAAGAGCGGCCACGCAGTCAGCATCGAAGAGAAACCCCAGGCGCCTAAATCGCGCTACGCGGTGACGGGCCTCTATTTCTACGACAACGCAGTGGTACAGATGGCGGCATCGCTCAAGCCCAGCAAGCGCGGCGAACTCGAAATCACCGATCTGAACCGGCTCTATCTCGAGTCGGGCAAGTTGAAAGTTGAGTTGATGAGCCGCGGCATGGCATGGCTCGATACGGGGACCCACGATTCTCTCTTCGAAGCCGGCTTATTCATTCAGACCATTCAAAGACGGCAGGGATTGCAGATTGCCTGCCCGGAAGAGATTGCATTCCGCCTCGGCTACATTACCGTGGACCAGGTCGAAGAGTTGGCTCAACCCGTGATGAAGAGCGGATACGGGCAATACCTTCTGTCGCTACGGCATGAGCCGGAGCGCCTCCCGGAGATGGAGGAAGGATGAAGATCGAAGAAACCGCTTTGCCGGGAGTTCTTGCCCTCACCCCCGCCGTCTTCCGGGACAATCGCGGTGCATTCATGGAGACCTGGAATTTGCGGGCCATGGCGGAAGCCGGGCTGCCTTCGACCTGGGTGCAAGACAATTTCTCGCTCTCGCAAAAGAACGTCCTGCGCGGCATTCACTATCAAGTGACGCAGCCGCAGGGCAAGCTGGTCCGCGTCACGCATGGCGCCGTACTCGATGTTGCCGTTGACCTTCGCCGTACTTCTCCCGCATTCGGCAAGCATGTTGCTGTTGAGCTCGATGGTGAGACCGGACGCATGCTGTGGATACCGGCTGGCTTCGGCCATGGCTTCCTGGTTCTGTCAGACACGGCTGGCTTCGCCTACAAGGTGACGGACTATTACTCACCGGCTGGTGAGCGCACCATTCTTTGGAAGGACCCGGACCTGGCCATTCCCTGGCCGGTTGCCGCCGATCAGGTCCTCGTCTCCGACAAAGATCAAAAGGGCGCTGCCTTGCTCGATGCACAGGTCTTTGCATGAGCAGCTGTCCCCGCATTCTGATTCTGGGTTCCACCGGACAATTAGGCCAGGAGTTGCAACGCAGTTTCTTGCACGCGGGAAGCGTTGTTGCCGTCGGCCGCGCAAAAGCAGATTTCGCGAACCCCGAACAGATTGCCGCGCTGGTGCGCGAAAACGCTCCCGACATCATTCTCAACGCGGCAGCGTATACGGCTGTCGATCGCGCGGAGTCTGAGCCTGAGCTGGCCATGACCGTCAACGCGCGAACCCCCGAGCGGCTTGCCGAAGAAGCCTCGCGATTGGGGGCGCTGCTGGTTCACTACTCAACGGATTATGTCTTCGATGGCTCCAAGGCCGGTCCCTGGGAAGAGACCGACACAACCAAACCAGTGAACGTGTACGGAGCGACCAAGCGAGCGGGCGAACAGGCCATGACGAAGGTCGGCGGCAAGTTTCTCATTTTCCGCACGAGCTGGGTCTATGGTCCGCATGGCAAGAACTTTCTACTCACGATGCTTCGCCTCGGCCGCGAACGGGACCATCTCGAGATCGTTGATGATCAGATCGGTGCGCCGACGACCTCGATCGAATTGGCGGACGCAACCCACGCTATTGTCGACGGCGTCCTCGCCGGTAAGTTTGGCGCTACCGCAGAGTGGTCAGGGATCTACCACATGACGTGTGGAGGCGCGGTTTCCTGGTGCGGGTTCGCGAAGGCGATCTTTGAACGCAGCGGGTCTCTGCTCGGCGGCAAATCTCCCGCGGTGAGCCCGATCCCGACGAGCGCATACCCTACGCCCGCGCGTCGCCCGCAGAATTCGGTTCTGTCGAACGAAAAGCTCTTTACGCGCTTCGGTCTTCGCCTTGCCCCATGGCCGGATGCATTGGATGCTGCACTCGGCGAGCTACGAAAAACATAGCGGCGACACGGTTCGCGGCTCTTAGCGGGAATCAGTGCAGCCCGGATGCGTGGGAAAGGACCTAAGTAACGACTTGGGCATCCTTTGCTTGGCGGCAACACCATCCGTAGCCTTCAAACTGTATCCTGAGTGCGCAGACGCCCCTTTTGATCGATGAATGGGCAGGACGTCATGCGCAGCCTGAAGATTGACTATGCCGTCGACCAAACTGAACAAGATTTATCATCACGCGCTTGCCGAACACCTGAAGACCATTGAAGCGATGGCCGATCAGCAGCCCATATTCGAGCGGATTGCCGACGAGATGAGCCGCGCGATCCTCGACGGCCACAAGATTCTTTGGTGCGGCAACGGGGGCAGCGCAGCTGACTCGCAGCATCTTGCAGCTGAATTGATGGGCCGCTTCAAGTGCGAGCGTCAGGGCCTGCCCTCCATCGCCATGACAACGGATACTTCGATTCTCACCGCGATTGGCAATGACTATGGCTACGAGCGCGTGTTTGCCCGGCAGGTAGAAGCTCTCTGCGCGCAAGGCGATATCGTCGTCGGCATCTCGACATCGGGCAATAGCCGGAACGTGTGTGCGGCGCTCGAAGCCGCGCGGCAACTGGGCGGATTTACGGTAGCCTTCACAGGCCGGGGTGGGGGCGCCATGGCGAACCTCGCCGACGCGGTGTTCCGCGCTGCGTCAGAGGATACGGCCCGTATCCAGGAATCGCATATCCTGTTCGGCCACATGCTGTGTGATTGGATTGAGCAAAGCGTGTGCGAACGAGATGCCGCCATACATCCCACCGCACATTCCTAAGAGAAATTGTTCAGGTCAGCACGCACGAATCATCGGATGCGATGGCATCGATTCGTATGTCAGCTGATTGCGTGTTACTGCAACACGCCAATTGCCGCCGCTCCCAGTGCGAGCTGCGAGAAGACCTGCGACCAGTCGAGGAAGCCGCGCAGTGCCGACGGGTGGAATGTCTTCTCGGGGAAGACAATCGTGTCGCCTGGGTACACGGTCGAGTCGAGGAATTGATTGCCCCACAGGCCCTTGCGCGCTTCGTAGCTCACAACCTCGCCATCGGCACGGATCACGAAGGATCGACCGCGGTCGGCGTCTTTAGTTAACCCACCGGCCTGCTGGAGATAGGAGCGGATGCGCCGCCCCTGGAAATACAGGAACGAGTTTTGATCGTTGACTGCTCCCACCACATTGATGCTCGCCGGCACGTGGGGGATCACGAAGCGATCACCATCTTCGAGCGCGATGTCCGGCAGGATCACCGACCCATTGCTTTCGGGCTTGAAGGGGAGAACGATCCGTCCCGTTGCCCGGATTTGGCGGAGGCGGGTGATCAGTTCCCGTTCACTGGCCTGTGCCGATGCGCCGCTGGCGATATCCTGCGCAGAACTTGTCGGAGAAGCTGCGATGGCAAGGTTGCTGCGCTGGATGCGCATGTCGAGGTTCTGAATGTACTCGTCAAACCGTGCCTGTTGCACCGCACGCGTTGATTCCCGCGTAAACTCCGATCCGTAGAGGTAGGCGTTCGGCGTCATGCCACCCGCGCGTTCCACCAGCGAACGCAGGGTCTCTCCTGGCTGCACGGTATAGAGACCGGCGTGGACGAATTCGCCTTCGAGTTTGACCATCTTTGTCTGCTGGGCGATCGGCACCCGAATATCGGCCTCCGACAGGATCGAAACGACATCTCCAGGCTGGAGAGCAAGGTCCTGTGTGGAGTCGTGTTGCAGAACCAGTTTGCCCAGATCGAACGAGAGCAGGATGGTCTTCAGAGTTTCAGGATCAAGCCGCTCGATGACGGCATAGTCCCAATCAATTTCAGGAGCCGGCTGCGTAATCGTGGTCTTGGGCGCATTGCGTGAGAAACGCGTAGAGGATTCCATTTCCTGTTGCGCTCCAAGCGATGTGCTGGCTCCGCGCTGCTCGGCCGAGAGATTCTGATTTTGCTGCTGGTTGGGATAGTAGTTGTTCTGGCCCTGCTGCTGCGGATAGCCGTTTTGATCCGAAGAAGGGTAGTTCTGGGAATAGGGCTGCTGCTGGTTATTCTGGCCGTATTGCTGGTAATTGTTCTGGTCCTGTGTCGGTTGTTGTTGTTGGTAAGGCTGCAGCGTCGATGCTGTTGGGGGCGGCGCCGTTCGTTCATCTTGGGGCGGCGGCAACGTCACTGGATTGTTTCCGGCGGGTTGGCGGATGCGGGCAAAGCCTGGGATCGGCTCGAAGTCGGGAGCAGGCAATCCCAATTGCGTGCGCTTCCACCAGTAGTTGCGCGTAATCAGAGATTCTTTGTCGGGGATGAGATCGCTCACGTGCATCCCTGCATGCCAAGCGAAGCGGCCAGGGTTGGCGATGTTTCCGCGCAGCGTGATGGTCTGCTTGTATCTCGGCACGATGGCGAAAACCCGTACCAGATCGCCATCCGCAACAGGCGTGGCCAGCCCCGTCGCATCGTAGGCCACCTCCATTGCGTGACGCTCGTTGTGATCCTCGATGCGCTCGATGGATACCCGTGCCTCGGCGGCCAGCGATGAAGCGCCGCCGGCGTCGGCAATTAAGTCCGATAACGTCTCGCTGGGACGTAGCTCGTAGATCGAGGGAATGCGCACGCTCCCGGTCACAGCCGCCTCTGGTCCCACAGGCGGGATGAAGATGACGTCTCCGGAGAGAAGGTGCAGATCGTTCGATTTGTCCCCGCGGGTCAGAAATCCGTAGAGGTCCAATATTCTTGGCGCCTCGTTACCCCGCCGCAGCTGAATCTGGCGAAGAGATCCCTGCACCGAGGGCCCGCCGCTGGCAAAGAGCGCGTCGATGAGAGTGCTGAGAGAGCTGATCGTGTAGACCCCAGGCCGTCGTGCACTACCTGTCACGTAGACCTGGATCGCGCGGATCTGACCCACATCGACCACGATCTCGAAGTTACGGTAGATACGGCCAATGGCGTCGCGTAGATGCTGCTCTAAACCGGAATAGGGCATCCCGGCCACGTGAATCGGCCCAATCTGAGTCACCGGAATGTAGATTTCTCCAGCACGATCCACTCTGACATTGGCCTGAAAATTCACCTGGCCCCACACACGGATCCGCAACTCGTCTCCGGGGCCCACGATGTAATCGGGTGGGACAGGCGTCATGTCCAACGGCGCAAAGGTCGAGGGCACGTTCTGGAAGAGATTTGCACCAAAAATAGGAAGAATCTGGCCCGTGGTTGTCGCCATGAACTTCTGGAATTCAGTGAGAGGCTCGGGCGGATACTGCCGGTTGATGGGTAGAGTGCGATTCGTGGTCTGACGCGTCTGGGACTCTAAATCGGAGTAAGTCCGCGTCTGAGTCTGGGGTGTCTGACTTTGGGAATTCGACCCGAAACCGGTGCCCGGCGATATGCCGAGCGTCGGATTCGCCTCATCCGTCGATTGACCGTTGCACTGCGGGCTCGTGGACAAAAGCGGGTCCGTGCAATCCCATGAATTGCTGTCATTGCTGCCGGAATTGTTGTTCTGGATTTGCTGCCCGTGCAAGCTTGTCGTCGACAGAAACACGACGGTTACAAGGACGAGTCGGGCTACAGGCCGTAGGAGTGAGCTTCTGCGGAGATTCCAGGCGAAATACTTCATTCGTTGGCATCTTCCGGGCTGCAGAACACTCATATTGGACGAGTCTAACATGCCATGGATGCCGTGTTTTAGAGGGATTTCTTGGCCATCGTCCGAACTCAACATACCTTGGCATCGGCGGACATCAGGGGAGAGCTCAATCCACAAGAGAGCGTTTTCTTTCCTCGAGTTGGATGAACAATCGTCTCTGTATTAACTATTAGGGTAATAACCAATATATAAATTTGATGCCGATTAAAAAGAATGGCTCCCATCTCAAGTTTAGATATAAGTTTCCGATGAAGAATTTGTCGAGCGCCTCGCAACTTTCATAGGAGGTTCGGGTTGCCATTGCAGCGTGACTTACGTCACAGTACACGAGGAGTTGCCGGTGGCCAGTTTTCTATGGCGGTTTTTTAGCTGCTAAGCCAGCATGAAACTACAGAGCCCTTTCGGGAAGGGATTTTCATTCTCGTTACGTTTTATCAATTTTGTAAATCTTGCTCAAACGTTGTCTGCTATCCTGTTGGCATTGCAAGATCGAAGCTAGTCGCTACCAGTTGGGACACGTTTTTAGGACGTCCATTGCGGATCCGGATAACTTTGGGAGGTTCCGCTCATTCAAAGGAAATAAACGCGACTAGTTCAGGTGCCGACCTCCTACTTGTGCAGTTCAGTTCGTGATTTGCCGTGAGGTTTTGCAGCAGATTCACTGAACGAACGCCCTTTGCGGATTGACGCTGACGGAAGAAACGGCTGTTCCGCTCGAGAAAGATCACACACTCAACGCAGCAGATACGAGAAATTTCGAAATTATCAATACGAATATTTTGCAGTTTGTCACTCTGTGGAGGGTGAATTGAGTCCGAAGTCGCTTCTTCCTGCAACTCTTGATGCCGCCCTAGGTCACTCGGCTGTGTACATATCTTCTGAAGATGCCGAAGCGTTTGAACTGCAGGCTCATGGTCGCAAGTCCGCATCCAATCCCCGCTCCTCCATTCATCTGGTTCGCACCCGTGTCAGTACCTGGTCGCGGTCGAGCTCCAAGCGCTTTTTTGATTGCGCGTGCATCCTTCCCGTCGCACCGCTCCTGGTTCCTGTTTTCCTAGTGATCGGCCTCGCTGTGCGACTGACGTCCCGTGGCCCAGTCCTCTTTCGGCAGCAACGCATGGGCCGTAATGGCCGAACTTTTACGATCGTCAAGTTCAGAACACTGGAACATCGCCAGGACCGCTCGCACAACTCGGTGACGACGGCTGACAATCAGAGCTTCACTCCGGTGGGTCCCTTTCTGCGTCGTTGGAAGCTCGATGAATTGCCGCAGCTTTGGAATGTGCTGAAGGGCGATATGAGCCTCGTCGGTGCACGACCCAAGCTTCCTGAGCACCAGATCGGCGAACTGCAATGCCGGCCAGGTATCACGGGTGCCGCCACTCTGGCCTTCGCCCGCGAAGAAGGCTACCTCGCACGCCTTCCGAGGCACATCCTGGACACCTGCTACCACGAGAGGATTTTGCCCGCCAAACACCAACTGGATATTGACTACATGGCGCGCGCAACGTTCTCGTCGGACTTCGGGCTTCTGGTCAACACGGTCCTGCGTCGCTGGGATACCTCGGTGATGGAGACTGTTTTGAGCGGCGCGATCCTCGATGAAAATGGCGCGGAGCTGGCTCCGGTGATTACCCACACCCATATGTCTCGCGTGCCCGCAGAGACTGACCTTACTGTTGAGCAGCAGTTTACCGAGGCATAGCCCTCAAGCCCCCCCGCACAAGCTGCCAGTTGGTGAAATGCCGCGGTCAAGTCTTGCCCGGCCGGCAATGCCGCACACTCGAATACTTTCCCTACTTCGACGCTTGCGGAAACCAGGTCAGCTGAACCCTTCCCACCGTGTCGCTTTGCACTCCCGACTGATAGAGCGGCGCCTTCCACCGTTCATATTGCAGCGTGCCACGGACTTCAAACTCCTTGCGCACCCGCTTGCAGACATACCATTCAAAGTCATTCTGCGTCGTTCCGCCCGGGATGAACTCCATCGATGCCTTCGCGTTGCGGTACATGAAGTGCACTTCTTCCTGCGGCGACAGGTGGTAGGTGAGCCAGGCCTGGCCACCCTTACCTTCGCGGCCGACCCAGTCTCCCACCAGAAAACCCTTATTCGTCGGCCCCTGCCGCTGCACGTTCTCCCAATAGAGAAATTGGCCCGTCTCCACCGATGTGCTCACGGTGTCGGTACTCGCCGCCTCGACGCGGAGATCCAGATGCTCGAGACCCGGAAAGCGCGCCAGGTAGATACCAGGATGAATACCGGCCCGCCGCGGCGCACTGATGGGGCTCACGTCGTCGTGTACCAGCGAATCGGAGTAGATCGTGATCCATTTTCGTAGAAAGGGAAGACGATAGCTGAAATCGAACGTGCCGAAACGTGCGCCGGGGTCGCTGGTCGACTGCTTCTCACTGGGAGGTACGTTCTGAAAGCTGAAGAAGCTTTTCAAGAACGTGTGCAGCGTAATCGGCGTATGTCCCTTGCCTCCCCAGACCGTCAGCCGATCGAAACCGAATTCCAGATCGCGCGTGGGCTTGAAGCTGATCTTCTCCATATGCACCCACGGGTCGTTGGGATACGTATGCCCCTTCAGGCTGCCCACAAAAAAGTCGTAGCGAAAAGGTCCAGTGATGCTCGAGAGGCCCGGAACACGCAATGGCTCCACGCGATTGATCTCGAAGTCATAGATATTCTCGGCGTTGTTGCTCCACAGCATCGATGCCCCTTTGTCGGGCCCCAGCCAGTGGTCGTTCTTTCCAAACGAGATCTCGTGACGCAGAAGGTGATACGAGAGATTGGCTTCCATGACGCGGGCGCTATTGACCGTGGCGATCGGTCCCGCGGGGATGGTGTCTTGAAAAATGGTTGGATCGAACGGCACCTCGTCGATCGAGTTGGAGAGAAACGCTGCCAGCGTAGAAGAATAGCCTGCGGCCGAGGGCGCATGTTGCACCTCGCCGCGCACATACAGCGAAAACCTTCCCGCCTCGACCCGTGCGCTTGCCCCGGTTGAGTTGTTGAACCCGTTTTCATAGGGCCGGCCATAGTCGTTCACGATCGTCTGGCCCAGGTGGTAGCTGTCGCGCAGAGGAGTGCCGCCGATGCCCCGCAAATCGGTGTACACACTCTCTAGCTGCGCGCGCGGATGAGGCAGTTGCGACGTGCGGTCGAGATCAGGCTTTACCTCGCGCAGGACGGCCAGGTAAATCGTCCGGGCCTCGTCGTTGCCGGCATCCGAGCCGATGGCCTCCGCACTGTATTGGAGCATGTTGCCGATACTCCGCCGCGTCCAGGGACGCAGCCCCAGGAACGCCGTATCCACGTAGCCCAAACCGTAGAGCCGATCCAGAGCCGGGTAGATCCAGCTATCCATGGGAACGTACGTTGACCCCTGCGAGTCCATGTCTTCGTCAAAGGAGTAAGCGTCGGAATCGATAGGAAGCGGAGTCTGAGAAGTGGATTGTGCCCGAGCACCGCAACAAAACCCAGCGCAAAGCAGAAGAGCAATGCGAAACAACGAAAAGAGCTTCACCGGCACCTCAGTGAGAAGCAGGAAAAATGCAGTCAGGTCTTTAGACGCGGACACTCGGAAAACCTGATGATCCAAGAAGGCTCTCAGAAAGCGCAAATGATTGCGAAAGAGCGTGGCGAAGATGGAGCCGACGATCGGACTTGAACCGATGACCTGCTGATTACGAATCAGCTGCTCTACCAACTGAGCTACGTCGGCATACTCTCTAAGATTGTATCGTCGTGTCCAGCTTCGGTAAAGTTGACCAATCGATGGACCGGCGCGGAACCGAGACGCATCCGGCAGGGGGAAACGGAATGGATCAGACTATCCAGCTTGCCTTCAGAATCGCCATCGTTTGGGCTGCGGGCTTTTTGCTTGCGGTGGCTGTGCGCGCTCTGCTCCCCGATCAAAGCGGATTCTCGTTGACCAGCTCTCACGGGGTCCTGTTCCTCCCGTTCAGCCGGGTCGGATTCTGGACCTGTCTGCTGGCCGCTCTCACCGTCACAGCGCTGGTGGTCGGACGCGCCATGCTCGCCGATATCGGGTGGGGCGGCGCCCGCTAGAGCAGGCGTGACGGCTTCACCGCTATACTCCTTCGCATGTTCCAGGATTCCGCAGAAGAACGACGCAGGCTCGACGCGGTCTACCGCGCCAAGATCGACGAGGAGCTGTTGATCCTGTCCGAGGAGTTCGCCGACCTGACAGAGATTGCCCAACAAGCGCTGCAGGCGGAGATGAAGCGGCGCGGCCTCTCTGCGGACGACGGTGTTGGTCCCGCCGCAGTTCCGCACGACCGGACAGGAGGGCAAGATCCAATTACGGCTCATGACGCGAATCTTCCGGACGATCCCGAGGCTGAGGCAGCCTTTACCTGGAAGGAGGAGCTCTGTGAGTGTGAGACCGAACAGCAGGCAGTGCAGCTTGCAGAGGTGCTGCGCCGGGCGGGTATCGATCGCTGGCTACAAAGGCAGGGTGGCGGCTATCCCCGCATCCTCGTCGCTGCCGATCAGCTTGAGCAGGCCCGCTCCTTCGCGCTTCAACCCATCCCGCAGGACATTGTCGATGCGGCGAATGATTCCGCTTCGACAGCTGAATTCGAAGCGCCCCATTGCCCGACGTGCGGCGCTCCCGACCCCGTCCTTCTCGCCGTCGATCCGGCCAATGAGTGGGAATGTGACGCCTGCGAGCACACATGGACGGAATCGGCTGCGGATGGGGCGAGCCAGACCTGAAGGCCACTGGAATATTTGGGTTATGAAACGGAAAGAGCCGCCCGGCAACAGGGCAGCTCCTTCCTAGGGAGAATAGTTCCAACGGAGGCAAAGCCATCAGAACTTTCTGGCTGCATACTAGGGGCGGGGGGGCAGAGTGTCAAGAATAAATCAGATACGAAATAAACCCATATAATTCTGTTATTTGCGGCAGCTACGGATTTCCTTGAGGCGCTCAATTATACGCCTTTTGTTCGCCTTTTTGTGTGCGAAGCTTATCTGCAATTTACGGTGTTTTCTAGGGTTTTCTTCCCTTTTTCCACAGACTTCCCACCGCTTTTGCACCGGGCTTTCAAAGCGTCACCCACTCGTAACGACGGTTCACTTCTCCAGATTGAGACGAATGAACTCTGACTCGTAGACCGACGATGCCGGTTTGCCACGCGCAATGCGGTAGAGAGCCCTGCCGCCCCCCAGGAACAGGCCAAGCAGAACGGCGGCGCACGAACCAACGATCACCAACTCGGAGATCCCCAGCAGCAGCCGGCCTGTCTTGTTCACTTCTGACTCGGTCGGCTGAGGAATGGAGACAAGTTCCTCCTGGAAGTGAACCGACTCGATCAGCTTGTGGCTTTCGTCGGGTATCGCATCGCCGCTGACCAGAATCACAAGCGGCCCGCTGCGCCTGACCTCGAGCGATGCCTGGTCGGAGTCCGTCAGCGCTTGGGAGAACGCGGGCTGTGCATGCGGTCCCGCCTTGATGTAGTCACGCAGACGCGCTTCCTGCGCTGCCGCCATCTGCGGTGTCGGGTAGTCGATGATGGTCAGCGTTGCGGGTCCTGAAGACAGTGAGTAATTGGCTGTCACCGCTTCCGCGCCGCGATCAAAGCCAATCAAGTCCGGCGGCAGAACTCCACCGGCACCGGCATAGGCTGCGGTTCCAAGAGCGTAGTGTGTCGTCTGCTTGTCGAGCGCGTTCTGCGGCAGATCCGCAAGAATGGGTGGCGCCACGGCCTTGTTGCCCCCGGGCACGGGCAGCTGTTTCGCCAGCTCGCGCAACTCCGAGGCCGACATCGGGCCGATATGCGAGAACGTCGCATCGACGATCGTGTTGCCTTCCCAGAAAATCACACGATTCTTGTTCGAAGCTGCGCCGGTACCAATGTCTTCTCGAGGCCAGCCGTTCTGCCGGTAGAGCGTGTACGCGCCATACGATCCGCTGGTGTCGTTGAACTGCATGGCCCGCACGGTGAGGGTTTCGCCGTCGCGCTTGTAGTCGGCAAATGCGGCACGGAAAAAGTCGAACTCCTTCAGCGCTGCCGTGTGCGCGTTGTCGGCCTGCGCGACATCGGTCACTATCTTCGGAGTGCCCCCGGCCACCCATCCGGCAAAATCGTCGGGCAGCAGCGGTTTGGGGGGTGGCGGCAGTTCTAATTTGGTTGCGCTCGGTTTGGACGGGGACGGCGACTGGGCAGCCAGATACGTCGACGCAGCCGTCAGCGCAAGCAAACAGCCCAGAGTGATGAACGAACGTCGCACGAAAGATGCCCCCTCAAACCGCTTCCTGACCAGACTACTCCAGGGATAGCCCGGCGCGGCTGGGCCCGCCGCAGCCCTCTTGTGTTTGACACTGCGAGGGACGAAAAGGTTCCTTCAGAGGGTCGGCGCATCGCCTGCGGCAAACAGCGCGGGAGGAGGCGGCGGAAACAGCACATTGCCCAGCAGCGGGAAGCGTCCTCCATAGAACACCAGGGCAAAGTTACGGATCCAGATGCTCAGCGGTCCTCCGAAGCAAATGCCGAGAAGAAGCGCAAGAGTGAACGCCACCAATCCGACGACGACTCCCAACAGGATGCGCATGGCCTCAGAGCTGGGCAGAATCAGGTGAACTCCAGAAAACACGGCCACCACGATCGCGACCACAAGCAACGTGGGGATCGCAAGCACGAGGAGCAACGCAAACATCGCTGCAAAGGGCAGAAAGATGCGCAGCAATCCATAGACAAAGAAGGAGCCCTTCTCGGCCGCGATGCGTGCCCGGACTTCACGCCATGCAGCGCCTGCCGACAGGTCTTCAAGGGCAAAATGCGGCAGCATGAAATCGCGCAATACGATGTCGATCGCAACCGCGGCGAAGATGATGACGAAGAGCAACGCCAGCACCGGCAGGAAGAGCGACACGAAGAGCAGAATGTCAAAATGTGCGCCAGCCTGCGTCTCCTTGAACATGCGGAAGAAGCCGAAGGCGAAGGGCGCCACACTGAGCAACACGACGAACAGGAAGGCCAGACCGACGACAAGGTTGAGTTTGAAGAAGCGATTGGCGGGCTCGCGGTAGAGACGCCACCCTGGGCGAATCTCTTTCACCTGGTAGGCAAGGCTATAAAACAGCGCGAAGCGCAGACGCGTCATGAGATAAAAGAGCGCCAGGCTGAGGACGACACTCAACACCACCACAGCTGCAAGCAGCGCGATCCAGCCCGGGGTCCACACGAAAGCTGTACCGGAGAGAAAGGTTGAAGTGTGCGTATGCTCCGTCGTCGAATGGCTCGGACCAGAGAAATTGAAGTTGCCGCCGAAGCCTTCGGTGAACACCGCGATCGTGCAGAGCTTCAGAAAAGTTCCCAGGCGAAAGGGACGGAAGAGCAAATGCCGTGTGCGCTCAATGGCGGGAGAAACCGCTTGCGCCGCAGAAAAGACGATCATACGGTCCTTTCCCAAATGTGAATGGAAGACGGCCAGAAGCCTAGCACAGGTCGCGACGAAATGCTGTACCTCCTCAGGTGTGTGCGACGGTGTTCGCGTCGTGCATCGCCGCGGCCAGCGCGTCAATCCGCTTCACCGCTTCTGTCAGACCGATGTGTTCGCGACTTCGCAGTAGCGTGATGGCATCGATCTTGCGCCCCTGCGCCAGCAGCGAACGGATCGACGATGCGAGGTCCGAGGGCATGCCGTTGGTTTCTGCAGGCGGCGCCGCGTGCTGCAGGCCCGGCTTGAGAAAGGTCAGAATCTCGCGCCGCATCGCGCCGTAGCTGTCGCTGCTTCCGCTGTACGCATAGGCCATGGGCACTGCTCCCTGTTTCGTCAGCAGAGACAGTCGATACGTCGTTCCACTGTTGCCGCTCGACGATGCCTCCACGGTGACATCCTCGATGTCATCGAAAGGGATCGTGCCTGAATCTTTCTTGAAGAGCTTGAAGCCGTTCCACCGCACTACTCTCTGCATGCCGTCGAATGTGAAGGTGGTGCCGCGCGCGGTGATCGCTGCAAAGAGAAGGAACAGCGCCGCCCCGAGATAGACCCGTGGCTCGGTTTTGCTTATACCCGCAACGAGGAGAAGCAGAGCGACGCCCGCGTTGAGGTACGTGAGCCAGAAACTGCTGTCTTTCACAACGAGTTCTGTCGGCAACTGATGGGCAATGCGCATGGCGACGTGACCCGACTATCGCACGAAAATTCGCGCTCAGGCGTGGACTTTTGCACTCTGGGCGTAACCGGAGTTTGCCCACCATGCATCGAAGGCCGCCAGTGCCCCCTCGCACTGGATCCGATGCCGCTCCTTCTTGTCCCGGATCGTGCGGCGCATCTCTTCTGCCAGCGGCTGCAGCAGGTCGAAGGTGATATTGGCTGGTTGAAACCCCTTCGCATCGGCATGGGTAATGTAGTGCATCAGCGATCCCAGCGCAGTCTCGCGCGGAACCGGCTGCGGTTCCTCACCGCGCACGATCGAAGCAGCATAGAGTCCGGCCAGCAACCCCGTCGCAATCGACTCGGTGTAGCCTTCGATGCCTGAAATCTGTCCCGCAAAAAGCGTTCGCCCGTCGCCCTTCAAGGCGAGGGTCGAATTCAAAAGAGCCGGTGCGCAGATGTACGTGTTGCGATGGATCTGTCCGTAACGCTGAAAGCGCCCATTCTCGAGTCCCGGGATCAACCGCAGCACGCGCGCCTGCTCGCCCCATTTCAGATGATTCTGAAATCCGACCAGGTTATAGCTGTCGGCGCGCAGATTTTCCTTGCGCAACTGCACCACCGCCCAGGGCGTCTTGCCCGTGCGCGGATCGCGCAGACCCACAGGCTTCATCGGCCCGAAGCGCAGCGTGTCGCGTCCGCGGCGCGCCAGCACTTCAATGGGCAGGCAGCCTTCAAAATAGTCGAGCTTCTCCCATTCCTTCGCTTCCGCGGCCTCGGCCTCGAGCAGCGCATCCAGAAACCGTTCGTACTCTTCGCGCGTGAAAGGACAGTTGATGTAGTCCGCCGTGCCTTTGTCCCAGCGCGCGGCAAAGTACACGCGGTTCATATCAATCGAATCGGCCTCGACAATCGGCGAAATGGAATCGTAGAACGCGAGATGTTCCGATCCCGTGATGCGCTGGATCTCTGCACTCAACGCGTCCGACGTCAGAGGCCCGGTCGCGATCACGGTGCAGCCGTACTTCGCGTCGTCGTCCTCAACGAGCGAAGTCACTTCTTCGCGCATCACACGGATCTTCGGCTCGGCAGCAATCGCCTCGGCGATGTGCTTCGAAAACTCCACGCGATCCACGGCCAGCGCATGGCCCGCCGGCACAGCGGTTGCATCCGCGATGCGCAACAGGGCGGAGCCCGCGCGGCGCATCTCCTGCTTCAGGAGCCACGGCGCGGTGTTCGGCGACTCACTCTTCAGCGAGTTCGAACAAACCAGTTCACCAAAGTCGACGGTCTGATGCGCAGGCGTCAGGCGCGGCTTGCCATCCACCATCGCGCGCATCTCGTACAGATCCACCGCGCAGCCGAAACGCGCTGCGGTCAGCGCAGCTTCCGGTCCGGCGAGACCTCCGCCGATGACGCGCACCACCTGCGATCGATCCGTTGTTTTCGGCTCTTTCTCGCCGAGCAGGTTCATCGCAACGGTCTTTCTGCCTTCGTTCCCTGCGCGACAGGCACCTCACCGGCACCGGCGGCCAGCCGCAGCAGCGCGTCCCCGGTCACCCGCACATTGCGCCAGGTATCCAGAAACTCCGCCCCGGCGGCTGCGTAGAAGTCGATGGCCGGCTTGTTCCAGTCCAGGACCTCCCACTGCAGGCGCAGGCAGCCTTTTTCAACGGCGATCGCCGCCACCCGCTGCAGCAGAGCCTTGCCGACGCCCAGCCCGCGAAACCCAGGCAGTACAAACAGGTCTTCGAGATAAAGGCCTGGTCGACCCAGCCACGTCGAGTAGTTGAAGAAATAGAGGGCAAAGCCCGCCGGCGCCTCATTTGATTCGGCTATTAAACAGAAATAGAATGGGTTAGGTCCGAATCCGTCGCGCAGAAAGTCGGCTTCGGTAGCGGCGACCGCGTCGGGTTCACGCTCGTATTCCGCTAAAGCGCGGACGAATGTCAGGATTTGCGGTACATCGGCCGCAGTGGCCGCACGGATCGAGATGGCCATAAATCCATTGTAGGGTGTGACGCAGGCCACAATTTATGCCACTTTGTGCTTCTAAATTGAGCAGGAAGAGGTTCAGCAGACAACCGTAGGCACGGGACTGGCAAGCGTTCGCTACCAGCCTGCATGCGCCGGCCTTGTCTCAACAGGTGGGTTGGATTTAACGTGAGTGCTGCTGGAAGCTCCGGTTTTCGCGGACTCGTGAGGTTCGCGGGACCGCGTCTGTCGTCTTCTGGCGGCATTCAGCCTTGCAGCGTGTTGTATTCTTGCCCGTTGGCGCCAGTGTGCGAACGCCTTGGAATGAAGTCTGGTGCGCCACGATTCGTACGAGATCACGGTTTTTGATTGATATAGCCCGCGCGCAACATCCGCCGAGGCTCCAAGGAGAAGAAAAATGAAGCGCAACATTTCGCTTTTGATGGGCGTGCTTGCAGTTGCCCTCGTTCCTGCGTTGGCCCAGCAGCCGGCTGCAGCACCGGCCTCCGCCGATGCGGGCAAAGTTCACGGCCACATCACCAATCCCACCGGCGCGCCCCAGAACGGCGGTTCGGTCGAATTTCGCGAAGTGATCCATGCTGCATCGGGTCCCGGACTCAGAGGAACGGATGCGAGCCAGGGCACATTCACGGTCGACGCCAATGGCGACTACACCGGCTCGGTGCCAGCTGGCACCTACACGGTGATTTACCGCTCGCCGGGCATGGAAGCCGATAAGCAGGCCGACGAACTGCAGAACATCAAGGTCACGGCCGGGCAGGATATGGCCGCCGATCTCGATATGTCGCGTCCCGAGTACATCGAGAAACTGCCTGAAGACCAGAAGAAGCAGCTCGAAGAGCTTCGCAAGAAGAACGCCGACGCCATGAAGGTCAATGAGGTGATTAAAAACCTCAACGCCGACCTGAAAGTGGTTGGCCAGGATTTGAAGGATGCGGACACTGCGCACACGGCTGCTGCGACGCAACTCGGTGCCTCGGCATCCAGGACCGACATCGACGCCAAGACCACTGAGATCAAAACCGCGAAGTACAACGACATCGAAACGCTGATGACGAAGGACGCGCAGATGCGGCCTAACGAGCCGGTCCTCTGGGCCTATCTCGGACAGGCACAGGCCGGTTTGAAGAAGTACGACGATGCTGAGACCTCGTACAAGAAGGCGATTGAGATGGACGCTGCTTCGAAGAAACCGAGCGCAGCCATTCAGGGCATGGCCAACTCCGGCCTCGGCGAGCTCTACGCACGCCAGGGTAAGGCGCCAGAAGCCAATGCAGCCTATGACGCGGCCGCCAAAGCGAACCCAACCTCTGCAAGCACCTACTACCGCAATCAGGCCGTCATCTTCTTCCAGGCCGGCAATGCAGATGCGCAGGTGGCAGCTGCGGAGATAGCCATCAAGAACGATCCGAATGACCCCCTGGTCTACTACCTGAAGGGCCAGGGTCTGGTTTCGAAAGCCACCGTCGACCCCAAGACACAGCGCATCGTGCTGCCTGAAGGCTGCGCGGCAGCGTATCAAAAGTATCTCGACCTTGCGCCAACAGGTCCCTATGCGGGAGAAGTGCAGGCCATCCTGCAGCAGGCCGGGCAGAAGGTCAACTCGAGCTACAAGGCCGGCAAGAAATAACACGGTGTTCCTGGAACGAAGTGCGCCTCCGCAGTCTGGAGGCGCTTTTCGTTTGTATGCCCACCAATCAAGCCTGTTCTCGTCAGCCCGCCATCTACAATCCAAGGCATGAGTGCGCAGTTGCTGACGTACGCAGAAGCCGATGCAGTCGTCGCTTCGTATGCGCGGACGTGCACCGCAACGCGCGCTCGCGAACGCATTGAACTCATCCATGCGGCGGGTCGTGTGCTCGCCGAGCCGGTTGTGGCCGACAACGATCAGCCGTCGTTCCCGCGCTCAACGCGCGATGGCTTTGCGTGTCGAGCCGTTGAGGCCTCAGCGCACGCATGGCTGCGCATTGCCGGTACCATTCACGCGGGCGAAGCACCTGCCGGGCCCCTCCCCTCGGGCGCTGCGTGGGAAATCATGACCGGAGCACCCGTCCCCGAAGGCGCCGATGCGGTGGTTATGGTCGAACACATTGAGCAGGAGAGAGACAGCGTCCGTCTCGCGCAGCCTCGCTCCATCGCATCCGGAGACAACGTCGTGGCGCGTGGTGCGCAGGCGCGGCGCGGAGAAGAACTGACCTCAGCGGGAATCGTGATCGGCCCCGCGCAAATTGCGCTCGCTGCCTCCTGCGGATACGCGCATCTGTCTGTCTTCCGTCGTCCGCGCGTGGCCATTCTGACGACGGGGGACGAACTGGTTCCTGTCGATCAGGCGCCGGCTCCTGGACAGATTCGCAACTCCAACGCGCCCATGTTGGCTTCTCTCGTGGCACGCGCCGGAGGCGAGCCACACGTACTGGCGCCCGTATCTGATACCGCCGAAGCGCTCGACGAAGCACTGCGCACGGCCCTCGATGCCGATCTGCTGGTGATCTCCGGCGGCGTGTCGGCAGGAAAATTCGATCTCGTAGAACCGGCGCTTGCCCATCGCGGTGCGACCTTCCGCTTCACCGGTGTGCGCATTCAACCAGGCAAACCGCTGGTCTTCGGCGAAGTGCCGCGTAAAACTGCTCCAGCCTTGCCTTTCTTCGGGCTGCCAGGCAATCCCATCTCGTCTGCCGCGACGTTCCTGTTGTTCGCCACACACGTGTTGGCGGCGTTGGCTGGCCGCAACAACGGAGGCCCGCAGTTCTTCGCGGCTCAGCTTTCGCAAGCGACCGATCGAAAGGCCAAGCCCGGGCTCACGCGTTTTCTTCCCGCCCTGTGTACGTTTCACCGAGGCGAGACAATCCCGCAGGTGGCGACGATTCCGTGGCATGGCAGCGGCGATCTGCCGGCCTTCGCGCGCGCCAACTGCTTCGTCGTGGTCCCTCAAGATGCGGGAACGCTCGAAGCGGGAACCGTGGTTCGTATTCTCATGTTTTAGGAGCAGGCAGATGAGCAACGACGAGCAGCAGTCCAAGCTTTCGCACTACGACGACGCAGGCCAGGCCAGCATGGTCGACGTCAGCGCCAAGCAGTCCACGCGGCGCACCGCCACCGCCTCTGCCTTTGTCGAGTTGTCGGCCACGGTGCTGGCAGCGCTGCCCTCCAATCCCAAGGGCAATCCGCTTGAGGTGGCGCGCATCGCCGGCATGCAGGGCGCTAAGCGCACCTCTGAATTGATCCCGATGTGCCATCCGTTAACGCTGACCCACGTCGATGTGCAGGTCGATATCGTGCCGGGCGGCGTGCGCATCCTGGCGACCGCGGCAACCGTGGGGCCGACAGGAGTTGAGATGGAAGCGCTCACCGCCGCGACCGTGGCCGCACTCACGGTCTACGACATGACCAAGGCGCTCGATAAAGGCATCGTGATCCGTGAAATCAAGCTCGAATCGAAGAGCGGCGGCAAAAGCGGTGATTTTATACGTGTTTAAGTCCTGCCTCAACCGATAGATGGAGGCGCCAAGCAACTGCTGAGACAGAATCGTGTCTCTATTTCCATGAGTAGTCGCGAGGTGCAACATGACACATTATTCCCAATACGAAGTTGCCATCAGCGACGCCGACCGCGCAGAAGTTGAAGCGATTTTCATTGAGCTCATGCGCGCACGCGACGCTGCGCAGGGTGGCTCAGAAACAATCCAATCCCCCCTCGAATTTCCCGGAAATGCTGGTCCACGGTAAGCAGCTGCCTGAGCGCGTCTCTTCCCACAAAAACTTTGGCCACCGCAATCCTCAGGAAAGCGGTGGCCAATATTGCTTCGATTGGTGTCGTGGATTAGTGCGGCATTGCCGGATGATCATGGTCGTGATCGTGATCCGGCGGTGGCACAAAGGGCTGAGGATCGAGATGACCACGATGGCAGGTTCCGCAGGTCACCGGCGCTCCCGAGTTGTCGACTTTGCTGACGTACTGTGTATTGATCTCTTCCACCATCTTGACCATCAGCCGCGCCGTGGCTTTCTCCGGTTTGGAGTCGTCCGGGAAGTTCAACATCGGCCTTCCATCCGGCCGCTTGCGCGTCGGATCCGCAGCGTGACATGTGCTGCACTCGGTGCCCAGGGCGGCTTCCCACTTGTGCATGATCTCGTGCACCTGGTCGCCGGTAAGATCCTTCGGCAATACGTGCAGGTTGGTAGGCGGTGGGCTTGGTGGATGCGCGTGACCCCCGGGCGCCGGAGCTACCGGCTGCTGCGCGGTGAGAGTCAAAGAAAGTGCAACAGAAGAAAATGCGATGAACAACGGGGAAGAGATTTTCAAGCAGAACCATCCTCGCTGAGATGAGAACAACCAGTTCACAGTAACAGACGCTGTTGGAGGGACGAAATCCTATCCAGGATGGACGCGCGTTCCCATCAAATTTCGTGCCCCTGAAACACATTCGTGTTCCGGGATCGCAAAGCGCAGCGGCCAGTCGACGGCATGTTTAATACCGATGCGCACCGTCACGTGGACTTCCGGTACGGGCCAACCATCATCGCGCACCTGCAGTGCAGATGAACGCTTCGTCACGTCGAGCCCGTTGTGGTCCATGCGCGTCAGGTCGAGCGCCTGGCACAGCCGGCTTGGCCCCGAAGTCAGCAGGCGATGTGCGGTGCCCTTTGCCAGGCCGCGATTCTTCGCCATCCACTTCTCGCCTGCCACCGGCTCGAGCGCACGCAACAGCACGCACCCGGCCCGGCCTTCGATCTCGCAGCTGATGTTCATGCAGAAGTATTGGCCGTAGATGCTGTACACATACGCATGTCCGGCGGGACCGAACAGAACCAGGTTCCGCGGCGTGGGACCGCGATGCGCATGCGCAGCCGGATCGGGCGGATCATTGTGCGGACCGAGATAGGCCTCGACTTCGACGATCCTCCCGGCCACAATGCCATGTCCAGTCCGGTGAACCAGCAGCTTCCCCAACAGCCGCGGCCCGACAAGCTCCGGCGAGTGCTCGAAGAAGCTGCGCGGAAGCAGTTTGCCGGGAAGCTTCTTCGCCCAGGTCTCAGAAGCGGGACCTGAGGCGCCCGAGCCGTGGATTCGCTTGCTCCCTCGGTCCCTTGTTCCCTTTGTCACGGTCTTTCCTACTTGTGCGCTTTTTGCCATTCCTTCAGCAGCTTAAGCACTTCCTCGGCATGGCCTTCCGGCGTCACCTTAGGAAAGATATGGATCAGCGTCCGATCCGGTCCGATCAAAAATGTTGTCCGCTCGATGCCCCACACCTTCTTGCCGTACATGTTCTTTTCCTTCATCACGCCAAACTGATTGCAGACTTTCTCGTCTACATCAGCAAGGAGTGTGTACGGCAGGTCATACTTGGCGCGAAACTTGGCTTGGGCTTTGGGTGTATCGCGCGAAATGCCCAACACGATGGCTCCCGCGGCCTGCAGCTTTTTAAAGGTGTCGCGGAACCCGCAGGCCTCGATCGTGCAGCCGGGCGTATCGGCTCGGGGATAGAAAAACAGGATGACCGGTTTTCCTTTAAAGTCAGAGAGGCTTACTGCCTTCTCTTCGTCGGTTTCAAGTGTAAAGTCCGCAACTTTCGTATTCAGTTCCATCGGGATGTCCTTCGTATGTGCGATCGCCTTCGTCAATCCAGCGGCTTGACCATCAGCTTGCATTATGGCCGAGCCGGCCGCCGCACGTCAGGTCGTCAGCGGCCTCTCCTGTGGATGACGGCAGTCTTCGTGGCGCAGTGTGCCGTGCTGTGTGCCAGCGCGCAATATCCCGGGCAGATCAAGGAAGACAAAGATAAGGACGTGCCGGCGTTGCGCGCCATCGCCGTTCTCGAGTGGACCGGCGACCTGAGCAAGCCGAAGACCAGCCGCCTTGTTCCCATCACCGTGTTCGATGGCGAGCAACTGCAGGATGGCGGCGTCTACCTGGCGCGTCCCCAGCCCCTCGCCGTCAGCGGCGGCGTCGAATACATGCTGCAGAAGAATGGCGCCAAGCTGGGCATGTTCGACGTGATGAGTGCCGGGCAAGAAGAAGGGTCGTGGGTGGGGTTTGGAACCTGGAAACCGACCCCCCAGCCTAAGCTCGCCCCTTCGGCCATGGCGCAGAAGGTCGACGAGGATGTAGAAACCAGCGATCGTCCGGTCCTGCATCGCAAAAAAGATGGCGGCTCGGGCGGCAGCACATCGGATTCCGGACAGCAAAGCCCCGCGCCGGATCCGGATCGTCCGACGCTGCACAAGAAATCGTCGGACGACTCAAAAGGGGGAGATGCGGGCCAAGGCGATTCAGGGCAGACCTCGAGCTCTGCGCCGTCCGATCCGGATCATCCGACGCTGCACAAGGCGCCCGACGCGAGCCAGACACCTGCCCAGACTTCAGGCCAGGCCTCCAGTACAACCACTTCCTCGTCCGATCCCGATCGCCCCACGTTGAAGCATGGCAAGGCCAAGCAGCAGGCCGACGAGGGCTACGTCTCCTCCGTCGACAACACCGATCCCGACCGTCCCCACCTGGCCCGCGGCAAAACGGCGGAGCGCACTCCTGACGTCACGCCCACGCTGGTGGGTTTGCCCTCGGGTATGGAGCAGGCAGTGGCCGTCTCCGACCCGCGCAACCGCCCTGACCATCCGTGGAGCTACACCTGGTCTGATCCTGCGGACGAAGCCAGGATGAAGGCGTCTCTTGAGGACGCAGCCCGCGCCGCGTTGGGCCTTCACCCGCCCGTTCCAGTCCCCGCCGTCAAGCGCACCGCAACCACCAAAGCCAGGTCAAAGCCTGCGCCTCCGCCCCCGCCCGCTCCGCTCGTCGACGAGCAGTTTCGCGTCTTCGAACTGGCCTACGGATCGGGCGCCACGCTGGTGATGACGGCCCACACCGAAGGCCCGGCCGAGCATCAGAAGTTCGTCACCCTGATTGCCCAGCCCGATCTCTATGGAAGCCTGCTTGTGCTGTTCAAGAGTGTCAGCGACAGCGCCCATCTCGACGACACGCCCCGCATGCGCCTCATCGATGCCGTGGACGCGCTGGCCGACAACCGTGGCGAGCTCCTGTTTGAGTTGCGCGGCACCACCCAGCGCCAGTTCGCTCTCTATCGCGTTCTGCGCGGCACGGCGAAGCAGCTCTTTGTGACCGGCGGCGGCGCCACATCGCCTCTGGCCGCCAATTGACGGCGTTCACAGTCCCGCGTCTGTCGCCTGCGGCGCGATAAGGCCGAACGTTGGCCGGCGGAGAACAGAGGCGTCGCGTAGGCTTATCTCCTCTATCTCCCATCGTTCCATGGCCTGGCCCTCGCTAACGGCGAAGAAAAGATAACTTTCGCGTGAAGAATGGACCTCCAGGGACCATAATGATTCCGTCTCCTATACAATTCAGAAAGAATTAGCAGAAAGCGGGAGTGGAACAAGACCGACCACTCTTTGAGGTCTCATCGAAGAAATGGCGTCTGTCCTAACCGCTCCTCCCTCCACATCCGAAGGTCAGTCCGAACAAGACGGTCATACCGTTGCAGCGCGCGAACTCGTGCGCATGGGCAGGGCCGTTTCCGTTCCCGAAGGCCTGAATTGGCTCACCGTGACCACGGTGATCCTGTTTCACATTGGAGCGCTGGCAGCGTTCTTCTTCTTCAGCTGGGGACGGCTTGCACTCCTGGCCATTCTCTACGTGCTGGCCATCAACGTCGGCATCGGCATGTGCTACCACCGCCTGCTGACCCATCGCGGCTATCAGACCCCCAAGTGGGTCGAATACCTGATGAGCATCTGCGCCACCATGTCGCTCGAGGGCGGACCGATTTTCTGGGTTTCTACGCATCGCGTCCACCATCAGCTCAGCGACCATGAAGGCGACCCCCACACCCCGCACGAAGGCGGTTGGTGGGCCCACATCGGCTGGATCTTCTTTGGCCAGGCCCTGCATGCGCAGACCAAGGTACTATCCCGCTACGTTCCTGATCTCTGCAAAGATCGTTTCCACGTCTGGCTCAGCAAGTATCACTGGCTCCCCATCACCGTCAGCGGCGTGTTGCTCCTGGCCGGCGGATGGATCTGGGGTGGCTGGGTCAACGGCGTCGCCCTGGTTCTGTGGGGCGTTCTGCTCCGCGTCACAGTAGGCCTGCATGCCACCTGGCTCGTGAATTCGGCGACCCACATGTGGGGCAGCCGGCGGTTCGAAACCCGCGACGACTCCCGCAATAGCTGGTGGGTGGCTCTGCTGACGGGCGGCGAAGGCTGGCACAACAACCACCATGCGCACCCGGTCTCGGCTCGCCACGGCCTCCGCTGGTACGAGATCGACCCCAACTGGTACGGCATCTGGCTGCTCTCGAAGCTCGGCCTTGCCAAGAAGATCCAGATCGCGAAGTTCGATCCCGAGAATCCCAAACCAGCAGGTTTGTAACCCTTCGCGGGCGTCTAACCCTTCATTGATCTCATTGATCGGCCCCGAGCCGGTCGTCCACGGCCTCCCATTGGCGTTGTCGACCCTCCTTTGGGAAGCCGTTGCGGGCTCGCTGGCAAGCGCCTGCGGACGGACTTGAAACCCGCGCCTCAATCTTTCTAGCGTCGGGCCGCCGACTGCTTGCGCATTAATTCCTCTTCCCGGTGCACAATCAGATTGAGCGCAAGAGGCCCTGAAGCCTGCGGCGAAGTCGTCCTGTAGGAAAACCGCGATCCCAAGCCGGGAGCACCGCGCATCAAACGCATCGATGCAGACGCCTAAACGCGTCCAATCACGCCAAAATCTGCCAAAAATGGCCTGAATACGCCAAGGCGTAAACCGCGTAAGTATATATTTTTCATTAACTTGATCGCCTAAACAGAGCTTTAGCGGCGATTTTGCCCGAAGCGGGTCGGTGCGGTCGCCACTACGCCAGCCGCGTGCCGCTCATCTTCTCCAGAATCGCGATCGGCGCCGACTCCGGCGTCACCATGGCCGACGGATCCACCAGAAACGTCTGCTCCAGCGCGTACTGCCCTCCGAGCACGGCATGGGGCACGGTCTCGGTGTAGACCATCCAGCTCGATCCCGGCACGAACTTCACTTCTTCACGCGCGCAGCTGGACTGGAAGACTGCATCCTCTTTCATGGCGTTATGCAGCTGCATCATGAACTCGTCATAGGGCGTCCGCTTCCACTGCGGCACCAGTGAAGCCAGGCCGGTCGCCTGCGCGATCTGCTTGCCGGCGCGCGTCACCGGGCTGTCGGCCCGCGGCGTCGCCAGCTTGCGCGGTGCAAAGGCCGTCACCACTTTGGCGAACGGATCGCCGACCACCCAGTCTCGCGTGCGCGTGGGATGGATGTTGTGAAAGAAGCGCAAAATGCGCCAGCCGCGCGTGGGCCGCGTCGGAAACGCGTCGGTATGCAGCAGATCGTTGCGCCGCCGCACCGGCAAGTCACGGCCTTCTTCTTCCAACGGCCTGAAGCTGGCGTAATCGAGCCGCCAGCGGCGCTGATATGGCGCAAGAAAGTTGAAGAGGAACGTTTCGACTCCGCCCGAGTAGCGCCGCATGATGGTGTGCAGTTGCTGCACCTCGGCGGGATGGGCATTCTTGCGGTCAACGCCGCTCAGTTCGTCCCGGCTCGGCTTGTACGCGATGTTCTTGTGCAGGCCGCTGCTGGTCTGCCGCTGGTTCAACAGAAACTGCAGGTCATCCGGGGGAATCGGCACCGGCGTCTGCGGAAAGTAGAGAATGCCGCCCGCTTCAAGAAGGGCACACCAGTCGCGCGTGTCGTGGCCTTTTAAAGCTTCGAGGGAGAGCGTGAGAACCGGCATGGCTAGGCGTGAAGCTTGGCGCGCACCCAGAGCGTGCCGAACAGCGGCAGGGCGATCAGCAGCACCAGCACGCCCGCCGGGAAGCCGACATAGAGATAGGTGTCGGCGTAGTCGACCGTGTGGTGCAGCAGGCCGTTCCACACCAGTAGAGAGAAAATGGCCACGCAGGTCGTCAGGAAGAAGGTGAAGAATGCCGCGGCGAACGAAAGCAGGAGACTCTGGAATAGGCTGAAGCCCGCCAGCGGAAAGCCCAGAAAACTCCCCGAGCCGGAGTGAGCTGAATGCGTTGCGGATTGCGCCACTTTCGCGACCTCCCTGCTCCGATAGAATACAGTTCGATGGCCAGCAATGTGCAAATCGAGTTGTGGCAGGCCGAAAAGGTCGCAACGCAGGTGACGGTAGCCCAGGCGCCCAACGGAATTCACTACGCGGCATGGGGCGAAACCCGCGTGCCCGAGGTGGACCTGGAGCAGATGGTTGGTGCGGTGCCCGCCGGAATGACGGCGGCATTATCGAATCGCGCCTACTACTTTGTCCCGTTGGCCATTGCCGACACCGGCGAAACCATGATTGCGCCCGCCTATTCGGTTGACCTGGGCGATCGCGCCATTTGCCATCGCAACGCAGTCCTCGGATCGACGGAAGCCGTCTTTCTTTCGACGCGCCTCGTCGAAGATCGCTTCGGACTCGCCTTCGAGTTCTTCATCAACGTCGCGCACAACTTCGTCGGCGTGACCGGTGTCCCTGAAAGCTTTTCGTCGTTGGCCTGGTCGCAGGCAGAAGCGCAGGTGCGCGGAGAGTCAAGCCAGGATGCGTGGGAGACGCGCCGCCGCGCGCAGGACTCGCGCAACGGCAAAGGCATCGACGAACGTTCGCGCAACAGCTACTACGATGCAGCTTTCTCTGATGCGCTGGCGATCTACATGCTGTCGCTCGCCGTGGACTTCGATTATCACGACCTGCGCGAACGGGACTATCCGCTGCTGGCCGCGCCTTCCCTTGCCGAGCGGCTGCGCCACGTAGCGAATCTCTTCCCGCCCAATGCCGGCTACGAGTTCCAGATTCACTATCGCCGCAAAGGGTAGGCGTCAACTCTTGTAGAGATTGTCGCTGAGAAATGCGTTGCGGAACTTTGCGCTCGGATCGTAACCCTGCACCAGGTCTTTGAACTCGGCAAGGCGCTTGTACTGCGCCTGCAAGCGCGACGGCTGCAGGGTAAAGAGCTTGGCCCAATGCGGGCGCGGACCAAACGGTGCCAGCTGTTCCTCAATCAACGGAAGAATCTGCCGCACTTCCGGCCACTCCGGCTTCCATGTGAAGTGAATGGCCAGCGACGGTCGTTGATAGGCCATGCTCATCCATAGATCATCGGCAGCGATGGTGCGCAGCTCGGTCACAAAAAGATGCGGCGTGATCCGGTCCCGCAGCTTCTCTACCGCGAGAATCGCTTCGTACCCGCGCTCGCGCGGAACAAAGTATTCGGTCTGCAGTTCGCGTCCGCTCGACGGCGTGAAGTTCATCTTGAAATGCGGCAGCCGTTCGTACCACGGCCCGGGAATGCCTTGCTGTTCGGTGCAGGCTTCGGCGGGATGGCCTTCGATCGGATGCATCTTCTCGGTCGCCAGCTTGGCGCCGAAGAACTCTTCAGCCCACGTTTCTTTCGCGCCCGGTGTCACCCGGCGCTTGATCCATACCTGTGTCGCGCGGTGCTTCTGCCAGTCGGTAAACAGACTGACGCTGTACCCGGCGCCGAAGATGTCGTCGAAGTGATGCTTCAGCTGGTCGAACGAGAGATTGCGATAGACAGATTGCGCGACTTCGAATGTCGGCAGCAGATTCAACGTCACGCGCGTGGTGACGCCCAACGCGCCCAGCCCAACCACTGCGCCGGCAAAACGATCGGCATCCTGGTCGCGCGAGACATGAAGAATCTGTCCATCCGCGGTCACAATCTCAAGCCCCGCAACCGCGGTGGCGAGATTGCCGTTGCGCAAACCTGAGCCGTGGGTTGCCGTGGAAATTGCGCCGGCCACCGAGATGTGCGGCAGCGACGCAAGATTGTGCAGCGCGTAGCCGCGTGCGTCGATCACCGGCGCCAGTTGGCCATACTTGATGCCTGCGCCCACCGTGACCGTCTTTGCCTTGTCGTTGATGTCGATCTGATCGAGGTGCTGCAGCGAAATCTGGTTCGCGTCGCTGTCGGCAATGGTGTTGAACGAGTGGCGCGAGCCCAGGGCGCGGAGCTTGGCACAGTGCTTTACCACGTCCTGCACTTCGTCGATCGAGTTCGGCATGTGCACGTGATCGGTGCTGTAGGTGATGTTGCCCGACCAGTTCTCGCGCGGCGTCGATGCCTGGCCTGAAGAGAACCGCGACAACATTGAGCCCGCCACAAGTGCTCCTGAAGTTTTAAGAAACGCCCGCTTGTCCATGCAACGATGACCTCGATCAGTGAGCTTGCACGGCCACGCGCGCGCCCGACTTAGCCGGGTGGAAGAAGCGCGATATGACCGCCGCCGGTGGTGAGGATAGTCAGGTTCATCACGATAAAGAGCACATCGTAATGCCATCCCGACGACTTCTCGCCCCAGAATCCAGTCTTCCACTTTACAACCTTCATATAGACGGCGCCGAACATAATCAGGATGAGCCCGAGGGCGGCCCATTGCGTCAGCACGCCAAAAGCCAGGCCCAGCGCCCCTGCCACTTCGACCGCACCCAGAAAGACCGTGAACGGCACGCTGAGCCCGAGGCTTTCGGCGCGTTGCTGCGGAGATTTGAGATGGCTGAAGCCGCTCGTCCCGAACACGAGCGCCACGGTCAATCTGAGCAGCAGCAGGCTGATGTCGACACCCTGCGCCGCAACGTGAATTTCAAACATGGGGCTTTTCCTTTCGAACCCAACGGCGGTTAGATGCCTCGACGAACGCCCAGGGAACGCAGAAACGCCTCATTGCATCTGATCAGAGTGGGGTGGCAACAAGGATTCTTGGAGCACGTTTGCCCTTGGATCGGGTTGGACAGATTTGTATCCTGAAAACGATCGGCCTGCTCGGCGGCCCCCATGCGACGAGGAGAACTGAGGATGGAAAAAGAAAAGAAACTTAAAAACGGTAAGAAGACGAGTACGGTCAAGCAGTCCCCTGCGGCAGAAATCAAACAGCCCAAAAAGACCGCGGCCCGCAAGAAGGACGCACCCGTAGCGATCAACACTGCGACACCCAAGAAAGCAACGGCAGCCAAGAAGACGACTGCGCGGCAGAGCCCTATCGGTGTTTCGCACGACGAAATTGCCAGGCTCGCGCATCGCTATTGGATCGAACGCGGCCATACGCACGGGAATCACATGGACGACTGGCTGCGTGCGGAACGCGAATTGTTCGGCAAAGCATCGTAGGCCTGTTCGCCGGCGAAGCGGCCGAAGTCAGGACCCGGTGTAAGCGATCCGGCCCTCGCTGATGGTCCACCGGACTTTCCCTTGCATGGTCCAGCCATCAAAGGGGGTGTTGTGCGCTTTGGAGCGGGTCTCCTTGGCGCGGTAAACCCACTCGGCCTTGGGATCGAACACCACCACATCGGCAAAGCTGCCCACGGTAAGCGTGCCTCGGCCTTTGAGGCCAAGCAGGGCCGCAGGTTGCGCGCTCAACAGGCTCAGCACGCGGCCCATGGGAAGCTTCCACTCCTTGTGCAGCCAGCGCAAGCAAAGCCCCAGCGCAGTCTCCAGGCCGGTAATGCCGTTGGGCGCGTTCTCGAACTCCACTTCCTTTTCGTGCGTTGCATGCGGAGCGTGATCGGTGGCAATCGCATCCACCACGCCGTCGAGAATCGCCTCGATCATGGCATCGCGATCGGCCGCGGAACGCAGCGGCGGATTCATCTTTGCGTTGGTCGAATACATGCCGACATGTTCTTCGGTCAGCAGAAAATGATGCGGCGCCACTTCGCAGGTCACGCGCAATCCGTTGCGCCGCGCTTTGCGCACCGCGGCGACAGCAGCCGCAGTCGAGGTGTGGGCCACGTGCAGATGCGATCGCGCGTCGCGCAACTCGGTTACCAGGCGTATATCGCGCTCCACAAGACTCGACTCGGCTTCGGGCGGCATGCCGCGCAGGCCTAACTTGAAGGCGGTCGGTCCGGCGTTCATGCTCGCACCCTGGGTCATGCGCGTGTCTTCGGCGTGCTGAATCACGCTGAGGCCTACGCGAGCCGCAGCAGCAAGGGTCTCGCGCATGATCCCGTCTTTCAGAATGGGATGGCCATCGTCGGTTACAGCCACTGCGCCGGCCGATTTCAGCGCGGCGAAATCGTTGATCGTCTCGCCCTTCGATCCGCGCGTGGCTGCTGCAATGGGATAGACGCGCACGTGCGCGCCGCGATCGGCAGACTGCATCCAGCGGGTGATCTCGGCCGTATCGTTCACCGGAATCGTATTCGGCATCGCAGCTACCGCCGTGAAGCCTCCTGCCGCCGCAGCTGCGGTGCCCGAGGCGATGGTCTCTTTGTGGATCTGCCCGGGCTCGCGCAAATGAACGTGGATATCAATTAACCCGGGAGCGACGGTGAGACCCGTAGCGTCCAGCACCTCTGTCCCATTCACCGCCTTGATCTTGTTCGGTGCACCGATTTCGACGACCCGACCATCCTTCAGCAGGATGTCCTTGAGCGCGTCGACGCCTGCCGATGGATCGATGAGGTGACCATTGCGAATCAGCAGTGCAGTCATGCGCGGCTTCCTTTGTGCTCTGACAGCGAAGACTTCGCGTCGGGAGTCCCGTGCGCGGGTTGGGCGAGCGCGCGTTCGACGACGGCCATGCGAATGGCGACGCCGTTGGTGACTTGTTCGAGGATGGCCGATTGCGCGCCATCGGCAACGCCGGCCGTGAGCTCGAGTCCGCGAATAATGGGGCCGGGATGCATCACGAGTGCGCCCGGTGCGTGGGCCGCCAGGCGCTGGCCGGTGAGCTGATAGCTGGCCTTGTACTGGTCGAGATCAAGGTGGAGGCCCGCCAGGCGCTCGCCCTGAATCCGCAGCATCATCACCACCTGCGACGTACGCAACGCTGCATCGAAATCGCGTTCGATGGCAATCCCCGGACCGGCTCCTGCCGCCATCTCCGGCAGAAGCTGAGGCGGCCCGCAGAGCAAGACGCGCGCTCCCAACCGCGGCAACAGCAACATATTCGAGCGGGCGACCCGGCTGTGCAGAATGTCGCCGGTGATGGTAATCGTCACACCCGCGAGCGTGTCCGCGCTGACCGCTTCAACACCTGGGCACAGATGCGCAAGAATCGTGCGCAGATCGAGCAAGGCCTGCGTGGGATGCTCGTGCATGCCGTCTCCGGCGTTCAGCACGGGCAGGCCTGTCACCTCTTCAAGAAGCCAGGGCGCACCCGAGGAGTTGTGCCGCAGGATAATTGCCTCTGCGCCGAGAGCGCGCAACGTCAGGCCCGTGTCCTTCAGCGATTCGCCCTTCTCAATGCTCGAAGAAAGATTCGAGATGAGCGTGGTATCGGCGCCAAGACTCTTGGCGGCAAGCTCGAAGCTGGTTCTTGTACGGGTCGACGACTCGTAGAACAGCAACGCGAGGCGTCGCTTCAACAGAATGCGATCGCGGACCAGCGGGTCCATCTTTTCAAGTGCGGACGCCCGGCCAAGCAAAGAGCTGACTGCCTCAAGAGAAAGATCCTGCACCGAGAGCAGCGATCCCTTGTTGTGCGGAAAAGCTGAGGCGGGCACCGGTGGCGGTTGGATCGGTCGACGGACGGGTGCTGCGGGCGCGGCTGCGGTCATGGATGTTCTTAGCCCCTAGCTGCTAGCCTCTAGCTCCTAGCCCAAAGGCTGAGCGCCAAAAGCGGTCGTTTAGTCTGTGCGTTCGACAAGCAGAACCTGCTCATCATCATCGACCTCGCGGAATTTGACTTCGATAATCTCGCGGCTGCTGGTGGGCACTGTCTTGCCCACGTACGTTGCCTCGATGGGCAGCTCGCGATGGCCACGATCGATGAGGACAGCCAGTTGAACCCGGCGGGGACGTCCATGATCGAAGAGAGCGTCGAGCGCGGCCCGGATGGTGCGCCCGGTATAGAGCACATCGTCGCAAAGAATCACATCGCGGCCGGCGACGTCGAAACCGATGGCCCCCGGCGTAACCACGGGGCGCGGGCCAGCCGTCGTGAGATCGTCGCGATAGAACTGGATATCGAGAACGCCGGTATCGACGTGCCGCTTCTCGATTCCTGCAATCAGTTTGCCCAGGCGCTCGGCCAGGGGCACGCCGCGCCGCTTGATCCCAATCAGGGCCAGGCCTTCACTGCCATTACTCTTTTCAACAACTTGATGGGCTAGCCGAACCAAGGTCCGTTCGATTTCAGAGGCTGACATCAATCTGCCCTTGATGCGCAGACTGGGATGGAATGGTTCTTCGCTCATGAATTCTCTCTCGCCGGATGATACGGGGGGGCGGCGGCTTGCGGCAAGTTGTGGAGAAGTGGATCGAGGACGCGGAAAGCGATCGACGTTGGCCCCTTCAGGTCTGCGTACGGCGTGTGCGTGCGATTAGCCGCGCTCCCAGGGCGCCGCCACCCGCAGAAAAGAACAGCAGGAAAAGCGTATTGCAGGCCAGGCTGAAGACCTCGATCCCGGCGTGCCCTGTCGGTGAAAGCATCCAGGCCTGCACTTGGGCGCGAATCGACTGCGCTTCACTCAGGTCCGACGGCTCCAGTTCCGACGCCCATTGCCGGGTCATCTGCTGGCTCATCTCGACGCGGTTCTTCCACTCGGTGTCGATCTGGCTCGACTGATGCAGGGCAAATCGTTCCACAAATAGCGCGCCGCCGCTCACCGTAAAAGCGAGCCACGCAGCAAGCACGCCGGTGACAAGCCCGATGCGCGCTCCGGCCCCGGCCGTGATCCATGCCGGGTGTTGGCCTCGCACATACAGCGCGACTGCCCACGCCGATGCTGCCGCCATCCAGAACAGGCCAAAAAATCCTAAGGGAGAAACGCCGCTTGAGAGCAGTCCTGCCGGGATCGCCAGAAGAAAGGCAAAGCGCATGGCTGGCTTCCAGTCGACCATGCTGGCGTCGCGTACTGCTCCGGTCCAGCGGTCGGCCGGAGCCTGGCTGTCAGTCGTATCGGGCGAATAAACCAGCTGCGGCAATCCACACGTGGGGCAGAAGCAGTTTTCCGCCTGCACGGGCTGATGACACCGATGGCACGTAATCTCCATGCGTCTGGTCCTTAGAGCAATTCTATGCTTTGAGAACGAAAACCGGCCACCGAATCCAGCTCGAACAAAGAACGGCAGCAGTTCATTCGTCGTCCGCCGAAACATCGAGGGCCAGCTTGGCCGCAACTATATCCTCGGCGGCCTTCACCGCTTCATCCAGGGTAAGACTGGTCGAATCGAGCAGGACCGCGTCGACCGCGGGCTTCAGTGGCGAATCAGCGCGGTTGCGATCGCGTTCGTCGCGCGCACGCAGCTCTTGAATCACTTCTTCGGCCTCCACCGTCCGTTTGGGGCCCAGCTGATCGAAGCGCCGCAGGCCGCGCACTTCAGGAGCCGCATCAAGAAAAATCTTGGCATCGGCATGGGGAAAAACCACGGTGCCGATATCGCGTCCTTCCATCACCACGCCACCTTCCGCAGCCATCTCCTGCTGCAGGCGCACCATCCATGCGCGGATCGCGGGATAGACGCTGACGCGTGACGCGGCATCGGTCACGGTTTGATTGCGGATCAGGCCGGTGACATCTTCGTCGTCAAGAAGAACGCGGTTCTCCTCTTCGCCGGGTTCGAGTCGAATCTGCGTTTCGGTGGCGAGGATTTCCAGGGGGCCGCTCTCGGTCAGAGGCACATCGGACCGCAGTGCCTTCAGCGCGAAGGCACGATACATGGCGCCGGTTTCAAGATTGAGCAAGCCGAAGTGCCGGGCCAGGTGGCGGGCCACGGTGCTTTTGCCCGCGCCCGCCGGCCCGTCGATAGCGACAATGATTTTTCGATTCGGCGTGCGCGGCTGCAATGATCCTTCGGCCGCACTCATCCGCGCTTCTTTGTTCCCTTGCCGGCGCGAGCCGTAAAGCCGTAGCGCTTGCTGTTGCCTGCCTTGGCGCCTGCCGTCAGTGCCGGCTTGTGGCCATTGCGCGATGCGAGTGCTTCCACCCGTCCCGTCGACTTGCGCTTGATCGAGGCCGGGTTGGCTCCGGTCTTGGCGACCTTGCTGTGGCCGTTGCGATTGTTCCACGAGGGCGTCGACGACTTGCCGTTCCGCGCGCTGTTCCCGTTGCCGTTGCTGCTGGCGCCGTTCGAAGACGACGAGGTGTGGCTCTTGCCGTTCTGCCAGTGCTTGCCGTTGGCAGGGCGCGATCCATTCGATGTCCGCGAGGCCGAAGGACGCGCTTCGCTGCTGCGACGAACCAAGCGCGAGCCATTGGACGCAGAAGCTGCTTTAGGCTTCCGCGGCGCCCGTGTCGGACGCGAGAAGTGCGGCCTGTGTGCTGCGGGCTTTGCTGCCGGCTCTGCAGCGGCACGAGCGGCAGGTGCAGGCGGTTCCACGCGCGGCGGAGCAGGAGGCGCAGGCGGAGTCAACCGTGCAAAAGCGGCCGGCTGCGAAAAGGGCCGTTCAAAACGCGAGCTCTGGTATTCGGCGCTAAACGAAAACGATGAATGGAACGAAGGATTCGAGTAGAGCATCGCGGTTGGCGCGAACTCCGGCAACGTACCCGCCACGTAGTAGTGCGGGGCGTGGCCCATCGAGATGGTGTGCACCTGCCGCGTGGCAACCAGTCCGCGCAGAACCTCGCGGATCTTGCTGCGGGCAGTCAGGGGGGCCAGGAACAGCTCCACTTCTTCCATGCTCGCGGCGATCACGGCCTGCAAAAAGATAGAAGCCAGCACCGAGATCGCAGTCACCTGCGACGTCGACGCGCCTTCTGCAATGGCTTTCTGGTAGCGATGCCGAAGCAGCTGCCACTTGGCGGCCCGACCCGGCTCGGCGATCAGCGGAATGATGCGCAGCTGCTGCCAGAGCTCGGTAATGGCGCGAACCACTGCAGCCTCAGTCACTTCGCGGCCAAGCGTCTGCTTCAGGTGCGACACTGTCGAATCGTTGGACTCGAGCAGCTTGTAGGCCTGCACGGCCAGGGGCGAAACCGCACGCGATCCCGTCAGCTGCGGAACCCGGCGCCAGTCCCGATCGCCTCGCAGGGCGTAGACATACGGCAGAACCCAGCTCGCAACCACAAATTCGGGCTGCTCGCCCAGCTGTCCAGACAGGTTGAGCCGAACGGCAACTCCTTCATTTTCAAGGCGAACCAGCAATCCTTCGGCGATCGCAATCTGCGTCTGCTCGGGAGTGGCACTATGCTGTCCCGCAACTGCCTCCACGAACGAAGGCGCTACGGAAGCAGGAAATTGCTTTCGAGGCAAAAAAAGGCAAAGGCCCGTTTCTTCAATCCAGGTGCGGGCGTCATCCAGGGTAAGAGTCCCAAGTCCGTTCTGGCGCATTCTTTCGGCGCGCGCAGCTTCAAGCTGTTCCGATGTCAAAGAAAAACCTCGTTTCCAGGCTCCTAGGGGCCCTTTGCGGCAAATCCAGGAACAACTTACGTCCCGGCGTTGCAATGGCCGCCCCTTCTCGGCGAGAAGCGGTCTCCACAATTGGATTCTAAATCCGAACTAGATGCGATGGAAAGCCCGCTGGATATCCTTCCAGGAATAGAGCAAGGCGATGGGACGACCGTGCGGGCAACTCGTTGGATGCTCGGTCTTTGAAAGCTCCAACAATAGCCATTCCATACGCGCCGGGTCAAGAGGGGTGTTGACCTTGATCGCCGAGTGGCAGGCGATCGAAGCGGCAATCCGCGTGCGCAGAGAGGCAAGTGTCTGAGCGGGAGGGCCTTCCTCCGGGTCGGCGGAGGCCTGGTCGATGATCTCCCCCAGCGATTTTTCCAGCTCCTTGCCCTCCAGGCCCAGGGGAGCTGCTTTGACCGCAAGTGTCTGGGGACCAAAAGGTTCTACCTCAAATCCGTTCCGTTCCAGCTCTTCGGCAATCCGCGCGAACACGACCATCTGCGCAGGCTTCAGCTCCACCAGCAAAGGCATCAAAAGCCGCTGGCGCTGGATGCGTTCTACCTGACGATCCAGCAGGATTTTTTCGAATAAAACGCGCTCATGGGCCACGTGCTGGTCGATTATCCACAGGCCTTCTTCGCTGGTCGCCAAAATAAAAGATTCGCGAAGCTGTCCCATAGGACGAAGCGACCGCAAATGATTCAGGTTGGCCGCCGCCTGTTCGGCCTCGATTTCCACCGTTTCTCGTGCGCCGGCCCCATTCGAGGCCAAAATCGCGCCCGCCGCGCTCAGTCCGGCAACCGTATCCGCCAGCGCCGCCAATCCCTCTGCCGAACCGGAGAGCCCTTCGTGGAAAGCCAACCGGCCTGGAATCGGCTGCGGAACCTGCTGCCGAAGTTGGAAGGGCTCGGCAGCCGAGTCCATCCCCACGCCGTCGGAGTCGGGCGCAGGCGGATGGGGCAATCCCGGCAAAGGCGATACCGCGGAGGGCATCAGCGACGGGCTGGCCTGCGGCGCCGCTTCCAGGGCCGCAAGAAATCCGGCAGCCGGGCGCGAGAGCACCAGTGCATTCCGGATGCTGTCGCGAACAAAATCGTGGACGAAGGTCTGCTGCCGAAAGCGCACCTCGGTTTTGGCAGGATGCACGTTGACATCCACCTCATCGGCCGGCATCTCGAGAAAGAGCAAAACCACCGGAAAGCTGGTCGGAGGAAGGACGTTCCTGTACGCCTCAGTGAGCGCGTGCAGCAGGAGCCGATCGCGAATGAGCCGCTTATTCACGAAAATGTAGATCGAATTCCGGTTGAGCTTCTGCAGCTCCGGCTTGGAGTAGAAGCCCGTGATGCGCAGTGTGCCCGGCTGTCGCGCCGGCTCGTTCGGGTCCTTCTTCCAGGGAGGAGGCTCCGGCAAGCCGACGTGGGCAAAGGGAAGCTCGGCAGCAACGGGCAAAAGCTGGGAGAGCGTTTCTTTGCCGAAAATCTGATAGATCCGCTCGGCCGTACGCGCCACCGGCGGTGCCGAGATCAGCGTATGCGAGGCCGAAATCAGCTCGAAGTGTTTCTCAGGATGAGCGAGCGCGTAATGGGTCACCAGCGCCGTCACGTGAGCCAGCTCAGTGGATTCAGCGCGCAGAAATTTACGCCGCGCCGGTGTATTGAAGAACAGATCGGCGACCCCGATGGTGGTGCCGCGCGGAAGAGCGGCGTCATCGACGCGATGAATCTTGCCACCGGCAATTTCGAGCGAAGTTCCCGTGGGCTCGTCGCCTGTCGTAGTCTGCAGCGTGACGCGCGCGACCGAGGCAATCGAGGGCAACGCCTCTCCGCGAAAGCCAAGGGTTGAAATGGAAAGCAGATCATCTGCGGAACGGAGCTTGGAGGTGGCATGGCGTTCGAACGCCAGCAAGGCATCGTCGCGATTCATCCCGTGGCCATCGTCGGCGATGCGAATCAGCTTGCGCCCGCCAGCCTCAACTTCCACACGAATGCGCGTGGCGCCGGCATCAAGCGCATTTTCGAGCAGCTCTTTCACCACCGAAGCGGGACGGTCAACAACCTCGCCGGCGGCAATCTGATTGGCCACCTGATCGGAGAGAACTCGAATGCGTCCCATAAGGGACTAGGGTAACGCAGTGGGACTGTGGAAAC
>DATAVC010000064.1:0-5451 GCA_036267935.1 Occallatibacter sp. | reverse complement strand
GAGTCGCGGAAGTACTCGCCCATGGCGGTCGCGGCAAAGGGAGCGAGATACTGCATCGGCGCAGGCTCGGATGCAGTGGCGGCGACGACGATGGTATAGCCCATCGCGCCGTGCTCTTCGAGTGTCTGAACCACCTGCGCGACGGAAGAGCGCTTCTGCCCGATGGCGCAGTAGATGCAGATCAGATTGTTCTTCGCCGAGTTGATGATGGTGTCGAGCGCGATGGCGGTCTTGCCGGTCTGGCGGTCGCCGATGAGCAGTTCGCGCTGGCCGCGGCCAATGGGAATCATCGTGTCGATGGCCTTGATGCCGGTAGCCATAGGCTCGCGGACGGACTGACGATCGATGACACCGGGAGCGAGACGCTCGACGGGAAGGAACTTGTCGGTATTGATGGGGCCTTTGTCGTCGATGGGTGCGCCGAGCGCGTTGACCACGCGGCCAATGAGAGCCTCGCCGACAGGCACGGACATGATCTTGCCGGTGCGCTTGACGGTGTCGCCCTCTTTGATCTCGGTGTAATCGCCGAGCAGCACCGCGCCCACCTGGTCTTCGTCGAGGTTCATGGCGAGACCGGCAACATCGTGGGGAAATTCAATGAGCTCGCCTGCCATCACCTTGTCGAGGCCGTGGACCCGCGCGATTCCATCCCCGAGGGAGATGACGGTGCCAACCTCATCGACCTGGATGCGCTGCTCGAAGTTCTGAATCTGCTGGCGTAGCAGCTCGGTTATCTCATCTGCCTTGATCTGTGCCATGTCTTCCTTCTACTCGATTCGTTTCAAATCTAAAAAATTTAGTGCCGGTCCCAGCGAAGACTCTACGCGTTCACCAGCTTCTGCTTCAACTGCTCGAACTGCGCGCGAATGGAGCCGTCGTACACCGTAGAGCCGATGCGAACGACAGCGCCACCCAGCAGGGCGGGGTCCTGATGGTAGGTGGCGCGAACGCGGCCGCCCGCGAGTTTGCCGACCTGGGCTTCAAGTTCGGCGCGGTCCTGATCGTTCAACGGACGAGCGCTGGTAATCTCCGCTTCGGCGAAATTGGATTGTTCGTCTGCCACGCGGTGATATTCGGCGAGAATGTCGCCAAGCTCGGCGAGGCGCTGGTGGTCCATGATGACGGCGAGAAAGTTCCGCACCTGCGGGAACATGCCCATTCGTCCGGCGATCGCGTCGAGAACCTTCAGCTTCTGCTCGGTGGCGATGGACGGATTCATCAGCACTTCGCGGAGTTCGCGGCTTCCGGCAAGCGTGCCGCTGAAATCGTTGAGCTGCTGTTGCACTGCTGCGGCATCAAGATGCGACGAGGCAGCGACAGAAGCAAAGGCATGGGCGTAACGCAGCGAAAGAACCGACATCAGTTTTGCCCTTCTTTCGAATCATCGCCCATCAGCCGGCGCGCGAAGCTCTGCACCAGCATGCGGTCCGTCTCGGCGGTAATGACCAGTTTGCGGGATGCCTGATCGATGGCAAGCTCTGCTGCGTATTGCTGAATCTGCCGGTGCGCCAGCGCAGTCGCGGCGCCGATCTCCTGCTCAGCCGCAGCGAGGATCTTCCGCTTGTCTTCCTCGACGCTCGCCCTGATGCGCTGTTCGTCGTGCGCGGAGTCCTTTTCAGCCTGAGCCCGCATCGCGGCAATCTGTTCGTCCAGTTTGCTGAGCCGTTCTTCAACACTGTTCAACCGTGCGCTGGCCTCTTCGGTCGCGGTACGCGCATCCACCAGGTCTTTTTGAATCGCAGTGTTGCGATTGCGGAATGTCTTCGGCAACGTCTTGGCCAGAAACCAGCCGATAAGGGCGGCGAGGACAACAAAATTTGCAACGGTAAAAGCAGTCGCCGCCTGCTCGGCGTTCAGGCCGATCATTGCTCCAAGCTTCTGCACCGCAGGCGAATGGAGAAATTCATCGTTCTCGTTTGCTTCCTGCTTGCTCGAATCCGGAGACTGCGCAACCGGAGAACTGGCCTGCCCTTCGCCGGCGCCGCCGGAACCTGCCTCAAGGCCGTTTGCATGGCGGACAGGGGCGAACAACACCGCCGCCATCAACAGCCCGGGCAAAAGCCTCTTCAACCTGCTCATCCTGGATAAACTCGACAAGCTCGATAAGCTCGATAAGCTCGATAAGCTCAAGGAAAGGTTCACTGCGCACCCTCCGTCGAACCAATGCCGGCGGGCAACACCGCCTTCAGGACTTGCGAACTCAGCTCATCGCTTGCCCCGGCAATCTGAAGTCTCGCCTCCTGCGCGCTCTTCTCGATCTCCTGCCGCGCCCCGCGAACGCGCTCCTGGGTGTGGTGGCGAACCTGAGCCAAGGCTGCCTCTCGTTCGGCGTTCCACTGCTTCAGTTTTTGATCGCGCCCCTGGAAGATTGTGGCCTTGGCCGCGCGCAGCTTGTCTTCGTAGAGACCCGTTTCGGATTCAGCCCTCGCGATGGCGTTACGTGCCTGTTCCACGGCTCCTGAGGTACGTGCGCGGCGCTCGGCCAGAATGCGATCCAACGGCCGGCGGACGAGTAGTCCATAGGCCATCACCAGTAAAATGAACAGGACGATCGTCGGCACGGAGCCGAGCACAAGTCCACCGAGTTCGTTCAGTATCTCATCCATGAGTGGATCGGCCGGGCCGCCTGGAAGTCCTGTCGTCAGCTGCCTTACACAGCTAGATTGTGTTTTTGATAGCGCTGGTGGAGTCGGTGCGTGATCGTGCGAGGTACATCTAGTTTTAGCAAAGCGATTGTGAGGGTGTCAATAAAAAATGCGTCGATAAACGCCCAAAACGACCGATCTTCGCACCATCCTTAATCACTGGAGATCTATCCAGAAAAGCGCTCAAATTTAAGCCCTTTGACGTTCACCAAGGAAAGGATTAGGCTGAATTCACTACCTGGACCCTACTATCTGGGTCACATAGGTCGCGTGATTGGGGACACCACCTCCGCTCCCCTTCAGGCGGCCTATGCTAGTTAAGGGCGCTCCTCTCAGGAGCGTTCGCGGAACCTCCGAAATCGGTTCAATAGCGAGGCCGGCCCACGTGCTGTAAGAAACGCGAGATTTCCCTCAAACCTTTTCTCTTCCACAACGGCGCCCGCCTCCAACGCAGCCAGGATCGCGCCCTCCGACTGGGGCAAACGGAGTTGCATCTCGATCACAGGGTCAACTACCAGCGCAGCGTCGATGGCCGCCAGCAGGCGATCCAATCCGATCTTCTTCAGGCCGGAGACGGCAACGCTGCCGGGCGCTCCTATCGGCGTAGTGTCGCACTCTCCAATCAAATCGATCTTGTTTAAGACCTCGATGACCGGTTTCCTGGAGACGTCAAGCTCCGCCAATACCTTCTGCACCTGCGCCTTCTGTTCCTCGGCCATCGGACTTGAAGCATCGCGCACGTGCAGCAGCAACTCCGCCCGCTCGACCTCTTCAAGCGTGGCGCGAAAGCTGGTCACCAGAGTGTGGGGCAGATTTCGAATGAATCCCACAGTGTCCGACAGCAGAATTTTTCTGCGTGAGGGAAGCTGCAACTGCCGCAGCTTGGGATCGAGCGTGGCGAACATCCGCGAAGATTCGAGCACGCCGGCCTCGGTCAGCGCATTGAACAGCGTGCTTTTGCCTGCGTTTGTGTATCCAACCAATGCGACCACGGGCACTGGCACAGCCTCACGGCGCTGCCGCTGCTGGCGGCGAATCCGCCGCACCGATTCAAGCTGCTCCTTCACGTGGTCGATGCGAAGATTGATCTTGCGGCGGTCTGTTTCCAGTTGCGTTTCGCCAGGGCCACGTGTTCCAATACCGCCGCCAAGTTGCGACATTGTCTTTCCCCGGCCGGCCAATCGCGGCAGCTGATACTCCAACTGCGCCAGCTCGACCTGCAACTGGCCCTCCCTGGTTCGCGCGTGACGGGCGAAGATATCGAGAATCAGCTGGGTCCGGTCGATCACCCGGCAAGGCAGCTTCGCCTCGAGGTTTCGCAGCTGAGAAGGCGAGAGGTCGTGGTCGAACAGCACCAGATCGGCTCCGGTCGAAGCGATGACCCCTTCAATCTCCTCGAGCTTGCCACCGCCCACGAGGGTTGCCGGATCGGGCCGTGCGCGGCGCTGAACCAGAGTCGCGGCAATCTCCGCCCCGGCGCTGCGCGCAAGCTCCTCAAACTCCGCGAGGGACGAATCGAAGTCCAGGCCAGCCGCCCGCTTCACCACTGGCGGCAAAGAGGTTCCATTCTCGTTTTCCAGCGAAACACCCGCCGAAACTGCCGCAGCGTTGCGTGCCAGGCGCGCCGCCGCCGTCAGCTTGCGCCTCTCTCCAGTGAACTCCACGGCAACCAGAACCGCACGCTCTGCCTGCGGCAGTCCCCGGTCCGCATGGCGCGCAGAAGCCTGCTGCGCTGCCACCAGACTTCGTCGCACCGTCTTTATCTTCTTAGTTTCAGTTGTCAATGGCTAACGGCCCTGGGTTCCGTTCGCCTCTTGCACTGCTGCGACAGCAGGCGCGGAGCTTACCGCCGCCCGCACCTCAGGCTTGCTGTCGAGCCGCACCTCTGGATGCGCGCCAGCCCGCCCACTCACCACCGTCGAGATCGCATGTTTGAAGATCAATTGCTCCTGGCTGTTGTTTTCCAGCAGCACCGAGTATTTATCGAACGACCGGATCTTTCCGGTAAGCTTGACGCCGCTTACCAGGTAGATCGTGATCGGACTCTTATCTTTTCGCACTGTGTTGAGAAAAGTATCCTGAATGTTCTGTGCCGGCTTTGATTCCATGGTGCCGATCTCCTTAGCGATATCCGTTACCGTGCAATAAGGTTTTGCCGTGATCCATTAACTTCAGAAGAAATCTCAGCCCACTGACCTACTGAGTCTGAAGCCAAGACTGTCAACAATACGAGCATCCGCGGCAATTATCAACCTGGCAGCCGCCACACTGCTGGCGACGGCGATTCCAGACTTGTTAGACGAAGCCCAAGGCGTAACGAGAGTCCGCATTCAACTCGACAGCGATATACCATCGTAGATGTGCAGATTGGCAACCCACAACCAGTTCAGATGCTTGATTTTTCCCGGCAGTTTGCCGGCATCCGGCAGGAAGTGCTCGCCGCAATCGAAGCCGTCTGCACCTCGCAGCAATTCATCCTCGGCCCACAGGTTGCCAGCTTTGAGAAGGCTGCCGCCGCAGCCTGCGCTGTGCCTCATGCAATCGGCTGCGCCAGTGGAACCGACGCAATCTGGCTCGCCCTGGCCGCGGCGAACATCGGTCCCGGCGATGCCGTCATCACTACGCCGTTCAGCTTCTTCGCCTCCGTCAGCGCCATTCTCCGTTGCGGCGCACAGCCGCTGCTGGCAGATATCGACCCAGCCACTTTCAATCTATCCCCCGCTTCTGTCGCCGAACTCCTGCGCACACCCGCTGCGCGCAAAGCAAAGGCGGTTCTGCCGGTTCATCTCTACGGCCAGTGCGCCGA
>DATAVC010000063.1:0-24753 GCA_036267935.1 Occallatibacter sp. | reverse complement strand
AGGGGCAAGAAGAGTGCGGGCAAAGGAACGGGCATGGGGCTGGCGATCGCGCGTGCCATCATCACGGCCCATGGCGGCGCAATCGACGTGACAAGCCTGCCGCAGCAAGGAGCGACCTTCCGGTTTTGGGTGCCGCTCCGGGTCAACGGACAGGAGCAGGCGAGCGACTAGTGCGGTTCGTTGCTCCAGTCACATTCCACGTCGCGATGCGTCTTTGAGCTTTCAAGTGCGTACTCGAGCACGCGCGCCGCACGCCATGCATCGATTGCCGCGACCGGCGGCTTCGCCTGGCCTAACAATGCATCGCGCACGCCGGTGTAGAACAGGCGATAGTCGCCCGCCACAGGCTCTACCGGCTTCGTCACCAGGCTACCCTCCGCATCGGCGCAGAGTGTGCCCCAGCGATCGGCGGGTTCTTTGCCCCAGTCGGCGGATTCGATACGGGCGATCTTGCCAAGATTGTCTTCCTGCAGGTCGAGTCCCCACTTCCAGTAGTTGCCCCGCGTGCCGCGGAGATGAAAGCGCGGACGGGCCAGTGAGGACAGGGAATTGGCGCTGACCGTGACGGTGAGATTCGTGAAGTAGTGCAGGCGGATGGTAAAGGCGTCGTTGCCGAAGTCTCCGTCGCGCTCCTGGCGCACCTCCGCCCCCACGGACTCAGGCGGACCGAACAGCGCGAGGGCCTGATCGACGACGTGGGTGCCCAGGTCGAGCAGGGTACCGCCTTGCTCTGGTTCATCCTTCCAGCCGCGCGAAGAAGGGCCGGGGCGCCAGCGGTCGAATGTCGACGCGAACTGGACCAACTGCCCTACGGATTTCTCATGCAACACTTGCTGAATCGTCAGAAAATCGCTGTCCCAGCGACGGTTATGGAAGGGAATGCATTGCAGCCCGACGGCGCTGGCCAGCTCAAGCAACTGGGCGATCTCATTTGAGGAAACAGCGGTGGGCTTGTCGACCACGACATTCTTGGCAGCTTCGAGGGCACGCAGGGCGATGTCGAAATGGGTCGCATTAGGGGTGGCGACAACCACCAGCTTGATCGAAGCGTCGGCCAGCAGATCGCTTACGTTGCGATGGATGGTGACGCCTGGGTAGCGTTGCTCGGCGTTGTCGGAGGTGCGCTCGACAACTGCCGCCAGTTCAAGCCCCTCGACCGAGGAGATCAGGGGCGCATGAAAGACGCGGCCCGCCATACCAAAACCAACCAGCCCGACACGGATCATTCGTTCTCACCTCAAAGAGCTCGCCGGGGGTACCCGCCGATTCACCCTTCGAGCTTATAACGAGTTTCGGCCAGGCGGTACAGTCGTCGCCAAACAAGACGATTCATGGTAACCACCATGAGGGAGATGAAGATAGTGGCCAGCAGCAAGATGGGAAACCGGCCCGCGTCGGTGGCTGCGCTGATCTGCGCGCCCAGGCCGATGGTGGTTAACGTGCGGCCGGGCATGCGTGAGTATTCGGCGAAGACCGAGGCGTTCCATGCGCCGCCGGATGCTGTCACCATGCCTGTGATCAGGTAGGGGAAGATGCCCGGCAAGATGACCTGGGTCCAGCGCTGGACGCGTTTGAAGTGGTAGAGCGAGGAGACCTCGCGCAGGTCGGAGGGAATCGACATGGCGCCGGCGATCACGTTGAACAGGATGTACCACTGGGTGCCAAGCAGCATCAAGGCAATGGAACCGATGCCGAGCCCGCCGCCGATCTTGACCAGTCCGATCAAGAGAATGGGGAAGAATGCGGTGGCCGGAACGGAGGCGAGGACCTGCGCGACGGGCTGAATGAACCGCGCCAGCCGGGGATTGAAACCGATGGCGACGCCGACAGGAATGGTCCAGAGTGCCGAGATCAGCAGGGAAGCATTGACGCGCAGGAATGTGGCGCCGGCGCCTTCGAGCAGCAAGCGAAATTCGGGCCAGGTGACGGTGCGCAGCATCAGGCCGGCCTGCAAAGCTCCCCATCCAACCACCGTCAGCGCAACGATGGCCAGGGTCCACAGCGCGGGCGACACGGAGGACTGAGAAGGTTTTTCGTCGAGCGGGTGCATGATGCGATTGGCGCGCGACTGTGCCATGCGGCGATAGATGGGTTCTTCGAAGCGAGACCAGACCTGGCCCGACAGTGTGGCGAAGAGCTTGGAGCGCTGCAGCAGGGTAAGAATCGGCGAGGTGACGCGATCAGCCGATTCCACCTGCTCGAACTTGAACCTGTCGCTCCAGGCGATCAGGGGCCGCCACACCAGCTGATCGGTTGCGACCACGATGGCGATCACCACCAGAAATCCTGCGATGAGAGCGCGCATGTCTCCGGAGTCTGCCGCCGTTTGCAGGTAGCTGCCCAGGCCCGGCAGCTGAAAATTGCGTGTGCCCATGGCGAACATCTCGCAGGCCATCAGGGCGAACCAACCACCGGCAACCGAGACGATCGAGTTCCAGATGAGGCCAATCGCGGCGTAGGGCATTTCGAGCTGCCAAAAACGCTGCCACGCCGAATAGCGATAGATCCGCGACGCCTCAGTCATCTCGCGCGGGATGCTTTTCAGCGAGGAGTAAAAGCTGAAGGCGAGATTCCACACTTGTCCCGTAAAGATGAGCAGGACCACGCCCATCTCAATGCCCATCTGGCGGCCGGGAATGAGAGCGACCATGGCGAGCACAACCGGCGGCAGAAAACTGAGCACGGGAATGGACTGCAGAATGTCGAGTACGGCAATCATCCAGGCTTCGATACGCGGGTTGTAGGCGGCGGTGTAGCCGTAGCTGATGGCGAAGGTGAGACTCAGCAGGTAGGCAATGCCGATGCGCACCATGGAGTAGAAGGCATACATGGGCAGGGCGCCGATGGAGTGCGAGATAGGAACAACGGGAATGGGCCTGCCCATCCAGTACTCTCCGGTGCTGACCACGGAGAAAAAAATGGCAAGCGCACAGGCTGCGACACCCGCATCGATGACGACGGGCCAGGTGCGGACCGTGACCAGGGTACGCGCGAGGGGATGCAGCTTCACTCAGAACCCTCGCTGGCGGCGATCTCCTCTTCAAGGGCATCGGGCATGACGAAGCGGCGGCGTGCTGCGTCAAAGTCGAACAGCTCGGCGTAGCGGCCCCAGTTGATCGCCGTCTCCATCTGCCGCTGCGATTCCTCTGCGCTGAATTGCTCGTCGATCATGTCGAGGAAGAACTCTTCGGGAACGGTGTGATCGCTCTTGGACTCGAGGGCACGGCGGATCTGGCGCAGCAGCAGGACGTGTTCGAGAGCGGCGTCGCGGAACACTTCTTTCTGGCGCAAGATTTCGGAGTTGGCATACTCGGAGCCCGAGTCGGTGATTGCAGCGTCGCCTTCCTCGATTTTGAGGAAGCCCAGCAGTTGAGCGGCGTCGACGATCGGCAGCAGGTCATCGATCTGGAATGCAAGGTCGTCGGCGAGGCGATAGACGTCGTCGCGGCCGCCTTTGTCGAGCACCAACTCGAGCAGTCCGGCAATGCCGCCGGGGCGGGCGTGGGGCAGCATCTGGTAGCGCATCTGGCGCTGGTCGCGCGGACGCGGACTGGGGTGCTGGTGATCGGGAGCTTCGGCCGGAGCGACATCGGGCCGCGTGAGCACCTTGTAGATGTAGTCGACCAGTTGCGTGAACGGCTCGGCTTTGCGGTCGCGCGGTTGCGCAATCTGGACGCGAAAATCGGTGCGGATGTGGCCGGGATTGCGGCCCAGCACAATGATGCGATCGGCCAGCAGAACGGCTTCTTCGATGTTGTGGGTGACGATGAAGACCGACCGGGTCGGCATGGTCTTCTTCTCCCAAAGTTCGAGTAGTTCTGAGCGCAGGTTTTCGGCGGTGAGCACGTCGAGGGCAGAGAAGGGCTCATCCATGAACAGAACTTCGGGTTCGACCACCAGGGCGCGGGCGAAACCGACTCTCTGGCGCATGCCGCCGGAGAGCTCTTTGGGGTAGGCGGCCTCGAACCCGTCGAGGCCGACCGTGTCGAGCATCTTCATGCTTCGTTCGTGGCGCTCGGCCGGAGCCACTCCGCGGGCCTGCAAGGGGGCCTCGACGTTTTCGAGCACGGTCATCCAGGGGAACAAGGCGAAGCTTTGAAAGACGATCGAGACATTGATTTCGGCACTGTCGATCGGCTTTTCGTGCCAGTAGACCTTGCCGGCGGAGGGCTGCGAGAGGCCGGTGAGCATACGCAGCATGGTCGACTTGCCCGAGCCGGACGGACCAAGGAGCGCGACAATTTCGCCGGGAACGATGCTCAGGTCGGTCGGAGCAATGACCTGGATCCGGTTCTCACTGGGCTGGGCGTAGTACTTTTCGATTCTCTCCGCGCGGATGATGGCATCGGTCTTTACGTTTTCGGAAAAATTTTGGACGGCTATTTCGGGCATGGAGTGGTCTCCGGTCCAATTCTCCGCATCTAAGGCCGAGAGGGGTGCGTTGCAAGTTTATGGTTGCCTGGTTGCGGGCAGATGAATTGAGCCGATGTCGGGCGGACGAAAGGCCGCGCATTTCAGGGGTGCACGTTGCGTGCTTTGTCCTGGGCGTACGTACTCGTGGGGGCTGATTGGTTCAGCATGGCTTGCATCTGCTCAGCCGGTACAGATGCGAATTGAGAGTCGTTCCGGTCAGAGCGTATCATGAAGAGAAGGATGCTTGAGAAGGGGTTCAGGTTCTTGCCCGGGTCGCGCACAGCGACAATTTCTCTCAGATCATCAATCGCCAAACAACTATTTGCGTCTAGGAGAGTATGCACGATAAGCGTGTCAAACCCAAAGTTCTCGTTGTGGACGATGAGCGCGTCATCGCCGATACCCTGGCGATGATCCTCAACCAGAGCGGTTTCGATGCCCGCGCCGTGTATTCCGGCGAGAAGGCAGTCGACCTGGCAGCCAGCTTTACTCCGGACATGCTCATCACCGACGTCATCATGGCCGATTTGAACGGTATTGATGCGGCGATCATGATTCGCTCGATCCTGCCCAGCATCAAAATTCTGCTCTTCTCTGGTCAGGCGGCCACCGCAGACCTGCTGGAGAAGGCGCGGGCCAAGGGCTACGAGTTCGAAATTCTGGCCAAGCCTGTGCACCCGCAGGATCTGTTGAGCCGGCTGCAGTCGTAGCCGGTTCCTGGGCTCAAAGCTCGCGGCGGCCTTCGAGGGCTCGCGCCATCGTAACTTCGTCGGCGTACTCGATGTCGCTGCCGGCGGGCACGCCCGTGGCAATGCGGGTGACGCGCACCGGGAGACCGCGCAGCGTAGAGGCAAGCCAGCTGGCCGTCGCTTCGCCTTCAAGCGTGGGACTGGTGGCCACAATCACTTCATCAATTTCACCGCGTTCGACTCGTGCCACCAGGGTGGCTGCGCGCAACTGGTCGGGACCCACTCCGTGCAGCGGCGAGAGTGTGCCATGCAGCACGTGGTAGACGCCGTTATAGCCGCGGGTGCGTTCCACCGACTCGATGTTGGTGGGCTCTTCGACCACGCAGACCAGGCGCTGATTGCGCGTGGGACTAGCGCAATAGGCACAGGGATCGACGTCTGTGATGTTGTTGCAGATGGAGCAGAGACGCAGGTTCGCCTTGAGCCCTCGCACAGCGTCCGCCAGCGCGGTCGCATCCTCATCCGCTGAACGCAGGATGTGAAAGGCGTAGCGCTGAGCCGACTTGGTTCCGACCCCAGGCAGCTTTTTGAGTTCTTCAATCAGCCGCGCCATTGGCTCGGCATATCTTGACACGACGTGCGCCCTCCTGAGGATTGGTTACAGCGTGCGATACACGAGCCCGGTGAAGACATCCCCGTTGACAAAGCCTTTGGCCCACGCGCCATCGAGATCGGCGGTGGGTTTCTTGGCGACAGCTTCCTGCTCGCTTGCTCCCGCCGCTTTGAGCTTCTCCACCCGATCGCGGATGGTGGCCAGCATGTCGTGATAGCTCTGCAATTGAGGTTTGTCGGCAAGGGGCCCATGCCCTGGAATGATCCTTGTCTTTGGTCCCGCGAGAGTGAGTGCCTTGGCGCTGGCTTCGATCATGCCGCCGATGTTGCCCACGCTGCTTTCATCGATGAAGGGATAAGAGAGGTTGAAAAAGATATCGCCTACGTGCAGCACGTCGGCGTTGTGAAAGTGGATATAGATGTCGGTGTCGGTGTGCGCCGGGTTAAAGTGCGCCATGCTCAGGGCATCGCCGTTGTGCCACAGATGCATGGAGTCATCGAAGGTGGTGGTGGGCCATGCGCCGACTGGATTGGGCGGTACCGTGATGTGAAAGAAGTTCACCACCTGCGGTGTGGAGAGACGTTCGCGCGTCTTGGTGTGCGCCAGGATATTGAATCCCGCAGCGTGCATGCCTTCGTTGCCGTCGGTATGGTCGTAGTGCCAATGGGTATTGATTAGAGTGCGGGGTGCATCCTTGCTGACCGCGTTGATTGCCGCCAGAACCTTCTGCACTGAAGTTGAAAAGCTGGAATCGACGAGCAGGTTGCCATCCGAGCCGGTTTGCAGCGCCATGTTTCCGCCAAAGCCCTGCAGCAGGTAGACGTTGTCGGCGAGCTTGGTGGTGACGATGGGAGCTTTCGCGGCCAGGACGCGGCCCTCGGCGATACGGTCGGGCACCGTGGCCTGTGCGGCAAGCCAACGCGGCATGAGGGGGGCAGCTCCAGCGGCGGCTGCGAGAGAGAAAAATCTGCGGCGATTGAACGCAGCTGGCACGGAATGAAACTCCTTGGGTGTGTGGACGGCTAGGTGAGCCCGGGAATCTTGAGTCCGCCCAGCATGCCCTGCACGCTGGACTGGATCGCTTCGTCGGCCTTCCGTCCGGCGTCATTCACAGCGGCGACGATCAGGTCTTCGAGCATTTCGACATCCGGCTGGTTGCCTCCGAGGCTGACCACGGCGGAGGGCTCGATGCGCAGCTTGAGCAATTGCTTCTTCCCATTCATGGTCGCGCTCACGGCACCCGCGCCCGCGGAACCTTCGACCACCGTCTGCTCCAGCTTGCGCTGCATCTCCTCCTGCATCTGGTTGGCTTGCGAAAGCATTTCGGGAATCTTCAGCGGATTGATCATGGGTTTCTCCTCGGGCCGGTTGCGTGGCCGGTTACTTCACGCGCAGATCGACCACGGTACGCACTTCGGCATGGAAGATTTCAAGCGCGCGCTGCACCAGCGGATGCTTGAGCGCTTCCTCTTCGACGCTGCCGGAGACGGGGGCAAGAGCGGGGCCGGTTGCAGCGCCGTTCGCTGCTCCAGGTACCACGAGAAAACGGGACGAGGCGCCAAGCTTCTGCAGCTCGCTGCGCATGATCTTCTCTGCCGCAGCGTTGACGGTGAGGCTCAACATCTTTTTGCCCATACCGGCCACTTCGATGCGCACGTTTCCGGCGTCGATGGTCCAGACCCCTGCGCCCAGAAGCAGCGCTGCCGACGAGTGGCCGGCAGAACCGAGCGCGGCACAGATGGCTTCGCGCGCGGCCTCGGGAGAAGGTCCGCTGGCTTGCGGATTATTTTCAGGCGCCTTGGCCAATGCACCCTCGGTGAACGTTTCGGCAAATCCGTTGGCGGGAACAGCCGCTGCGACAGGGAAGGGCGTGACTTCACGCTTGGGTGCAGGTTCAACGATGGTTTCGACGACGGCGGTCTCTACGGCGACGGCACTCTGTTTGAGGCTCGGCGGTTCTGCGTTTGGAGCGGGTCGCGCGGGGCTGGCTGCAAACGGTGAGTGCGACGGAGGAGGCGCGGGTGCAGGTGCTGCGGTTGCCGAGAACGAACACGGCGGAGCAGGCGGTGTTGCGCGCGGCACGGGCGAAGCCATCGGAGTGCGCGCACCGGCTCCGGCGGCGACTCCGCTCAGCAGCTCCTCCAATGGCAAGAGACGCTGTGCGTGGATGAGCTTGAGCAGGCCAAGTTCCAGATGGAAGCGCTGCTCCTGGCGATAATTCAAATCGTCAAACGTGCGCAGAACAATCTGCAGATTGCGCGTCAATTCTTCTTCAGTGAAGAGCACCGCGGTGCGCGTGGCCCGGGTGCGCTCGTCGGCGGAGATCTGCAGCAGCTCCGTCTGCTCGCCGCCCAGCTTGGCCATCAGCGCATTGCGCAGATAGCGCACCATCTGCCGTGCCAGCGACAGGGGACTGTGCCCGGCGTTGAGCAGAACACTCAGCTGCTCCATCAACGGAGCGCTCTGGCCGGCTGCTACCGCTTCAAGCAGATGTTCAAAGACTGTATTTGGCACCGAGCCCATCAGCTCACGAATCTGGTCGGTAGCCAGGACGGGGCGGCCCTCTGTCACGGGTGCCGACGCAATGGCCTGGTCCATGATGGAGAGCGCATCGCGCATCGACCCATCCCCGGCCTCAGCCAGCAAGGCGAGAGCGGCGTCTTCGGCGACGACCTGTTCCTGCTCCGCAATCATTTTCAATTGGGCAAGAATGTCGTCGAAGCGGACGGCATGAAAGCTGAAGTGCTGGCAGCGCGAGCGAATCGTCTGCGGAATATTTTCAGGCTCGGTAGTCGCCATCATGAAGATGACGTGCGACGGCGGTTCTTCGAGGGTCTTGAGCAGGGCATTGAAGGCGGCTTCTGTGATCTGGTGCGCTTCGTCGAGGACGTAGATCTTGTAGCGGTCGCGCGCCGGCGCATAGCGTGCCGCGTCGCGCAGTTCGCGAATCTCATCGATGCCGCGATTGGTAGCCGCGTCGATCTCGATCACGTCGACGGCATTGCCCTGGCGAATCTCAATGCACGAGTCGCAGGTGGCGCAAGGTTCCGGCGTGGGACGCTCGGCGCTGCCAATCTGCCGGCGGCAGTTGAGCGCCTGGGCCAGGATGCGCGCGATGGTGGTTTTGCCGATGCCGCGATGGCCGGAGAAGATGTAGCCGTGGGCGATGCGGTCCTGGGTGAGCGCGTTGAGCAGGGTGCGGGTGACGTGGTCTTGACCGGCAACGTCAGAGAAACGCTGCGGGCGATATTTTCTGGCCAGAACCTGATAACCCATGCGCGGTGCCCGCTCCAAATCGCCGCAGAATTTTGAGGCGGCTCAGGTGCGATTGTATCGTTCCGGGGGCCGTCGAAGCAGGTCGTGGAAAACGCAGCGGGGAACTGCGCTGGTCATGGAGGAGAGGCGTCAGGCCTTGTCGAGATTGACGCTGAGATCGTTGAGCCATTCGGCGATCAGATCTTCGTCGGCCGGATCGAGGACATAGGCGTCGTTCATGAGGAGAATCGTCGCCCATTCAGCCAGTTCCTGCTCAGAGATGAGGTCGAAGCGTTTCCGGTCCAGCGCATTCTGGATGTGTTCGCGGGTGATGACGATGCCTGGTTCGGGCAGGCGGAATCGCCCGGCCGCCGACCGCCGTTGCAGGATGCCGCCGACGGATTGCAACTCGAGCTGGAATTCGAAGATGCCGGTGAGCGTGCGGCGTAGTTCGTCCACTCCGGCTTCAAACAGCGCGAAGCGGCGTAACACGTCGAGTTGCGTCTCGGAGAGAGGCGGAAGCTGCGATTCTTTGTTCAATGCAGGGAAGACTCCGAGCCCTCATTTTATCGAAGAGCGCGTGGATGGTGAAGTCCAGGGACCTAAGTCGTTTGCTTCGCTGCCATGGCCTTATTGGGGCTCCAGTTGATGACGTGATAGGTGGCGGGCGTGGTGCCGATGTTGCGGAAGCCGTGCAGGCTATTCGACGCATTGAAGACGACCGAACCCGGCGTCACCTTGACCCATTTGCCGTTCGACAGCGTCTCGCATGCGCCGTCCCGCAGAATGATCAGCTCCTCGTTGACATGCCGGTGCGGGGGATGGGACTCGAGGCCGGGATTCAGCGTGGACACGTGCATCTCGAGCTGATCGACGGTGGCGGTTGGCTGTTTGCACAAAGAACGTACTTCACCGGTCGCCGTCTTTTTGGGCTTCATGTCTTCCCACGCGAACACCGTGGGGCCCAGGATCGCGCCGCTGTTGTTGTCCGGCTCGGCCAAAGCGCTCAGGGCTGCCGGAAGAGCCAGCAATCCTACCACCGCATTTCTTCTTGAAATCTCCATCGCTCAATCCTTCAGTGTGACGAATTTTGCGTTCTTCTGTGCTTTGATGACTAATTCAGCCGCGAGGAGACATTGTTGCTGGTCCTGCGCCACATGGGTGCGGTGCACGATGTCGGCGACGAACTGCGGGCCGAAGGGAAGCGGCATCTGGTTGCAGTCGATGTACCGCGCCTGGTTCTTGTCGACGATGAACAGGTTGTTGCCTTGCTTGCTGACCGCGACGTTGGTGTATTTGCGCACCTCGATGTAGCCGTCGGTGCCGAGAACGAAGAGTCGTCCATCGCCCCATGTGCCCAGTCCGTCAGGTGTAAACCAATCGAGGCGCACGTAACCCAGGCCACGATCGCCGCGCAACACCATGTCGCCGAAATCCTGAAACTCCGGGTGCTCGGGATGACGGATATTGGCGATCTGCGATTCGACCACTTCGGCCTGCTTTGAGCCGGTGTAGAAGAGGAACTGATCGACCTGGTGCGAGCCGATATCGCAGAGGATGCCGCCGTATTGTTCGGGATGCCAGAACCATTCGGGACGCCCTGTGCCTCCGCCTGCATCGCCGTGCCTCTGCACGATCTGGTGGGGCGCGATGTTGATGGTCTGGATCACCTTGCCGATGGCGCCTTGCTCGATCAACTTGCCGGCGTACACCGCCGCCTTTACCTCGAGCAGTTCGCTGTACATGATGCCGTAGATGCGTTTGGTCTCCTCGATGGTCTTGCGGACTTCGGCGAGTTGTTCCATCGTCGTGATGCCCGGCTTGTCAGAAAGAAAATCTTTGCCGCGCTTCATGGCCCGTATGCCCAGCGGGGCGCGCTCGTTGGCGATCTGCGAACTCATCACCAGCTGAATGGCCGGGTCGTCGAGGATCTCCTCTTGTGTTTTGACAATCTTCACGCTGGGGAATCGCTTGGTGAACATGGCCAGCTTGTCCGGTTCGCCGCCCCAGGCGGCCACCAATTCGCCGCCTCCGCGCTGGATCGCGCCCACCATGCCGTAGATGTGGTCATGACTGATGCCGCACACCGCGAACTTGATGTGTTCTTTCGGCGGCTCGGCGGCTTCCTGCACGGCGTCTTCGAGGATGGCGTTGGATGGAGCGCCGTAGGCGGACGGGGCTGGAACTCCTGCCATCATGGCCATCGATCCGAGGGAGCCGGCCTGCCAGAGAAAGTCGCGCCGGTTAAATCGATTCTTCATGGGTATTTCCTCCACCGCTCTTCGCCAGCCATCATACAAAACTGCCGGGTTGGGAGAGGTACATCGGGGGTGGGGCAGGCGGAAAAGGGCGTTCGATTTCGGACACTGCAGACTGAAAGCGGACAAGCGGACCCGCCTGAAGAATTCGCGATTTGCCCTAAGCCGTTCATTTGCAATCCGATTCGAAGTCGCGTTCTTGGCACGCGGCTTGCGAAAAGAAAGGGCATGGGTGTCTTGTCACAACCGAATCTCACACTGCCTGTTCCGTCGTGCATTCCGGGCAACGGGACGATCTCGATGGACGAAGAACGCCGTGAGCGCAATCGCCCGCCCACAACCAATCTCGGCCAGCCGTACACCACGCGCCTTTCGTTCAAGGTGCGCGGACGGATGGTGATGATCCCGGTGAACGAGATCCGATGGATTGGCGCCGAGGAGAATTACGTGCGCGTCTGCACGGACCGGGAGACGCACCTGCTGCGCGGCACCATGATGAGCTACGAGAAGAAGCTGGACCCGCGCGTGTTCCTGCGCGTGCATCGTTCTGCCATCGTGAACCTGCAGTTTGTGAAAGAAGTGCGCACCGAGGCGAAGGGTGATTTTGTGCTGCACCTCGTCACCGGTCATCGTGTAGCAATGGGCCGCAGTTACCACGGGCGCGTGGGCGATGTGCTGTCGCGTGTGGAAGGCCGCGTGGCCTGAAGGGTCTTGCGCGCGGCGGGCTGGGCTCGCTGGTCGCGCGCTTCTGCTACTGCGGCTGCTTTTTGACGACGCGCTTACGGCGCCGCGTCTCTTCGCGTGAATACATGGTGCCCCGGCACTTTTTTGTTCCGCAGTTGCAGTGCGCCTCGTCGTCGGCGCCATCGTAGAGGCAGTAGTCGTAGGTAATCTCTTCGCCGGGCTGGATGCTGCGGATGGCTATAATCCACACCCGTCCTCTCTCCTCATGCGTCTCACAATTCGGGTCGCAGCTGTGGTTGATGAACATCGCCATGCAGTGGCCGTCGATGACGACCGTGCCGTCTCCGAGTCCAAACAAATAGGTGATGGGCTGCTCGTCGTAGCAAGTATCGGCCTCCGATTTGCTGAGGCGCGGCCCGGTGTACTCGGCAACGCGCGTACCCTTGCGAATGGGAGCTGTGGTGTAGCAACCTGCGGCGTGGATGGCAGAAGAGCGGATGATAAGTCCCATGGAGCGATGCGTTTCCTTTGACGACTTGAGTACTCTATGCACCGCATCCTACCATTGAAGAGGGCGATGAAAACACGGTTCCAAATTTCGAGTCTTGAGATTGTCACCGGGCTGCTGTTGTCGGGCGGCCTGATGATGGCATTGCCCAGCCTCCACGCGCAGGCAACATCGAACCCGCAGCAGCAGACCGCTCCCGTCCCCAAGCCGAAGCAGCCGGAATCCAATCCGTTCCCTGAAGACACCAACACCGTACCGGTTTTGCCGTCGGCCGATGCGGCGCCGGCGCCGGATACGAGCGATATGGGCAATGTGCCCCTGCCCAGTGGGGACGGCGATCCGGTGAAGAGCCCGGATGATGCGTCTCCCGCGTCGAGCGAGTCCGGTTCAAGTTCAAGCAATTCAGGTATGGACAATCTGCTGCGCCCGCCCCCGGACGAAGAGCAGGGAGGCAAACATCGCCGGCTTGAAGCTCCCGACCAACCGCACACCGAGAGTGCGAAGGAGGATGAGAGCGTCGGCAGCTACTATCTCGAGCAGAAGAACTGGAAGGCTGCGTTGTCGCGCTTTGAATCCGCGGTCGTGCTCGACCCGGAGAATCCTGAAGTGTATTGGGGACTGGCTGAAGCGCATCGGCATATGGGAGACTTTGTCCAAGCAAAGACAAATTATCTGAAGGTGATGGAGTACGATCCCGACAGCCGGCACGGGAAGGATGCGAAAAAGCTTTTGAAGGAGCCCGAGATTGCCAACGCGAAAGCGACCTCAGCCACCGCCAGCGCGCCGCGGCCCCAGCCGCCTTCACCACAGCCTTGAGACTTCGTTGAATCCCGCCCAGCGCAGGTAGGCCGAGAGAATCTGCGAACCCCAGAACAGGCTCACGATGCCGCCGATGCAGAGAAACGTCCCGAGCGGCAGCTTGATCAGGGCCGGCGTTTCTGCGTTCGATCGCTTCGGGAAAAGAAGCACGGCGGCTCCCACGATGGCTCCCGCGAGGACGGCGATGACGAAAGCCAGCAACGCACCGGGCAGCCCGAGCCACGCCGCGAGCATGGCCATTAACTTGGCATCGCCCAGCCCGATGCCTTCGCGGCGGCGTATGAGCCAGTAGGTCCACCGGATGGCGAGAATGATTCCGGCAGCGATCAGCAGGGCGAACGCCAGATTCAACGACAGTAGAAGCAGCGACGGTGTGACTTGCCCCATCGCGACCAGCGGTTGGTGACGCGCCATGGTCACGGCCACTCCCAGAGCGATGCCCGTCAAGGTGACCGCATCGGGCAGCCAGAGATGTTCCGCGTCGAGTGCAGCGAGGCCCACGAGAAGCCATACCAGCCACATCTGGGCGCTCACGGTGAGGAGGGCTTCGGCTAATCCCTGGGGGCTGAACGAGACGATCTCGATGCCGGTGTAGCGGGAGGCAAACTGCCAGAAGATCGTCGTCCACAACACGCCAACGGAGAATTCCACCGCGGCGTATCGACGACTTATCACCGCGCCGCAGGTTCGGCATCGACCGCGCAGAGCGACCCAGCTGAGCAGGGGGACATTTTCCCACCAGGTCAGTGTCCGGTCACAGTTGCGGCAATGCGAACGCGGCTTTACGACGCTCTCGCCCGCAGGCCAGCGCGTGAGACACACATTGAGAAAGCTGCCGAAGGCCAGCCCCGCTAGCCCGGCGAGCGCGGAGCCCAGGATGCGAATCATCTGCGGGTTTGAGTATACGAGCCAAGTGACGCACGGCGGCGAGCGAACGCTTGGCAGGCTTCAGGTCTGGAGAGGGAGGCCGCGTTCAGGGAAGGCGGAAGGCGAGCTTGGGCAAGCTGGACCAGCGCAGATACATGGCCAGAATCTGCGGACCCCACAGGCAGCTTACGATGCCGCCGGCGCACACCAGCGCTCCGACAGGGACGTTGGGCAGCGCCCATTGGTCTCTGTATTGCCATGCCTTGGGCAGGATGTGCCACGCGAGGAGGAGGGCGATGCCGATGGACACGCCGATGCCGAAGGCCAGCAGCGCTCCCGGCAGCCCGAGCCATGCCGCCAGCATCGCCATCAGGTGTGCTTCGCGCCAGCCAAGAATTTCGCGATGACACAGCAGCCAGTAGCCCCAGTGAATGACCATCACCAATGCCCCCGCTGCCACGACGGAAAGCAGTCGCTGGGCGATATCGCGTACCGGGGTCGATTCTGAAACGAAGTACCACATCATCTGCTGCGAGGTGATGGCGTAAAACAGGACTCCGACGGCGACTCCGGGGAGGGTGATGAAGTCAGAGAAGCCGAAATGATCGGCGTCAAGCATCGCGATGCCGACGAGGATGAGACAGAGCAGCATGATGCCGGCCGTGTACTCAAGATTGGTGTAGGGGAACTCGAGCCCGAGTTGCGCATGAAGCATGTCAAGAAAGTCGGCCAGGCGCCATGCGAGGAATCCCCAGATCGCTCCGAGAGCAAACTCCACCAGCGGAAACCTGAAGCGCTTCGTCTGCCCTTGGCGGGAAGGACGCCAATGGGAAACACCCATGCGCAGCAGGCGGCCGCAGACAATACCAGCGAGGACGGACAGAAGAATTGCTGAGATTCGAATCATGGGGGGAGCGTATTCCAGTAGTTGTGATGCGGTTTGGAGGAGGTTTGTTTTCCGGCGTGTCGTTTGACCCTAGCACGGTAACGTCGCGCACAGTGACCATTGCACGATGCGAACTGCTCCCATGTGCCCAGAGGTACACTAGCAACGATGGACGTTGCACGGCAGGCAGACAGTCCAGAGCCTCTTTCCTCCGCTCCCAGTGCCCCGGTTGTCACGGATCCGGCGCGGGCCGCGGCTCTTTTTGAGCAAGCAGCGGCCATCATGATGCGTTTGCGCGCTCCCGGCGGATGTCCGTGGGATCGCGAGCAGACGTTCGATTCCATTCGCAAATACACGCTCGAAGAGGCTTACGAAGTCTTCGACGCGATCGAGCGCCGCGATTTTCCTCACCTGGCCGAAGAGCTCGGCGATCTGCTTTTGCAGGTCTTGTTCTATGCCGAGATGGCGGCGAACGAGGGCCACTTCACCATCGCCGATGTGCTCGATCATCTGAATCGCAAGCTCATTCGTCGTCATCCGCACGTATTTGGCGAAGAAGCTTCGCGCGCGGCAGGGAACCGGGCCAGCGTCGACCCTGAAGTTGCGGGTACCTCTGCGGGCGTTCTGCGCAACTGGGAAGAGATCAAAGCCGCCGAACCATTGCATGGAGCGGTCCCTTCCGCATCCCGGCTTGGCGGAGTGACACGCGCACTGCCTGCTCTGGCCGAGGCCGCCAAGCTGGGTTCGAAGGCGGCGAAATCCGGATTCGATTGGCCGCGCTGGCAAGACCTTCTGCCCAAGCTTGCCGAGGAGACGGCGGAGCTGGAAGCCGAAGCTGCTGCTGCCGAGAAAACGCCCGACGACCAGAAACTGCAGGCGCGCGTGGAATCCGAACTGGGAGACCTGCTCTTTACCGCGGTCAACCTTGGGCGCCACCTTGGCGTCGATGCCGAGATGGCTCTGCGCGGTTGCAATCTCCGTTTTCGGCAGCGCTTCCAGGCCATGGAGCAGGCGTCGACCAGGCCGCTGGAAGAACTGTCGCCTGCGGAGCTGGAAGCACTGTGGGCCGATGCCAAACGAAAGCTCGCTTCTGAAGCCGCAACTTCGCCGGAGCAGCGCCCATGATTCTCATTCGCAATTGCGCGGGATTCGATGAGCTTGAGGCGTGCGTCCAGCTTCAGATCGAGACCTGGGGCTACGACGACAGCGACGTGATTCCTCGCAAGGCGTTTCTTGTCGGCCAGAAGATTGGCGGGCAGGTGATTGGCGCCTTCGACACGGGTCTTCCGGGCGCCACACCTGAGGGCAGTCCCGAATCGATGGTTGGTTTCGCCATGTCTTTGCCGGGCGCGAAGACCGGGGCCGGCCAACCGCGCGCGTATCTGCACTCGCACATGCTCGCGGTGCGTGATTCTTACCGCAATCAGGGGCTGGGAGCGCAACTCAAACTCCGCCAGCGCCTTGAAGCCTTGTCGCGCAACTTCAGCTTGATGGAGTGGACCTTCGACCCACTCGAGATCAAGAACGCTTACTTGAATATCCACAAGCTGGGAGCGATCGTTCGTTGCTATCACGTGAATTTTTATGGTGTATCCTCAAGTCGTCTACAGGGTGGGCTACCCACGGATCGGCTCGTGGCTGAGTGGCATCTCAGTTCTCCCCGAGTTGAGGCAATTCTTCAAGGCAATCCGCGGTCAGCTTTTCCCGTCGAGGAACGCATCTTAGTCCCGGCTTCCATTTACCAGTGGAAGGCATCTGAAATTGACCGGGAACGCGCCGAACAGGTGCAGTCAGAAAATCGCAGAAAGTTTCAGGACGCGTTCAAACGCGGGCTCGCTGTTCTCGGTTTCACCCGCGATACGGAAGGCAACGGTGTCTTCGAATTGGGTTCCCCTGCCCAGGCGGGGATGGATTGAAGATGAAATCGTCAAAGCTCGACAGAACTTGATCGAACCAGCTTCACATTCATTACGGTTGGCTAAGGAATTCACTTTTTATGAAAATTGATGAAATTGTCCTTCGCGAATTGCACCTTCCCCTCGTCCGCCCGTTTGAGACCAGCTTTGGCGTCACCACCGATCGCCGCATTCTTCTGACCGAGGTGCGCTGCGAAGGCCTGATCGGCTGGGGAGAATGTACCGCCGGCGAGCGGCCGTTTTTTTCTGGAGAGACCACCGACACCGCCTGGCAGATTCTGCTGAATGAACTCGGCCCTATGCTCGCTGCGGAAGAGGTTGAGCACGGCGGCGACTGCCCGCGCATCTTCAAGCGCGTGCGGGCCAACCGGATGGCCAAGGCCGCACTCGAAAATGCTGTCTGGGATCTCGAAGCGCAGCGGGAAGGATTACCGATCGCGGTGCTGCTGGGCGGCGTGCGCGAGAAGATTGCCTGCGGTGTTTCGCTGGGGATTCAAAAGTCGATACCCGAGCTGCTCGAGATCATTGAGCGCGAGCTCGCCGCGGGCTACCAGCGCATCAAGCTGAAGTGCAAGCCGGGCTGGGATGTCGAAGTGTTTGAGAAGGTGCGCAGCCGCTGGCCCGACATTACATTGAGCTGCGATGCCAATTCGGCCTACAAGCTGCGCGACTCAGACCACATCGCGACCTTCGATCAGTTTGACTTGCTGATGATCGAGCAGCCGCTGTGGCACGACGACTTCTACTACCACTCGATGCTGCAGCGACAGCTCAACACGCCTATTTGCCTGGATGAGTCGATTCACAATCGGCGCGATGCGCTGGCGGCGATCGAGATGGAATCGTGCAAGATCATCAACATCAAGCTGGGCCGGGTGGGCGGATTCTCCGAGGCCATTGCTGTGCACAATGCGGCGCAGGAGCGCGGCATTCCCGTGTGGTGCGGCGGCATGCTCGAGTCGGGCATTGGGCGCTCGCACAACATCGCCTTGTCGACGCTCGACAACTTCTCGCTTCCCGGAGACGTTTCGGCATCGGCCCGCTACTGGAAAGACGACATCATCGAGCCAGAGGTGATCGTTTCGCCGCAGGGCGAAATCGAGATTACCGATGCGCCGGGCCGCGGCTACGAGGTGCGCTACGACTTGATCGAGCGCCTGACCGTGCGCAAAGAAACGGTGCGGTCGCTGGAACTCGTGGGCCGAGCAGACCTCTAGGCATTCGGGGATCCAGAATGAATCTGCACGAGGAGGTCGTTCGCACAGGGGCGTTGTGCGATGGCGACTTGCGGCTCGTGCTTTCTGATATTGCCGATCACATCTACCACAAGGTTCCTACCCTTTTCTTTCGGATGATCTCGTCGCCCACGGGCGCAGAGGTCGGCCATTTGAATTTGCGGGTAGGTTCGACGGCGCATATCGAGTGCTATGCAGGTCACATCGGCTACGGCGTCGACGAAGCATTTCGCGGCCGGCACTATGCCGCGCGCAGCGTCGTTCTTCTGGTGCCCCTGGCGCGCCGACTGCAACTCGATCCGCTCTGGATCACCTGCGATCCTGAAAACGCAGCATCCCGTCGCAGCCTGGAACTGGCCGGGGCCGAGTTTGTGGAGATTGTCGATGTGCCGGAAGACTGCGGCATTCTGAAGTACGGGCATCGTGCGCGGAAATGCCGTTATCGACTTTGAAGGTGCGGCGGGGCGATGGCTAGGCGGTGCAGGTTTCGCGGGAGTGATAGAGTCAATCGGATGAATCGGCAGACTGGATCGGCGGGAGAAGGGAACAAGAAGCTGCAGCAGCTGCTGTCGGATGCCGTTGAGCAACACAAGGCAGGCCGCGTGGAAGAGGCAAAGAAACTCTATCTGCAGATTCTGTCCGTCGATGTGCGGCACGCGCCGAGTTTGTTTGGCCTGGGCGTTGTGGCGCAGCAAGCGGGAAATCTCGACGTGGCGACCAAGATGATCCGTCGCGCGATCGCGGTCGACGGATCCAATGTGCAATATCAGTTCGCGCTCGGCACTGTGCTGCAGGCGCAAGGGAAGGTCGATGAAGCCCTGGCCGCATTGCGCCGCGTGCTGCAGCTCAGCCCCGCTCACACGCAGGCGCTCTTTCGCATGGGCAACGCGCTGCAACTCGACGGCAAGCTCGAAGAGTCGATTGCAGCGTACAGGCGCATTCTTCAGGTGGATCCCAACTCCGCCGATGCTGAATTCAATATCGGGAACGTTCTGCGTCTGCAGGGCAAGTTGGTCGAGGCGCGCGCCTCCTATGACCGCGCTCTCCGCATGGAACCTGCGAATGTCGACGCGTTGTGGAACTTGAGCCTGCTCGATCTGCTTGAAGGCGACTACGCCGCGGGATGGCCGCGGTATGAAAGCCGGCAGCAGCGGCCGACGCCCAACCTGCGCAGCTTTTCGCAGCCGCAGTGGAAGGGTGAGCCACTGCATGGAGCGCGCATTCTTCTGCATGCCGAGCAGGGACTCGGCGACACCCTCCAGTTTCTTCGCTTCGTGCCGCTGGTGAACGCCGCAGGTGGCCGCGTGCTGCTCGATGTTCCAAGGGAAATGCGCAGGCTGGCTGCTGCGATGGAAGACGTTGCTGCTGTGACTGCGACTGGGGAAGCAATTCCCGCGTTCGATTGGCAATGCCCGCTGATGAGTTTGCCGCTCGCCTTTGGAATGACGCTCGACACGATTCCCAACGAAGTGCCGTACCTAATGGTGCCGCATGAAGCCGAAGAGGCAGTGGCTTCGAGGGCGTGGCCGCAGCAAGGTCTTCGCGTGGGCCTGGTGTGGGGTGCGACGACACGGCAGTTCGAAGATGCCGATCGTTCGATTCCGCTCGCGCAGTTTGAATCGATGATGACAGCAGGGAACACGCATTTCTTTTCGCTGCAGATGGGCGCGCCTGCGCAACAGCTTGAAGCGTCGCGCTTGCCGTTGACCGATCTGAGCGGGAACATTACGGACTTTGCCGACACCGCAGCGCTGATCGCAAAGCTCGACCTGGTGATTACTGTCGATACTTCGGTGGCGCATCTTGCCGGAGGGCTGGGCAAGCCGACATGGGTTCTTTTGCCCTTTTCGTCGGACTGGCGCTGGCTGACGGGCCGTGACGACAGTCCCTGGTATCCGACCGTGCGGTTGTTCCGGCAACCGAAGCCGCGGGATTGGGGATCAGTTCTGACGCAGGTTCGTACGGCGCTCGATCTCATGGCAAGCTGATCAAAATGCTGGACCTGTTTCGTCTCGACATTCAACAGCTTTTTCATCGCAGGTTGCGATCTTTGGTGCCGGGAACTGCGGCCGCTTCCGTCGCGTACTGACCCTACGGCGGAGCAACTTTGCCGGCGCGATCGCGTCTCAATTCCTGAGGGGCGGCATGACCGGGCAATTTCGCAGCCGCCGGAGGTTACATCGTTGACTCCCCAGGAAGAACAGCTTCTGAACTCGCTCATCGAGCGGGTGAACCAGACTCAACTGCAGGAAAAAGATCCCGATGCCGAAGCATTGTTGAACCGCTCGCTCGGCCCGAATCCCGACTCGATCTACATTCTCGCGCAGACCGTGCTGGTGCAGAACATCGCGCTGGAGCAGGCGAGGGCGCAGGTGGACCAGTTGCAGCAACAAGTGCAGCAACCTCATCCGGCGCGCGCGACCAGTTTCCTTGGCAGTCTGCTTGGACATCGCGACCCGGAACCGCCGCCTCCGCAAGGCGGGTATCAGCAGGTGAATCCGCAATACACGCAGCCGCAATACGCACAGCAAGCGCCGCAGTTCATTGCGCCTGCGTATGGGCAACCCCCGTACCTGCCCATCGGACAGCCGAGCTTTCTGCGCGGCGCCATGCAGACGGCGGCGGGCGTGGCTGCCGGCGCTCTCGCCTTTGAAGGCGTGGAGTCAGTGCTGCACGGCCTGGGAGGGTTCGGCCATTCCGGCTGGGGCGGTGGAGGCGGCTTCGATCGCCCAGTCGAGGAGACGGTGGTCAACAACTACTACGACGATCCTGCGCAGGGCGGTGAGCATCACGGTCTTGAATCCGGCGAGCGGCATTTCCACGAGTCGTCGGACCAGGGCGGTGCGCAGTTCAACGATGCCAGCTACAACACCTCGGGCGACGACCGGAACGAACTCGACAATGCGAACAATGACGACAGCTCGAACTACGACGACGGCTCCGGCTTTGACGATTCGGGCGGCGGTTCTGACAGCGGGGGAGGCGACCTGTTGTAGCGACCTGCTGTAACTTGAAGCGCACCTGTGCGGGCCTGTCTGTCGCGTGAAGGGCGGACGGGCTCCGTGCACTGGTCCCGCGAATCGGGCTTTTCATCACAACCGGACCACCTTCCTAAGGGGCATCCCCGTACAATCGAGGGGTTTCAAAAGAAAAGAGACTCACCACTTTTGCCCATTGCTTGGGAGGCCGGAATGAATCTGCTGCGTGTACCCTTTGTGCTGTCGTGTTTCACCGTCTGTTTAGCAACTGTCTCCGTCGCTGGGGCGCAAACTGCTCCCGCCGATAAGGTCGAGCTGTTGCCCGGATTAGACAAGACCTTGATCGACACTTCGGCCGATCCGTGCGTCGATTTCGCTGCCTACGCCTGCGGCAACTTTCCTAAACTGCATCCCATTCCTTCTGACAAATCCGGCTACGGGTCGGGGGCGATTGTTTTCGATTACACCCAGCAGGTTCTGCACGATCTGCTGGAGAAGGATGCGGTCGATAGTCCAAGCCGCACGGCCAACGAGCAGAAGATTGGCGACTTCTACGCAACCTGCATGAACGAAGACGCGATTCATGCCACCGGGATGAAAGGCGTGGAGCCTGAACTGGCGCGCATCGATGCGCTGACCGACAAGAAGCAGCTGACCGATCTGCTGGCACACTTTCAGATGATTAACGTCAACGCTTTTTTCAGCTTTGGACAGCAGCAGGACTTTAAGGACGCCAAGCAGCAGATTGCGGTTGTCGACCAGGGTGGACTTGGCTTGCCCGAACGCGATTACTATCTGCGCACCGGCGATGCTGCGGAGACAACACGCAAGCAGTATGTGGTTCACATAGGCAAGATGCTGGTGCTGATGGGCGAGCCCGAAGACAAAGCTGCAGCCGACGCGCAGAAGATCATGGATCTGGAAACCGCGCTGGCCAAGGTATCGCTCGACATCACGTCGCAGCGCGATCCGAACAAGGTCTATCACCTTGAGACGGTGGAGCAGCTTTCGGCGCAGGCTCCCGCGATCGACTGGCCGCAGTTCTTCGCCGCCGCGCACACGCCGGCCTTCACCAATCTCAACGTGGCGAATCCCGACTTCTTTAAGGGCCTGCAGCCGTTGATCGAGTCGACGGACCTCGACACCCTCAAGACCTACCTGCGCTGGCAGCTAATCAATTCGGTGCCCAGCTACACGATGACAAAGGCGATGGACGAGGAGTCTTTCGATTTTTATAGCCACAAGCTGCGGGGCACGCCCGAACAGCCGGTTCGCTGGAAGCGTTGCGTGGGGGCCACGGACGGCGCCTTGGGCGAAGCGCTTGGACAGGTCTACGTGGCATCGCAGTTTTCGGCAGGGAACAAGGCGTTCACGCTGCAGATGGTCCACGACATCGAAAGCGCGATGGATCGCGAGATCGACACCTTGGACTGGATGAGTGCCGAGACCAAGGTCAAGGCGAAGGCCAAGCTTCATCAGGTCGCCAACAAGATTGGCTATCCTGATCGGTGGCGCGATTATTCATCGCTGAACATCGTTCGCGGAGATGCCCTGGGCAACGCGACGCGCGCGGTGGAGTTTGAAAATCGCCGCCTGCTGGCGAAGATCGGCACGCCGGTTGATCGCGGCGAGTGGGGTATGTCTCCGTCGACCGTGGATGCCTATTACAACCCCTCGATGAACGACATCAACTTTCCCGCCGGCATTCTGCAGTCGCCGCTCTATGATCCCCACGCCACGGATGCGGAGAACTACGGCCACATCGGCGGCATTGTGGGCCACGAGCTGACTCACGGGTTCGACGACGAGGGAAGCCAGTTCGACGGCAACGGCAATCTGTCGGACTGGTGGACTCCCGAGGACAAGAAGAAGTTCGAGGCGATGACGGATTGCGAAGTGAAGGAGTATGGAAACTTCACCGCTGTTGATGACGTGAAGCTGAACGGAAAGCTCACGCTGGGTGAAAACACGGCAGACAATGGCGGTCTGCGGTTGGCGTATCTTGCGTTTCTCGAGGATGCGAAACGCAAGAACATTGACCTGACGGCGAAGAAAGGCGGCTACACGCCGATCCAGCAATTCTTCCTGGCGCATGGGCAGAACTGGTGCGGCAGCATTCGGCCAGAGCAGGTGCGGCTGCAGGTGCAGACTGATCCCCATTCGCCGCGGCAGTTCCGCATTATCGGCGTGATCGAGAATATGCCGGAGTTCGGCAAGGCGTTCGGGTGCAAGACGGGCCAGCCGATGATGCCTGCCAACGCCTGCAGGGTCTGGTAAGCAGCGAGCGAGGTTGAGCCGACGCGGGGTGCGTGGAGCGAGGTCTTACGGATTGTTGCTCCGCTTGCCCCAGTCGAAACGTCGGCCGAGGATGCCTTTCACGATCCAGTGATCGGTGGCCGCGGTTGGACCGATTCCAACGCCAAAGTTGATCTCCCACTTCGGTGACACGTTGAGATCGATGGCGGGAAAAATCTGTTGCTGCTGGTTGTGCAGGCTCGCAATGTGGGTCAGGCTGCCATAGTCGGCGTAGTACTCGATGCCACCGCTGATCTGCTTGGTGAAGTCGTAGCTGATTTTCGCCGCGGGTGCAAAGTCCAGTCCGAGGTTCACGTCGGGGCCGTGCCAGGTGCGTTCAAGCGCGGGGTTGACGGCGAAATACCAGCGGCCTGTCGCCTTGTCGAGAATGGGCCGAATCTCCCAGGTCCACGTGTCGCGGTCGAACAGAGCGCGCTGGTAGCCCACCTCGGTCGATAGACTCACGCCAACCGGCCAGCGCCATCGTTCTGGAACGCGCACACGCGGTCGGATGTGATCGCCGACCCATTGCACGCCGGCTCCATTTTGTTCGCTGGTGAAAATGTAGAAGCCCACCTCGGACCAGTCAGTGACTCCCTGCGTGATTTCGATTGTTTCGTGTTCCGCATGATTGGTCGGCGCCACACCGTCGATGAACCGGCGCTGGCCGGCCGCGGTGAAATTTGAGTGCAGTTCCAGCATCGTGCTGTGGGGCGCGACCGTGTCGGCTCCATAGACCTGAATTTCGTAGTTGCCCTGCGCCACGGCGCACGACGCACTGCAGCCCAGCGAGACGATTGCAAACAGAAGAAGAAGAGACTGTCTCAAGAATTCCCTCATGCAAGTGCGAACAGAAAATGGAAGTGCGCGACTGCCCGAAGCCGAGCCGACCCAATCGTCGCGTCACGCGTAACGGAATAATGCCATGAATCCAGAATCCATGTGGTCTTGCTGATGACAGTGAAACAAGGTGTTGCCAGGGTTGTTCGCCACAAGATCCACTTCGACTACGCTATGCGCTTCGACGAGGACGACATCCTTCAGGATGCCACTCGTGGTTGTTTCTCTCAACGACACAAGTTCGAAGGCGTGGCGGTGCAGGTGCACGGGATGATCTTCGGTGCTGCGATTGTCAAAGACAAGCCGATGTCTTGCTCCCGCATGCAGCGTGATCGGGTCGGCGTCGGGAAATGACTTTCCGTTCACCATCCATTTGTCGAGGGCGCCATGGCCTTGAAAGCGCGACGTGAAGACAAGAGGGATGGTCCGATCGGGTTGTTGCGGAGAAGCCTTCTGATCGGCAAATGCGCGGTAATCCCATTCCAGATTTGCTGCAG
>DATAVC010000062.1:0-4514 GCA_036267935.1 Occallatibacter sp. | reverse complement strand
AGTTGCGTTTGCTGGAAGGAGTGAGTGCGGTGCACAGAGACTCGACCGCGTGCGCGAAGACCGGCGCCAGGGGATGCTGAAGCGGAGGACGTCGCCAGCGCATCAGGAGATCCTCGGTTGCGGATGGATACACTGTGCCGCCGCGCGGGCGTACTGCAGATAGACATCCTGCGGTGAGACCTTCACATAGTGCATGGTGGTCTCGATGTCGGCGTGGCCCATCAACTGCATCAGCGCGGGCAGGCTGATGCCGGCGCGCACCATATCCGAGGCGAAGGTGTGCCGGAACCGGTGGGGATTGGCCAGTTGGACGCCGGTGGTGCGGCGATGATGGCGGAACAGGGAGCGTAATCCCGCAGGTGTCATGCGTCGGCCGCGAGCAGGCCCTTTCAACACCACGAACAGTGCCCCCGAGCAGGGATCGGAGCGCTCCACGCGAAGATAGTGATCGAGTAGTTGCGTGGTTTCCGGCGCCAGGGGCAGCAAGCGTAGCTTGTTCCCCTTGCCGCGCACCCGAAGCTGCCCTTCGGAGAGCAGCACATCATCGCGGTTCAAGGCCATCACTTCGGCGGAGCGGAGCCCCTGCATCAGCATCAGGCCGACGATGGCCAGGTCGCGAGCGTTTCGAAAACTTCGCCAGAAGCGCGCCACTTCATCGACCGAGAGAGGAACGATGTTGAGCCTGGGTTCCCGCACTCTGAGTCTGCTCAGCTCGAACCTGGGCCGTCCCAGGCCCATCGGCCTGCGGTGCAGGAAGGGCTGATGGAAGCCGTGCGCGACCTGACATGGAGCATCGGGGAACTGATTACGGATAGCGCGATCGGCAGTGGCGGTGCGGTCGTTGATAGTGGAAGCAGAAGGCGGGGGTTGCAGGCTCGACTGGAAGCGTACGTAATCGAACAGAGTTGACTCAGTGAGATCCGCGGCAGAGATTTCGCCCGTGTGATGGGCGCTCTCCCACCAGCGCACGAAGTGCAACAGGCTGTGCGCGTAGCTGTAGAGGGACTTGTCTGCGAGGCGGCGGACATACTCGCGGTCCAGGTACCGATTGATCCACGCAACACCGTTGCCGGTGGATTGCTCGACCACCTGAATCGGACTATGCGCGCCCGAAGAAGTCTTCTTCGAGATGACGCGGAACTTCATGGCTGCGCAGCCTCCACGAGAGACTGGAACTGGTGTGCGTCTCCTCCTTGAACGAAGAAGGAGTTGGGATCATGTCCCTCAGGCAGGAAAACGCGTCGTGCGGAGATACCGTGTGTGATAAGACGATGGGCCAACTGTTCTGCGGCGTGCTGGCCGCTCTGGTTCCGATCGACATCGAAGGCGACATACACGGTGCGCTCGCCTTCACAGAGTTGTTCCAACTGAGCTTCATTCAGATGCGTGCCCAGCGAGCAGGTCACATTCGAAAAGCCAGCCCGACGCAACACCGCATAGTCGAACAGCCCTTCGACCAGGATGACCTCGGAGCAGTTGCGAACCTTCTCCCAGGCATACAGCCCGCCCTTGCTGCCGGGCAGGAAGCGATGGGCGAAGGCAGCGCCGATGCTGCGGCCGTAGAGGTTGACGATGTGCTCGCCCTGGCGCAACGGAAACACGATGCGTTGATAGAGAGCGTCCGCACCGCGAGCGTTAATGAGGCCGATCCTTCGCAACACATCGAACGAATGACCCTGCGCCGTCAGATATCGACGCAGGGTTCCGCCGGGGGCATAGCCGACGCCGAGTTCTGGAAACAGTGCCGGATCATGCACTCCGCGCCGGTGGAGATAGTCGAGCGCCTCGGGGCAACGATCCAGTTGCTGCTGATAGAACGTCGCTGCCTCCTCGAGCAAAGCGCTGGAATCAGCTTCCGGAGTGATCTCCGGATCGAGGCTGGCCACGCTCTGGCGGAAGGATAAGCCGCGCGATAACTGGACGAAGCGGATCAGGTCGCCGCCCTGCCCGCAGCCGTGACAGTAGAAGACATCTTTGCGCACGTTCACATAGAACGACGGCTGACTCTCCTTGTGTAGCGGACAGAGTCCGACATACTCGAATCGGCCTGCGGGCCGCCCTGCCCAGTTGTGCAGCCGCAGGTACTCCAGCAGCGGCGTTCGCCGCTTTAGTCTTTCGACGTCTTCACCCACAGCGCTTTTTCGCCTCCGGTGCCCAGCGTAGGAGAACTACGTCGGCGTTCCCAGGCAAGGATAGTGGGGAAAAGGATTTTTTCTCAGCGGCGCATAGGACAGAGTACTTCCAGAACCGGAGTCAGCCAGGATAGGAACGCTGTCTCGTTCTGATGCGAGTAAGTAGAGTCCAGCCACTGAGCCGCTCGCGCAGCCATCTTGCGAAGAAAAGACAGGGCCAGATGTGACACATCCACACCTTGCGACCAGCGGCGCACAGTAGAGGAATCGGGTACGCGGTCAGGATCCTTGAACTTCGGTACCGCCTTCTCCCACGAACAGTGCTCCACAAAGCGACGCAGCAATGCCTGGCAGCGCGCCAGCAGGCTGTAATGCGTGTAGGGCTGGGAAAACACCGGCAGAAAGGTAAAGGTCCTTCCGCATCGGACACAGCGGCCACGGCGAATCCTAATCCAATCGTGATGCTCATCGTGCGCCTGCTTGCGCCGCCGACCATGACCAACAATCGAATCTTGTTCACAAATCGGGCATCGGCGTAAGATGATCTCGTCCGAGTCTTCGGCCAAGCAGCCAGCAAGCCGCTCCAGCGGGACCGACACTGGGACAAAGAGGATCGTTACCTCACACGGGTCCCGCTTCCTGCTGCGATCCGCCAAGATGCTGGCAGGAAGCGGGGCTCCGCCTCCTGAAGAAAATCCAACTGAAAGAAAATATAACTTCTTACTGCAACCCACGATCACGTGGCCCAGCTTATTGGCCGCTTATCTCCGCCAAATCACTCGTCGACGGCCGATTTGTAATGAAATATCGGCATTGCGCCTGGAACCTGACGCGCAGTAGCGCGCTGGTCGCATCACGTACTCTTTCGGGAAGTTGGCCCGGCATCTCCCTTCCTCGAAGATCCGCGGCTTCCTGATTTGCAGGCCAGAGAGTATCCAAGTGGTGCCAAGGACGCTTTTCGTTACTCATCCCCCCTTATAATTTGGCAATCGGTGGCGTCCATCGTTCCGGGAGAGTCTTGTGCACAAAATGAGGATCTTACATTTTCTTTTGATTGCATCGCTCGCGGTCTCTCTGACGGCGCCTGCGCAGACGGATTCTTCACCGCACAAGGTTCAGCTCGTCACTGTCGAGGAAGGTGTCCAGCTTGAAGTGCTTGATTGGGGAGGACTCGGCAAACCACTCATCTTCCTGGCGGGCAACGGAGACACCGCGCACGCATTCGATAATTTCGCTCCGAAGTTTACCAGCCAGAATCATGTCTACGGCATCACGCGTAAGGGCTTTGGCGCGGCCAGCAAGCCGGCGCCTATGAACGGGAACTACACGGCAGATCGTCTGGGAGACGATGTCCTCTCGGTCATGCAGGCACTTCAGATCGAGCGCCCTGTTTTAGTGGGGCACTCGCTTGCGGGTGAGGAGCTAAGCTCAATCGGCAGTCGCTTTCCGATTAAGGTATCCGGCCTTGTCTATCTTGATGCCGTAGCGAGCTGGTCGTTCTATGATCCCGCGCACCCTCAGGTGGAAATCGAAATGAACGGCATTAAGAAAAGAATTCAGGAGATTGAAGCGGGTGGAGTCGATGAGCAGGAAAAGTTACGTGAACTTGAAATCGCAATTGCAGCATTCGAAACCGTTCTTCACCAGAACAATGAAGACGTAAAGACGATGCCTCCCTTGCCGCCACGCCAACCGATCGGTGCTGCGCTCAACTTCGGCGCGGAGAAGTACACGTCCATCCCCGTTCCGGTCCTCGCGATCTTTGCCTGCCCGCACGATTGGAGCCACTTCTTTCCGAACGACCCGCAACGCAGAGCAGCGCGACAGCCATAGCCCTATAGGCCACCCACAGATCCTCCTGCCGCTCTCGCGCCCTGCGCGTTCCCATCGCCACGACCCAATTTCAAGAACGGCTCATGTGGATGCCGCGCAATTCTGGCAAAGTATCAGGACTTGCACCATGGGCAGTTAGAGATCGTCGCACCTTGCCTGCGGTCATCCTCGTCTTCAGCCGCCACGATCGCCACTGCGAACCGCGAGCACCCTTGCACCGCGGAACTACTTTCACCAGCGTCGATTCCCCCATGGGATCCTGCGCTTCGCAGGAGACTCTTGGGTGGTGGAGCAATTGTCCACGAATTGCCCAAAATTGCCCAAAGCAGTCGTTCAGGGCACTCGTGGCTAGGTTCATCGAGGACGCATGAGGCTCATTCAATTCAAGACGCAAGATGCCTTTTGTCCGCGGCATAGGCTTGGTGCGGCTCTTTGCCCACCACGGTGATCCCTCGCGAAAATGTCTTTAGCAGCGGACGGGCACGAGCCACTGCATCGTCGGCGCCGGCAGCCACGCTCCATAACCGACCATCCCTGGCATCGCTTGCA
>DATAVC010000061.1:0-75841 GCA_036267935.1 Occallatibacter sp. | reverse complement strand
CCCCCCTACCACCCTACCCCCCTACCCCCCTACCCCCCTACCCCCCTACCCCCCTACCCCGCACAATCCAGGCAGTGTTTTCGGTTTTGGCACTATTAACGGTGCAAGCTGTTGATTTCACTGATCCTCCTTGCTTGCGCTCTTCCTTCCGCCCGAATAGACTTCAGGTCAGTCCGATCGCACGCCGTCACGGCGGCGCGCTGTTAACGGTCTTGGGTCGCGAGGAATCTTGACGCGGCAAGGCGGCTTATTCGGCGTCTTTTCAGATGCGGCCTCTCCGGAGTCTTGCCGGATTGCCGACCACGGCTGATTGGAGCTCAGACGCAGCCAATCAGTCAGAACCGCGTATCCGCCGTGATCCGGACACGCTGCTTGTGCTCTCTCTCCGAGAGGGCGAAGTTGAAAGGATTCCCCATGAAGAAAGTGTTTTCAGCAATCTGCTTGAGCATGATGCTCGCCGGACCGGCCTTTGCCGCCAGTTCTAAAGAAGACTTGCAGGGCCGTATCGACAATGCCAAAACGGTTATGGAACAGATCATGTCTGCGGGCGACCGCAGTGTTCCGCTGAACATCCTGCAGCAAGCCACTTGCGTGGCCGTAGTTCCCGGCATGCTGAAGGGGGCGTTCATCTTCGGCGGTCAATACGGACAAGGCGTGGTCACATGCCGCACTGGCCACGGTTGGAGCGGTCCAGTATTTATTCGCATGGCGGGCGGTTCCTTCGGTTTGCAGATTGGTGGTCAATCGACCGATCTCGTCCTCATCGCGGTCAATGATCGGGGACTGCAGGATCTGCTGAAGAGCAAATTCAAGATCGGCGGCGATGCTTCAGCGGCAGCGGGTCCCGTGGGACGCGCCGGACAAGCTTCGACTGATTGGCGGATGAATTCTGAACTGTTGAGCTATTCGCGCAACAAAGGCATCTTTGCGGGGATCGATCTGGATGGCACCAGTGTGAGCCAGAACAAGGAAGACACGGAGCTCTACTACGGCGCACCGCAGCATTTCGAGACGGTGTTGAAAGGCGAGATTCCGGTGCCCGCGGGAGCGGTCGATTTTGTGCGCACCGTGGCCAGATACTTTGTTGAGTCCAAGAACAACAAGTAGCCGGCTGCAGGGGCAAGGATAAAGAGGGCGGCCCGATGGGCCGCCCTTCTTCTTTCCAGCGAGAGCGAATGCATCCAGCGACCGAATGAGAGTCGAGTCCCGGGGCGGGTCGTGATCGGAGTGTCGAGCGCCCATGGCCTACACTTAATCTTGCCTTTGATGATGCAGGAGAAGATCGAATACTGGCTGGTCGTGGCGATTGCACGCGCGTTGGGCAGAATGCCGCGCAGCATCGCTCGATGGATCGCCGGAGGGATTGCCTGGGCCGTCTACGTGCTCCTGGGGCGACTGCGTCGCGTAGGAGAACGCAACCTCGAGCTCGCCCTGCCCGCTGGGTCAAAGGTCGAGAAGCAACGAATCCTCGCGGGAGTTTATCGCCACCTGGGCTGGCAGCTCGTTGAGTTCTGCCGCATGCCGCGCTACACGGCCAAGAATGTCCACAACTGGATTGGTGCCGAAGGGCTGGACCACTATCTTGCGGCACGGGCCAAAGGCAAAGGCGTGCTGGTCCTGACCGGGCATCTTGGCGCGTGGGAACTCTCCGGCTTCTATCACTCCCTGGTGGGCTATCGGATGGGGGTGGTGATTCGTCGGCTCGATAACCGGATGCTCGACGAGTTCGTCAACGCGATTCGCTGTCAGCATGGAAACTACGTTCTTCACAAAGATGACTTCGCGCGAGGATTGATGACGGCCATGCGTCGCGGAGAGACCGTGGGCATCTTGATGGACACAAATATGACGCCGCCGCAGGGAGTATTTGCCCGCTTCTTCGGCGTCACGGCCTGCACGGCTTCTGGACTCGCTCACGTCGCGCTCAAGACGGGCGCCGCCGTGTTGCCGGGTTTCATGCTGTGGGAGCCGACCCAACAGAAATATGTGCTCCACTTCGGACCGGAGCTCCAATTCCTGCGCACGGGACAGTCCAAAGAAGATGTTTTGGCTGCGACGCAGCAATGCAATGATGTACTGGAATCCTGGATCCGCCGTTATCCCGACCAATGGCTTTGGATTCATCGCCGTTGGAAGACGCGTCCAGCGGGCGAAGCCGGACTCTATTGAAGGAGCAAGACCGATGATGCTGGGCGACCTGATCGACAAGCTGGGCGGCAAGCTGGCGCAGGGTGATCGAGAGTGGATGGTGGATGGCGTCAACCTGTATGAACGTGCGAGTCCCTTCGAAGTGGTATTCGCCGATAGCTCAGCCACGGTCATCAACGCGTTGTCGAGCAAAGCCGGCGTTGTGGTGTTGTCGGCTGGTGTAGCCGGTTCTTATCCACGCGGAAAAAACATAGTCGAAGCCGACAACCCTCGCCTCTGGTTTTCACAAGCAGCCAAAATGATGACGCCCGCGCTTCCACAGACGGGCGTACATTCGCGAGCCGTCGTGATGCCGGACTCAATTATTGGCATCGGCGTCAGTATTGAGGCCTGTGCAGTCGTGGAGTCCGGTGCGCGGATTGGCGCGTACTCGCGCATCGAGGCGGGAGCGATTATTGGTCACGGTGTGCAGATCGGCGAGAGATGCCGGATCTATCCGCGTGCGGTGATCCATGCAGGGACCACCATCGGCGATCGCGTGATCATTCAAGCGGGAGCGGTGTTGGGCTCGGACGGTTTCGGCTATGTGCGCGATGCGAACACCGGCGCCTACACGCAGTTTCCGCAGCAGGGCACGCTGGTGATCGAGGACGACGTGGAGATCGGCGCCAACACAACGATCGATCGTGGTGCTTTGGCGGAGACCCGCATTGGTCGCGGCAGCAAGATCGACAACCTCGTGCATGTCGGGCACAACTGCGACATCGGCGAAGACGTCATCCTGGTGGCTCTGACAGGGATCTCGGGATCGAGCAAGGTGGGCAAAGGCGCAATTCTCGCTGGGCAGGTAGGCATTGGTGACCACGCAACCGTAGGACCGGGCGTGATGCTCGGCGGCCAGGCCGGCGTGTTGAGCGGCAAGACCGTCTCGAACAAGGGCCTCAAGCCTGGAACCGTTCTCTGGGGCACGCCGGCGCGACCACTGAAGCAGGTGTTGCGCGAACAGGTGACCTTAAGCCGGCTGGCGCGGCTTGGCCTGCGCAAATCTTCAAACGCCGATTCGGAAGCAGCCGAAGAGTGATGCACGCAAGCAGGGAATCGTCATGCCGACGGTTGCGATAGGCGGAAGCGGTCAGAAGGTTGGCAAGACGTCGCTGATCTGCGGCCTCATTGCCGCGCTCCCCGAGTGCCCATGGACAGCGGTGAAGATCACCAGCCACGACCACGGTCTGCTCGAGCCGGTGTGGGAAGAAACACAAGCAGGGCACGGAACGGACACCGCTCGTTATCTTGCGGCAGGAGCACGGCGTGCCTTGCTGGTGACGAAACGCAACGGAGAAATCCCCGAGGCAGAGCTCCGGTTAGCCCTAGGCGAAGATCACTGGCTGATTTTCGAATCCAACCAAGTCCAGACTTTTCACGAGCCCGACGTCATTCTCGCCCTGATCGCAGCAGGGGATACCGAATCCAAGCCATCCTTCGCAGCTGTCGTTCAGCGCGCGGACGCGTTCGTGTGCGCCGGCTCTGGCCCAGGCTTAACTCAGCTTGACGGGACGCGCCCGGTCTTTGTTCTCCCCAACCTGCATCCCATCGCGCCCGAACTGATCGCCTGGCTCCGTGCACGCCTCGCTCTTCCTCCGGCAGCTCGGTGAAGGCATCTATTTCTCGTTGGGAAAAGGCTCTGTCTTGAACGAGCCGTCGCGCTGCTTGATCAGCGTCTCGACTTTCCCCTCGGCGGCTTCGAGCTCTTTTTTGCAGGCAGCCGAGAGGCCGACACCTTGTTCGAACAACTTGAGGGAGTCTTCAAGGCTCATGTCGCCCTTCTCCAACTTGTCGACGATCGTTTCGAGCTTCTTCAGGGATTCTTCAAAGGACGGCATCAGGTAGCTCCGCTGCATCGGTCTTGGGCAGGATGCCGGCGATGACTTCGGCCGCTGCATCGAAGTGGCCGAAAGGCGCGCTGACTTGCACGCCTTGCACCATGGGACGAATGGCTTCGAGCAGCTCCTGTGCGATCTGCACGCCTTCTTGCCGGGCAGCCTCCGGGGTATCCGCCTGGGCCAACCGCAGCATGATCTCTTCGGGCATGGGCAGTCGCAGATCATTTTTCATGAATTCGGCGTTGCGCAGGCTGGCCAGCGGCCATACCGACGCGATCACGGGAATACGGAACTGGGCGATGCGGCACAGGAATTCTTCGAGGAGACGGGGATCAAAGACCGGCTGAGTAATGGCATATTCGGCGCCTGCATCGACCTTGAAGGCGAAGCGCCGCAGCTCCTGCTCAAGATCGGGAGCGCCCGGATTGGCGCCGACGCCGATGGTGAAGTTGGTCGAAATGCCGATCGAATTCGACCCGATGTCGAGACCATGATTCAACCTGCGTACCTGGTTGACGAGTCCGATGGAGTCAACGTCAAACACAGCAGTTGCGTCAGGATAATTGCCGAGCTTCGCGGGATCTCCCGTGAGGCACAAGATGTTACGGAGTCCGATCGAGGAGGCTCCGAGAAGGTCCGATTGGATGCTGAGCACATTGCGGTCACGGCAGGTGTAATGCAGAACGGTTTCGATGCCTGCCAGCTGCTGAATCTGGATGGAGAGGCTTTGCGCGCTCATGCGCGCCGAAGCGCGGGGAGAGTCCGACACCACAACGGCGTGCACACCCCGCTGCGCGAGAAGCCTCGCTCCTTCGATCTCTCGTGCGCAGTCAATGCCACGGGGAGGAACAATCTCGACCAGCTTGAGAAATTGCTTCTGCTCGAGCAAAGAGCCGATCCGGGACCGCTGGCTGAGCGGCGCCGGCTCCACCTCAGCCATCAATTCGATGACAGCCGTGCCTTCCCCGGTGTTTCCCTGCGCATCGATGGCCCGCATGGCTGCGCGCATGGCGCGAATATGGTTCGGCGTTGTACCGCAGCAACCGCCGACCAGCTGCGCACCTGCGGCGACGGCTTTGCGCGCGAAGCTCGCCATGTACTCCGGCGAGCAGAGATACACGTTGCGGCCTTCGACCGCCCGCGGCAAGCCGGCATTCGGCATCGCAGCGAGAGGCAGCGCAGTAGCACGACGCATTGCTTCAAGTGCGGTGAGAACGGACGTCGGTCCCGTCGAGCAATTCACGCCGATGGCTCCCGCGCCCCATTCCGTGAGCAGGGCCGCTGCATGCTCCGGCGACGAACCGTCGAGGCAGTTGCTTTCGTCATCGACCGTGACCATCACCAGAACGGGCAGTTCGGGTGCAGTTTCCAATGCGGCGAGAAGCGCCTCGTGCGCTTCACCGAGGGCAGGCATGGTTTCGATCGAAAGAAAATCGACTCCGGCTTCGGCAAGGGCGCGGATCTGCTCGGCAAAGGCGGCTCGCGCCTCATCCAGCCCCGTTTTACCCAGAGGCTCCAAGCGAACACCAAGGGGGCCAACCGACCCCGCGACCCAGGCGTTGCCGGCCCGCTTTTCTTTCAAGCGGTCGACTGCCTGCCGGGCCAGCCGAACGCCGGCCGTATTCATCTCAGCGACCTTTGTGCCCAAACCGTGGCGAGCCAGCCGAATGCGATTGGCCCCGAACGTATTGGTCTCAAGGATTTCGGCGCCCGCCTGCAGGTATTCCTCATGGATGGAGAGGATCAGGCTCGGGTCGGACAAATTCAGTTCGTCGTAGCACTTATTGATGAGAACGCCGCGGCTGTACAGAACGGTCCCCATGGCCCCGTCGGCGAGCAGGGGTCGGCTGGCAAGAATTTCGGCGAGCGGCTGCATACTGTTGCCATGCTAAGGCACGCCTGCCGACCGTGCCAGCGGGCAGGGTTGCTTTGTTATACTTCGGGAGTCCAAACACGTGTGACAACCGATTCTGGGCGGCGCATTTGGCATCGCTCGACGAAGAGGGAATCGCCATCCATTTGTTCGCGTTACGCCTGCGGTATCCGCCGCGCTAACCCTCGAGGTAAGGGATTTTGAAGACAAGAAGTTTTTGGTTGAGTGCAGCTGCGGCGATCGTCGTCGCGGCCGCGATGGCAGGATGTGGTTCAACGACGTATTTTGCAGGGCGGCTGCTTCCCCCCAGCGGTCTCACAACACGTGTCCTGATTGCGATCCAAAACCCCAGCGCCCTGACCAAAGGCGGCCTGCAGATCGTCGACGCCTTTTACGATACCCGCTTCAAATTCAACAGCATTGCCGTGACATTTTCCATCTCCGGCTTCTCGGGCGCCTTGCCGATCAGCATTCAGAACATGCCTGAAGAGCAGACCGGTGCCGTCTATGGATCGGGCGACGGCAGCCTGACGCTCATCAACTACCAAAAGGAAAGTTCTACCGGAGCTGTCAAGGGACTCACCGGCACTTCGTCGGGCATCTTTATTACGCGCAATGAGTCCTATGTTGTCGCGGCGCAGCAGGCCGTGCACGCTCTGACCATCGTGAATGAAAGCACCGGCGCTACGGTAGCGCTCGGCCTTCCCGGCATCTATCGCGTGAGCGTGAACGCGGGCGGTTCGATGGCCTTGGCTTTCGTACAGAATTCCAACTTCGTCTATTACCCCCGACAGCTGACGGCGGCGCAAACGATCGCGTACTCCGGCGGTTCCAGTACATGGCCCAAGGCTGCGGTCGATTGTGAACCGCAGAACGCTCCGCTCTGGTGCCTGTTCCAGGCGCAGAGCCCCGACGCGACGGACGCGACCGGCAACACCTACGGTGCTCCCTTGGCTTTCGATCGCCCCATCAAGGCTGTTTTCTCTGAAGACGGCGGAACCGCCTACGTCTTGAATTGCGGACCGGAGTGCGGCGGCTCAGCTTCGTCCGTGTCGCTGCTTCCAGTGGCGCCGATGATTTTTCTGACCAGCCAGCAGTCGGGCGCTCTGCCCACGACCGGAGCGATTACCACGATTCCTGTGCCTGGCGGCTCGAGCAATGCGCTGATCACGGGATCGACGATGTACGTCGTCGGTCAGCAATTGCTCTCGGATGGATTATTTACCGGCAATCTCACGACGCTGAACCTGAGCAACAATACCGCGGGCAGTCCGGTGTCGATCAGCGATGGCACGCCGGGTGGAGTCAGCCGCATCTTGCTTGGCGACGACAATACGCTGTGGATCAGCATGACGAAGTGCAACAACGGCGAGCGCTTCACAACGGGTCAAGCCTATGGTTGCCTGACGATGTACAACACATCGACAAACTCGGTCACCATGCTCGAGCCCTATCTGGGGGACGCTACCGGGATCGCCAACGTGGAGGGCTATCACAAGATCTATGCCGTCCAGGGCGGACAGGTGTACATCTTCAGCACGAAAGACGGCTCGTCGATTAACAATCAGAACGTGACAGTCACCGGGACCGCCTGGGATGTTGCGTTCATGGACGCCAAGTCCGACTCGAACAATACAGTTTATTGATCTCCATGGCCGAATCTGGCGCCATCCCGCAAGCCGATGTGCTGGCAATTGCCGCACATCGAGACGATGTGGAGCAGACGTGCGGAGGCACACTTCTCCGCATGGCCGCGCGGGGGTTGCGTACCGCGATCCTCGACCTGACGCGGGGTGAAGCCGGCACGCGGGGCACAGCGGGCGAGCGCGCGCGAGAAGCCGCAGAGGCAGCGACCTTGCTCGGTGTAGGGTGGCGCGATGCCTTGGATTTGCCGGACGGCGATGTAGAGAATACTTACCAGAACCGGGTGAAGATTGCGCGGATCGTGCGGACTCTGCGACCACGTGTGGTGATTCTGCCGTATGGCCAGGCGCGCCATCCGGATCACGCGATTGTTGCGGCGCTGGGCTACGAGGCCTGCTTCTTGTCGGGACTTGCGAAGGTCGATACCGGAACCGCTCCCCATCGGCCATTCAAAATCGTCTATGCAAGTCTGTATGCGGATGTCCGCCCCAGTTTCGTCGTCGATATTACGCCCTTCATCGAGCAACGGCATCTCGCGCTGATGGCTTATAAATCGCAGTATGCCAACCAGGCCACAGGCGGCGGACTTTTTGTCGCCGAAGAAGAGATTCATGAACGCACCTTTGCCGAGGCGCGCCACTATGGCCTGCTCGCCGGTGTGAAGTACGGTGAACCGTTCGTCCAAAAGGAAGTCGGATTGGTCGACGATCTAACCCTTCTTCCGGTGCAATCGATCTGACCCGATTTTGTGCCCACGATTTTGTGTGTCGGCTCGGCATAAATACTATTTATCGATAATCAAAAATAAATAAGTTTGCCTCATGAAGGCTCCTTCTCGAAACTAGGCTTGGAGGGATTCATGACCCAGACTTGGGACCCGCAGGCATACGCGCAGCACGGCGCATTCGTGCATGGTCTTGCCGGAGGCGTACTCGAGTGGCTCGATGCGCAACCGGAAGAGGACATTCTCGACCTGGGTTGCGGAAACGGGGAACTCACCAAGCGATTGGAAGCGACGGGCGCGAGGGTCCAGGGCGTCGATGCCTCGGCCGAAATGGTGGCTGCGGCACGCGCACACGGTCTTTCGGTGGATGAGGCGAGTGCCGAGCAGTTGCCCTATCAAGACCATCGCTTCAATGCGGTCTTTTCGAACGCAGTGCTGCATTGGGTGCGCGATCAGGACGCAATGATGCGGGAGGTAAAGCGCGTGCTGCGTCCCGGCGGGCGATTTGTTGCCGAGATGGGCGGCCATGGCAACGTCGCGGCGATTCACGTCGCGCTGCAGGCTGTTCTCGATCACCATGCGTTCGGCGAACTCGAGAAAGGGGTGAACTACTATCCGGCACCCGAACCCTACACGCGACGCCTCGAACATGCCGGCTTCAAAGTCGAGCGGATTGCGCTCATTCCGCGGCCAACACCCCTGGGATCGGGCGGAATGACGGCATGGCTTCAGATTTTTCGGCGGGGCCTGCTGGAGGCGTTACCCCTTGACCAGCGGGACACGGTAGTCAACGAAACCGTGACCTTGCTCGAGAGCGCTCTGCGCGATGAAGACGGAAACTGGGTCGCCGACTACGTGCGGTTAAGATTTGTGGCACGTGCGATGTGACCGGATAAGTTTGGAAGCATGGGCGCAGGTTGAGCGTGGTGGACGCGAGACACGAAGAGGAGAGCCGTCGAAACGGGTCTCCCCCTCATTTTGCCGGCGCGTGCAAAAAGCTAGACGGCCAGCTCGTTCTCCACGGCGCGGCGGTTCTTGATTTCCGGCATGGGCTCTTCTGCTTCGAGAGCTTTGGTGCGGAAGAGCAAGCCGGCGACGACGCCAGCCACACTCGGCACAAGAAGAAAGAGCCAGACTTGCGACAGCGCTTTGCCGCCGACCAGCAACGCGGGACCAAAGCTGCGCGCGGGGTTCACGCTCACGCCGGTGATGTGGATGCCGAAGATGTGGATGACCACGAGGGTGATGCCGATGCCAAGACCGGCAAAGCCAGCCGGAGCGGCTTTCTGCGTCGCGCCGAGGATCACTACGACAAAGATGAGAGTTGCAACAAACTCAAAGACGATTGCCGAGGTCAAACTGTATTCGCCTTGGTAGCCTGGGCCCCATCCGTCCTGGCCGAGTCCACTGGCCGCAATGTTGTAGCCACCGCCCACGCCGCCGATGATGACGGACAATACCCATGCGGCGAGGATTCCACCTGCGAATTGTCCGACCCAGTAGCCGAACATTTCGGTCGTCTTCATCCGACCTGCGGTCCATACACCCAGGCTGACTGCAGGATTGATGTGGCAGCCGGAAATGGGCCCGATGCCATAGGCTGCGCCGATGAGGGCAAATCCAAATGCGCACGCAATGCCGAGGATGCCGACTTTGTCGCCTGCAACGACCGCTGTTCCGCAGCCAAAGAGCACAAGGATGAATGTGCCGACGAGTTCCGCAATGTATTTCTTCATGTTCCCTCCATGTTTGACATTATTTTCGCGCCAATTTGACCGGAGCGATGCATATCCTGCTTCTGCGGAATTGGGGGAGGGCCAGGGAGTTTTGATTGCAGCCGCTGGTTCGAAATTCCGCTTCGTTGGTTGGGTACGCGCTCGGAGTTTGGCAGAGCTTGCCGGGCGGAGTCAAGTGGAAGTCATCCCCGCGCCGCCGGTGCGCGCCGGGCGAAAGAAAACTCTTCGCCCGGCGCGTTCTGATGCGCATTCAGCGTCTAAGGTGTAAGCAAGTCCTTTCGAGCGACCTTCCCGGCGCCGACGTGGAAATGAACGATGGTGCATAAGCTCGAACGCCGTCCCGAACTCGACGCTCTCCGAGGGCTCTTCCTTGTCTGGATGACGCTCACGCACCTTCCTACGCGCTTTGCCGATTTTGTGAACCAGCCAATCGGGTTCGTTTCGTCGGCTGAAGGCTTCGTCTTTATTTCGGCGCTGCTGGTGGGACGGCTCTATATCCGCGAGTTTGTCCAGGACCCGGCCAACGCTCGGTCGAAATTGTGGAAGCGTTCGCTGAAGATTTATGGGTATCACCTGTTGATGCTCGGGCTGGCTTTCACCGTCGTAGCGGCGTTTGCGGTGCATACGCACAAGGCTGCACTGATGAACCTGCTGGATTTCTACCTGGCGCATCCAAAGGCGGCGATTCTTGGATCGGTGCTGCTGATCTATTGCCCGCCCCTGCTCGACATTCTGCCGATGTACGTGACGTTTCTGTTCGTCACGCCGATGGTGTTGTCGGCGTCTGTCCGCTTTGGATGGCGTGCCATTCTTATGATGAGCGGCCTGTTCTGGATCCTGGCGCAACTTGGGTTGCGCGAGGTGGTGCATAACTGGGTGGTGCACGCAACGCACCTCCACATTCCATTGCAAGAGACGGGCGCCTTCAACCTTTTTGCATGGCAGGCGATGTGGACGGTTGGATTATGGCTCGGCGCGAAGACGGCCATGGAGCGAGAGCCCTTTCGTCCGATCCCAAGGGGTTTGGCCCTTGCGGCGGCCGGAACGTGTCTCTTCTTCATTGGAGTCCGTTACGGCTGGCTTGGACCACATCTGACAACGCAGGCGCTGGGCGTTCAACTCGACAAATGGCAGATCGGTCCGCTGAGAGTCGTGAACCTGATCGCGTTCGCCGTTTTCTTCTATTGGCTGCGCAAGTATGTGCTCCGTATCGTGGCGATCGAGCCCTTTCCGACGCTGGGGAAAGCTTCGCTGCGGGTCTTCTGCGCGCATATCTTTTTTGTTTTTGTCGGTCTGGCGCTGCTCTATGGCGACTTCAATTCCGACGGTCTGGATCAGTTGCATGGTCTGCCGGCGATCGCCCTGCTCGCCATTACCTTTGCCGCCTTGATCCTGGTTGCCATGGACGAGGTGAAAAAGAAGCGCTCGAAGCGACTGCAGCAACGAAGCGATGAGACGAGTCAGACCGTGCAACCCAGTGCGGGTGGCCCTCCGAGCTTCAACGCTCTCACGGATGCTGCCCCCACAGCCGTACCGGACTAAATCCCGATCTATCAGCAGGCCAGAGGTAAATTCATCAAACGTTTGCATTCTGTTTGCCCCGCTGCATTAGTCTGTTAACGGTTTCAGCGGCTAATACACAGGCCGCCAAGCGAGGGCAGACCGGTTGAGCCAAACGGTTTTTGTACTGGAAGACGATACCGATATTTCGCGGCTGGTGCAGCATCACCTGGAAGCGGCAGGTTTTTCCGCGCGACTGTTTCATACTCCCGCCAACCTGATTCCCGACGCTGAGCGGCAGCCACCCGCCTTGTTTCTTTTGGACATCATGGTGCCCGGCGGCGACGGAATGGACGTTTGCCGGCGGCTGCGGAGTCATTCGGGGCTATCGACCATCCCGATCATCTTCTTAACAGCGCGCGCCGGAGAGAACGACCGGGTTCTAGGGCTTGAACTCGGTGCGGACGACTACATCACGAAGCCCTTTGCTACCCGCGAACTGGTGGCGCGCGTAAAAGCTGTCCTGCGCCGCTTTGAGAGACCGACAACGCCCTCGATCATCAGCTTTGAAGAAGTGATTATCGACGCCAACGCCATGCAATTGAAGGTGCGCGGCGAATTGACCACGACGACGGCAACGGAGTTTCGCCTGCTCGACTACCTGGCGAGGCATCCAGGCAGGGTATTCAGTCGTGACCATCTGCTGGACGCAGTGTGGGGCGATGCACGCTTCGTGACGCCGCGATCGGTCGACGTTTATGTGCGCCGTATCCGTGAGAAAATCGAAGTCGATCCAGAGAATCCGCGCTACTTGAAGACTGTGCGCGGCGCGGGCTATCGCTTTGAGATTCCCAAGGGTGATTAGTGTGTCAGGGCAACCGCCCAGATGAACAGGCCCTCAGTGACCCGCAAAGTATTCATCAAATTGATGGGGCTATTTGTCCTGCTGCTGGTCTTTCAGACCGTGGCGATGGAGTTGATTCTTCGTCGCTTTGTGCAGCGTATCGCGGGCGCGGATAGTCACTTTCTCGATCGCGAACTGCTGTGGGCGGGTCTGATTGCGATCGCTGTGGCTCTACCGCTTGCGGCGTGGGCCGCCAGCGGAGTTACGGCGCGGTTGCAGCGGGTGGTCGCATTCGCGCGTCGTATCGCGCAAGGAGATCTAAGTGCTCGCCTTGACGTGGCGGGTGGGGATGAGCTCGCCGCGATGGAAGGCGCGCTCAACCAGACTGCAGAGCGCCTCGGCCAGAGTTTTGCCGAGATCGAAAGCCGCCGTCACGAATTGGCGACGATGCTGGACTCCATGCAGGAAGCAGTCGTGGCGATCACTCCCGAAGGTCAGGTGCGGTGGTCGAACGCCGTTATGCAGAAGATCGCGGGCACCCAGATTCATGCGGGACGTCCCCTGATTCATTCTGTGCGCGATCCTGATCTGTTGTCGTGCGTAAAGGGCGCCCTGCAGGATGGCGAGGTGCGCTTTGGTCGTGCCAGCTCACTTGCGCCGGGACAAGTCTTCGAAATCAGCGCTGCGCCCTTGCCGTCCGGTGGAGCGATTGCGGTGCTGCACGATGTAACGCGCATTGAAGCTGCGGAAAAATCGCGCCGGGATTTCATTGCCAACGTGAGCCATGAGCTGCGCACCCCGCTGACATCGATCCAGGGCTATGTTGAAACGCTGGTCGAGGAAGAGGTGGCAGACCCCGAGACCACGCGCGAGTTTCTGGGCATTATCCACAAGAATGCGAGCCGCATGAACCGCCTTACGGAGGACCTGCTCGCGCTCGCCAGCGTCGAGAGTCCTGATTACAAGCTCGCTGTGCAGCCCATCAGGGCCAGTGCGCTGGTGCAGGACGCGATCGAATCGCTCGGCGGCATTGTTGTCGATTCTGAGCTGGCATTGGACTCTGCCGGCGCTCCCGATGTGGCCGTGATGGCCGACCCCGACGCGATGAACCAGGTGCTGGGAAACCTGATCGAAAACGCCGTGAAGTACGGCAAAACGGGACAAAGGATTCTCGTCGGCGGCCGGCCGCTGGAGAATGAAGTCGAGTTCTTCGTGCAGGACTTTGGTCCCGGTGTTGCCTCAGAGCACCTCGGTCGCATCTTCGAACGCTTTTATCGGATCGACAAAGCACGGTCCCGGGACTCCGGAGGCACCGGACTGGGACTGGCGATCGTGAAACATATCGTTGAAGCGCATGGGGGCCGGGTCTGGGCCGAAAGCGAGCTCGGCTCGGGGGCAATCTTCCACTTCACCTTGCCGCTGGCTCCGCGCCCGCATGCCGTCGCCGAAGAGACAGAGCCCGCAACCTCTCTGCGCCCTGCCGGCTGAACCGCGATACCTTCACGGGCTCCATCCCCCTCAAGTGATTCGGCTGAATCGCCTAAACCGCATGGATCTTGCCTGTCCATTGGCAAAGATGGCCTTAAAACCTATCCGGTATTAAAGCCCCCGTAACATTCGACGTAGACAATCGGACACGGCAACTAATACGCAAGGGAGCTAGCCGTGAAAAAGATTTTGTGCGCTGTCGGACTGTTGGCGTTCACCCTGAGCACTGCTCAGGCCCAGAAACTCACCGGAGCGGGTGCGACTTTTCCGTACCCCATTTACTCGAAATGGTTCAGTGAGTACAGCGCCGCACATCCCGGCGTAGAGATCAACTATCAATCCATCGGTTCGGGCGGCGGCATACGCCAGGTGACCAGCGGGCTCGTCGATTTCGGAGCCTCGGATATGCCGATGACGGACGATATGCTGTCGTCCTCGAAGGTCAAGTTGCTCCATATTCCGACCGTGCTTGGCGCAGTAGTGCCCGTGTACAACGTGCCTGGCGCGACGGATGTGCGCTTTAGCGGCGACGTGCTGGCCGACATCTATTTGGGTAAGATCTCGAACTGGAACGACCCGCGCATTGCGAAAGACAATCCCAGCGCGCATTTGCCTGACCAGAAGATCATCGTGGTGCATCGCTCCGACGGTTCGGGCACCAGCTTCATCTTTACGGACTACCTCAGCAAGGTCAGTTCTGAATGGGCGGGCGGTCCGGGAAAAGGAACGTCACCCAGCTGGCCCGTAGGCGTCGGTGGCAAGGGCAACGAAGGCGTCGCAGGCCTGGTTCGCCAGATGCCCGGAGCCATCGGATACGTCGAACTGATCTATGCACTGCAGAATCACATTCCGTTCGGGACGGTGAAGAATGCGGCCGGCAACTGGGTCAAGGCTTCGATTCCCGGTGTGACCGAGGCGGCTGCGAGCGTCAAGACGATGCCGGCTGACTATCGTATTTCGATCACCAACGCGTCGGGCGCAGATGCCTATCCGATCTCGAGCTTTACTTACCTGCTCATTCCAGCTTCGGGCAGCAACGATACCAATCGCAAAATCCTGAAAGATATGTTGAGCTGGATCGTGAAGTCGGGTGAAGGCGAAGTGGAGGCGCTGTCGTATGCGCCGCTGCCGGAGGCACTGGCCAAAAAAGAACTGGAAACGATTTACGCGTTGAAGTAAATCTCGCGGGTAGAGAAAGCGGGTCCGGGATTGCCGAGCCCGCTTTCTCTTTTGTACCGCGCAAAATAGATCGCTATTGCGCCTTGTTTTCAGCCACCAGCCGGTCGACAAGCGGTTGAAGCTTCTCTCCTGTGCGGGGCAGCACAAAGCTCCTCGACTTTTCATCCCAATCCAGCTTGAAGCTTGTGGCCAGGGCGGAGATCCAGATCTGCCGGACCGGCGTATTGGGCGTAATGACAAACTTGGATGGCGGCTCCTCGAAGACCACGTTCAGGACGCCGTTCTGCTCTTCCACTTCAAAGCCCGCCTCGTCGTCTTCTTCGCGCGCAATCAGGTACTTCTTCAGATCCTCGAGAGCTTTCTCGGCCGCGCGTCGGAATTCCAATTCGTCTTGCATGGAGCCAGTGTAGCAAGGGGATCGCCGCAGTACTTCGTTGCATAACTTGATTCGTCTGTTGGGGGTGTTAAGGAGCGAGTTTCCGATATTTTTGCCTTTTTCATCCACAGACGGTCGATTCTTCATGGGCGTATGGTCATACTGGCGCAGGCCCTCAATCCTTCTCTTTCTCTTTCCGGAGACGTGATGACGAATGCGCGGTGGATTGTACCGATGCTGCTGGCCAAGGCTCTGTTTGCCGCTGCTCAGCCTCAGGCCCCGGAGCTGCGGTCGCCTGACCGACTGGTGCGCGAGGTCGTGTACAACGAACTGCATGACCACCAGCTTCACGGCTACTGGCGCTATTGGATCGCAAAGAGAGCGCAGCAAGAAATTCGAATAGTTGAGCAGGTCGAGACTGCCGACGGGCCGCTGAATCTGCTGCGGTCGACAGACGGGCATCCACTCAGTGTTGAAGAGGAACGGGCGGAACAGGAGCGCCTGAACCATCTGTTGACTTCGCCGTCGGAGCAGGCACGCCGGCGCCAGGACTATACCGACGACGAGAAGCGCATCAGCCGGATCCTGGCCCTCTTGCCCGAAGCATTTGTCTACGAGGACGCAGCCTTGCAAGACGGCCGTTTTCATCTGCATTTCCGGCCGAATCCCGCATACCAGGCGCGCACGATCGAAACACGCATCTTTCATGCGATGCGCGGTGAACTCTGGATCGATGCACGAAGCAAGCACCTGGTTCGACTCGAGGGGCAACTCCAGGAGAACGTCGATTTTGGATACGGGCTTTTGGGGCGACTCTACAAAGGCGGATGGTTTCGCTTGCAGCGAACGCAGGTGAGCAGCACGGATTGGAAGACCGAGCGCCTGGAAATTCACATGAGCGGGCGGGCCTTGTTTCTCAAGACCATTGCGCGCGAGACCAGCGAGGAGCGTGGCGGCTTCGCCGCGGTACCTGCCGGACTCACGCTCGCCCAAGCGATGACGCTGCTGAGGCCGGCCCAATCGGCTTTCGCAGCACCGGTTGTATTTGGACATGGGTTGATGCAGCCAGAGAGCTCTTCGTTGGCCGATTCGGTCACACGCTAGCCGGATAGGGAGACGCGGCGCGTGCTGAATTCAGCGCGAGAGCCCACCATTTCAACCGCAACAGCATGCGATCCATCGATCGCTCCGCTCGTTCCGGTTGCAGCAGCGCACCCGTGCTGTCGAATTGTTCCCATGCACCGGCAAAGCTCACACTATCGCGGATTGTGACGGCGTGGAGTTCTGCGAAGACTTGACGGAGTTGTTCGACTGCGCGCAATCCGCCTGAAACACCGCCGTACGAAACAAAAGCGACGGGCTTGGCCTGCCACTCGACCCCGACGGAATCGATGAGTGCCTTTAATGGCGCGGGATAGCCATGGTTGTACTCCGGCGTCACGACGACAAATCCGTCACAGGCGCCGATGCGACGCTGCAGACTCTGGTCGCGATCTTGTTCCGCGGGATCGATTGCTTCCACTTCAAATCCAGAACGGGCCGCCACCTGGCCTGCCCACTGCGCAACGCGGTCACAAAAGCGTCCCGTGCGCACCGAACCGTAAATGAGTCCAATTTTGATCAAGGCATTCACCTTTCCACTATCTCCTTCAAGCTGCTCTTGTATTCAGACTAAAACCTCAAGTATTGTTGAGGTCAAGAGGTCTGCACATGAAAATGCCCGGTCCCGAAGCCTTTCCGAAACAACTCACCGTGGGCCAGGTCGCCGCACGCAGCGGAGTCGCCATCTCGACGCTCCATTTCTACGAGGCGCGAGGCTTGATTCAAAGCTGGAGGAATGCCGGCAATCAGAGACGGTACGCGCGCGAAGTGCTGCGGAGGGTGGCGATCATCAAGGTGGCCCAGCGCACCGGGATTCCGCTGGCGGAGATTCGCCAGGCACTGGCTGCGCTGCCCGACGGGCGTACACCGACGGAGGCTGAATGGGAGCAGCTTTCTACGCGTTGGCGTTCGAGCCTCGACGACCGCATTCAGCGACTGACTCGGCTGCGCGATCAGCTGGATAGCTGTATCGGCTGCGGTTGTCTCTCCCTGGGCGTCTGTCCGCTGCGCAACCCATTCGATCGGTTGTCGGCCGAAGGGGCTGGCCCACGGCTACTGGATCCGCTTCCGGAGGTGTCGGAGGATGCTCCAAAGGCATCGAGAAGTCTTGGCAAAGGCTAATGTTTTTGGCACAGTGGCCGATAGAGGGGTTGTGGGGAGCACGCCCAAAGCCCCGATGGCTGCAGGACCGAAGGGAAGAGGAGCCTGATTTAAGCGCCGGGGGAGACCGAGGGCACGAGGGAGAGATCATGGATCTCGGGCCAATTACTGGAATTCGCTCCATAGGACTATCGAGCGGCCGCAAGGCTGAGCGCGACGATTCCCCGCGTTTCGAGGTCGACTCGTCGCCCAAGGCGAATGACGACGCGTATTCCTCAAGCGAGGACGCTCCTCGGGATAAGAACCCGGAAAACCAGCCGAAAAAGCCCCAACAGGTGGCCTCGCAAGCCGAGGCTACTGGTCCAGAAGCCGAACCCGACAACGAACACAACTGGTTCGTCTAAGGCTCTACCGCCCGTAACAATCTCATAATAAAGACAGATAGATTATTTCTCGCAGCCTCTTGCGCGACCCTCCTGGTTGAGCTATTTTACTAACTGGTTAGTTTAACTAACCAGTTAACCAAAAAATGGCGACCACTCCAACACAACTCGTCTCTGATCGCGCAGCCGATACGCGCACCCGTATTCTCGATGCGGCCCTGAGCGAATTCGCCGCGCATGGCCTGGCAGGCGCTCGAACCGATCGCATTGCCCAGGCGGCAGGCGTCAACAAGGCGCTGCTCTACTACTACTTCGACAGCAAAGAGAATCTCTATCTCGTCGCTCTCGAAATGATCGCGACCAAGATTCGCGACCGCACTCTTGCGGTGTTTTTGCGCGAGTGCTCGGCGGGCGAACGCGTCGTCCGTTCGGCACTCGAGCATTTCGATCGCATTCTTACCCAGCACGAATTCCAGGGACTGATGCAGCAGGAGATGATTCGCCTGCACAAAGGCGAATCGGGTGCGCTCCCGGTGTTGGTCAAACGAGTCTTCGCGCCCGCGTTCACCATGTACGAGGAGATGGTGCGCGAGGGAATCGAGTCGGGCGAACTGATCCACGCAGATTGGCTCCAAATCCACCTCGCAACGCTGGGAGCAAACGTCTTCTACTTTCTCAGCGCACCAGTTTGGCGGATGTTAATGTCGACGGAGCCTTTTGCTCCCGAGTCGCTGGCACAACGTCGCACGTCTTTGGTTGAGTTTTTGGGGCAGGCGATCTTTACCGATCGGCAACGGGGCGCGGCGATCGCCGCACAAGTCTTGGCTGATTCGCCGATGCCCGAAGTGAATACTGATCGGCTTATGTTCGGGAGGAACGATGAACGCACGAAATAGAGTTTTCATGATTCTTGGGCTGCTCACGGTAGGGTCGCTGATTTGGTTTCTGATGACCGCGCGGGAGCCGAGTGATCTGAAGCTCATCGGCACAGTGGATGCCAACGAGGTACTTGTAAGCGCCAAGATTCCGGGGCGTATTCAGAACCTTTCAGTGGAAGAGGGGCAAGCAGTCAAAGAAGGCCAGCTGATCGCGGTCATTGAGAGCGACGACCTGGCCGCGGCGCGCAAAGCCGCTGAAGCGACCGTGGCGAGTAACCGTTCGAAGCTCGGCGAGACGATGGAGACCGAGCGGCAGAATCAGGGCGAGGTATCGAGCGCCTCGGTCAACGCACAGGCTCAGCTGATGGCGTCCGAGTCGACCCTGGCGCAGGCGCAAGCCAATCTCGCGCACCAGCAAGCCGACACGGTGCGTACAGTTGCCTTGGCCAAGCAGGGCATCGTGAGTGAGCAAGCGAAGGATGAGTCCGTGACGAGCCTGCAGGCTACACAGGCCGCCCTGGAGACGGCGCGTCAGAACGTCTCGGCTGCGCAAGCCGCTCTGAAGCAGGCGAAGGCTCACGAACTGCTCGCATCGGTTTCGGCAAAGACCGTGGCTTCGACGCGGGGACTCGTGCAGAATGCGCAGGCACTCGCCGACCAGGCCGATGTCGAGCTTGGCTATGCCCAGGTGTTTGCGCCCGTCACCGGCAAAGTGAATGTGCTGGCCGCGCGGCAAGGAGAAGTGCTGGCCGCAGGGGGGACGATCGCGACCGTGATGGACCTGTCGCAGACATGGGTCTATGCACCGCTGCCTGAGACGCAAGCCGACTCTGTGCAGCTGGGGGACAGTCTCAAAGTAGTGATGCCGAGCGGCGCGAGCGTGCAAGGCAAAGTGATTGCCAAATCGTCCCTCGCCGATTTTGCAACGCAGCGGGACATCAATGGGGGCCGCAAGCGCGACATCAAGACCGTGCAGATCAAGCTTCTGATCCCCAATCCAGAAGAACGCTATGTTCCGGGGATGATCGCGGAAGTCTATATCGCCAAAAGCAAGCTGGTGAAGCAATGAATGCGGCGATCCACAAAACGGAGACTCCTCCGGGTTGGAACGGCACCGCCAAAGCGGACGCGACTGCAGCGATTGCGGTGGAGAACATCGTCAAGCGCTACGGCGATTTTGAGGCGGTGAAGGGCGTCAACTTTCAGGTGGCAGAAGGCGAGATCTTCGGCCTTCTGGGGCCGAATGGCGCCGGCAAGAGCACGCTGATTCGCATGATGACGACGCTCATCCCCGTGACCAGCGGGAAGGCCATCGTAGGCGGATACGACGTGACGAAAAATTCCGATGAGGTGCGTCGGATGATCGGCGTGATTCCGCAGGCTCTGACCAGCGATCCTGATCTGACCGTCGAAGAGAACCTTAGCATCTATGCCAAGCTCTACAGCGTGCCTCGTGTGCAACGGGAGAAAAATATCACCGAGGTCCTCGAAGCGGTCGATCTAATGAAATGGCGCGGCGCCCAGACGAAGACTCTGTCGGGCGGTATGCGGCGACGTTTGGAGATCGCGCGCGGGCTGGTTCACAATCCGCGCATCTTCTTTCTCGATGAGCCGACCACCGGACTCGATCCTGTCTCTCGCATTGCGGTGTGGGAGATGCTCAACAACCTGAAGAAGACGCGCAACCTCACCATGCTGCTCACGACGCACTACATGGAAGAGGCGGACCGTCTCTGTGATCGCATCGCCATTGTCGATCATGGCAACCTGGTGGCACTGGGAACCCCGGCGGAACTGAAACAAAGTGTCCCAGGTTCCAATGTCGTTGAAGTTCAGTTCAATCGCGAAGACCCCGAATGGAAGGCGCGGCTCGAAGCTCTGCCCAACGTGACCGAGGTGCAGTCGCAATCGGCGGGTGTGTATCGCGTGCTGACGTCGAACGGTTCGCAGACGACCACGCAGCTTGTTGAAATGGCAGCTTCACTGGGCGAGCAGCTCACGTCGCTCAGCGTACAGAACACTTCTCTCGACGACGTCTTTGTTCACTACACCGGCCGCCAGCTCCGCGATGAACAGGTGAAGGCGGTCTTTATCATGCCTCCCCGGCCAGGAGCACAGCCATGAACAGGATGTTCGCTATTGTCGAGCGCGAGATGCGCAAGTTCTTTCGCTCGCCCGTTCTCATGATCATGTCGATGATGCTGCCGCTGGTGCAGCTCATTATTCTGGGCAATGCCTTCGGGGGAAAAATTCGCAATGCGCGCGTGGCCGTAGTGGATTACGATCACGGTCCACAAGCGGTCAAGCTGCAGGAAGCCTTCGACGCCATCGCCGTCAATATCGCGACTTTCAGGACCATTCCCTACGACGATGAGAGCACGGCACGGGAAGATGTGCGCACGGGCCGCGTCGATGCTGCGGTCATCATTCCTGCCCAGTATTCGCGCCGGGTCTACGCGCAGGACGCACCGAATATCGGCATGGTCGTCGACAACTCGGATCAGTTCAAAAGTGGAGCTCTCGAAGGAGAGATGCAGTCGGTGGTGGACTCGATGAACCAGCCCGTGATCCAGGGGCGGGTGGCGAAGACCGTCGCGCTTGAAGTGATCGAACTCTATCCTTACGTGGAGTACATGAAGTTTCTGCTGTCGGGTTCAATCGCCCTGGCGATGTACATCTCGGTGATGATCGGTGGCGGCATGCTGTACATCGATGACAAGGCCCGGGGTGTCCACGAAGGCTATCTCGTGACGCCGATCAGCAAGCTTGAACTGGTGATGGGCCTGAATATTGCAGGCGCGATCAAAGCCGTTCTCAGCGGCATCTCCCTCACGGTCATCGGGACCCTGATGTCTGGACTCGGCGTTATTTTTCATCCAATGGCTGTACTGCAGCTGCTTCTCCTGATTCTAGGCACGTCGATCGCGTTCAACGGAATGATGTTCCTGATGATGGTGCGGGTCGACGATCCGCTGGTTCCGCGCGCCATGTTCGGGGTACTGAACACGCTACTCTTCTTTCCCTCGGGCGCAATTTATCCGATCTCTGCGTTTCCCAAATGGCTGCGGGCCATCGCCGTCGTTGATCCGTTCACGTATTCGATTCACGGATTTCAGGCAGTTCTGCTCAAGGACGGAGGCTTCACGGCCATACGATCTGACTTGCTGTTCTTGTTTGTTTTCGGCATTGGCACCTTGCTGATCGCGACACCGCTGTTCAAGCGGACGCTCTAAGACGAAATCCCCGCAAATATGAAGAAGCGCCGAAGAGGATGGACCTTGAGATGAAGAAAATCCGCAAAAGATGAGGTTCGACGTGAAGTAAAGGCGTTAACGAATTTCCGGCGGCATGCACGAAAGACCGGAATGCATCGGGGCGGTCACTCTTGTGGGAGGGTGGCCGCTTCAGTGTTTGCGGCCCCTTCAATGTGATTTGTGTGCGCTCGAAGAATTCTCCTTTGCACCCGAGGCGTCGTTCCTTCATCCTATGGAACGAGGAGATTTTCAGCATGGCAGTGCAAAACCTTTCCGCGGCAGCCGCGGGCACGATTCAGCTGGGCGATTTGACCGTGAATCGACTTGGCTATGGCGCAATGCGCATTACTGGCAAAGGAATCTGGGGACCGCCCGCGGATCGACCCGCCGCTCTGGCGACATTGCGGCGTGTCGTCGAGCTCGGTGTCAACTTCATCGATACCGCCGATTCCTATGGGCCCTATGTTTCAGAAGAGCTGATCGCAGAGGCCCTGGCGCCTTATGCGGCGGGCGTGGTGATCGCCACCAAGGGTGGATGGGAGCGTGTCGGGCCCGGGCAGTGGATCCACAACGCGAGCCCCAAGCACTTGCGCGAGGCGGCAGAAGGCAGCCTGAAACGGCTGCGGCTGGATCGAATCGATGTGTACCAGCTGCACATTCCAGATCCCGCCGTTTCGTTCGACGCCTCAGTGGAGACCCTGGCCCAACTGCAGGGGGAAGGGAAGATTCGTCACATCGCGCTTTCGAACGTGACCTTGGAACACTTGGAGCGAGCTCGCAAGATCGTCCCTATTGTCTCGGTACAGAATCGCTACAGCTTTGCCGATCGCGAATGGGACTTTCTGCTTGCGCACTGCGAGAAGCATGGGATCGCTTTTATCCCGTGGGCTCCGCTGGGGCAGAATCGACAAGCGCACGATGTGCTTGAAAGGGTGGCCAACGAACGCGGCGTAACCCAATTACAGGTTGCATTGGCCTGGCTGTTGCAGCGTTCAAAGGTGACGCTCCCCATTCCGGGTACGTCATCGGTGGAGCATCTTGAAGAGAACGTTCAAGCGGCGGGCTTGCGCCTTTCCGAGTCCATCTTCAAGGAGCTTTCGGCGGTCGCTCCGCCACCGGCCAGCCTGCGGTAAAACGTTGGATCTGGATGGCTGAAGGCCTCACACCGGGGCAGGTGCCGGGGTGTATGCTGATCTCCGTCATGAAGATTTCTTTGCGAAACGCCGCCCACATTGCACTCTTTGCCTCCCTTGCTCTTCCTGTCCTCGGGCAGCAGAAGCCCAAACCGGAAGACACGGAAATTTGGCAGCCGGAGCCCAAAGTCGTCACGCCCGGCACAACCGTTTCAACGCCTCCGTCAGATGCGATCATCCTCTTTGATGGCAAGGATGAAGACGAATGGGTGTCGGCGCAGGACCATTCGCCGGCGCGCTGGGTGGTCCACGACGGCATTCTGACGGTGAGCAAGGAGCAGGGCGCAGGCAACATCGAAACAAAGCGCTCCTTCGAGAACTATCAGCTGCACATCGAGTGGAGAATTCCGGAGAACATTACGGGCAGCAGCCAGGCACGCGGCAACAGCGGCGTTTTTCTTGCTTCCACCGGACCCGGCGATGCGGGCTACGAGTTGCAGGTGCTCGACTCCTACAACAACAAAACCTACGTCAACGGCATGGCGGGCAGTCTCTACAAGCAGAGCATTCCTCTGGCCAACCCCATGCGCAAACCCGGCGAGTGGAACGTCTACGACGTGGTCTGGATCGCGCCCACCTTCAACGATGACGGCACAGTCAAAACGCCTGCCTACGCCACGGTCTTCCTCAATGGCGTGCTCGTCGAGAACCACTTTGAGCTGAAGGGCCAGACGCTCTACATCGGGCAGCCGTTCTACAAAAAGTACGACAAGGCGCCGATCAAACTGCAGGCGCATGGGGACAAGAGTGAGCCCATCAGCTTCAGAAATATCTGGGTGCGGGAACTGAACTGAGCGGCGGCGTCCTTTTCGATTGAGGTACCTCGCCCTATCCCTAAGCCAGCGCGAGATCCTACAATGAGAGCTACTCCAAACCACGAGGATATTCATGCCGCTGTCCGGTGAAGCGATCCGTTTGATGAACTACATTGACGATGTTTCTGTGACCTTGCGACGTATTCTGGCCTTTGTGCCGACACTCTCTGAGGATGAACGGGCGCGCGTCGCCGAACATCTGACCAACTCGAAACCCAACGCCGAAGAAGTTCTGCAGGCTCTGCAAGCCAAGTAAACCTCTCCTTTGACCACCGTAGGAATTATCGGGGCGGGACCGTTGGGCAGGTCGCTTGCTCTTCGGGCGGCACGCGCAGGCTATCGCGTCGCTCTTGAAGACGTGATGCCCGCCAACCTGCATCATGCGCGCGAGGCATTGCGCCAGGAACTGAGCGCAGAGGCTCTTCCTGCGGTGGCGTTTGTTTCGACCATTGAAGACGCCGTGCGTGAGGCCGACTTGGCCATCGATTGCGTGCCCGACGAGCTTGAATCGAAGCTGGAGATTTTTTGCCTGCTCGATCGTATGGCGCCCCCGCGGACCGTACTGGCGACTCCAACGACCCGACTCTCGATTGGAGATCTGGCGGCGTGCACCTATCGTGCCGACAAATGCCTGGCCATCGTGGCCGAAGCAGGAGAACTAGCGGCGATGACGGACAACCCCGGCCCCATTCTGCTTCGCGCCACGCGTTCGACCGCGCCTGAGGCGCTGTCCCTGGTCCGCACATTCTGGGAGAGCATCGGCTTTCTGCCCAGCGTAGAAATCGAATCGAGCGCAGACGAGCGATGACGTTGTCGCTTAGGGAGCGGTGGCGAGCACCTGCTCGTAATACTTGACATAGAGCGGCAGCACCAGCGTTGAACAGAAGCGTGACCGCGCTGTTTTTCGAGCTTCGTCGCCCATCACCTCGAGCTTGCCGCGATTCTTGAGCAATCGAATCGCCCCCTCGGCCATTCCGTCGACATCGCCAACCGAATAAAGCAATCCGGTCACACCGTCGTCAATCAGCTCAGGCACGCCGCCCACCCGCGTGGAGATCGTCGGAACGCGGCAGGCCATCGCTTCGAGAGCCGCCAGTCCGAAGGATTCGAGCTGGCTCGGCATCAGCATCAGATCGGCCAGGGGAAGAAGCTCGTTGACGCGTTCCTGCTTGCCCAGGAAGTGGATCTTGTCGTTGATTTGCAATTCGTGCGCCAGCCATTCGGCAGCCGAGCGATCAGGACCGTCGCCCACCAGGATCAGCCGCGCCGGAACCTTCTCGACCACCTTGGCAAAGACCTTGACCACGTCGACCACTCGCTTGACCGGCCTGAAGTTCGATAGATGGATCAGAATCGCTTCGCCCGGGTCGGCGAACCGGCGACGTGCTTCGGCGCGAACCGCTTCGTCTTTGTACGGTGTGTAGACATCGCAATTAACGAAGTTGGGAATGACTTCGATGGGCCGCTCAATTTCGAAGTCTTCGACGGTCTTCTCTTTCAGATATTTTGAAATGCTGGTGACGCCATCGCTTTGCTGGATGGAGAAGCGCGTGATGGGCAGATAGCTGCGATCGAGACCCACGAGGGTGATGTCGGTGCCGTGCAGGGTGGTAACAAATGGCAGGCGTCTTCCGCGCGCTGCGAGCATCTGGCGGGCCAGCAGGGCACTCACCGAGTGGGGAATCGCATAGTGGACATGCAGCAGATCGAGATCATAGAACTCCGCAACCTCAGCCATGCGCGAGGCCAGCGCCAGGTCGTAGGGAGGGAACTCGAACAGGGGATAGTTTGAGACCGGCACTTCGTGATAGAAGATGCCGTTGTCGCGGCCGGTCAGGCGGAAGGGCTGTGAGTACGAGATGAAATGAACTTCGTGGCCAACGGCAGCGAGTTCGATACCGAGCTCGGTGGCCACCACACCCGAGCCGCCATACGTGGGATAGCAGGTGATGCCAATGCGCATGGCGCCGTGTCGCTCCGTTCGTTGTTGTTGTGTGTGCCTGCGCTTTGGACGTATCCCAGCGAAGGGAGGATGCAGAACCTGAGATTAAATGACGGCGGCGGGTCGGGATGGGGAAATGAGACCGGCAAACGAAATGAGCTCAATCGCAGAGAAGTCGCGAATTACGGGGAGAGCCAGACGCTCGATATCGCGCGAGGCGCGAAGGCGGGTGCGGACCTGGTCGAGGTCAGGGTCGTGATAGCCGGGGTGCGTAACGAGTTCCCACGTACCGACGGGAAGCTTCTCGAGCAGAGAACGCACCGTATCCGTGTTGACGACTCCGGTGGCTGCCACGGCGATGGTTCCATCGGTGGTGGAGCAGCCCTCTTCATGGAGGATGCGCTGGAAGTACGGACCGAATCGGCGTAACGCGTAGACCTCCGCGCTGCGCACGATGGATGCCCGCGGGGTAGCGCGCACCGCCCATTCCGGCTCGAAGGGATTGCGCACCGCCCGGATGCCTGCGGCGCGCGCGGCCCGTAAGACCGGCCGCAAGACAGCAGGGAACATGTGGGTGTGCTTGTGCGTGTCGATGTGGGTCAGGTGCAGGCCGCGGCTCTTGAGCAGGGCGATCTGCGCAGAAGCTTCGGCCTCGATTTCGTCGGCACGTACATGGCCGGTGACGAGGCGCCTGAGGAAAGACGTGAGTTTAGGGTGGAATTGGCCGGTGCGCTCTTCGACGAGAGTGGGTACCTCGCTCGCCGGCAAAACCGGCTCCCCGTCCACGAGGACGACATGGCAACCCACGCCAAGAGCGGGATTGGCTTGAGCCAGTGCAATGGCTTGCTCGGTCGCGCCCGCTTTTGCCATCAGAGTCGCGCTGGTCAGCACGCCGGCCTGGTACAACTCGACAATTCCGCGGTTGACTCCGGCAGTGAGGCCAAAGTCGTCTGCGTTCACAATAAGCCGGGTCACGGGCCAAGTGTATACCGCGGTGCATTGGGGCGCTTGAAGTGCGGTTAAAAAGATCGGGACTGGTATGATGACAGCAGGGCCGCCATGGTCCTGCCGCCGCATGTGGGCGGTTAGCTCAGTTGGTTAGAGCGCCTGCCTTACAAGCAGGATGTCGGGGGTTCGAGTCCCTCACTGCCCACCAAAGATTTCAGCCAGACATTCAAGAACCTTCCAAGAACAACGATCCTTCCAAAGAAATGCGGATGGTTCGTCGTAGTTTAGCCATCCCCCTCCTGCGAGGGCTTGGTCTTATACCCCACAAAAAACCGGGAACCCGAAGGTCCCCGGTTTCGACACGTCCGTCGAGCCTAGAAAGCTACGTGCAGGCCCATGGTGAATGCCCTGGCGCCGCCGATGGTTCCAGTGACGGAGCCAAAGTTAGCCGCATTGTTGGGGCAGGTCGTGGTGCCCGCAGTGTAGACATTGGCGTTGCAGTAGGAGTTGCCGTTGCCCAACGCCAAGGGAAGCTGCGTCGACTTTCCTGTTCCGTTTGCGAACGGGACCTGATCCAGGTTGGTCAGGGCCGACCGTTGATCGGTCGGATTGGCCGATGTCACGATCTGGCCATAGCCGAGGAAGCTGCGGAATTCGCCGCAATTGTTCTCGCCGCCGAAAGAAGCGATCGCACTAGCCGAACAACCGTTATTCTGGCGAATCTGCGCCTGGTCCTGCGGGATATCGGGGCTCGTGGTGTTTGTCACGTTGAAGGCGTTCAGTTCGTATTGAATGCTTATCTTTTCAGTGATCTTGAAGCGCTTGCGGACCGAAAGATCAAGACGCTTTTGAGCAGCCTGCCTGAAAATGTTGCGTTGCCCCACGTTGAACGCCGTCTGGTAGATATCCGACGGATCGGTGCCCGTTGAAACCGGAATGCCATTGCTGCCCGGCGACAGATAGCTGATCGCGATCTGACTCGGATCAATGTACGGAATGTAGTTTCCGGAGGGATCACGGAACCGTCCCGGGTTGCCGGTGAGTGCGCTCTTGGGATGCGAAGGATCCTTGATGCCGAGCACAGGGTTCATGAGGGTTGGGAAGTTTCCAAAATTGATGCTGCCCACCGCACCGTAGAACTCATACAGCGACCAAGGTTCGCCGCTTTGCAGGATACCGATGCCGGTCAGGTGCCAGTCGTTGGTGAAGTAGGATGCGAACGTGTGTTCCCGCGTCGCGTTGGGTACGTCGATCTGGAAGTTGGCACTGAACACATGTTTGCGGTCGAAGTCAGAAGAGGCCCACGAGTCGTGAAGCTTATTCGGGTTGTCGCCGGTAAAGAACAGGCCAATATCGCTCTGTTCATCCAGCGAATGGCTCCAGGTGTAACTGCCTCCGAGTTGGAAGTGATGGGAGAGCCGTTTTTCGATGTGCGTTTCCAGGGCGTCGTAGGACGAAAGTCCCACGGTCTTGAAGTCCGCCGCATTGGGGCTGAACCCCACGTAGGGAGTTCTGAAGTCGGTATTGCCGGCGTCAAACGTAGCCCACGGTTCAACCGCAATCGGGAGATAGTCGTAGTCGGGAGCGCCACTATCCTCGTTCTGGTTCATGACCTCCATGCCGTAGCTTGCGGTCTCGCCCCAGATGGGATTGCTCGGCGTTGCGATGCCCGGCTCATTGATGGGAATCGGGATCACCGAATGGCGGCCTCCGTTGCCTGTAAACCCAACGGAAATTGCCAGGGTGCTGGCTGGTTGCCATTGCACATTCAGGGTGTAGTTGATGGTGTACGGCAACACGTTGCTCTTGTCGTAGACACCGAAGTTGAGAGGCGTGGTGCAGAGGAAGTATCCCTCCTGGGCCTGCAAGCCGCTGCAATTCTTGCCGTATTGCGCGTAATATCCCGACGCAGGCGCTCCGGTCATCTGGTTCAGCTGTGCTTGTAATGCCTGGTTGATGACTGCCGGGTTTGAACTTGGCGCAACGTAAGCGCCTTGTGGAGGCGCCGCGAAAGCCAGGTCTCCCATGGGGTTCTCCAGCGTGAGACCCGAACTGGAATTGCCGGTGGCGAGACTCACCAACGGCGAAGACTCAGACACGCCAAAAGGACCGCCGATCGAACTGCCGGCGGGTTGGGAGAGATAGGTGAACAGTTCTCCGCGGTCGTAGTAGAGGCCCGCTCCGCCACTGATGACAAGGTTGCCGTGGTGAGCCTTGGGAGAAAAAGCGAAGCCGACACGGGGTGAGATACCCCACTGGCGTCCATTCAATGTTGACGGGGAAACGCCTGCTGTCGGGTTCTGCTTGTTGTTTCCTGCAATCACGAATCCGGAATTGACCACATTGAAGCCCGTCGTGGTCGTACCGGTCACGTCGTACAGCGCCGGATCGAAGTTGAACATGTCGCCATACTTTTCCGTCATGCCCCCGTGGTAGTCATAGCGGACACCGGCGGTGATGCTGAGGTTAGTGAGTGCCTGCCACTTGTCCTGTACGTACCCGTTGATCTCATTGGTGCGATAGTAGCGATCCGCGTTATTGCGACCCGTCGTCGGATCGATACTCTCGACCACACTGGAGCTTTTCACTGCGCCCTTCAGAAAACTGTCAAATCCGCCGACGACCGCTTGGGCATGGCCCGTGCGGTTGTTGGTGATGTTGAGTTGCGTGTAGCTGTAGCCCCCACCCGCGACAATCGTGTGCTTGCCTGCGGTGAAGATGACGTTCGTCGAGGGATTCAGGCGGTTTTGATAGTAGCCCATGTCGACGAATGCGCCCGGTACACCGGCAGGGCCAAGGTAAAGGCGCGGTGCATACGTATCGTTGTAGGCAAAGTTGTTGATTTGCAGTCCTGGGAGAATATTAGCGACGAGGTTATCGGGTTGCGCTGCTCCCACACCGAGGTTGCCCCCGGCAAATGTCTGCTTGTAGTCGCTGAATGTACCCATGCGCACGAATCCGAGACGCTGCTCCCAATTCAGCTTGGAACCGATGGCGATCGTATTGCCCAGCGAAAAGACCTGCGCGCCATTGTGCGCAGTCACCGGGAAACCAACCGTGCTCGAAAACCCGAAAGGACGAGTAACCGGCGCATTCTGATAGAAGTACTTCGCCGAGACGCGATCTCGTTCGGTCGCATCGTAATCCAGCGAGATCGTCCCCTGATCCGATTGCAAGCGAGAGGTTCCGATCAAATACGCATTCGGAAAATTCGGGTTATAGGCCGCGCTGGATTGAGAAGAAGGGATCAGAAGCTGCCCGTTTGGCATCTTCGCCTGCATAATCGCAACCGCAACCGGATCCATCGTGGAGGCGGTAACGCATTTGGAGGTGCAGCCCCACGACGCATCAGCACTGAGCAAGCCCGAGACCGAACGATCGTCGGTGAGACCGCTAGGCAAATTCAGCTCTGAGACGCCCGTTGCATTGTCTTCGTTCACGCTGCGCTGGTAGGCAACAAACAAGAAAAGCTTATTGGTCTTCAGAGGCCCGCCCAGGGTGAGTCCAGCGGTCGAGCGGCGAAGCCACGGGTTGACCAGCGATTCAGGAAATACGCCCACGCCTTGCTGACGGAGTTGATAGGCCTGATTGAAAAAGAAAGGCGAGGCGTTCATCAGGTTGTTCGCATACCCGCCGTAGAACTGGCCGTGCCAGTTGTTTGTGCCTGTGTTGGTATTGACGTCGATCTGCGCGCCGCTCGTGGCACCTTGTTGTGCGTCATACATCGAAGCATTGACGCGAAGCTCCTGCATGAACTCCGGAGGAGGAGAGGGAAGGCTGTTGCCGTTCGATCCGTACACCGAAGTGCCGACCGAAAACGTTCCACCTGCCGTCGCGGCGCTTCCGATATTGAAGTTGTATCTTTGCGAGGAATCACCGCTCGAACTCTTGCCGTTGAAAAGGTTGGTCGAATCGACGCCGTTCACCTGGAAGGTATTCGACGTGTCGCGCTGCCCGTTGGCCCAGATCGGCTGGTTGCCGAGGCCGGCATTCGAGTCGAGATTCGAGAGCAGTTCTGCGTTCACACCGGGAGAAAGGACCGCGGCCTGTGTAAAGCTGCCCGTCGCAAGCGGCGTCAGGTCGATTTGCGCGCTGTCGAGCGTGTAGCCGTTGGTGGCATCGGTTGCATTCAAGAGCGGCGTCGAGGTGACGGTAATCGACTGCGTGATCTCGCCAATCTTGAGGGTGGCATTGACCGTTGTCGCGCGGGCCTCCTGCACCGGAATGTTGGTCAGTGCAGTCGACTCAAAGCCCTCGTGACTCACCTTGACGACGTAGACTCCAATGGGCAAGTTGAAAATCTGATAAAAACCGGTCCCTTGCGAAATTGTCTTCGCCTCAATGTTGGTTCCAGTATTGGTGGCGGTTACAGTGGCTCCGGGCACGGCAGCTCCGGATGCGTCGAGCACTGTGCCGTTGATTGAACCCAGCGTTTGTTGCGCCTGGCCTGCACAAGCCAACACGATCGATACAAATGCCAACAGCGTGTACCTAGTCGCAGCTCTCCAAAAAAAATGCTTCATGCTCCTCGTCACCTTTCGTTGTTTGCGCCTGCCTTATGGGTGGTCGTTGCAAGCCGAGGGTTGTTCTGCCGCGGCCAAGGAAGCAGCATCGACGGATCAGGCTGGATGAATCGCGGGGCGGGCAACTCGAAGGCACTCGTGCCCAAGCGATCATTCCTGAATTTCTCCAGCGCGCTCTAGAATCCACTGGGCTTTCACATTCAACGGCGTTCAGAAGTCGATGTGCCCCTAGATTAACCCGAGATGTTTCGGCGTCAGATGCGTCGTCGCCCTCATAACGGTGCATTTTCGCGTCTGCGGTCCCGGTTTATCCACAGCGAGAGCGTGGCATTGTCTGGAAATGATCGGGAGAAGAAACTCAGTCTTGTCGAGGTCCCGGAGCCGCCATTTCAATAGATAAACAATTTATTCCGATTGACAGAGGCAAGTTGCGACCCTATCATTGCGCACGTTCCGCTTCCTCATTCCTGCGCTCAGGATGGTCCTTGGTCCGGCTTCAGGTGAAGCGGTCAAACCTCGATCGAAAATTTTGAGAGGCCCGAGAAATGTTCAAAGTGTTGCCCGGCTGGATGCAGATAGCAGCGATGACTGCAACTTTTGTGGTTCCTTGCGCGCGTTGCCAGACAGCGACTGATTCATTGAAGAGTGGATTTGAGAATCCTCCGGACAGCGCGCGACCACGTGTGTGGTGGCACTGGATGAACGGCAACATTTCGAAGGAAGGCATCAAGCTCGATCTCGAATGGATGCATCGATCGGGGATTGCCGGATTTCAGAACTTCGATGCCGCGCTGCAAACTCCGCAAGTAGTGGACCATCGCCTGGCCTATATGACCCCGGAGTGGAAAGATGCGTTCAAATACGCTACGACCCTCGCCGACCAGCTTGGCATGGAAGAAGCAATCGCGGGCTCGCCGGGTTGGAGCGAATCGGGAGGGCCGTGGGTTCCCGCTTCGCAGGGCATGAAGAAGTATGTCTGGAGTGAGACTCCTGTCGAAGGCGGCAAGCCGTTCCATGGTGTGCTGGCTCATCCGCCCTCGAATACGGGCGCGTTTCAAAACGTCTCGATCCACGAAGAGATCAGCCTCAACAACAATGCCAAGCAGATTCCGCAGTTTTACAGCGATGCGGCCGTTGTCGCTTACAAGCGCGCCTCGACCGATGTGCCGGTGGAGTCGCTTCATCCTCGGATGACGGCGAGCGGCGGAACGCCCGATTTCGCGCTATTGACGGATGGCGATTTGAACAAGACGACCGGAATTCTGATTCCACCAGCGGGGGAGAGCGCCTGGATTCAGTATGAGTTTGCCGAACCAACGACGATGCGTGCGTTGACGCTCGTGATGACCGAGCCGAATCGCTTTGTGGCAATTTTCTCGGGCATCGCAGCTCCGCAGAAGCAACTCGAAGCCAGTGACGACGGGCAGAATTTTCGGCAGATCGCCGTGCTTCCCGAGAGCGAGGCGCCGGAGCACACGGTGTCGTTTCCAGCTGTCACGGCAAAATATTTCCGCGTGACCTTTAAGCGGATGCCACCGCCTCCGCTTCCTGCGTGGGCACAGGGAATCGACCCGGCATCGTTTGGATTCGGCGCCAACCAGATACCGAAGAGCTATGACATCGCCGAACTGGTTCTTCATCCCGGCGCGCGTGTCAGCCATTTCGAAGAGAAAGCCGCGTTTGTTCCAGAGCCCGATCTGTACGGCTTCGCGTCGCCGCACGTCGCCGCTGCCGACGCGGTGGAGAAGTCCGATGTCATTGATCTGACGTCGAAGATGCAACCCGATGGCACCCTCGATTGGACACCGCCTGCCGGTGACTGGGTTGTGCTTCGCTTCGGCTATTCTCTGCTCGGCATTACCAATCATCCAGCCACGGCAGAAGCGACCGGTCTCGAAGTCGACAAGCTCGACCACACTTTCGTGAAGCAATACATGGAAAAATATCTCGACAGCTACAAGCAGACCGTGGGCCCGGAGTTCATGGGCGCGCGCGGAATTCGTTACGTCATCAACGACAGCTGGGAGGCCGGCTCGCAGAACTGGACTGACCACATGCTCGAGCAGTTCCGCAAGCGCCGCGGGTACGATCCCGTGCCGTGGATGCCCGTTCTTGCGGGGCAGGTTGTGGAGAGCGCCGAGGCCAGCGATCGCTTTCTATGGGATTTCCGCAAGACCATCGCCGACCTGATCGCGGACGAGCACTATGGCCAACTCGAAGACACGCTGCACGAGTGGCATCTGGGCCACTACGGCGAATCGCACGAAGACGGGCGCGCCTTCGTCGCTGATGGCATGGAAGTGAAGAAGTTCAATGAAATCCCGATGAGCGCCATGTGGACTCAATCGCCCGGCGTCAACAAAGAGATGTATGGATACAACGCCGACGATCGTGAGTCTGCCTCGGTGGCCCATATCTATGGGCAGAATCTCGCGGCTGCGGAATCGATGACCGCGGCTGCTGCGCCCTGGGCCTGGTCGCCGGTAACACTGAAGCCGACCGCGGATCAGGAATTTCTGAACGGCATCAATCGCATCGTGATTCATGAATCGGCCCATCAGCCGCTCATTGGCAAGGCTCCTGGCCTCACGCTGGGACCCTTCGGGCAGTGGTTCAATCGCAACGAAACCTGGGCGGAAGAGGCGCGTCCCTGGATCGACTACCTCGCGCGCACCAGCTTCCTGCTGCAGCAAGGTCACTTTGGCGCGGACTTGCTCTACTTCTATGGCGAAGACTCAAACCTGACCGCAATCTTTGGGCACAAGTCGCCCGCTGTACCGGCCGGCTATGGCTTCGACTACATCAATGCCGATGCACTGATCCATGAGCTGAGTGTGGAGAATGGCAAGATCACGACCAAGAGCGGGATGAGTTATCGCGTACTCGGACTCGATCCGTACAGCCAGCACATGTCGTTGGCTGTGCTGCGCGCCATCCGCAAGCTGGTGGACGACGGCGCCACCGTGGCCGGACCAAAACCATCGGACGATCCGAGTCTCGTCGACGATCAGGCAGAGTTCCATCGCTTGAATGACGAATTATTCGGAGACGGAACGGGCGTTCATGCCGTCGGAAAGGGCACTGTGTATGCCGGTCAGGAGCTGGGCAAGGTTTTCGAAGCCTTGCATGTTGCTCCGGACTTCGATTACACAAAGCCATCAACCGACACGCATCTTGAGTTTGTGCACCGCAAACTTCCCGGCGCCGATATCTACTTTGTCGACAACCGGGGCGATGGCGCTTCCGATGTGGACGCGACCTTCCGCGTGGCCGGCAGGGAACCGGCGCTTTGGTACGCCGAGACGGGAGCCACGAAGCCAGTTTCCTTTAAGGCATCCGACGGGCGTACAACCGTGCCTCTCCATTTAGAGCCGTGGGGCACCGTGTTCGTGGTCTTCGAACGATCGACAAAGCAGACAGCGCACGAGCTGCCGAAGATGAATGAAGCGAAGGTGGCGGATGTCGCCGGGCCGTGGACGGTCACCTTCGAGCAGGGCAGAGGTGCGCCGCCAACAACAACCGTAGACCAACTTGCATCGTGGAGCGATAGCGCCGATCCGGGGATCAAATACTTCTCCGGTGAGGGCACCTATACGAAGACGGTGCAAGCGTCTGGGGGATGGTTTGCCAAGGGCGCGCATCTGTGGCTTGATCTTGGCGACGTCAAGAATCTGGCCCGCGTTTCTGTAAACGGGAAGGATCTCGGTGTCGTTTGGCATGCTCCGTATCGAGTCGACGTGACATCGGCTCTCAAGCCGGGCGCCAACGAGCTCAAGGTGAAGGTTGTGAATGCATGGGTTAATCGGCTGATCGGCGATCAGCAGCCCGGCGCCACCGCGTATACTTTCGCCGACGTCAAACCCTACAAGGCGAACTCACCGCTGCTCCCCTCTGGATTGCTGGGACCGGTCGCGTTCATAAGAACGAACTAGACGATGTCCGGCGATCCTCGTCGATTGGTTCAGCGGAGCCTGGACAGGCCAAATCAAACGTTGCTGAGTTTTGAAAAGGCAGGTAGAGATGAAGTCGGAATCCGATCTCCAGGGAAGGGCATGCGCAGCCTTGGATTCGTTTCAAATCGAAATCCCGTCCTGGGGATTCGCGAACACCGGGACACGCTTCGGCAAGTTTGTGCAGGAGGCGGCAGCCTCCACGCTCGAAGAGAAATTCAGCGATGCCGGCGAGGTGCACAAACTGACGGGCGTAACCCCGACGCTTGCCTTGCATGTTCTATGGGATCTTCCTGACGGAGCTGCTGACGTTTCGCGTGTACGCGCGCTGTCTGCGAAGCATGGCGTCGCGGCCGGGTCCATCAATCCCAATCTTTTTCAGGATCAGGAATACAAATTTGGTTCGCTGTGCAATCCGTCCCGAGAGATACGTGAACAGGCAGTGGCCCATGTGATCGATTCTGTTGGCCTCGCGCGCGCGCTCGGTTCGCGGGATGTTTCACTGTGGCTGCCGGATGGATCGAACTATCCCGGCACCCAGAGCATGCGCAAGCGTCTTGAGTGGCTCGAAGAGGCATTGCGGAAAAGTCACGATGCCCTCGGTTCAAACCAGAGGCTACTGATCGAGTACAAGCCTTTTGAGCCGGCTTTCTATCACACGGACATCGCAGATTGGGGAATGGCGGCGCATCTGGCGACCAAGGCCGGCCCCCAGGCGCGCGTCCTAGTCGACACGGGACATCACTACGCCGCGCAGAATATCGAGCAGATCGTGGTCTGGCTTCTTCACGCGAATATCCTGGGTGGCTTCCACTTCAACGATCGGCGCTATGCGGACGATGATTTGACCTTAGGTTCGATTGATCCGTATCAGATCTTCCGCATCTTCCATGAAATCCAACAGTCGGGCGGCGGTATTCTGCCGGATATCGCCTTCATGATCGACCAGAGCCACAACCTGAAGGGCAAGATGGAGGCGATGGTACAGACCGTGATGACCGCGCAGGAACTGTGGCTCAAGGCGGCTCTTCTCGATCGCGCACAGCTTGAGCGCCTGCAAGAACGATGTGAGTTGGTTGCGGCCGAAGAGCTCTTCCGCGGCGCTTTCTGGAACGATGTGCGGCCTCTTGTAGGCGAATGGCGTGCGATGCGGGGCTTGCCGCAGAACCCGCTGTCGGCACTCGCAGAGAGCGGCTATGTGCAGCGCATCGCTGTGGAACGCGGCGGAAAACGGTCGGCCGTTTCTTCGTATGCGTGAACGAGCGCGTCTGGTATCAAGGCACGGTCTGTGCGGAGGTAGGGCGGGTTGTCTAAACCAAAGCTGAAACGGTTATATGTCATCCCCATCGTTTCCAAGGCTCTCGACGTGCTCGAACTCCTGGAGAAGACCGGCGGCCCCATCACGCTGGAGGCAGTGTTTCAACAGACCGAGATTTCAAAAACCAGCGTGTATCGGATTCTGAAAACACTGGTCCATCGGGGGTATGTCGCGCAGGGACAGAACGGGCAATACCGGCTCGTCTCCCGCCCGAGAAGGTTGCGCTTTGGCTTCGCGGCGCAAAGCGGGGATATGCCATTTTCTGTGGCCGTTGCATCGAGCGTTTCTGCGGCGGCTGCCGCGGCGGGCATCGAGTTGATTCAGCTCGACAATCGTTACGATCCCGATATCGCCATCAAGAACGCGGAGGAGTTTGTTCGCCAACGAATCGATTTGATCCTCGAATTTCAAGTGGAGGAGCACGTTGGCCCGCACATTGCACACATCTTCAAGGATGCAAGCATCCCACTCGTTGCCATCGATGTGCCGCACCCCAACGCAACGTATTTCGGGGTGGACAATTTCGAAGTTGGTTACGAAGCGGGGATTCTCCTGGCGAAGCATGCCGCGACCAGGTGGAAAGGGTCAGTCGATTGGGTTCTCGGCATCGGCTTTTCTGAGGCCGGCAGTTTTGTGCAGAGCCGCATCACCGGAGCCTTCGAGGGCGTACGCGAGCGCGTTCCAGAGATTCCTCACGAGCGCTTTGTGCGTCTCGAGGGCCGGGGCATGCGGGAGCCGAGCCGCGCCGCCATGACGGAATTTCTGCAACACCACAAGGCCCAGCGCATTCTGGTAGCGGCTTCGACCGATTCCAGCGCGCTTGGTGTCCTGGACGCGGCGAGACAACTAGGCCGAGCGCGTCACGTAGCCATTGTCGGTCAGGATTGCATTCCGGAGGTGCTGGAGGAGATGCGCACGAAGGACAGCCCGATCATCGGATCGGTTTCGCATGGCGCCGAGGCCTACGGCCCGCGCCTGATTCAGCTCGGGGTGTCGCTGCTGCGTGGCCATATCGTTCCTCCGTACAATTATGTTCGGCACTACGTGGTGACGCCCGAGACGCAGGCCGCCGAGAATGCCGAGCGCGCCAAGACTCGCGTACGCAGACATGCAGAAACTGCTGTGCCCGATGTGGCGGCGAAGGCCATCTAAATCCGGCGTGGCATGGTAGGGTAAATCCGAATCATTGACCTGGAAGGTGATTATGACCGTTGCATCGATTGTTTCTCCCGCACTTAAATTCCTTGAAGATCGTTGGGACCCGGCAGTCGCCGACAAACTCGATGAGCCTGAATTGCTGCGCTATCGTTCAAACCTTCTCGGTTCAGACTTGCGCATTACAAACTTTGCCGGAGGGAATACCAGCTCGAAGATCGATGAGATCGATCCGCTCACCGGCCAGACCGTCAAGACATTGTGGGTGAAGGGCAGTGGAGGCGACCTTGGCAGCATCAAGCGCGCAGGTTTCGCCACGCTCTACCAGGAGAAGCTGCTGGCTTTGCAGCGGCTCTACAAAGGCCAGGCGATGGAAGATTCCATGGTCGCCATGTATGCGCTGTGCGCGTTTCAGGGCAATCCTGTGGCGGCATCCATCGACACACCGCTTCATGGGTTTCTTCCGTTTCCGCACGTCGATCACCTGCATCCCGATTGGGGCATTGCGCTCGCAGCCTCCGCCAATGGCAAAGAGAAAATGGAGGAGTTCAACCGCGCGTTTCACCACAAGCTGATCTGGGTGCCGTGGTTGCGGCCGGGCTTCGAATTGGCTTTGATGATGAAGCGTGCGGTAGACCAGAACCCAGGATGCGACGGCATTGTTCTGGGTGGTCACGGGCTTTTCACGTGGGGCGAGACGCAGCGGGCCTGCTACGTAAATACGCTGACTGTGATTGATGAGTTGGGGCGGTTTATTGCGGAGCATGGAAAGCGCAAGGGAGACGTGCGCTTTGGAGGGACTGCGGTAAAACCCCGGGCGGATCGCGCGGAGATTGTCGCCGAGGTTGCGCCCTACCTGCGGGGCCGCGTCAGTGAACAGAGACGCTGGATCGTGAACTTCAGTGATGCGGTCGATGTACTGACGTTCGTGAATGCTGCTCATGCGAAGGACCTGGCGTTTCTCGGCACCAGTTGTCCCGATCACTTCATCCGGACCAAGATCCGTCCGCTCTTTGTGCCGTGGAGTGATGGCGAGACCGTCGACGCGCTCAAGAATCGGATGGATACGTCTCTGGCCGAATATCGCGTGCAGTATGGCGACTACTATCATGCGCACGCCACGCCTGACTCTCCTGCACTGCGCGACACCAATCCGACGGTGGTGCTGATTCCTGGCCTGGGGATGTTCAGCTTCGGGAAGTCAAAGACCGAGGCGCGCATCGTGGGCGAGTTTTATACCAATGCGATCCACGTAATGGAAGGCGCAAGCCTGCTGGATGAAGGCGGGACTTCCGGTGGAATTGTTCCGCAGTGTGGTGAAGGCATGCAGCCGGCCGCCTTCAAAGTGGTGACCAATTATGTGGCTATGCCGCTCAGCGAGGCGTTCGGCATCGAATACTGGGCCATGGAAGAAGCCAAGATTCGCCGCCAACCTCCGGAAAAAGAACTGAGCCGAAGTATTGCGTTGATCGTCGGAGGGGGAAGCGGCATCGGCAGGGAGGTGGCGCTGTTGGCTGCGGCGCGCGGCGCTCACGTGATGATTGCGGACCGCGACACGCAGGGTGCGGCCCACGTCGCGGATGAACTCGCCAAGGTCTCTTCGAAAGAATCGGTCGCTTCTACCGGCGTCGACATTCGCAACCGCGCAACTATTCGCGACGCCGTGAAAGCGACGGTGGCGGCCTTCGGAGGCGTGGATATCCTGATCAATACGGCCGCTCTGTTTCCCTCATCGGCGGACGGAGTGATCACCGAGGCGCAATGGGCGTTGACGCTGGAAGTAAATGTCACCGCGAATTACCTGTTGTGTGACGAAGTCGCGAAGACCTTCGCGGCGCAGGGTCTGGAGTCTTCGGTTGTTCTAACGAGCTCGGCGAACGCGGTCGTTCCCAAGCGCGGCAGCGAAGCTTACGACGTAAGCAAAGCAGCTCTCAGCCACCTGGTCCGTGAACTGGCGGTGGGTCTTGCTCCCAAGGTCCGCGTCAATGGAATTTCGCCGGCCACCGTCGTGAAGGGCTCCACGATGTTTCCGCGCGAGCGGGTGAGGGCATCGCTGACGAAATACTCGATCCCCTTCGAAGACTCGATGTCGGATGAAGAGTTGCGCGGATTGCTTGCCACTTTCTACGCGAAGCGAACGCTGACGCATCAGCCCATCGATCCGGCGGACTGTGCCGAGGCGATTCTCTTCCTGGCCGGCCCGCGCTCCCGCTGTACCTCGGGCCATCTCATTCCCGTAGACGGCGGTCTGCCCGAGGCGTTCTTGCGGTGAGGGTGTCCGGCGCAGAGCGAGCGCGGATTGCGATCGACCTGGGCGCAGAGAGTTGCCGCGTTTCACTCCTGCGCTGGAACGACGGCGAGCCAAGGATCGAACTGGTCCATCGCATCCCCAATGGCCCCGTGCAGGCGGACGGATCTTTGCGTTGGCCTTTCGGGACGATTCTTTCTGGTCTCGAGGACGGATTGCGCAAGGCCGCCGATCGGGCCCACGAAGGGATTGCCTCGATCGCGGTGGATGGATGGGCAGTCGATTACGTGCGGCTGGATGCGAACGGCAAACGAATCGCCGATCCGTTTTGCTATCGCGACGAGCGAACGGTGGCGGTGAAGGAGTCCGCGGACTGGAAAGTTGATCCAGCATGGCTGTATGAGCACTCCGGCGCGCAACCTCTGCGCATCAATACCGCCTATCAACTGCTGGCTGACGCGCCGGAACACGCGCATGCGCCTTGGTTGAATCTTCCCGAGTACGTGCTCTACTGGCTCGGAGGACGCCGCGTTGCGGAGTACACGAATGCGACGCACACAGGTCTTGTGGACTTGGCCACAGGCGATTGGTCTGGGCAGGTCGTGACGCGCCTTGGATTGTCCGCTGAGGCGCTGCCTCCGATTGTCTGTGCAGGATCGGTAGTCGGAAAGGTGTCTGGACCCCTTGCCAGCCTCGCTGCATTTCGCGACACGGATCTGATCCTTCCCGCCTGCCACGATACCGCATCGGCCATTGCGGGGATTCCGTCGTCTCTCGATGGAGCTGCCTACATCTGTTCTGGAACATGGTCGCTGGTCGGGACGCATAGCGCAGCGCCAATTACCACGCAGGAGGCCATGCGAGCGGGCTTCACGAATCAGGGAGCAGCGGCGGGCGGTTTCTGTTTCCACACCAACGTGAACGGGATGTGGATTCTGAAGCAGTGTATGGAGAGTTGGCGCACTGCTGGCCGCGCATGGACGGTGGAGGCGCTGGTCGAAGAGGCGACGCGTTGTCAGGCGTATCGAGGCACGATCGCCGTCGATGCCGCGCCGTTGCTTCTGGATGGGGACATGCCTGCGCGTTTGAACGAGCAGCTGCAGTTGTGCGGGTGCGCAACGATCGAAGACAGTGCCGGAAATGAGCCCATCTTTGCGCGGATCATCTTTGAGAGTCTCGCCGAACGCTATCGCACGACGATCCACAGCCTGGAGCAGTTGCTGGGGAAATCCCTGCAGCGTATCCATATCCTGGGTGGAGGCGCGCAGAACAAGCTTCTGACACATCTCACCGCGGAACGCACAGGCTTGCCCGTCGAGACGGGTGATCCGGAGAGTTCAACGCTGGGTAATTTCGCAGTTCAACTTGCGGCGGCCGAAAGCGATGGAACGGCTCTTCGCGCAGAGAACGTGCGGTCCTGGGCACATCGTCTGGCGACTGCCAAGAATGCACACTCACAGAGCTAATCAGGACTGGCTTGCGAATGCCGTCAGAGACTCTTCAATGCTGGGCCGCGTTCCCGCGGCAATCTGACTGCGCCGCAGCTGGTGGAACTGGCTCAGAATGCCGTTGGCCTTCGACAGGGTCTGGATCTGCGTGACGTAGGTCTCCAGTTTTTTCCCAGGAATCGCGAAGATTGCCTTCTCGTCGGTGAAGGTGTCAAGGTACGCACGCGCTCCGCAGCATCCCAGGCTCATGGCCGGCTTTCCCGAGTTCATCACTTGGGGAACGACGGCGCAGGCTGGCCTTCCCATTGCGGGCGCGTGATCGCTCTCGATCTGTTGCGTTGCTTCGGACAAAATCAGTGTCTTATCGGCGCGCACAAAGAGAAGCACCAAGTCGGGCGGAAGTGTCGCCTGGGCCAGGGGTACATAGGTGATGTACTTCGCTTGATCCTTCAACACTGGAATCTGCGGCACATCTTCGGCCCGCACATAGCCAAGATCTGCGAAGACCTTTAACGCGTCCATCAGATCTTTTTGTTGTCCAGGAGAGGTTTGCAGATTGTGCGTATGCAGGCCGATCGCGCACAACTCGTGATCGCTTGCCGAGGTGGTGAAACTCGACGTGGCAGCGTCTTGCCAGAAGCGGCAGCCGGCCGGAGCCTGACCGCTATGCTTACTGATTCCTACAGGCGCATCATTGCTGAACGAAAGGGCAATGGGAGGCTGATCCAGGTGCAGCGAGTCGACGAGTTCCTGCGAGAGTGCGGCGTAGTTGTTCATCGATGAATCCTCTATGAAGCTTTGTGGCTTGCGGCGACTGTGAATCCCATGTGCGCGATGAACTGACGAATCGCTTCTTCAGATGACTGCTGAGGATCAAAAGCCACTGTGACCTCTCCTTGCGGATACGTCGAGTGACTTGAAAAAATCCCACGCTCCTTGGTCAGAAGGGTATCGAGACCGACTGCGCATGTCGGGCAGGTAAACCCCTTCACCTGGAGGATGAGCGTCGTGCGCGGTCCGGCCGCCGCAATCGCCGGTTTGAGCGCGCCAATGCTGGTGAGCGCAGCGAATTGAATAAACTGTCTGCGAAACATGGTGATCTCCTCAACAAAATCTTTTTCTCTGGCTCATTGCGCCGAACCGCTGGCGGCCTCGTATCTCCACGGAGTCTCGATGCTGGCGTGATCAGAGAAGCGCGTATCGACGTACTCGTTGAATTCGAGCTTCTTGTTCAGAACGCCGGTTTCGATCATCATGTCGCGCACCAGGTCAAAATCGGCCTTGCGCGGCTCAAGCGGGCTGTAGGTGACGCGGTCCATGGGCTTGGTGAGCGCCCACCGCAACAATCCCGGCTTCTGGTTGTAATAGAAGCGACCAACAAAATCGGCTGCCTGCTCGCGGTGCGGCTTACTCTTGTCGAGCCACAAGCCAGATCGCGCAATGCCATCGACCAGCACTTGCACAATGTCAGGACGACGATCGATCAGATCTTGCCGGACGACGAGAATGCACGACATATAGTCAGGCCAATATTCTCGCGCCTGAAATAGGACGCGCCCAAAGCCCGCAATTTCGGCCTGCGATGGAAATGGTTCTCCCATGACGAACGCATCGATCGCGTGAGCAGCCAGCGCACCGGAGACGTCAGGCGGCGCCATTTCAACCATTTTGATCTCGCTCGGCTTGATGTTCCACACCTTCATGGCGCGGAAAAGCAGCAAGCGTTCATCTGAGAATCGACTGGGGATCGCGATCGTCTTCCCACGCATATCCGCAAACGACTTGATGGGACCATCTTTGCGTACGACGACTGCGCTGCCGTAGCGGTGCCCGAGATACACCACCTTGATGGGAACGCCTTGTGCCTTGAGGGCCAGCGCCATGGGCGCCACAATGAAAGCTGCTTGCACGCGATTCGAGATCAATGCCTCTTTCATCTCGGGGAAGCCCTGAAACACGCGTGGCATGAACTCTTCGCCCGATTGCGAGTACTTTGAGATGTAGTCCGTCACGGGACAGGTCAGCTGGCACGTCACAGGCAGGTAAGCCACGGTGATCTTGCGCTTTTCAATCGGTTGATAGTCGTTGAGAACGGCTGCCCAGTTGACATTGAGATAGGAGTGTAAGCCGGTGATGACGACGAGCCAACCGACCACCAGGAGTAGAGCCTTGGTTCTAACCTGCATTGCGGAACCCCCAGCGAACCGATTTGAGCTTTTCAATCTGACGGAAGGCAGTGTCGAGAATGAGCCCAATGAGGCCGATCATGAGCATCGCGGCGACGACCAAGTCATAGCGCTTGCCTGAATTGCGGGAATCGATGACAAGATAGCCGAGCCCGGAATCGACAGCGATCATTTCACCGGCGACGACAACGAGCCATGCGATCCCCAGCGCGATGCGCAAGCCAATCAGGATCTGCGGCAGCGCAGCGGGAAAGACGATCTTACGAAGCAATGCAGCGTTCGACAGTCCGAAGTTACGGCCCGCACGGCGATAAAGGACCGGCACGCTGGACACTCCAGCGACACACGCGACCACAATCGGGAAGAACGAAGACAGAAAAACGAGAAACACTGCGGCAGGGTCGCCGATTCCGAAGAGAACAATCGCCACGGGAATCCAGGCGATAGGGCTGATGGGTCGCAGAAACTGCAGCACGGGGTTCACGACCTGATTCACCGTGGGGAACCATCCCAAAGCGAGACCCAAAGGAATGCCAAGCAATGCTGCGGACAGATAGCCGATGGCGACACGCCGCAGGGAATCACCGATGTCTGCCCACAACACATGCTTGTGCATCAACTCCAGGATGCCTTTTTCGACATTCAACGGAGAAGGAAAGACCTTGGTGCCGGTCCACATCACCGCATAGTGCCAGGCGCAGAGCAGCAAGGCCGCGGCTGCAAGCGGCCATACGATCTTCTCCCATGCACGCGGACTCTTCAGGTCACTCATATCTCGTACGCGAGTCCGATCTGCTTCAGCAGTTCGTCGCGCAATTCGAGGTAGCGCGGAGAACTGATATTGCGTGGGTGAGAAATGTCGATTGTCAGAACTTCCTGAATGCGGGCAGGCCGTGAACTGAGCACGACCACGCGGTCGGCAAGTTGGACGGCCTCGTCGATGTCGTGGGTGACGAAAACGACGGTGCGCCGTTCTGCCTGCCAAATGCGCAGCAACTCGCCGCGCATGATGACGCGCGTGATGGAGTCGAGTGCACCGAATGGCTCGTCGAGGAAGAGAATGTCAGGATTGACGGCCAGCGCGCGCGCCACCTGCAAGCGTTGCCGCATGCCGCCGGAGAGGTCAGAGGGATAGGATTGCTCAAACCCCTGCAGCCGGACCAGCTGAACGTAGTGTGCGATGCGCTGCTCCCGTTCGGCGCGGGCAAGCTTCGACAGCCCGAACCCGATATTGCCTTCTACCGTCAGCCACGGAAATACGCCGCGTTCCTGGAAGACGAGAATGCGTCGTTGATCGGGCCCGGTTACCGGTTCGCCATCGATGGCAATCGTTCCCTTCGTCGGCGAGAGAAATCCCCCGAGAGCATTCAGAAGGGTCGATTTGCCGCAGCCCGACGGTCCGACCACGCAGATGAACTCGCCGTCTTTGATGTCGAGATTGATGCCATCGAGCGCCGCAACACCCTTGCCGTCGCTCGCATACACCACGCTGAGCTGCTGGGCGCGCAGCTTGTAGCCATTCGTTGCATGCGTGCCAGCGTTCTGTGCAGTAGCCACTAGTCCTCCGATGATCTCCAGCGAAATGATTTCATCTGTTCGAGCGAGCGCATTGCCAGATCAAGCAACAGGCCGATGATGCCGATCATGACCATGCCGGCAACTACGAGGTCGTATCGGTTGCCGGCGTTGCGCGCATCCACAATCAGAAAACCGAGTCCGGAGTTCACGGCAATCATCTCGGCTGCGACGACGACCAGCCAGGCGATACCAAGGGTGATCCGCATCCCGACCAGCAGTTGGGGCATGACCGCGGGGTAGAGTACCCGGGAGACGAAGGCAGCAGAACTCAGTCCAAAGTTGCGGCCGGCATTGATGTAGATCGTGGGAATGTTATGCACGGCGCTCATGGCGATGAGCAAGAGCGGAAAGAAGCATCCGATGAAGATGAGAAAAATCGAGGACAGGTCGCCGACGCCGAACCACAGAATCGCCAACGGAATCCATGCGAGAGGAGAGATAGGGCGAAAGATCTGGCTGATCGGGTTGATGGCCATTTCGCCGCGCCGATACCACCCCAGAGCTAGTCCCAACGGGATAGCGGTGATGCACGCCAGCACGAATCCCCAGGTGACGCGAAAGAGCGAGGCAACGACGTACTTGAGCAGGAGCCCGTGCTGCACCAGTTCCACGATTGCGGCCGCAACTGCCGTGGGCCCGGGCAGCAGCATTCCGGGGTGCGTGCGAACGGCAATCTCCCAGAGGACGAGCAGCGCCAAAATGAATAGCACCGGACGCAGTGGCACCGGTAGTCGCATGCGTTGATCTCCTCGGGGAACCAGTAGGGAAATACTTCTTGGTGGATGCTATGCGACTCGAAGGCTCGATACCTCCACCGAAAGGTGGAGAGGTATTTCCACTCTGGGTCGGTTGCGGGTTGGGTCGGGGAGAAGCATTGAGTCGCCCGACCCGATGCCCCACCCACTGTCCGCTTAGAACAGGAACCGCGCCGCCAATACCAGGTTCTGATTGTAGGCATGCAGGTGCGATGTCGCGACTTGCTCTCCCACGCCGAATGCGATAGCGGGCCGGCTTGTCGGATTGCCGGGATGAAATTTGAATTTGCTGAAAGTTATGCCGGGCGTGAGGAAGTTCTGCATCTTGCCGTCGTTCTGTCTCCCGTCGGCAGCGTGCCTCCGGCGCACGAGATGATGTCAATCCCTTGCCGGTAAGCAGGGTCGGGGAGACAGACGCATCGGTGCTGCTGTTGCTATAGCTTCCGTGGGAATGGTCGCGGTCAATTGGGCGCTGATCATCTCATTGCCGTTCTTCTCGTTGCGGGATAAGAAACGGTATCTGTAAAGAAAGCCAACGTCGCCGAACCCATCCTTGGTGCCCTTGACGTTGTGCTGGATATTGGGCGGCTAATAGAAGCCCAACTCGTTATTGAAGCCCGGTATGAGGTTCAGTCCGCGGCTTGCGCCGTAGTTCCATTTGTCGGTCAGGGCGAGAGTCACTTGCCGTGTGAAGTCGGCGCGGAAGACCTGGATAAGCATCGGGTAGGGAGCAATCAGAGGGACGGACCAGGCCGGTTGTTTCGATTGGATGCGCGAAGCGCGCTTCTCCCATCCGGTCATGAAATTGTCCTGCGCGGAAACAGTCGTTCCGGAGCCCGCGACGAGGATCAGCAGGCCTGCGATAGCTTTCAACAAAGGGAAGCCTCCAAAAGTACAGTTAGGGGAAAATCCAACCCACTCTAGCGGACCGGTGCTCCGGCCAGCATCCATCGGAGGGTTGATGTGTATCTCAACTGGAACGCTGATCCTGTGCGAGGGATGGAGAGGTCTATCTTGGTGTTCTCAGCCCCGGTTCGATGGAAGGTTTGCCGGTTGTGCCGTCGACCCGTCAGAATAAACATGCAATGAAATTCTCAGCAGCTTATGCCTCTCCCGCCTCCTGCCGGATGCGGTATTGGTGCGCTTTTTGTCTCGTCGCCCTGTTCTGCTTCGCGGGTTGCCGCAGCGGTGCGCGACTACCCGATCCATCGTCGAAGACCTACGCGGACTTTGTTTCCGCTTTCTACGTGGGCCTGGCGGCGTTGCAGGTCGGCGACGATGTGCGCGCCGAGGCGACACTGGCTAATACAACCAGACTTGTTCCCGGAGAACCCGCGGGCTGGGCGAACTGGGGGATTCTTGCCCTGCGGCAGCGTAACTTCGATGCCGCCGCACAGCGCTTTGCACAAGCCCTCTCCCTGGACAAAGAGGACGATCGTCTCTACTCCCTGCAAGGTCTGCTTGAAAGCAATCGCGGCAATTCGGCACAAGCGATTGCCGATTTGCACGAAGCGGTCAAGCGCAATCCGAAGAACCTGCGCGCCATCTATCTGCTCGCTTCCGAGGTCGAGCGACAGGGAGGCGAGCAAAGCGATGCCGAATTTGAGCAGCTTATTCAGCAACTGCTGACTACGGAGCCCAACAACATCGCCGCGCTGGTGGACCTTGCGCGGATCAGTGCGAAGCGAGGAGACAGCACTGTACTGCGCGACACCGTGACGCGGATTCAGGCGCAATCGGGCGCGTGGCCGAGTGAAGTGAAGCAGCAGCTCGATGCGTTGACGGCTGCAGCAACCGGGCCCGATGCACGTTCGGCGGCAACACGGTCGATCTTTCTGCGCAACGTGCTGATGCGCGTGCCCGAATTTCGCGCGAACCTGCTTGAGCTCAAGTCGCAGCCCGGAGACGAGGCACAGCCATTCACCCACTTCGTGCGTCTGCAGACGCCTGTGTTTTCGCCCGCGGCGCCGGATGTGAATATGAGCTTCGTCGCCCAGCCGCTTGCAACGTTTTCTGGCGGTGGCTGGAGCTGGATCGGCGCTCTCTCGCTGGACGGAAACGGCGAACCCGTAGCGGCCGTCGCCAACGGGCGCGAGGTTCGATTGGCCACCGGGGCAAAGCTGCCGTTCCCCGGTGGGAAGGCCGCCGAAAAGCCAATGCCAGAAGGCATTGTCCCCATCGACTTCAACTATGACTTTAAGACCGATCTCGTGCTGGCTGGCGCGGGCGGCGTTCGTTTCGACCGGCAGGAGAACCCGACTGCATTTACCGATGTCACTTCTGCAACCAATCTGCCGGCTGCAGTTTTGAACGCCTCTTATACAGGCGCGTGGGCGGTCGATATTGAAGCCGATGGCGACCTAGACCTCGTTTTGGGGCAGCGCAACGGCGTCCCGACAGTTTTGCGGAACAACGGCGATGGGACCTTTACCCCCATTCATCCGTTTCAGGGCATCTCGGGAATCCAGCAATTTGCATGGGCAGACTTGAACGGCGATGGCAATCCGGACGCGGCGCTCATCGATGGGGCGCAACATCTGCACGTGTTTCTGAATGAGCGTTCCGGCAATTTTCGCGAAGTGCCGATTCCCAATGGTTCGGCGGCTGTGAAAGCGATCGCCATTGGCGATGTCGATCATGCCGGCCCTCTGGCACTGCTTGCGGTGCACGTAGATGGTTCGGTGCTGGCGATGAATATGCCGGACGAACGTGGCGCCTGGTCCACTTCTTCAGTGAGTGGCGTTACGGTTCCCGGCAACTTGCTGAGTTCAGATTTGCGCCTGGTGGCCGGCGATTTCGACAACAACGGAGCCTTCGATCTGTTGGCCTTCGCTTCCTCTACCGCGCAGCCTCCCGTGGTTTGGCTGCAGGGCGATGGCGGCAAGTTTCAACCGCTGCCAAAAACGATCGATCCGGCAAGCTCTGTTGCGGCCGCCGACCTTCGCGGGTCGGGTCGTCTCGATTTACTGGCGATCTCCGGGTCGAGCGCGATCGAAGCTTTGAACCATGGGACAAAGAGTTATCACTGGCAGACGATTCGTCCGCGTGCACGTCAGACATCCGGGGACCAGCGCGTGAACTCATTTGGCATCGGCGGAGAGATTGAGATTCGCTCCGGCCTCTTGCCGCAGAAAGAGTCGATCAGTTCGCCTCTGTTGCATTTCGGCCTCGGGGAGCAAGAGGGCGCCGACGTAGCCCGCATCGTCTGGCCGAACGGCTCAGTTCGCGCCGAGTTTGCGCTGAAGGCGGATCAATCGATTGTTACGGAGCAACGCCTGAAGGGCTCGTGCCCGTTTCTCTTCGCATGGAACGGTCGGGCCATGGAGTTTGTGAAAGACACGGTGCCGTGGGGCGCGGCGATTGGGTTGCGCATCAATGCCATCGGGCCCGCGCGGGTCGCAGCGACAGAGGAGTGGTACAAGATCGATCGCGATCAGCTTGTTCCGCACGATGGCTTCTATGACCTGCGGATCACCGGCGAACTATGGGAGACCTACTACTACGACTCGTTGCGACTCATGACCGTCGACCATCCCGCAGGCACGGAGATCTATACCGACGAGCGCTTTGTTGTGCCGCCGGTCAAACTCGCTGTGACCGCGGTCGCGACTCCGCATCCGATCGCACATGCAGTGGACGATAACGGCCAGGATGTGACCGACGTTCTTCGTGCCATCGACGGCAATTATCTCGACACGTTTGGGCGCGGGCAGTATCAAGGCGTGACCCGCGATCATTTTGTCGAGGTCGATCTTGGTCCGGACATTCCTTCGTCCGGCCCGCTTTGGCTGATTGCGCATGGCTGGCTGCATCCGTCCGATTCATCGATCAACATCGCGATGGGGCAGGGTCGCCATGAAGCTCCGCGGCCGCTAAGTCTCGAGGTGCCCGACGGCCATGGCGGATGGCGTGTCGCGAAAGCCAATCTGGGTTTTCCAGCCGGGCGAAAGAAAAACTGCTTGATCGATCTCACCGGGCTTTTTCAGCCTGGAATGCCGCACAAGCTGCGCTTGCGCACCAACCTTGAGGTGTACTGGGACTCCATTGCGTGGGCTGCAGGCGCGCCGAAGACCGACCTCCGCATTGCGCAGCTTGCGCCTTCGACCGCCGATCTGCACTACCGCGGATACTCAATCATTCACCAGGCGAATCCGTCGTCTCCCGAGATTCCGGATTACGAGCACTTGGCCTCAACGACTCAGATCTGGCGCGACCTCAGCGGGTACTACACGCGCTACGGCGACGTGCGCGAGCTGCTGGCAGCCCCCGACGATCGCTATGTGATCATGAACGCCGGAGATGAGCTGACCTTGCGTTTCGCTGCTCCTGCGCCCCCTCCGCCGGGGTTTGTCCGCGATTACGTTCTTGCCGGCGACGGCTGGATCAAGGATGGCGACTACAATTCCACCTTCTCCGCGACCGTCTTGCCTTATCCCTACCACGCGCGGCAGGTGTATGACACGCCACCGGGCAAGCTCGAAGATGAGTGGGTCTACCGGCACCATCCCGGCGATTGGCAAAACTGGCAGACGCGCTACGTATCTCCCGAAATCTTCGATGACGCACTGAGGAGCCACTCGACCCAATGAAGCGAATCCCGGTGGCTCGTATCGTCGTCACCCTGTTTTTTGTCGGATTGCTTGCCACGCCCGCGATCATGCGATGGCGGCTGGCGCAACGCACGCTCGCAGCACACAGCACGCTCGACCCACAAACGTCTCTGGCACGACACGGCTTTTATCTCGAGGAAGTCTCTCATGCGGCCGGAATCGACTTTGTCCACCAGGCGCCGACGCTCGATGCCCAGCTGAATCCCATCATGCCCGAGGTGGCGTCGATGGGAGCATCGGTGTCGGTCGTCGACTTTGACCGCGATGGATGGCCTGATCTCTACGTGACGAATAGCAAAGAGGGAAGCAAGAATCATCTCTATCGCAACATGCACGATGGAACATTTAAAGATGTTGCCGAACAGATGGGCGTTGCCGATGTGAATCAACCCGGCACCGGCGTTTCGATGGGCGCGGTGTGGGGCGATTACGACAACGATGGCTACGAAGACCTGTTTCTCTACAAATGGGGCCGACCTGAGCTGTTTCACAATGATCAAGGACACGCCTTTACGCGTGTGACAGAACAAGCCGGCATGCCCGCGTGGATCAACGCGAATTCTGCCGTGTGGTTCGACTACGACGGCGATGGCAAGCTCGATCTTTTCGTGGGCGGCTACTACCCCGAAGATGTTGACCTATGGCATTTGAAGAACACCCGCATGATGCCCGAGAGCTTTGAGTACGCCAAGAACGGCGGCCGCAAATATCTATTTCACAACTTGGGCGGTGGCAAGTTCGAAGAGGTCAGCGCCAAGTTGGGCATCAGCAGCCGCCGTTGGGCTCTGGCCGCCGGAGCTGCCGATTTACGCGGTACCGGTCATCAGGATTTGTTCGTCGCCAACGACTACGGCGTGTCGGAGTTGTATCTCAACGATGGCAAGCGATTTCACGAAGTTGGCGAGCAGGCAGGCGTGGGATTTGCCCCGAAGAGCGGCATGAACGTTGCCTTCGGAGATGTGTTGAACGATGGACACTACGCTGTCTACGTCTCCAATATTTCGGAGAACGGAACGCTGATTCAGGGCAACAATCTGTGGGTGCCGAAGGAAGACCCGGCGTCCAAGACGGTTTCATTCGAGAATCTTGCACGCGACATGGGAGTGGAACTGGGAGGCTGGAGCTTCGGTGCGCAGTTCGGCGATTTGAACAATGACGGCACCCTCGATCTCTACCTTACGAATGGCTACGTCTCGCTCGATCGGAACAAGAGCTACTGGTACGACTTCACCAAGATTGCGGGTGGAAATTCGGCGATCATCGGCGACGCCAAAGACTGGCCGGCGATGGAAGGCCGCAGCCTTTCGGGCTATCAGCAAAAGCATGTCTGGTTGAATGACGGTGCAGGGCACTTTGTTGATGTGGCTCAGTCAGTCGGTGTGACCGATACCTACGATGGCCGTGCCGTGGCTCTGGCTGATTTGTGGAATCGTGGGGTGCTCGACGTCGTGGTGGCGAATGAGCGCGGCCCACTGCTCGTCTACAAGAACACGGTCGCTCCGGGCAATCACTGGATAGAGTTCAGTCTCAAGGGATCGACGAGCAATCGCAGCGCGATCGGAGCGGCGGTTGAGCTGAGCTGGAACGGACAGAAGCAGCTGCAAAGTGTTTCCGGCGGCAGCGGATTCTCTGCGCAGAACGATCGCCGCCTGCACTTTGGCTTAGGCAAGAGTCCGCAGGCGATGAGCGCCATCATCCATTGGCCCTCGGGCAAGGTGCGGACTCTGACCTCGCTTACCGCGGACAAGTTGTATACGATTGAGGAGCCGCAATGAGTCAGCCGACGATCCAAACCGATACGGCGAAGCCCGAACCTCGCTCGTCTTTCAGAGGATGGACGCCTGTCTCCAGCAGCATGAATCCGTACCTTCCTCCCGTGTTCATTACCCTGATTCTGCTGGTCGGACACTTCTCTTTCGGCATTCTTGAGAGCTACAAGAAAACCGCCTTGGCAATAGTCAGCAGCATGCTCTGCGAACTGGTGCTTTCGCGCATCCTCGTACACAAATGGCCGAATCTCGCAAGCTCGTATATCACTGGAATCAGCGTCGGCATTCTTCTTCGGTCCCCCGGTTACTGGCCATACGCTGTGTGCGGGCTCCTTTCCATCACGTCAAAGTACGTGCTGCGCGTAAAAGGCCGGCACATATTCAACCCGTCCAACTTCGGTATCTCGGCCATGCTCTTCCTTGCATCCGACGCAGTTGCTACGCTGAGCATTCAGTGGGGCAACAACCTGGCGGCGATGGCTGTGATTTGGGTGCTGGGCTCGCTCATCATCTGGCGCGCGCGCCGTTTCCACATCTGCGCTACCTACGTGGCATCGTTTCTTCTATTCTCCGTGATTCGGGCCTGGGCGACGGGCGATCCCTGGCTATCAGAGTTTTCGCCGATCACCGGTCCTGAATATCAGCTGTTTACTTTTTTCATGATTACGGACCCCAAGACCACCGTGAAACCGAAGTGGGCGCAGTGTGTCGTCGCATTCTCTATTGCGTTCGTCGAAATGATTCTGCGCTTGGAGCAGAGTATTTACGCTCCTCTTTACGCGCTCTTTCTCGTTGGACCTGCAGCACTGGTGATCGAGATGATGTGGAACGCACGCCATCCATTTGCCCGCAGTGCCGCGGCACCCGCACTTCCATGAATCAATCGGTCATCCTAAATAAAATCGTTGCCTGTTCGCGATCGCTTATATGCGCGGTCGGCCTTCTTACTGCGCTTGCAGGATGCAAGCATTCTTCTGAACCGCCACCTGAGCAATCACCGGCGTCGCGTCCCGCGCCTACAGCCTCGCAGCAAAGCCCGCAAGCGGCAGCCGTCGGTCCCGCGCGTCCAACAGGGCCGATTCGTTTTGTGGATGTCACGGAGCAGGCCGGCATTCATTTTCGGCATAACAGCGGCGCTTTTGGCCAGAAGTATCTCCCCGAAACGATGGGCAGCGGAGTCTGCGTGCTCGACTACGACGGCGACGGTTGGCAAGACATTTTGTTCGTCAACTCGATGGACTGGCCGGGTCACCATACGCATGCGTCCTATCCAGCCCTCTATCACAACGAGGCAAATGGAACATTCAAGGATGTGACCAAGGAAGCGGGGCTCGCAGTTGAGATGTACGGACTCGGCTGCGCGGTAGGCGACTACGACAACGACGGTCGCGACGACGTGTACATCACCGCTCTCGATGGGAATCATCTCTTTCACAACGAGGGCCACGGCAAGTTTGTAGAGGTGACGCGCAAAGCAGGCGTGCATGACGGCGGCTTTTCGACGGGGGCAATCTGGTTCGACTACGACAACGACGGCAAGTTGGATCTTTACGTCTCGCACTATGTCGATTGGTCGATCGCTGCGGATCAAACCTGCGCCTTGGATGGCAAACACAAGTCCTATTGCACGCCTGAACTCTATAAAGGCCAGAGCGGGACGCTCTTCCACAATCTGGGTGGCGGCCGATTTGAAGATGTGACCCGCAAGGCCGGCCTCTACGATTCCAGCAGCAAAGCGCTGGGCGTTGCGCTGCTCGACATGGACGACGATGGTTGGATCGATTTATTTGTCTCGAACGATACCCAACCGAACAAGCTGTATCGAAACAATCATGATGGCACGTTTACTGAGAGCGCCCTGACAGCGGGCGTGGCCTATAGCGATGCGGGCAAGGCGCGTGCCGGCATGGGCGTCGACGCCGCGGATTATGATCTCGCCGGCAGGCAAGGGTTGATCATCGGCAACTTTGCCAACGAGAGCCTGGCGCTCTATCACAACGACGGGCAGGGGCTGTTCTCCGATCGGTCGGTCGCGTCGGGCATTGCCTCGCCATCGGCCAAATCGCTGACCTTTGCGACATTTTTCTTTGACTACGATCTGGACGGCCTGCCCGATATTTTTGCGGCGAACGGTCACGTGGCCGATGACATCAGCGTGATTCAGCCGACGATTCACTACGCGGAGCCGATGCTTCTCTTCCGCAATCGCGGCAGCGGCAAGTTCGAAGACATCTCAGACAAAGTTGGCCCCGCTCTTGAGCAGTCGATCGTGGCGCGTGGTGCGGCCTACGCCGATTTTGACAACGACGGGGATCTCGATGTGGTCGTCTCGACCAACAATGGGCCGGCGAAATTGCTTCGAAACGACAATGGCAATCAAAACGATGTCCTGCGGGTGAAGGTTGTCGGCACGCGTTCGAATCGCGATGGTATTGGGACGAAGGTCATCCTGACCACGAGTAGCGGATCGCACCTGCTGCAGATGGTCAAAGGCGGTTCAAGCTATTTGTCGCAGAACGAACTCCCGCTCACCTTCGGTCTTGGCCGTCCCGGCACCAACGCTGCGGTCAATCTGCAGATCGTTTGGCCAAGCGGCAAGAAGGAAGCGCTTACCGGGATCAAGCCGAATCAAGCGATCACGGTCGAGGAAGGGAAAGGCATCCTCGCAAGCCAGCCGATCGTCTTCTCCGCTACCGCCGCAACCCCGCACTGAGCACGGAGAGGGCTATCGCGCCTTTTGTGTCTCGAAGAAACCACAGCGCTGCAGCAGGTCTTCGATTTCTTGCCGGATTGCGCCGACCTTGCCGCAGGAATCCAGGAGATCGTTCGCGTCAACTGGGTACCAGTGGCTCGGGTTTGGGCGTCCGAGTCCGGCAACGTCGATGGGTTCGATGCAGCGATGGATATCTTCGATGAGTCGGGCCGCGTCTGATGCTTGAGGAACGCGCGTGGCGCGATCGAGGATCCCTCGCATCTCTGGGCCGAACGTCGCATGCTGGTGGAGAAGGAACGCCTGTGCCAGTTCCGGCTTATTCAAACGGCGCGCGGTCTCCGCATAACTGGCTGCCGCGAAGTAAAGAAGGCACAGAGCCCGGAAGACCGGGAAGTTGCCGATGTTCGCGTACAGCGCGGAGATGAGGCGCGCGGCGGCGAGCAGTTCGTCCTTTGTCTGTTTTTCGTATTTCTCCAGCTCCGCCGCAAGCGTCGGTGACGCGAGCCCGCTCTCGAGAATGCGCGCCATGCGTTCGACGCCGAGTAGAGTCAGCGGAAATCCCGTGGAGAGCAGGGGGTCGACGAATCCAGCCGCGGACGGAAGCAGAGCCCAGCGCTGCCCCACAACGGCTTCGCTGAGGAACGAAAGCCGCGGTAGATGCCGGAAGGGTCGCGTGGGTCGAGCCGTCGCAAATTGCGCTTGCAACGATGGCATGGAGGCGAGCAGGCGCGTCCATGCAGCTGCGCCCTCCGCGAAGCCGAACTTCTCCGCGGCCGCATCCGTTGCAGCAATGCCGGCACTCGTGATGCCGTTGTTGAAACGAAGAACCCAGATCCAGCCGCCCTCGAACAGGTGATGGACCGCGGCGTCTTCTGGGGGATAGGGCGGTTGTCCCAACGATGTTCCGGGCGGGCGAGACACGCCCTCAAAATGGCTCCAAAGAGCCTGAGTTTCTGGATAGCCGGGTAGGGGAACGTTTTTCAGTTGGAGCGCGCGATGCAACAAGCCACGCGGTCCGGTTGCGTCCATCAGGAATTGCGCATGCAGGGAGAAGTTGTCTCCGTGCCGAGTGCCTGTCATCCTGACGCCTGCGTTCTTGCACTCGACTCGCTCAACGTGGGTGTTGTCACAGTAGTCGACGCCGATTGCCCGTGCCTGATCGACGAGAAACATATCGAAGTCCGCGCGATACCAATGCGTGTCGCTGATGTCGTTATGCGGGCTGGCAGCAACCAGAAGCTGGCGATTAAAGGATGTGCTCGGATCCGTCTCTTCGGCAGCGGCATGGTGATAGAACGTGAAGCCGCGCTTCAGACCGCACGCTATCTCTGGGTAAGTCTGCTGCCATGTTCCCCATTTTGCCAGCGGAGACACTGCAGGCAGATCGTAGCGGTGACACAGTTGTTCCAGCAGCAGATTGGCAAGCGGTGTGGAAGATTCCCCAATGACTACGCGCGGATGCTGTCCCTGCTCAAGGAGCACGACGGAGTATCCCAAGCGCAAGGCGATCATGGCCATCAGCGATCCCGCGAATCCGGAGCCTGCGATTGCGATGTCGTAAGATTGCTTCAACTCAACCCTTCGCATTGCATGCAGGCCACCGGTTCCTGCGCACTCTGCGTAAGATTCATCTTGCGCAGGCGCTCGATCCGCGCGGGCCAACAAGACGCACAACGTGGTGCATTGCGACTGAGATCCCACAGATCCGCAAACACACGGCCATGCTTCAAACTTAATCCGTATTCCATGTTGTCTTCTAAAACCTTGAGCGAGGGAGGAGAGAAGACGTTAATTTGCGCCAGTGTTTCCATCGCGCCATTGCCACCTCGTGTAGGAATGAGACTTGCGGCGGTGGCTCCGCACTTGAACGCAAAGTCGAGAGAGCGCCGGGTCCACGAGAGTGTTTCCTCAGGCCGCATGAAGGGCGGCTGAACAAGCAGAAACACGCGCAGGTCGGCGCCGTGCGCACGCAAAGTGCGGGCTGCGGTCGCGTACTGATCGAGGGTCATGCCTTTGTTGAGTTTCTCCAGCACTTCCGGATGGGCGGTCTCGAGTCCCATGGCGACCTCAAGGGGATGTTCAAGCAAGTCTTGAAACGCGAAGGTACGTGAGCCGACGAGGGACGGATGGCACTCCACGATGACTCGCTCGAAAGCTTGGACCAAGTTCGCGATGGCCCGGTAGTCCTGGGGTGGGATTGCCTGTGCGTCGAAGAAGCTGCCGCTGTTGTACAGTTTGATCTCACGCGCGGCGGGCAATCGTTCAAGCGCATATTCGATTTGGTGTGGAATGGAGCCGGGCTCGGTGGGCGCGGTCCCCGTGTTCTTCCACAGATCGCACATCACGCAGCGCCAGGGACACTCGCGATTGGTGAGAAAGATCGTCGCAACCGGCACAATTTCGCCAGCGGCCGAGTATTCATCCTCGACAAAGAATGCGTACGGGCGGTCTGGTGCGAGCTGATTGCGCCGCGGTCTTTGCGCGACGATCCATTCTGCGCGGCTGGAGGAGTCGGCGGGATATTGCAGATCCAAAGACAAACCTCACTCGTAGATCGACAGGAACTGCTTGCGGTATTCCACTTCATGGAAGGGCAAAGTCTGGCGCAATGCTTCTTCGGGTAGCGCTCCGTGTTGAAAGCGCCGCTTGGGGTAGACAGGCATCTTCAGGCCGGTCACGGCGGCCACGCCGCGCGAGACGATCTCACCCTTGAGGGCGTAGAGCTTGTCGATGTCGTAGTCGGTCAGCTTGATGAAAGGGACGGCTTCAGCAACAGCGATGACCGACGGCCGAGTGTAGGGGCTGAGCCCCGTGAAGCCGAAGGAATGTGCCGTGGCATAGGTGCGCGTATACGATCGGCTCAAGCCACCGCTATAGGTCAGTGAGTGCTTGATCTTTCCTACACCCCAGCCTTCCTGGTAGAGCATCGGGTTATTGATCACGCTGCGGATGGTGAGCTCGGGGTTCTGTTCGATGGGATAGTCCTTGAGATTCTCGTCGCCTCCGTCGCCATCGAGCAGATATTTCCACGCGGGATAGCGCTGACGAATGCCGCGGCACAAGGCCACCGCCATCGAGGCCGACTCGATATCGAGCGGCTTGTAATCCTCGACGATGCGAATCGTTTCCTGCACGTTGAGCGCGGCGCGATCTACCTCGATGGGCTCAAGAAACAGTCCGAGGCCGAGAGCGTCAAGAAATGTGCGTGCCTGTTGCACGTCTGGCCCATCACCGAAGTCGAGCACAAAGGCTTTCAGACGGCCTGGGTGCATGCCGCGCTGCAGCATCACGTGATACGTCGTGAGGAAGACGCTGCCACTGTCGATGCCGCCAGAAAAGCAGACACCGATGGGCTCTTCGGCGGGGATTGCGTCCAGCCACTGTCCAATTTCGTTGGCCAGGGCCCCGATGTATTGGTGCCCGATGACATCCAGATCTGTGGAGAGCGTTCCCATCTGCGGCGTAAAAAAGCGCGTGTAGACAGGGTCTGGATCGGGGCAGCCGATCAACTGAATCTCCACTACATGGTGGGCGGGAACCATCCGCGTATAACTGGGATGAAACTGCGCAGCCAGGCCCTCGTTGCGCAGCCACTCAAAGATCGTGTCGATGCGCGAGGCAACCAGGAGCATCGGTCCGGACTGCTGCTTGGCCAGGAAGTAGCGCATCGGGCGGTCGAGCGAACGCGCCATCCGCACCGTCTTGCCCTGGCTGGCCAACAAAGCAAACGATCCGGCGATGCGGCCGGCGCTGGATGGACATTCCAGAAGACAACGGCGGGCGTCTTCTAGGCTCATGCCGAAGAGCTGGTTTTCTGCCGGATCGATGAGATCGACGATTCTTTCTACGTACTGATGGACCACTGCACCCTCGCACGAGATTCTGCTTGCTCCCAGACTATACCCCTGCGGCAGGGGCTGCGAAGGCGCCGGCAAGACGTGCCAGCAGCTATGCCATACTGGACCGGAAGATCGGCTTCGCCTTCGCGGAGCTCCTCTTGAGGTGGGATGGGAAACACGAATCGACGCAAGTTTCTTGGCAACACTCTGGCCTCCCTGCCCGCATTCTTTCTTCCTCATCGCTTCGGGTTGGCGCAAATGGCGCACCCCGCGCCGCCTGCGCTGCCCAAACATCCTGCCCCGCGCCTCGATCGATTCATCGACCCTCTTCCCATCCCGAAGCGCATCGTCCCGGTGGGCTTGAGAAACAAACATCCTCTGTATCGCGTTCGCATGACACAGTTCACCAAGAAGCTGCACTCACAACTGCCGCCGACGCGCCTTTGGGGTTACGACGGCCAGTATCCCGGACCGATGTTCGACGTCCTGCGCGGCGCTCCCATCGAGGTCGATTGGGAGAACCAGCTTCCGACCGACCATCTTTTTGCGATCGATCCGACGATTCACGGAGCGATGCCGCCTGCGCCCGCGGTGCGCACTGTGCCCCATCTGCACGGCGCACGCACGGCGTCAGATAGTGACGGCTTGCCCGAGAAATGGTTCACGCCGGGGACGGCTGGTCATTACTCCTATCCCAACGATCAGCGAGCGGCAACGCTTTGGTATCACGATCACGCGCTGGGCATTACGCGCTTGAATGTCTACGCGGGGCTCTCCGGCTTTTATCTTCTCCGCGACGAAGAGGAACGGAAGCTCGACTTGCCGGCGGGAGAGTACGAGTTGCCTCTGCTGCTGCAGGACCGCATTTTGGATGAGCGGGGTGAGTTGCTGTACGCACCCAGCTTTGAAGATGGCGAGGAGCCATCGCTTGGCGCCTGGGCCTCGGAGCTCTTCGGCAATGTTCCCGTGGTGAACGGCGCGATTTATCCGTATGTCGAGGTGGAGCCGCGGCCCTATCGATTGCGGTTGCTGAATGGAGCGAACGCGCGCTTCTTCAATCTCTATTTCAACCTTGCCAAGAGCCCGAGTGATATTCCGCGCCTGGTGTCCTTCCATCAAATCGGGAGCGACGGCGGCTTGCTGCCGCACCCGGTCGAGAAAACGGCTCTTTTGCTGGCACCGGCCGAGCGCGCCGATGTGATTATCGACTTCTCGCATGTCGACGCGGGCGGAACCGTCACGCTCTCGAACAATGCGGCATCGCCGTATCCGGGTTGGGAGTTCAGCATTGTGCAACGGGATCCGCTCCTCGAACCGATGCAGTTTCGTGTGACGCGACCGTTTACAGGTTCGAAGAGAAGCTTTGTTATGCCAACGCTGCCGGTGTTCACTGGGATCGATCCGAGTGCCTCGGTGGTCACCCGCGACTTTGTCTTGATTGAAGAGATGGACGCGCACGGACATTCGCTTGGCGTGAAGATCAACGGTAAGGGGTACGACGATCCGGTCACCGAGGTGGTGAAGCTGAACACGACCGAGAAGTGGCGGATCATCAACACCACGGACGATGCGCATCCCATGCATCTGCACCTGGTACAGTTTCAGATTCTGGAGCGCCAGGGCTACGATACGACTGCCATGCACCAGGGCAGACTCGCCCTGGTTGGCCAGCCGCGCCGGCCGGCACTAAACGAGATGGGGTGGAAGGACACCGCGGTCGTGAATCCGCGCGACGTGCTCACGCTGCTGGTTCGCTTTGAAGGCTATACGGGGCGCTACGTTTTTCATTGCCACATGCTTGAGCACGAAGACAACGACATGATGCGGCCTTACGAGGTGATTGCCTGACAGCGACTGCGCGTTTGGATCGGGGTGCCCGTGAAGGCTCTATCGGTTCGGTGCGGTGCAGCGGCAATGCCGGTAGGCATCCGCGCCGTCATTGAACATCGCACAAACATACTCCGGCCAGAACAGGCGCAGCTCCGCGGAGCGATCGCGGACAAAGTAGTTGCGAAGGTAGGCTTCGCTCGCGCTGGTTGTCCCGCCGGTATCGGAGGCAAAGCCGGCCGTGAGTGCGGCCAGAGCCGATGCCGAAAAGGCCTTTTGTTGATAGGCTTGGTCGAAGTCGTACTCCTCTTTCCATGGGCCGGCGTCTCCCGCATCCTCCGGGGCGGCGTAGACGCGATAGTCCTCGAGCATTGCGTTCGGCGCGATCGTCGCGACGGTGAACGACGGCGTGTTGCCATTGATGGGCGAAATCGATGGAACCAGCTTGACAGCAACTCCGCCGTGCGGCTCGGATTCAGTGGGATGCTCGGGTTTCAGCAGCCGCATCTCGTCCATATGCGTGTGGGCAAAGATCGCCAGCTGGATCACATCGCCGTAGCGGGCGAGAAGATCGGGCAGATCCTCAGAGGACAGAAATGTTTCGGGCGCGCTGCCACCACAGACGTTGCGCATCTTCGCCGCGGTGGTGTACGGATCGACGCCGGGAGGGATGTGCCCCATCACCCAGACGTGCTCGCGGTTCTCCCTTGCCGCCGAGAGTTGCTGCCGGAGCCACTCGATCTGGGCTTTCGCGCCGCCTGTGTCTGGCGAGCCCGAGCACGCAGTGAACTTGGGTGACATGAAGGTATCGTCAAGTACCAACAGGCGCGTGTGAAGCGGCGCCGGCAGAGGCGCGCTGTAGTAGCCCGCGTCTCCAAAGGTGAGCGCAATGCTCTGGCGCACGGCGGGAGGAAAGTCCTTCGAGAAGGTGTCAGCCAGTTGCGAGAGAAAGAGGCCGTGCTCGTCCTGCTTGTAATCGCCGCAGTCAGAGTCGTTATTGCCTAGGGCTGCATAGACGCGCGCCTCAGGCAGAGCGGTGCGCAACTCGAGCAGCACATACTCAATTGCCTTTGCGACAAAGGCTTGATAAACGCCGGGCTCGGATTCCGGAACGACGGCGTTGAACTTGCATGAAAAAGCGTGTGCGATCAGGTCGCCGCTCACGGTGATGAACTTTGCGTCCGCAGCCGTGGTCCGCATGGCTTGCAGGCTCGATGCATAGAGGTTGTAGGGAGTGTCTTCGCCGCGCGTGGGACACTTCTGCTCGAGCGCAGCAAACTGGGCGTCGCGGTCAGAGGACGCGGGTGAGGAGAAAATCCCTCGCCAATGGCTTGCGGGCTCGGCTACAAGCTGCGTGACTTTGGCTGGATCCCAGAAGGGGTCGAAGTGAATGTCGCTGACCAGCAGAGCATGGATGGAATGATCAGGCGCGGTCTTCGCAGACGTTTTGGTCGCGACGGGCGCTGGGTTCTGCGCCATCAAGGATGAAGCATTGAGTCCGGCCAAGAGCGCCGTGCCGCACGCCAGAGAGATCTTCCATCGCAGCAATACTCTGCCCATTCATCGAATCCTCGCCCGTAGGATACCGCGCTCGCCACGGCATGGGACGAAATGGATGGAACTGCAATGAAGGCAAGCGGGTGGAATGAGGCGCGGTCGCTGCAGACACGCGGGACGTCTACTGCTCGAGGAAGCCGGGCAGGACGAACTCGAAGCCACCGCCATCAGGGCCCCAGCGGACTACGCGGGAGTGCACCGTGATTGCGTCGCGGCCCTCGCCGTGCGGGTCAATCATTTGCAGCGTGATGCGGATGATGGTGCCCGGCAGCCAGCGCTCATTGGTGCACATGTAGAAGCCGGTCACGCTGATGTCCTTGATGGGATGCGGCCGAGGCGAGCCACCCGTGAAGAAGTAGGCAACTAGGCCAGGCATGGGCAGCCGGACGGCCCGGCGCTCTTCGCTACGCTTTGCCTTCACCTGTTCCAGATGCAAGTCGGGGTAGAGCCAGCAAAGAATGCGTAGCTTGGTAGAGAGCTGCTCCTCGTCGTCGACTTCCGGCGCTTTCTTTTCGCCCATGCGGGGAATGCGAATCTCGGGCGGACGTGCAGGGTCGAATTCTGGAAAGAACGAATAGAGAAGGCGCACGTCCCATGAAGGCTTTTTCTTGTGGGGGACGATGGCATGCTTGTTCTCTGCAGGCTTGATCTGCGTTCGCGGAAAGACCGGAAGCTCAGGACCGGCGGGAAGCAGCTCGGTGTTGGCTTGTTGCGGGAATGCGGGCGCGGCAAACGCGGCGGGTTGTTGCGCTTCGACCGGAAGTGCGGGCATTGCTTCGCGCTGAGCTGGCGCTTGTGTTGGTTGCGTGCGCGCTGGTCGCGGCGTTGCGACAAGAGCAGTGCTTGCGGCGGCCTCAGAAAGAGCCGGAAGATCCAGTGCGGGTGGGGCGACTTCTTGAATCGCCAGGGGAGCAACGATGGGCGCGGCAGCGCTCGGTGCCGGCTGCGCGACAAGCGGCTCCGGGAGGAAGGGATTGGCGGGCGCGAAAATCGTGGTCGCTGCCGGCTGGGGAGCGATGGGGAGGACCGGATCGACTTCAGCGATCGCCGGTTCCTCATAGATGGCGTGATGCGAGGGCGCCGTCGTAATCGGGATGACGTTGCCGTGGGTCGGCTCGCGACGGGTCTCGGGGAGCGCCTCGACTGTGGCTTCGGCCTCTTGCTCAACGGGAATCGGAAGCGCTACTTCAACGGCTCCCACTGCGGGTTGAGCCGGCTGCGTCAGGGGCTCGACCTCTTCCGTGGGAAGAACGGCGGGGGCCAGGTTGACGCTGCGCATGAGGCGGCCCGAGGAGACGTTGCTGCCGGATCGCGTATCGGGCGTGTGCTCCGCAGGTGCTGCGATTGCCTTGCCGACCGGAGTAGGCATGATGCGCGTCGGCATCCGGACAGAGAAGGCCATGTCGACTGGAGGTGCGGCCGCGTGAGAGATCGCGGTTGCTCCTCCCGAGCCTGGGTCCGTAGCGTAGTCGCCTTCAGTGGATGGGCGGAAAGCGGGGCTGTTGCCCATCAGAGATTTTGCGCTCTTGGTCAACCGGCCGGAGACAGGCGTATGCGCGGCCCGGGCCTCGGCTTCGCCTGTGGCAGACGCTGTGGCGCCGGTCGGAGATCCGCCTGGGTTCGTCGGCAGTCCCCCGAAAAAGCCATCGAGGGGCGCGCCGATGGAGTCGGCTGACGGAAGAGGGAAGGCGGAGTTGAAGAACTGTGGGCCGCCGCTGGCGGGCTGGTCTGGAGCCGGATGCGGCGTGGGCGGCTTTTGCGAGGTGCGCGATGGCCGTGGGGTTGCGCCCGTCTGAGACGAGGCCGCGTCGACCGCGCGGAACGCCAGCCGATCTCCCGAAGCTGTTCTCGATTTGGAAATGGATCGAGGCGGCAGGACAAGGGCGCTCGCGGGATCACCGCGGAAGGGCGAGTATTCGCCTTCGGTGGAGATCTCGACAGAGTGGACCACCGAATAATCCTGATCGAGGTAAACGAGATCGAAGGGCGAGAGTGTGCGGGCGACGGGAATGCCTTTGAAGTTGGTCAGCCACAGTCCCGAGCGGCCGTCGGGCAGGCCTTCGACTAAAACCTTGAGAACTTTGAGAGGCTCGGTCGCGGCATCAACGATGATCAGACCAGAGCCGACAAGCTTCTGGTTCTTCTCGTTATAGACGTTGATGATCTTCGTATCCACGACTGCCTCACGGACGAGGGTAGTTTGCTCACCGGTTGCAGTCTGGTTCCGAGGACTCACGTTCTGCTCCGGGCGCTCTCGCGCAGCTCTTACGTCCTTGCTCAACTGACTTGATCGCGCGTCGCAACATCTTGAAAAATTGCGAGATGCTGAGGGGGCCGCTTGTCAATCCCCGCAAGGTGCCACTGGGTGAAGTTTTGCACTGCGTGTGAGTGAAGGTCAAGGCGTAAGTTTGATTCCGCACACTCCGAAGTGCCGTGGAATGTAAGGCGGACCGCATTTTGCGGGAACCCGGTCCTCTGCCATGGCCGGTGCCACGATCGGCTTACCTTAGAAATTCTATGCATCCATTGGCTTTCTGCGTTGTGGGCCCGGTCACTCCCGGAGCCGGGTTGAGGGGGTTACTTCGCCTGTCGGGGAGGGCCGAGGGGGAACCGGGCGCGCACTTCGTAGCGCGATCCCTGGGGATTGAGCAGGCTTTCGTAGAGGAGGAACTCGCCGGCCGGGGAGGCGGGAAAGTGCTGCGAACGGGGAAGCCGGGAGCGCAGGGTCTGGCTCTCGCCCTTGAGACGAGCCAGGGTGATGTGCGGATGGTACGGCCGGGACTCGGCGACGAAGCCGCAGGAGGCGGTGGCCGCGAGGACGTTCTGGTGCAAGGCAGCCAGCGAGGGCGAGACGAGCACGTCGGCAAAGAAGACGCCGGCGCGGTCGAAGAGATCGAGTTGGCCGAGTTGGAGGGAGAAGGCCGGGGCACGGATCTGGCCGAGCTGTGCGCAGAGGTCGGTGCAGGTTGCCGCCGCGATGGTGCCGAGGAACTGCAGCGTGATATGCCAGCCTTCGGGTGGAGACCAGCGCGCGTTGTCGATCGCCGGCTTGATGGGCGCGACGACGCTTTCGAGTTCTGACCGGACATCGGCGCGGAGGGGAATGCCGATGAAGACACGCATGGTGGACTTGCCTGCGACCATTGCCACGCCTCTCTGTTCGGAGCGAAGATAACGTGTATGAGTCTTTATTGCGCCGTGGGCGGCGTCGATGCCGATCTTTCCGCCGTAGAACTGAAGAACCAGCTTACTGCGGTGCTGACGCAACTGGGTGCGCGGCAGCGAGTGCTGGCGGTGCCGCCGGATATGACCCGCTTCCACTCGCAGGCAGGAATGCTGACGCGTTTTGCCTGGGAGTTTTACGGCGACCGCATGCAGGCGGTATTGCCCGCGATCGGAACGCACGTGCCGATGCAGCCGGCGCAGATCGAGCACATGTTCGGCGCGATGCCGCAGAGCCTGTTCAAGGTCCACAACTGGAGGACGGATGTTGTGACCCTGGGCGAGGTGCCGGCGGAGTTTATCCACGAGCAGTCAGAGGGCAAGCTGAACTTTGCGTGGCCGGCGCAGGTGAACCGGCTGATCGCCGAAGGTGGGTTCGATCTGATTCTCTCGATCGGGCAAGTGGTGCCGCACGAAGTGATCGGCATGGCGAACTACACCAAGAACATCCTGGTGGGGACGGGCGGCCGGGAAGGGATCAATCGCAGTCACTACCTGGGCGCGGTGTACGGCATGGAGCGCATCATGGGCCGGGCTGATAACCCGGTGCGGGCGGTGCTGAACTATGCCAACGATCATTTCTTGCGCGGGCTTCCCATTGTGTATGTGCAGACCGTAGTGGGACGCAAGGCCGATGGAACGCTGGCGGTGCGCGGACTGTTTATCGGCGATGACAGCGAGTGCTTTTATCGTGCGGCAGAGCTGAGCGTGAAGGTGAACTTTGAGCTGGTCGACAAGCCGATCCGCAAGGCGGTGGTGTATCTGGATCCGCACGAATTTCATTCGACGTGGATCGGGAACAAGGCTGTGTATCGAACACGGATGGCTCTTGCCGACGGCGGACACTTGATCATCCTCGCCCCTGCTGTCAAGGAGTTTGGCGAGGACAAGGGCATCGATGCGTTGATTCGCAAGTACGGGTATCGCGGCACGCCGGCGACGCTGGCCGCGGTGGAGAAAAATCCGGACCTGGCATCGGATTTGAGCGCGGCGGCGCACCTGATTCATGCATCGTCGGAGGGGCGGTTCACGATCACATGGTGCCCGGGGCATCTGACGCGCGAGGAGATTGAGGGCGTGGGGTTCGAGTACGGCGACCTGGCGCCGATGATGGCGAAGTATGATCCCGCGAAGCTAACGCACGGGTACAACACCGTCGATGGCGAAGAGATTTTCTTCATCGCCAATCCGGGGCTTGGGTTGTGGGCGCATCAATCGCGGCTGGAGATGAAGTCGGAATTGGTGAAGGCGGGATAGAGGCAGCGGGTCCAGCCCTCCCATCGGGCAACAATTCACAAATGGTTGATCCGGCCAGGACGCGTGGAGACGGCATCCAAGCCCCGAAGAAGGGGAGTTGGAATGTCGGATCAAGAGCCCGAGAAGATTGTAGGCGTCGCGCGTATCGACAATGACGCAGTCATCGTGGAGTACTCGAACAATACGAGCGCGATTTATACGGTCGATCAACTCCTGGCGCTGAAGCCTAAAGAGTTGATCACGGAGAGCAGCCTCGAAGAAGACGAGGAGTGATGCGATGGCGTCGGATTCTCTTTTGAATCGGTGAACAGGATGAAGGCGGCCGGGGCTAAAGCCCTTCGCCTTTGAGGCGTGGTATTCAGAGGCCTGAAGGCCTCTGCTCCCTCCGGGCGGGCGCTAACCCTAACAGCGGATGTGCGCGCGATGAAAGGTTTGTCGCGTGACGACAACAGCGTCTCCGTTGGGAAGACAAGACGACTGCAGATTCGTGCGGCGTGGGGACAGGCGAATGAGACGATAAGGGCGAATCCTGCCAGCCATCGAGCTGCAGCATTTTGTTGCATCACAAACTAACATCGTGATTCGTATTAGTTACTTTTCTATATATAAGTCAGGCCTTAGTCTGATTTTGCCATGTCATCGAATTCAAGAGAGTAGCCTGCGCCTGCGTGACGGGATCGAATATCTCTCCACTCACCGTAAGGTAACTCTTGCAGAGTAACTGAGGTTATGGATCGGCACGGGTCTAATGGGTGTTGTGGGGTGTGATACGCTCAGGCCGTTCCTCTGCAAGAGGATTTCTGCGCGTTGCACGTTTTGCAGAGGCACTTGCTAGTTCCGATGAGTTCCTGACATCAAGTGTGCGAGGTGTCAGCCTCAGGATTACGCCGCGGGCAGTTAACTGATCGTTTCACTTGAGTCGAAGAGACTTCGACGTGAATAGTCTTCCTGCCGATCATTCCCCCAGGCCTCGATCAGGCCTCAACGATCTGAAAAGGCGACTCTACGATGAACTCCCTTCGATTGAATTGGTTCACTTGTTGCTTGGCGCTTCCGCTGTTCGCGAGCACGTGTTGCGCGCAGTCCAACCCCGTTCCGTTCATGAGTCAACCGCTCGTTCCGGCGGCAGTGGTTCCTGGGGGACCAGGATTCTCCTTCACCATCCACGGCGCAGGATTTGTGCCGGGATCGATCGCGTATTGGAATGGAACCCCCTTAGCCACTCAGTTTCTAAATGCTGGAAAACTGACTGCGGTGGTTCCGGCGGCGGACGTATCCACGGCGCGGACCGTCAACGTCACGGTTGTCAGTCCCGGCCCGGGCGGCGGAAGTTCGAATGCGGTTCCTTTCCTCGTTGTCGCGCCCACGACGAGCCTCCAGTTCAAGACTTCTGCAGTCGCGGGAGCTACCTCTCCAATCAACCTTGTGACTGCGGATTTTAATCACGATGGCCTCGCGGATTTGGCTGTGATCGACGGAGCATCGGGGTCCTGCAACTACCAGGAGGCGGTGGGAAGCATTGCAATCTTTCTGGGAAATGGCAACGGGACGTTTACCAAGCATTCCACTCTTTGTATTGATGATTTGCGGACAGAAGTGCCTCTGCGGCTAGCCGTGGCCGGCGATCTTAACCGGGACGGGAACGTCGATCTAGTTGCGGCAGAAAACACCGACCAGTTTGGAGATCAGCTGATCACCTACTACGGAAATGGGGATGGCACTTTCACTCGAACACCCCCTTCAGCCCAAGCACGCGCGGCAGCGAAGGCGGCTGTAGCCGAAGCGCCCACAACCTCTTACCCACATATCCAGGGGCTGGCATTGGGTGATTTCGAGAGCAACGGCCAACTTGATATCGCAGAATCGGAGTTTGACGATTACGGTTTTAGCGATATCTATCTGCTGCCTGCGAACTACACGCTGCTCTCTGCTCCTATCACGGGATCTGGACCGCTGAGTGGAGGAGACTTTAACGGGGATGGTGTCCTTGATCTTGCAGAGGGAAGTACCGCGTTGAAGATGTTTCTCAGCGCTGGGAATGGCCAATTTAGCGAACTGCCGGATGTCCCATTTGGAAGCGGGGAGTCGGTTGTGAGCGGTGACTTCAACGGCGACGGGATACTGGATGCTGTCGCGACCAACGGAAACAGCCTTTCGGTCCTGCTGGGAAATGGAGATGGAACTTTTTCCCAAAAGAGCGGCCAACCGACTTCGGCACAGACCAACGTCGATTTGATCGCCGCCGATTTCAACGGGGACGGGATACTTGACGTTGCTGTAACGGACTCGACCAACGTCGTTTCGATCTGGCGAGGAAACGGCGACGGCACCTTCCAAGCCCCGGTTGACACGAGCGGACGCGGGGATGGCATTGTGGCTGCGGACTTCACAGGGGATGGAAGAATAGATCTGGCAGTTACGGATTCGGTCGCTCAAACGGTTACAGTGCTTCTGCAGTCGGTTGCTGCTGCCGCACCGACATTCTCTGTCCCGAGCGGATCGTATCCGTCGGGAACTCCGGTCACGCTTTCGACCACCACGCCAGGATGCTCTTCCTCCATCTACTGGGGAACGGGCAATCCGCCGGCGAATCACTCGACATCGTTTTCGGTGCTGGCCAACACCACCATCTATGCGTACGTGCACGGCTGTGCGGGATTCGCCGACTCTAAGGTCGTGAGTGAGAGCTTCATGGTCTATTCCTCTGCTGCGGCGCCAATATTCTCTCTTCCGAGCGGGTCGTATCGATCGGGAACCGCAGTCACACTGTCTACCGCGACGCCCGGTTGCTCATCCTTCATCTACTGGGGAACGAACAATCCGCCGACGAATCACTCGACGTCGTTTTCGGTGCTGGCCAACGCCACGATCTATGCCTACGTGCACGGCTGTACGGGCTTTGCCGATTCAAAGGTTGTGAGCGAGACCTTCTCGGTCAAGAAATAACTCGGCTAAAGACTTCGGGGTTCGCCTTAAGGCGGATCCCTGATCCCAGGCGTACGAGAGGCGGGTGGGATTGGGGCCGCTCTGTAGTCTCCCACCGTTGCGCGGTGAGGCTGCGCAAGGGTGGGGCACCCAGCACCCGGCCTACCCCCTTCGCGGGCTTGCACGATCGGGGCACACGAGTACGTGTCGATTGAAGATGTTTAGATGACTTGATGCTTAGACGACGGCTAGTTCCTTGAGCAGGAAGGCGTAGTCGAAGGCGATTTCTTTCAGGTAGTCGTAGCGGCCGCTGGCGCCGCCGTGCCCGGCCTGCATGTTGGTGACGAGCAGGAGCGGGTTGGCGTCGGTCTTGAGGGTGCGCAACCTCGCCACATACTTCGCGGGTTCCCAGTACATGACCTGGCTATCGAAGAGCGATGTTTTGACTAACATGGCGGGATAACTCGCGCGGACGAGATTGTCATACGGCGAGTAACTCAGCATGTATTTGAAGTAGGTTTCTTCGTTGGGATTGCCCCACTCCTCATATTCAGGAACGGTGAGAGGCAAGGTTTCGTCGAGCATGGTGTTCATGACGTCGACGAAGGGTACGTGGGACAAGACGGCGCGGAAGAGATCGGGGCGCAGGTTGGTGACGGCGCCCATGAGCAGTCCGCCGGCCGAGCCGCCCTCGATGGCCACGCGCGCGGGGTCGCCATAGCCGGACTTGGTGAGATGTTCGACGATGGCGATGAAGTCGGTGAAGGTGTTGCGCTTGACGAGCATTTTGCCGGCATCGTGCCAGGGCTTGCCCAGGTCGCCGCCGCCGCGAACATGTGCATAGGCCAGAACGACGCCGCGATCGAGCAGGCTGAGGCGATTGGAGCTGAAGCCGAGCGGGAGCGCGTAGCCGTAGGAGCCATAGCCGTAGACGTAGAGGGGATTCTTCTTCTCCACGGACAAAGACCTGTCCGTGGGGGCCCCGTTACCGGCTTCACGTTTGTCTTTGCGATAGACGAGGGAGACGGGAATCTGCGTGCCGTCGGATGCGGTGGCGTGCAGGCGTTCGCTGGCGTAGAGGGTGCGATCGAATCCGCCGGGAATCTCAACCTGCTTGAGGAGTGTGGAACTGCCGGTGGGAATGTCGTACACGAAGACCGAGCTTGGCGTGACAAGCGATTGGTAGCCGTAGCGAAAGCTGGTGGTGTCGAAGATGCGATTGATATGGGGGCCGGCGCTGTAGGCGGGCTCGGGGAACGCGATCTCGCTCGTCTGTGCGGCGTCGAGGCCGGAGCCTGAGAAGAACCAGAGACGAAGACGGGGCAGGCCGTTCTCGCGTTCGCATGCGACGAAGAAGCTGGCGAAGAGGTCGACATCTTCGAGCATGATGTCGGCGCGATGCGGAATGAGCTCGGTCCAATGCTCGCGACCGGGAGTGTTGACGGGTGCGGTGACGAGGCGGAAGTTGCGGCCCTTGTCGTTGGTGCGGATGAAGAAGAATCCGTTGCGATGATCGACTGCGTACTCATGCTCGTCTTCGCGCGCAGTGATCAGAGTGAAGTTGCCGGTGGGGTTGTCGGCGGCGAGCACATGCGATTCGGTGGTGATGTGGCTGGCCGATTCGAGAATGATGTATTTGCCATCGCGGGTGCGGCCGGCGCCAAGGTTGAAGCGCTCGTCGTCATCCTGATACACAAGGACGTCGGCGGAGTGCTCCGTGCCCAGCGTGTGACGCCAGAGCTGGTACTGGCGCTTCTGTTCTTCATCTTCGACGGTGTAGAAGAGGCTGCGATTGTCGGCGGCCCAGACCACGGAGCCGATACGTTCCACCGTGCCAGGCAGGGTGTCGCCGGATTCGAGGTCTTTGATGTGGAGCGTGTATTGGCGGAAGCCGGTGGTGTCGGTGGTGTAGGCGAGCCAGCGGCCGTCGTCGGTGATGTCGGTGGCTCCGAGGGAGAAGAAGGCGTGCCCTTTGGCGAGCTGGTTGCCGTCGAGGATGACCTGTTCAGGCGCGTTGAGGAGAGGACCGGTGGCGTGGGAGCCGGTGTTGTCGTCGGCTCCGCGCTTGCGGCACGAGATGGCGTATTGCAGGCTCTCTTCGGTGCGCGCGTAGTACCACCAGCTGCCGTCGCGATAGGGGACGGAGACGTCGGTCTGCTTGATGTGGCTCAGCATCTCGTTGTAAAGGGTGTCGCGCAGTCCTGCGAGGGGAGCGGTGACGGCATCGGCGTAGGTGTTTTCGGCTTCGAGGTACTGGCGGACTTCAGGGGCGTCTTTGTCGCGGAGCCAGGCGTAGTCATCGCGCAGCGTGATGCCGTGGAGGACGGTTTCTTTGGGCTCAATGCGTGCGTTTGGGAGCGCGGGGATCGGGGTCTCGTTCATCTCTCCTTCAGTGTATGAGGCCGGCTCGGGCGGTGGAGGGAGGCAGGCGGACGCGTCGATGGGAAGGGCATCGGGAAGTGGGGGAGGATTGCGAGGACCTCGAAGGTAGTTTGGGTCGCCGATCATGGGATCGTCGTCGGGAAAGACCCACTCAGGTTCGCTGGCCCATTGCATGGCGGCGCTTCGGCGCGGCGCGACTTTAGGTTTGCGTGGAGCGCGCTGCGGCGCTTTTTCAGCCAGATCGACGAGGAGCCTGGTGCAGCTGGTGTTGCCTTTGAGGGAGAGGTCGAGCAACGTCGCGGCGATCTGATCGGCGTGGTCGCGCAGGGCGTTGGCGCAGGCCCTGGTGATGCGACGGAAGCCGGTTCCACGGACTCGTTTGATTTCGGATGGGGCGGTGCGATCTGTTCTGCGCATGAGAAATCCTTGCTTGGGACGGAAATTGCCGCGCAATCGGGCTTGAAGAGCGCATCCCCTATGAAAGAAGGAAGTTAGCTCTTTGAAGGCGTCGATTCTATGGCGTTTTCTGGCGGATTTAGGCGCGATTGGGCGGTTTTGAAGCGTGTTCATCGTCTGCGTGAAGGAGCCTTGTTGGGGCGGCCCCTTCAACGGAGAACGGGAGCCTTTGGGGGCTCCCGTCGCGTGGATATTGGAGTGATCGAATTCAGAGTAGCGCAGGCGAGGGAATTAATACGCAAGCGGAAATTGGCGGGGGCCCGGGGCTAAAGCCCCTCCGGGTTTGAGGGGGGTCGGTTTTAGAGGCCTGAAGGCCTCTGCTCCCTCCGAGGCGGCTGTGGTCTCCCACCCTTGCGCGATGAGGCTGCGCAAGGATGGGGCACTCGGCGCAGGCGGGCGGGTCAGGGGCCTTCTTGTTCGGCGGTAACTTCGACGCTGCTGCTGCGCGAGAAGAAGAAGTGGAGGCGCCAGACGCTGGCTTGCGGGCGGCCACCGCTGAGGGGCGGATCGAATTTCCATTGCACGGCGGCGTGCTGGGCGGCGCGGGCAAAGTAGTTGCCGGAGCCGGGCGAGACGTAGGAGGCGTCGGCGACGGATCCGTTGCGGTTGACGGTGACGCGGAGGATCACGGCGACGGGAGCACGCATGCTGGAGCGTGCGCCGGGAGAGACGTCGGGCAGAACGCGCTTGGCGATATCGCCAGGAGCATTGGCCGGACGGGGCGCGGGCGTTGCGATCTGTGGAACGGCTGAAGATGGCGGGGCGGTCTGCGCAGGAGCGACAGCGGCGGGAGTCGAACCGGGGGGAAGGGGAACGGCGGAGGCAGGAGCGGCTGCCGTGGGTGCGGGCGTCGCCGAGGCAGGTGTGGATGCGGTGGTGCGCGGGGAGGTTCCGTCGGCGGTCGGTGCTATGGGCGCTGTAGAGGATGGAGCCGCAGATGTTGGAGAAGCAGGGTCCGGCGTGGTCGCGGGCGCAGGGGATTCACCTGTTGCAGGTTGCTGAGCGGCGGCAACGTTCTGCGGAGGTGTGGACTGCGGGGCCGGCGGTGGAGGCGACGTCTTCTGCGTAGCGGCTGGTATACCGGGGAGCGCGAAGGGCAGGGGGAGATGGAGGACGCCTGCTTCTTCAAGAACAAACGTGCTGATGGCCGCGAGGAGAAGGAGGCCGAGGATCGTCGGAATTTTGGAGGTACGCGTGAGGTTGGCTTCTTCGATATCGGAGAACAGACTCGAAGACGAGGCCGGGTACATGTGGGGATCTTCTTGTCTCCACTTACCAGCGGAGGGAGCGGGCGCGACGGGCGGCTGCGGAGCGTAGGTGTAGACGGGCTCGGGAGCGACCCGGGCCTGGACCCGACCTTGGACCTCGGCGGGTGCTCGCGGAGGAACTGGGGCTGGAGGAACGTCGGCGAGCTGAGCCTTGATGTCATTCAGCGAGCAGCGGGCTGCAGGATCGATACGCAGGCAGGTGTGCACCAGGCCGAGGAAAGGCTGGGGCATCAAGGGCGAGATCGCAGGCGGGGTGTTGGTTGCCGGATCGAAGTAGGGCACCTGCTGGGTGAGCGCTTCGGCAAGGGTCATGCCGAGGGACCAGGTGTCGGCGGCGGCGGAAGCGACTCCGGAGGCGATTTCGGGAGCGTCGTAGGGTTGAGGCTGATGGACGCGGGTGGGGACGGCCGCGGCGACGAGGAAAGAGTCGGAAGAAAGCTTCAGCTCGTCGGAGGAGACGAGGATGTTGGACGGCTTGACGTGGCCGTGCACGAATCCTTTGGCGTGGAGGTAGGACAGCGCGTCGGCGATGGGAAAGAGAATGTTGGTGGCTTCGTGGGGCTTGAGGGGGCGGTCCTCAATAAACTGTGCGAGGACGCGCTCAGCATACTCGGTGACGACGTAGACGACGGTGGCCCCGTCGACGGAGCAGCGCCCGAACTCGAAGATGGGCATGAGGTGGGGATGGGAGAGGGAGCGGGCCAGTTCCCATTGGGTGAGATAGGCATCGACCTTGTCGTCGTCGACGCGTGTGATCTTGATGACAGACTTGTGCATGCCGGCGCGCAGAGTGACGAATGCGCCGCGGTCTGGGCTACCGCCCAGCCACTCCAGGAGGCCAAACTTTCCGTCGATGGTGCGGCCTTCCCAGAGTTGCCCAATCGATGGAATGGAAGCACTACCCATGCAAGTCGATTCTATCGGAGAGGTGTCCGGTTCGGAATCACCGGACTCTGTGGACGATGTGACGAAGGGAACTGCGGATTGGTCAAACACGTACAATTGGATGCGATGAAGGCGTTGCAGCGCATCAAGATCCTTAGCCTGCTGTTCTGCGGGCTTTTTCTTTGTTTTCAGGCCGGCCAGGCCGAGCAGGTCAAAGACCTGCCGAAGCCCACCGATTATGTCAGCGATTTGGCCCATGTGCTGTCGCCCCAGGCGGTGGCGCAGCTGGACACCCTGTGCAGCGAGCTGGACCACTCGAAGGCGAATGCGCAGATTGCGATTGTCACGGTCAAGAATCTTGACGGCGACGATGCTTCAGATTGGGCTAACCAGCTAGAAGATGCGTGGAAGATCGGTCCCAAGGGCGCGGACAAAGGCGTACTGGTGCTGCTGGCGGTCGACGACCACAAGTACCGCATCGATGTGGCGTATGGGCTTGAGGGCATCCTGAACGATGCGAAGGTGGGCGACATCGGGCGGGAGATGGTGCCGTATCTGCGGGCGCGCGATTATGACGGCGCGGTCACGCTGGCAACGGGGCAGGTGGCCGAAATTATCGCGGCCGATGCGGGCGTAACGCTGACCGATGAGCCGCAGCAGGCTCAACCGCGCGCCAGGCACAGCAGCGGAGGCGTGTTACCCTTCCTACTTTTTGTGATCATCTTTCTTTTCTTCGGCGGCTTTACGGTGCTGCGCATTCTGCTGTTCATGGGACTGTTCGGGGGCGGATTTCGTGGCGGCCCATGGTTGGGCGGCGGGATGGGCGGCGGTGGCGGGGGAGGCGGCTTCGGCGGGTTTGGTGGTGGAAGTTTTGGTGGGGGCGGAGCTGGCGGAGACTGGTAGTAAAGACAGGGACTTGGGACTGCGGGACTAGGGACTAGGGACTGAGGGAACAAGGTTACA
>DATAVC010000060.1:0-1504 GCA_036267935.1 Occallatibacter sp. | reverse complement strand
ACTCTCGCCGACGATGGTCAAGGGCGCCGCCGCGGTGATTTTGCCGATGATGGTCGCTCACTTTGCGCAGAATGGCGGTGTGAACCAGTCGGGCAGCTCGCTGGGCGGCCTCGCCTCCGGGTTCCTCGGCAAGCTCCTCTAACCACGCGCGCATCCGACCCGCTTCGCGGCATCCTCACGGCGGGTCTGTGCCTCCAACTCGAAAAAGGAGCCTTGAATGGCAGATCTCAATCAGCTCAAACAGAAATACCAGCCGGTGATCGACACGATCCAGAGCTTCAGCGCGCAGGGCGCCACGCTCGATGACGTCAGTCTCGACGGCGACAAGCTGCACCTGAAAGCGTCGCTGCCCTCGCCCGTAGTCGCCAACCGCGTGTGGGACTCAATCAAGCAGGTGGACCCCAGCTACGCCGACCTGCACCACGAAATCACCACAACCGGCTCGACGCAGTCCTACACCATTGCCTCAGGCGACAACCTCTCTAAGGTGAGCAAGCATTTCTACGGCGATGCCAACAAGTACCAGAAGATCGCCCAGGCCAACAACATCGCAGACGCCAACAAGATCCAGGCCGGGCAGACCATCACCATTCCTGCCTGACCACGGCTGTCCACAAAGTACACTGGAAGGAGCGAGCCCTCTCGCTCCTTTCGTCTTATGGTCTTCGTTCTCGACAACTACGATTCGTTCACCTACAACCTGGTGCAATACATGGGCGAGTTGGGCGCGGAGATGACTGTGCGCCGCAATGACGAGCTGACGCCGGAAGAAGTCGAGTCGCTGCACCCCGATCGCATTCTGCTATCGCCCGGACCATGCACGCCGCAGGAAGCCGGCATCAGTGTGCCGCTCATCCGGCATTTCTCTGGGAAGGTCCCGATTCTCGGCGTGTGCCTCGGACACCAGGCCATCGGCGCAGCCTTTGGAGGCAACGTCGTCCGCGCCCCAAAGCTGATGCATGGCAAGACCAGCGAGGTCATCCACGATGGCCGCTCGCTTTTCCACGGAATCGCCAGTCCGATGACCTGCACCCGCTATCACTCGCTAATCGTTGCCGAGGATGGCCTGCCGCGCGAACTCGAAGTCACCGCACGCACCGAGGACGGCATCATCATGGGACTGCGTCATCGCAAGCACCCCACCGAAGGCGTGCAATTCCACCCCGAGAGCGTGCTGACACAAGACGGCAAGCGGATTATTCAGAATTTTCTTGAGATGTAGATGTCGCCTGCAACGCAAACGCCCTACTCGATCACCGGCTTCCCGTAATCCGGCACTTCCCAGCCCTCATACGCCGACATCACCATCGTCTTGCCCTCAGCATTGCCGCTGAGCTTACGTGCGAGTTCGGGAAACTGCTTTTTCAGATTTTCGTCCTGCGCCCACACCGGCGCATCGACGATCCGATAGTGATACGTCACGTCGGTTGCCTTGCGCTTGTCTTCCACACGCAACGGCGTAAAGCTATCGACCGCCGTCACATCACGATGGCCGAAGCAGAAG
>DATAVC010000059.1:0-118157 GCA_036267935.1 Occallatibacter sp. | reverse complement strand
GGTGAACCGCGCGGCCGAAAACCTTGGCCCCCTGAAGTGGAAAGGCGACACAGCGGCAGATTTCCGCAAAAACGTGCTGATCCCTTTCTTCGATACCTATCTCAAGGATGAAAAACCCGCCGAACCAATGCCACCGGTGCTGATCTACAACCCGGCCGAAAATCACTGGGACAAATTCGCCGATTGGCCGGGTGTGAATCCGCAGAAGCTCACGCCGCTGTATCTCGAGGCGGCCAATGGCCTGGCCTTCCAGGCTGCGGCTGCAGGCGAAGACAGCTACGATTCCGATCCGGCAAAACCTGTCCCGTTTCTTCCGCCGCCCGTGCAGTTCGACGATCATGCGCGCTGGACCACGTGGCTCGTCGAGGATCAGCGCTTCGTCTCCACTCGGCCCGACGTGCTCTCGTACCAGACGCCGGTATTGACGCAGGGCGTTCGGGTTGAAGGCGCGCCGTTTGCCGACATCTTTGCCAAGACCACCGGCAGCGACGGCGATTTCGTGGTCAAGATCATCGACGTCTATCCGCCCACGTACGCCGAACAGCCCGAGATGGGGGGATATCAACTCCCAGTGAGCATGGACATTTTTCGCGGACGATACCGCAAGAGCTTCGCCGACCCGAGCGCCATCCCCGCCGGTGAAGTGCAGGAATACAAGTTTCGACTGCCCACCATGAACTATGTCTTCAAGCCGGGGCACAGGATCATGGTGCAGATTCAGTCGAGCTGGTTCCCCCTCTACGATCGCAATCCGCAGACCTACGTCAAGAACATCTTCTTTGCGCAAGCTTCTGACTTCAGAAAAGCGACGGTGTCGATTGAACACGGCTCGTCCGGAGCCAGCGCCGTGCTGCTTCCGGTGGTGCAGGCCAGCACCGCAATGAAATAGAGACTCAGGTGAAACGGCGCGAAGAACAAACAGTTCATCGCGTCTCGAACGGAATCGTGAAATCAGTCGAGTGTGGAGCGGTCGATGCGTATGTTTGAGGTTTCGCGTAGGGACCTATTGCGGCGCGGCGGAGCAGCCGCGCTGGCGACGCTTGTGCCACATGGGACTGCTTTCGCGAGCCAGGGCGCGTCGGAGCCGAGTGGAGAGCGACCCAAGCCCGCAGATCGGCGCTTTCGGTCCGATACTGTCGAGGAATTTCTGACCCACACCCGCGCGCGCATCCCTGACCCCGAACTTGCGCGCCTGTTCTATAACTGCTTTCCCAACACGCTGGATACGACCGTCGAGCCCGGAACGTTTGAAGGCAAACCGGACACCGCGGTCATCACAGGCGACATTCCTGCGATGTGGCAACGCGATTCGTCCGCACAGGTGTGGCCGTACCTCGATCTCGCGCGGCAAGACGACAGGCTGCGGGCGCTGATTGAAGGCATCGTCCGCCGCCAGACGCGCCACATCCTCATCGATCCCTATGCCAACGCGTTCATGGCCGATCTGAGTGCTCCGCCCCTTGAGTGGAGCCGAAAGGACGACACCGAGATGAAGCAGGGTGTGGGCGAGCGCAAGTACGAATTGGATTCGCTGTGCTATCCAATCCGCCTGGCCCATGGATATTGGAAGAAGACCGGCGGAACGCAGCCCTTCGATGCACGTTGGCGGGATGCGATGCGGGTGGTGGTCCGCACCATGCGCGAACAGCAGCGCAAAGACGGCCCCGGCCCGTATCACTTTCAACGTACCGCCTCCACACCCACCGAGACGCTGGGCGAAAAGGGATTCGGAAATCCGGTTAACCCGGTCGGCCTGATTGCATCGGGATTCCGGCCTTCGGATGATGCCTGCATCTATCCGTTCCTGGTGCCGTCGAATTTGTTCGCCGTCACGTCTCTGCGGCAACTGGCGGGGATGTCGAACGCCATTCTTCATGACAGTGAACTGGCGCACGATGCTGCGTCGCTCGCAGACGAAGTGCAGGCTGCACTTCAACGCTACGCGGTCGTTGAAACGCCGCAGGGAACGATCTGGGCCTACGAAATCGATGGCTTCGGCGGCAGGGCGCTGATGGACGATGCCAATGTCCCCAGCCTTCTTGCTCTGCCTTACCTCGACAGTTCACCCGACGCATCGCTCTACGCGCGCACGCGTGCTTTTGTATGGAGCAAGCGCAACCCCTGGTTCTTTCGTGGCAAGGCAGGAGAGGGAGTGGGAGGGCCGCACGAGGGCGGCGGAATGATCTGGCCCATGTCACAAACGATCTACGCGCTGACCAGCGATTCGGACGAGGAAATTCGCAACGCCCTTCGCATGCTGAAAGTCGGCTCGAATGGCGGCGGCTTTATTCACGAAAGCTACCAGAAAGACAACGCCAAGAACTTCACCCGATCATGGTTTGCCTGGGCAAATACCCTGTTCGGAGAATTGATTGCGAAGCTGGCAGAGAAGTCGCAGGATCTGCTGCGGGTTTGAACATTTCTGACCTGGGTCAGTCGGCCTACCGAGCTTGCATCGGTTCGGGCGTCAGCGCCACGGAAAATTACAGTTCACGCGCCCGGAAAAAATCCAACGTGACGCATCATTGCAAGCCATCCAGCCGCGGAGTCGAACCCGTTTCCATCAATTCTCTGATCGTTTGCAGCAACATGTTGGGGTGAACCGGTTTCGCCAGCAAGTTGAAGTCGTGGCCTCTCGCCTTTGCCTCGGCGTGCAGATCATGGGTTGCAGCCTGCCCTGAAAACAGAAGGATCTTGCATTCCGGGCAGAGTTGCGCCACCTGGATCGCCAGCTCGATTCCGTTCATATTCGGCATCATCACATCAGTGATTAGCAGCTGAGGAGTCTCGACGTGCGCAGCTGCGAGCGCATCCAAAGGGTCGACAAATGATCGTGCATCGAAACCTTGAGCGATCAGTATAAGTTCGAGCGTAGACGCAATGATGTTTTCGTCATCCACGACAAATGCGATCAAGTGACTTCCCGGTCGAGGCATCATCCGGGCCCTTGTGGGGATCTCCCAAGGAGGTCCCAGCTGAGGTATTGTACCCATTAAATCCGTGGGATTCTGTCGGATAGTGAACATTAACACGATGCTGCCGAGCGTCGAGACCTCCTCCGCACAGAGGCCGCATCTTTTTCGACGCAAAGTTTGGTCTACGGTTGCGACTGGCCCGCTTGTTTCTTGAACTCGGCGTCAAAGGCTTGCGCGCGGTCGGCTACGTAGGCCTGGTATCCGGCAGGATCGATGAAGGCGTTGGAGTCGCCGTCCTTGAAGCGCGGATACTTATCTGCGAGGCCGAAATAAGCCCCATGCGCGCCGAGAAAGATGTCGCAGGGCAGCTTTTTCAGGACCGCGAACTGGTGTCGATAGTCCGCTGCGATCTGCGGGTAGCGGGCATTGTGCACCAGCTTGTATCCGGGATTGACGTTGGGGCTGCCCACGATGACGACATGCAGCCGCATGGGCAACACCTTCATTTCGTGTACGGGACCGTGCTGCGTGCGGCCCCCTTCGGTTTCGTCGAAGGTCCAGGTGGTCGTTCCCTTGGTATGGCCCGCAGTGAGATGCGCCGTGAGCGTCGTCCCGCCCAGCGAAACCGTGCTGCCGTCGTGGAGAACACGATCGACGTGCGCCGGTGCAAAGGCCATCGATTTGTCGTTGGCATAGTGAAAATCGGTGCGGCCGCCCGATTGCACGACCGACACATCCTGTGCCATGACCTCATACTTTGCGTGCGTCTGGCGCAGAATCTCCGCGCTGCCCGCGCAGTGATCGTAGTGCCCGTGACTGATGAGCAGGATCTTGATGTCGCTCCACCGGAAGCCTAGCGACTCCACGCTCTTCTTGATCTGGGCCGGCGACGACGCGAGGTTGCTATTGATAAGAATGTCGCCCGCTGGCGTGTTAATGAGATAGGCAGCGAGGTCTTGGCTTCCGACGTAATAAAGATTCCCGGCAATGCGGAAGGGCGGAACAGGCGTGGTCCACGTGGCGGGAATCTCGGCGTTGGAATGGGCCGCGACGAAAAATAACGACGCGAGTGCAGCGACAGCAATCAATTTTCTAAGGATCAATGCGACTCCGGGGATTTGAGTGTGGGGCCCAGAACTTCGAGAGCTTTTTCGAGATGCACGCCGCGGGAGCCCTTCACCAGGGCGACGTCGCCAGTGCGCAGGTTCTGCTTGAGCCATTCGCCGGCCGCCGCGGCATCGGGCAGAAAGATGGCCTCCGTACCGGCAGCGCAGGCGGCGGTGGCGATATGTTCGGCGTTGCCGCGCACACCTACGACGATGTCGAGATGCGCTTCGGCGGCCGCTTTGCCGCAGGCCGTGTGCAGTGCAACCGCGTGCGTGCCCAGTTCGAGCATCTCTCCCGCCACAAGAATGCGGCGCTTGGCGGGATAAGCTGCCAGCGTGCGAATCATCGATTGCAAGGCTTCGGGGTTGGAGTTGTAGCTATCGTTGAGGATCGTTGCGCCTTGGATGGTGAGCACTTCGCCGCGTTTGTCGCCGGGCGTGAGAGCTGCGAGCGCGCGCACCGCAGCATCGCGATCGACACCGGCTTCGAGCGCTACCGCTAGTCCAGCCATCGCGTTGGACCCATTGTGCGCGCCCAGAAGATGCAGGGTGAAGTTGCCTTCATGGTCGTGCGTGCGATAGCGAACATGCAGGCCGGTGGCGTCTTCATGCTGCTCCACGATCTGCGGATCGCCGCACGGTCCTGCGCCGTAGTAGACCACCTTGCCGGGAAAGTCGCGGCCGAATTGGGAGACGAAAGGGTCGGCGCAGTTGAGAAAAGCCACGCCGTTGACGGGAAGAGCGGCGATGAGCTCGTATTTTGCGCGCGCGATGCCGGCCTGGCCCTCGGTGAAATTCTCGATGTGCGCGGTGCCAACGTTGGTCACGACACCCCAGTCGGGCGCGGCAATGCGAGCCAGCGCGGCGATTTCGCCCAGATGATTCATGCCCATTTCGATGACGGCGAATTCATGCTCAGGCTCAAGGCGCAACAGCTGCAGAGGAAGGCCAAAAGCGTTGTTCAGATTTCCCTTGGACTTGAGGACGTTGAACTTTGCAGCGAGCGCAGCCGCAATGGCTTCTTTGGTGGTGGTTTTTCCTGCAGAACCGGTGACCGCGACGACGTGCTTGCCCCACTGGCGGCGTACATGGGTGGCAAGTGCCTGCATTGCAGCAAGCGAATCCTCGGCGATCAGCAGGGGAATCGAAAGCGCATCGTCGGGCAAGCTCGCAACCTTTGCGCGGGCGACAACCGCGGCCAGCGCGCCGCGTCGTGCCGCTGCGGCAATGTAGTCATGGCCATCCAGGCGTTCGCCGCGGACCGCAAAGAACAGTTCGCCCGGAGCGACAGTCCGCGAGTCGATGGAGTAGCCGGTGGCTACCAGGGCGCCGGCATGGGCGATGCTCGAAGGCACTTCAAGAACCGCGCCTGCGCCAATGGCCGCTTCTGCGAGCGTGAGCTTCATCGTTCTTTACGGTAACCCAATTCGCGCAGCGCCGAAAGAGCAACTTCAGCGTCATCGAAAGGGAGGGTACGGTCGGCGACGATCTGCTCTTTCTCGTGACCTTTACCGGCGATGAGGACGATGTCGTGCGGCTTGGCTTCGGCCAGGGCAAGATGAATGGCGGCGGAGCGATCGGGCTCGATGGTGAAACGGACGCCGGACTGCTGCAGGCCGGGCTCCACTTCGGCAAGGATTGCGACCGGATCTTCGGAACGCGGATTATCGCTGGTTGCAACCACGAAGTCGCTTCCCTCGCCTGCGGCAAGGCCCATCCTGGGGCGCTTGGTGCGGTCGCGGTCGCCGCCGCAACCGAAGACGGTGATGATCTTGCCGTCAGTGGTCATCTGGCGAGCCAGGGTGGTCAGGTTGCGCAGCGCGTCGTCGGTGTGCGCGTAGTCGACGATGACGGTAAAAGGCTGGCCGCCGTCGACGGGCTGAAAGCGGCCGGGAACCGGAGTGAGATGAGGAATGGCCGCGATGAGCTGGTGGAATGCAATGCCACGCGCATGGGCGACCGCAAACGCCGCCAGTAAATTGAGAATGTTGACCTCGCCGGCAAGGTGCGACTCGACGGTAGCGGAGCCGAAGGGAGTCTCTAGGTCGATGGCTGCCCCGGCGGCCGTCAGGGTGAAATGTGTCGCGCGAAAATCGGCCGATAGATCTGGGCCGATGCTATAGGTAAAAACCTCAGCTCCAGCGCGGCGTGCGGCCGCAGCCAGCGGGCGTGTCCGTGCGTCGTGCGCATTGAGAATCGCGACACGCGGCGCGGGATAACGGCTGCCGTCGAAGAGAAGCTTCTTGGCAGCGTAGTAATTCTCCATCGTGCCGTGGTAGTCGAGATGATCGCGGGTCAGATTCGTAAAGACGGCCACATCGAAGGGGATGCCATAGCTGCGGCCCTGGTCGAGCGCGTGGCTTGAAACTTCGGTGATGAGCTCGGTGGCGCCGCGCTGGACGCCTTCAGCCATGAGTTCGAACAGATCGCGAGGCTCCGGCGTGGTGTGCAGCGAGGGCCGCACTTCTCCGGCGACGTGGTATTCGATGGTGCCGATGAGGACTGTCGTACGGGCGGCGGAATGGAGCAGTTGCTCGGCGAGATAGGCCGTGGTGGTCTTGCCGTTGGTGCCCGTCACGCCGATGGCGGCAAGGGCTTTTTCAGGATGGCCGAAGTAGGCGGCGGAGGCTTCAGCGAGAGCGCGGCGGCCATGTTCGACTTCGAGCACCGGGATTTCGGGGTTGTAGACGAGGAGATGATCGAAGGCGGGCGAAGAGTCGGTGAGGATGCCGAGAGCGCCGGCTGCGAGGGCCTTCTCGATGTAGCGATTGCCGTCGGTGGTGCCGCCCTTCATTGCAACGAAGACGGCGCCGGGCTTGACGCGGCGCGAGTCATATTCGATGCCGGTCAGCGGGGTCGAGGATTCGCCCGAGGAGCCGACAGCGGTGACTTCAGAGATGAGATCTTTCCAGAACATAGTCGAAGCTAGATTGTAGTGGGTCACGGGCTGCCAGGTTGAGTTCGTGCGTTTCCCACCCGGGCGGAGCCTCAAATGGGGGCACCCGCGTCTATGCGAATCGATACTGGGTAACGCCGGAGATATTGCTTCGATCAGTGCGCGCAGCGGACAACGATCTTCGTTCCGTTGGGAACCTTCGTCCCGGGCGCAGGAGCTTGTTCGCGCGCGATACCGCTGCCGACAATCTCGACATTGAGGCCGGCGGAAGACGCCATCTCGATAACTTTGCGCACCGGGAGTCCGAGCAGCGAGGGCACGATAAGCTTCGTGCCGTCGCTAACGGTGACCATCTGCGTTGGGGCAGACTTGACCGGCACCGGCGGGGAGGCAGATCGTTGGACGACGGATGCGGATGGAGGTGCGGCACCGGAGTTGGCGTTGCTCGGGTTCGCAGGCCTCGGCGGTGCGGAAGATCCTTCGTTCAGCGTCGTAGACAGCGGAACGGCTGCGGTCTGCGCCGCCGGTTGAGGACTGCGCAGCGGGTCGTCCGCCGGCAGGTCATTGACCGCAGCGAACAGCGCATTGACATGGTCTTGATCGGCGCCCGCATCGTCTTCCGCAAGATCAACTTTTTCTTTTTTCGCAGGTGTCTTCGGCGGATGCACGTCGATGTCGTGCGGAACCCCGAGATACTCGAGCACCTGTTGTGCAACATCGGCAAACACCGGCGCTGAAACTTCGGTTCCGTAGTAGAGCGCGCCTTTGGGGTTGTCGATGACCACGGCAACAGCGATGGCCGGATTGTTGACCGGCGCGATGCCCGCGAAAGACGCGATGTGCATCGTCTTCGAGTAGAGGTGCGTCGCCGGATCGATCTTCTGCGCCGTGCCGGTCTTCCCTCCCGAGGAATAGCCATTGAGCTGTGCGGGCTTGCCGGAACCGTAGAGGACGACGCCCTCCATCATCTTGCGCATTTGTGCAGCGGAGAGTTCTGAGATGACGCGGTGCGATCCGTCAGGCAGCGGATTGGGCAGGTCTTCGTTGGCGCGGAACGGCCTCGGCGCCTGCGGTGCGGCGGATTTTTGGTCGAATGTTGTCGGCGGGGTCAGAAGGATCCGCGGTGGCAGATAGGTTCCGCCGTTGGCGATCGTCGACACCATCGACACGAGCTGCACGGGCGTCACGCCCACTTCCTGGCCAATCGCAAGCGATCCAATCGACGATCCGTTCCATCGGTTGGTGGGGCGCAGCAAGCCGCGCGTCTCCCCGGGAAGTTCAACGCCGCTGCGAGCGCCGAAGCCGAACGCGCGAATGTAGTGATAGAAGCGATCGGGACCGACCTTGAGAGCCATCTTGACCGCGGCCACATCGCTGGAACGCGCAAGGGCTGTCGCAACGGTGACAACACCCATACCGCGGTCGCTCTTGTCGTCGTGGATAACGCGGCCCGCAAGGGTAATCTGTCCACCCTGGCAATCGACCAGGTCATCGGGCTTGGCCACCTGTGAATCGATGGCCGAGGAGTAGGTCACGAGTTTGAAAACCGAACCGGGCTCGTAGACATCGCTGACAGCGTGGTTCTTGAGCAACTTCGGCGTGGTATGGCGAAAATCGTTGGGATCGAACGTTGGCCTGATAGCGAGGGCGAGAATCTGACCGGTATGCACGTCCTGCACCACAATGGTGCCGTTATCGGCGTGCGTTTTCTCCATGGCGTGATCGAGTGCGGACTCGGCCATGAACTGCACGTTGGAGTCGATGGTGAGTTGGAGATTCTGCCCGGGCTGAGGGTCCTTCTCGATGGAACCAAGAACATGGCGGCGCGCGTCAACGGCGGTGAGCACCTGGCCGGGTGTGCCATGCAAACGCGTGTCGAATTTCTGCTCGAGGCCACCGAGACCGTTGTCATCGAGGCCGACGTAGCCGAGCACCTGCGCGGCGGTCTGGCTGTTGGGATAGAAACGCTGAAACTCCTTCTGGAAATAAACGCCGTCGAGATTCAATCCGCGGACGCGTGCGGAGATCTCAGGTGTCACGCGGCGCGCAACCCAGGCGAAACCGCGGCCTTCAGCAAGGCGCTTGGCAATCTCGTGTTCTGACGTCTGCGCGTCAGCGGGATCGGTGTGGACCAGGGCAGCAAGCCGTCGCGCGAGAGCGGGCTTGTCTTTGTCGTCGATTTCGTTGGGAACCGCATAAATAGAGTCGACCTGCACGGTCATGGCCAGCTCGCGCATGTTGCGGTCGTAGAGGATGCCGCGGCGCGGAGCTACTTCAAAGGTGCGCTGCTGCTGCTTTTGAGCGCGTTCGACGTAGTCGGAATGATGAACGACCTGCAGCCAGAAGAGGCGGACCGTGATGGCGAGGGCCCAGAAAATAAAGAAGGAGCAGATGAGCCAGAAGCGTCTCTGCTTCATGAGGCCGGTGCGGATTGTCGCGCCGCGCATACGGGCGGCGCGAGGTTGGACAGATTGCATGATGGGGGAGGGTGAAACTGTACTCGCCATCTAGTGTATTGGTATTTATCTTGTGGGTGGAGGAGGGGCTGTGAATTGCGCGTACACCGGGGCGCCCACTTCAGGCTGCGCCGTGGGATGTACAACCTGGGTGGGCTGCGGAGCAGCGAGGCCCAACTGGTGCGCGAGAGCGTCGATACGTCCGGGCTGCGAAAGCTGCGCTTCGGCAAGGCGAAGCTGACGATTCTCTTCGCGGAGCTGATCGAGCTGCTGCTTTTCTGACTCCACCCGATACGAGCCTTCGATGGCGCTGAAATGCTGCAATCCGTAAATCATGATGAGCGAGAACAACACCGTGACGGTTGCCGCGAAGGTGCGCATCTGGCGCACGCGGACGGGATCAGAAGCCTTGACCAGCCGGGTGTTGTCGAAGTGACGCGTGAACATGATCTCGGGGGTGCGGACACCGCGACGGCGCATGGCCTGCCGCGCCAGCAGCTCGGCGTTGTGGTTGGCAACATCTGCGGGCCAGCTCTGCGCCGGGACCAGGTCGAAAGTGGTGGTGCATGCTGCCATGTCGTGCTCTCCTGACGGAGGAGTTCATAGTTCTCAGTTCGCAGGTCACAGCTTGATCGAGCTCGCGCCAGATTCTCGTCGTGAACTAGGAACCACCGACTGTGAACTGCCTTTCTGCTGCCCTAAGTTTGGCGCTGCGTGAGCGCGGGTTGCGATCAATTTCTTCTTCGTCCGGTGTGACCGGCTTCTTGGTTAAAACTTCCCAGATGCCTTTGTGTGCGCCTTCGCGGAGGCTGTCCTTCGCAATGCGATCTTCTAACGAGTGGAAACTGATGACGACCAGGCGGCCTGAGGGCTTAAGCAAGAGAGGTGCGGCCTCGAGCAGCGCGCGGATTTCGTCGAGTTCTCTGTTCACATAAATACGGATGGCTTGAAAGGTGCGTGTCGCTGGATGAATCCGGTCCGATTTCATTGCCGGGGCGGCTGTTGCAACAAGGCGGGCAAGCTGCCCGGTTGTTGTCAGCGGTCGCCCCCGCACAATGGCTCTGGCGATTCTCCGCGACCTCCTTTCCTCTCCGTATTCGTAAATGAGATCTGCAAGCTCTCGCTCACTCACCTCATTCACCACTTGTGCGGCAGTCATTCCCTGGCGCGTATCCTGACGCATGTCCAAAGGGCCATCTGCCGAAAAACTGAAACCTCTGTGCGCTTCATTCAGCTGCATGCTGCTGACGCCGAAGTCGGCCAGCAGTCCATCGAGTGATGCCGGTGGAACGTGTTCTTTAATCGAACTGAACGCTTCGCCGATAAGCTCGATACGGGGCGCCTCGGCACCAAGCTCGGCTGTGACTTGATTCAGCCGGTCGCTGGCCAGGGCCAATGCTTGAGGATCGCGATCGAAACCGATCAGTCGGCCTTGCGGGCCGAGTCGACGGGCAATCTCTGATGCATGCCCCGCGAGTCCAAGCGTGCAGTCGGCGATGGTGCCGCCGCTGCGCACATGAAGAAACTCAATCGCATCTTGGCAAAGAACCGGCGCATGGCGTTCAGTTGACTTCGTCATACGCTCCCCCTGGGGGGATTACCTGCCCCAGCGACGAAGACCTGTCGCCGGAGAAACTTCATTCCGAGATCAGCAGCTGTGAGATCTTCTGCTTGTTTTCAGGAGAGAGGCCCTCGGGTGGCAACTTGTCCTTGAACGTTTCCTGGTTATGGACTTCAATGAACTTCAACTTGCCCATGACGTTCACTTCTGCATCGAGCCGGGCCTTTGTCCGCAGAATCTGGGGAAGCAAAAGGCGGCCCTGGTTATCCATCTCCACCTGCTGGCCGTAGTAATTGACCAGGTTCAGGTATTGCTCAACGGCGGGGTCAAGAGAACTGAATTTGAGGAGCTTTTGCTCCAGCTTCTCCCACTCAGGAAGGGGCCAGATCTCAGCGGAATTGCCGTCAGCGCTGGTGACAAAAAACTGGGTGAAATTTGCGGCGTCAAGCAGAGTCTTGAAGGCGGAAGGGACCTTAAGTCTGCCCTTTTCATCGACTTTGGCCGGATGATTTCCGCGATACATAACTCTTGCCACCGCTTCCGCGGCCCATTTCGCCGCAGATTTCCCCCGTGATCGAGGTGCCGAGAAGGATTCATGCCCACTCCGTGCTCACTCAAACCGGTGTACATTGAAGAAGTTTGGTTACGAACATTTCCCCGTTCGTCCCCGAACTACCACTTAGCTCCATTTATTTCCACTTTCGGGATCATAGCCCAGCCCGCAGATTGCGGGTATAGGAAAATGGACAATCTGAAGATAAATGTGAATCCAGGCACCAGAAATGGTGCACTTTTCAGCTGAAAATCCCTTCTATAGAGCGCCACAGGCGCAAAACCGCAACATCTAGTGTTTAGGATTATGGTTCGCGCGCCGCGCGGCCCTTGTCAGATGGCGTCGGAGGGTGTAAGGAGAACAAAAAGCGAAATCAGGCGGGGTGCGAGTCTTCGGCGGGGCTCGAGGATGCCGTCATGGGCTTGCGCCGCGTGGCGACAACCTTCAATAGATAGAAGAGGACCAGCATATTGATGAGCAGCAGCCCGACCCGCAACCAGGTGAGGCGATGTAACACCTCGAAGATCTCCCAGGGCAGGAAAGACGCGGTGATGATGATGGTGAGCAATTCTCCCCAAGCCTTTTCCAGATAGAGTCCCAACCCCTCGGCGAAGCTCAGGGCCGCGTAGCTGAAGGCAACGAAGCCGATGCGGCGCAGCATGGGATCGTCAATAAGAGAGGCTTTGTCGAGGAGAAAGTTGACGAAGCGCGATTCGGGACTGAAGTGGAGTGCTTCGCGAAGGCTGTCGAGGACATCGCCCACGTCTTGATGCAGCAGGCGGAGCGCACCGATCCCGACGGCCACAAACAGAAGTGCCTGCAGGCCCTTGTACACGGCAATCAGAATCAGGAGCTTGTTATGGTGCCGTGTCGTATCCAGCCGAGCCTGGGAATCGTTCATGATGAGCGGCGGCCCTCGTGGGACATGAGTCGCAAGTCCATCTTACGTCAGGTTCCGCAGACTGGGTGCATGGGCTCGGCCCGGCAGTACCCTTTGAAGCTGATTTGGCTCCGTGGACAAGCTGACAACGGATTGTTCACATAATTTAATTGCCTTTCAATGGCATGAATCTAATGGGCGGGCTGGCGCGTTCCTCAGAGGTAACAAAATTCACCGGAGGAATTCCATGAATCGTACGCGCAAGAATCTGCTGGCGATGGGTATTGCTGTCGCCGTTTCGCTTTCGGCCATCCATCTGTCTGCACAAAAGGACCCTGCGGTAGGCGGGGCTGCGATGTATGCGACCAAGAACATCGTAGAGAACGCGGTCAATTCGAAGGACCACACAACGCTGGTAGCCGCAGTCAAGGCGGCCGGGCTAGTGGAAACACTGGAAGGGCCTGGACCCTTCACTGTATTTGCCCCGACCAATGAGGCTTTCGCGAAGCTGCCAGCCGGCACGGTGGATACCTTGCTGAAGCCGGAAAATAAAAACCAGTTGACGAAGGTGCTCACCTATCACGTTGTCGCCGGCAAGGTGAGTGCGCATGAGTTAATCGACATGATCAAGAAAGGCAACGGAAAAGCCGAGCTGAAGACCGTGGAAGGCGGCATGCTGACCGCGACGATCCAAGGCGGCAAGGTGGTGCTGACGGACGAAAAGGGGGGCAGCTCCACTGTGACAATTGCCGACGTGTTTCAGTCGAACGGCGTGATTCACGTTGTCGATTCGGTTCTTCTGCCCAACTAACGCATCGCCGTTGGGCACAGGGCTGTTGGGTTGACATGTACGCACGGCAGATCGTCGAGCAAGACAGGCGGCTGCCCTGCGTGCGTGTTGCTTCAGTGATTTTGATGAGTGCAGTCGCACCTTAAGAGGGTCCGCTTGCGTAGCTCGATCCTGTAGTCGAGTGTCTACTTTTTGATTTTGAGCAGCGCGTCCCGATCGACCACGTTGCCATCCACGATGAGGGTGGTGATGCGGCGAGCGTTCCAGACGTTCATGGTGGGATCGGAATCCACGACCAGGATGTCGGCGCGGCGGCCGGGCGCGATCAAGCCAAGTTCGGTCCAGCCAAACTGCATGGCGTAGTTGTTGGTGGCGGCGGCCAGAGCTTCGCGCGGCGACAGGCCGAGGCGAACCAGCATTTCGAGTTCGGTGTGCTCTGAGATGCCGGGCATGGAACCCATGACGGGCGCGCCGGATGCGGCGAGATAGTGCGGAGAAGAATTGAAGATGGTCTGGTTCAGTTGCCACAGGTGCAGGGCGGCCTGCTCCGCTTTTTTCTGCTGCCCTTCTTCGAACCATCGCTGTGCGGCCGCAGGCAGGTGGCGCACCCAGGGCGAGAGGGGGTAGGTCATCTCGCCGGTGGTGCGATCGGGCGGATCGAACATGCCGGCGGGATCGAGGAGCGCGGCAGCGGGCTCATGCCACAGATTGCGATGGTCGGGCAGCTCATCGAAGTAGAGGCTGAAGGTGGGCATGAGCGCCGCGTGGTGCGTGGCGATGAAGCGAGCATACGCGCGTACGTGCGGATCGCCGGGGGGCAGATGTCCGGAGTAGTCGTACGCGGTGTTGGCAGCGGAGCCCGTGGGGTCTTCGACTAGAGGGCGCTGTAGCTCGTCGGGAATGACGCCGAGCTCATAGCGGCTCATGTGGAGCAGCACGTCGACGCCGGCTTCGATCCCCACGGTATAGGGCGTGGAGATGAACTCGCCATAGGTGATGAGGCCCAGCTGATGGGCGTGGGCGATGATCCATTGCGTGTTAGCGGCGGTGATGTTGCCGCCGATCCAGACCACGCGGGTACCCAGATGCGCGGTGTCTTCAAGTTGCCGTGCCGTGTCGTCGGGACTCAGTTCAGCGGGGCGCGTACCCTCGCGGAGTTTCGGCGACCAGACAGCCTGGCCGGACAGCAGGCTCCAGTCATCGGTGGTGCCGATCGAATCGAGAAGATAAAGGTGGGGGCGCGGGCTGGCGTTCATGTCGATGTGACCGCGGCGCGCGTCGGCGCTGACCACCACCGTGGTGACCCCCATATAGAGGAAGGCACTTGCCTGCCCTTGGGAGTTCATGCCGGCGAAACCGTCGATGAGGCCCGGGATGAGGTATTTGCCGGTGCAGTCGACGATGCGGGCATTCTTGGGGAGGGGAATGTCGGCGCGAGCACCGACGGCGACGATCTTGCCCTCGTCAACAAGGACGACGGAATCGGCGAGATCGCGAGCCGACCGGCCCCAATTGGTGACATCGATGAGGGTTCCGCCGACGAGAGCGAGCGGAGCGGGAGCCGGAGGACTTGTTTGCGGTGCTTGCGACCAGGCAAGAACTGCGGCGGAAATCGATGCGCAGATCCAAACCTGAAAAAAACGGAGGTGTCGCATACAAGGTCTGTTGAGGATTGTCGCACATGGGGACTGGCAGACTTGCCCTCCAAGGCCAACCCGCACCCTGCGCGCGGACTCGTCCAAGCCGCACTTGATCGATGAACGCCCCCTCCAAGGCGCGCCTGGATGGCAAGGCAAGGGACTTAGCGGGCCTGGTTGGCGAGGCGCGGGCGGGGCAGAGGCGTCGTCCTGTCTGTCCGTCTTTCCTCCAGGGATTCCAGCGAATTTTTGCGCCAGGCCTCTGCAGCGCCTTCATCGCGGGGATGCTCCGGATGGATGGAATCACTGGCCGCATACTGGCGGCATCCGCGATCGCTCTCGGCTATCATGCGGGAAGGTTTCGATTGAGGGGTCAACAAGTGTTTTCGCGACGCGATTTTCTCGCAACCGGCGCAGTGGGAGCGCTCGCCATGGCATCGTCTCGATTTTCGAGGGCAGAGGGCAAAGGCTCCCACAACATTGGCGTTCAACTGTACGTTCTTCGCGATTTACTCGCCAGGGATTTCGACGGCACGCTGGCCAAAGTTGCGGCCGTGGGTATCAGGAATGTGGAATTCGCCGGCTTCTATGGACGCACTGCGCAACAGGTTCGCACCAGCCTGTCGAATGCCGGCCTCAGCGCAAGCGGCGCGCACTGTTTGCTGGCGAGCATGTCCGACGACGTGATCGGCCACATGATCGACTTTTGCCACGAGGTCGGCATGCCCTACATGATTGCCGCGGTGCCGTCGATCAAAGCCGCGCATTCGGCCGGAAAGGCAGCGTCGAGCAATCCGTTCGAACACATCGAGCTCGAAGACTGGCGATGGAGTGCGGAGCGATTCAATTTGATCGGCGCGCGCGTGCGCGATGCGGGCATGCGCTTTGCCTATCACAACCACAACATCGAGACCCAGAAGTACGGCGACATCGTGGCGTTCGATGAAGTGCTGCGCCTGACCGATCCTGCGGTCGTGGGAATTGAATTCGACATCGGCAACTTCATCGCTGGCGGAGGCGACCCCTATCCGTATCTCGAAAAGTATCCGCACCGATTCGAGCTCGCCCATGTCAAAGAATGGGTCACGCCGTTTGCTCCGACCATTACGAGCACGTTTCCAAAGTACGCAGCGTTTGGCCAGGGAACAACGGACTGGAAGAAGCTGCTGGATGCTCTGAAAAAAGCCGGCGTGAAAGAAATCTTCATCGAGCAGGATGGGACCGCGACCGGGGATGAACTGGGGGCCGTACGCCAGGCATATCAGTTTCTACGCAAGGTCCAAGTCCGCTCCTAGCTGGCGATGAGCGTGGGGCGTTTACGGCCGGCGAGCAGGGGAAGCACTTCAGCGAGGGCTGCGTCAACGGTGAGTCCGTACTTGGCGCGGAGAGCGTCGATCTTGCCGTGTTCGACAAACTGATCGGGCCAGCCGATGCGGATCACGGGAATATTGATGCCCATTTCGTCGAGCGCTTCGATGACTGCGGAGCCGAAGCCGCCCATCTTGACGTGGTCTTCGAAGGTAACGAACGCGGTGACACGGCGCGCGTAGGCAGCGAGCATCTCGGTGTCGATGGGTTTAATGAACCGCGGATTGATGACCGCAGCGGAAAAACCTTCGCGATCGAGACGGGTCCGCAACTCCTGCGCCAGGGCAACCATATTGCCGAGGCCGAGTATTGCTACATCCGAACCATCGGCCAGAACTTCCGCCTTACCTAGCGGAATCGGCTGCGCTACGGGCTTGCGCTCCACGCCTACGACTGCTCCGCGCGGATAGCGGATCGCACTGGGGCCGGGAAGTTCGAGCGCGGTCTTCATCATGTCGGCGAGTTCGTCTTCATCTTTGGGCGCCATCAGCACCATCTCGGGAATGCCGCGGAGATAGGCGATGTCGAACAGGCCATGATGCGTGGGGCCGTCGTCGCCTGAAAGACCGGCGCGGTCCATGCAGAAAAGAACGGGAAGCTTCTGTAGCGCGATGTCGTGCACGATGGGGTCGAAGGCGCGCTGGAGGAACGTGGAGTAGATGGCGCAGACGGGACGGAAGCCGCGTGTAGCCATGCCCGCGGCAAAAATCACGGCGTGCTCTTCGGCGATACCGACGTCGAAGTAGCGGCGTGGATGCGCGGGACGGAAAAGATCGAGGCCGGTGCCGTTGGGCATGGCAGCGGTGATGGCAACGACCCGCGGGTCGGTGTCGGCGAGTTGCACCAGCGTCTTGGCGAAAGACTCGGAGTACGTGGTCTGGCCGGCCAGCGTCTTGCCTGTCTCGGGATCGTAGGGTCCCAGGCCGTGAAACTTCTTCTGGCCATCGAGCGCAGGCTGAAAGCCACGTCCCTTCTCTGTGAGGATGTGGAGCAGGACCGGGCGATCTTCTTTCTTGAGAAACTGAAAGGTTTCGATGAGCAACGGAATGTTGTGTCCATCGATGGGGCCAAAGTATTGCAGACCGAATTCCTCAAACAGCATCGAAGGCCAGAGCATGCTCTTCGCAGCTTCTTCGGCGCGGCGGACGACGGTGATGGCTGTCTTGCCGCCGAAGCGCTCGACCAGTTTTGCCGCCGACTCGTGGAAGTTGCGGACGCGTTCGTTGGTGACGATGCGGTGGAAGTAGCGGGCGATGGCCCCGACGTTGCGGTCGATTGACCACTCGTTGTCGTTGAGCACAACGATGAGGCGCTTGGTCTGGTCGGCAATGTTGTTGAGAGCTTCGAACGAGATGCCGTTGGTGAAGGCGGCGTCTCCGGCGACGGCGACAACATGCTCCTTGCCGCCGGCCAGGTCGCGCCCCACGGCCATGCCGAGAGCAGCGGAGAGCGCAGTGCCTGCATGGCCCGCACCGTAGCAGTCGTGCTCGCACTCGGTACGCAGCATAAAACCGTTCAAGCCGCCTGGTTGGCGAATGGTCTCGAAGCGCTCGCGGCGGCCGGTAAGAATCTTGTGGATGTAGGCCTGGTGGCTGACATCAAAAACGAATCTGTCCGTTGGAGTGTCAAAGACGTAGTGCAGGGCGAGCGTGAGTTCGACAACGCCGAGATTGGGGCCCAGATGGCCGCCGGTCTTTGAAAGTGCCTGGATCAGGAAGACACGAATCTCTGCAGCGAGTGTTTCCAACTGCGGAGGACTGAGTTTCTTCACGTCGGCGGGCGAGTGAATGGACTCAAGCAGTGATTCCATGAACTTCCTTCCCCCGCGAAATGCCGGGTGTACGGATGGAACTCCGTTTCGGCGTGGCCTGCAAAAGGATCAGAAACACACAGAAAGCGCGGCGGTGAACCGCGGACCGTGCTTTCAAGTATAGCAATCAGCGAGATCGCCCGAGCCTAGAGGAGTAGACGCAAAGTAACTCCTAAAGTCGCGGGGATTCTGGGGCCACCAGACCCGCCCAATCCGTTGGGCAGCGAAAACAATTAGCATGGCGTTGAGGTCGGGAACAGGAGCGGGCAGTGCGCGAAATAAAGAGGGCGATTTGGTTTGGTTTGTGTGTGTTGGCGCTGGCCGGCGGGGTGGGCCTTTGGGGACAGTTGCCGGAGCCCGGAACGCAGTCGACCACACCCAACCCGCTGGTGGATTCGACGATGAGCCCGGGCAAGATGCTGCTGTTCGACCTTGAGGCCAGGTTTGCCAAGGATGTGGCGGCACGGGGCGGGGCGGCGTTCGCGGAGTGGTTCGCGCCCGACGGCGTGGCGCTTGGAAATGGTACGTCGCCGGTGATCGGCAAAGTGGCGATCTTGAAGTCGACGACTTGGACGGCACAGCAGTACCAGTTGACGTGGACGCCGACCGATGCATCGATGGGACCGTCGGGCGATATGGGTTACACGTGGGGCCACTTTGAAGGACACAGTAAGGACGCGAATGGAAACCCAGTGACGACGACAGGCCGCTACATCACGATCTGGCGCAAGCAGCCGGATGGAAATTGGAAAGTGGTACTGGATGCAGGCGCGAATGAACCCGCGGACGCGGGCGAGTGCTGCAAGTTGCCCGGGCCGGGGAATTGATTCCCTCCAACGAGTCCGCAACGCGATCGAATACGAAGCTCGCGGATTGGAACCGCGTCGTGAGGAGCCCGGAGCGGACAGGCGCTTGACTTAACTTTGCAATCCCGGCCCCAGAAGCACCATGCCGTGCGAGGCAAACAGTTCCTTGTCTTCTCCGGGCATCGCGCCGGTCTTGGCCACTGCTTCAAAGAAAGACTCCATCTTGCCCGCCGGGGCAAAGGAAACCAGGATCTTTCCCGATGCTTTCCCGGTGAACAGCCAGCGATGAGGAACCTGGCGCGGTCCCAGGACCGAGTCTCCCGCCGTGAGCACATGACGTACGCCGCCCAGCTCGACGAGGAATTCGCCCTCGAGCACATAGAACCATTCGTCCTGTTCCAGATGCATATGCAGCGGCGTTCCAGCCTTGGCATGGATCATCTGCTCCGCGACAAAGAGGGCTCCCTGGGTGTCTGCTGTGACCACCTTGTAGGCCAGCACGCTCACGCCGAGCGGATGCGCAGTTCCATTGCGATCATCGGGCGCATGCAGAACCGGAATTTGCGTAGAGCCTGTGCCATTCGCTTGGCCACTCGCTGCGCATGCTGCGGCACCCACAGCGAGTGACAGAAAGTTACGACGTTTCAATTGGACCCTCCTCGGACGTGCTGCCCCTGCAGCCACATTCACCCTGATGAAACCAACCGTTTCGCGTGGAGGCTGCAGTATACATGCGGTCCGGCGGCCTTTAAATCTTGAACGCAATCCCAGTCAGTTTTTCCGCTTCCGACCATGGACTAAGCCGCGCGTTCCTCGTTAAAACGGCTCAAACAGCAATGTTCTTCGCGGAAGGTCGGCGCCGATCGCGGGCGGTCGGCACCAATCACGGCAAATCCCTTGACCGTTTTCACGGAAAGAGACTGCTGATCTTTTCCTTCAGCGTTTCTGCTTTCGCTGTTTCCCCGCCCTTTTCATAGAGGCCTATTAATTGTTCGGCGGCACTCAGATTCATGGGATCCAGTTCAAGCGCCTGCTCGAGGTGGATCTCCGCAGGACCGTTTTGCCCGGACGCGGCATACGCCGAACCGAGATTCGCTTCTATAGAGGTTGACTTGGGGTCACACCGCTCGGCGATTTGGAACGCAATCAAGGCCTCTGAAAATTGTCGTCCCATCGACAATGCATTGCCGATCGATGTGTACATCTCGCAATCGTCGGGGAACTGATGCTGCACTTCAGCGAGAATGCGATAACCGCTCACAACTTGCGGCCACGCTCTGGCTTCGGCGCCTGCTTCGATCGAGGCCATTCCGAGATTACGCTTAGCCAATTCGGCAGGAGGGTCTCTCCACGGCTCGATCCCGGTGGGTTCGCCCGCGGGTTTGTGATCCGGTGTTCGTTGAATCCTATGATCGGTGAAGGCGGTATGCCCGCCGTCCTCTGCTTCCCTCTTCGGCATGTGGCACCCGATGCAGTTGCTGTTGCGCGATGGGTGACTTGCAGCGAAATGTGTTTGAGCATGGCAGGTAAGACATTTTGCGCGATAGTACGGAACGATGTTGACCGGCTCATCATGTGGATTGTGGCAGGTGCCGCACCACATTTCGTTGCCGCTGACGCGTTTGCATCGGCTCAGGGCCAATTGCTCTGAATGGCTGATGACTTTGAAGGGCGGTTGCTCACCCGTCGGGACGGAGTAACGGTAGATCGTGAAGGTCGTCTCCAGGGGTTGGCCGACTACGAAGTCTGTAAATTTCTTGCCTGGGTTCAGAACGCGCGCCACGCCCTTGAGATGGCACTGCTCGCAAACACTGTCGCGCGCGGCAGCATCGAGGCTGACAGGATTGACGATGTTCGATGGAGTGGGATGTTCCAGGTGGGCGCCGACCGGACCATGGCAACGACTGCAGTCGATGGCAAGATGCGAGAACGGCTGCGCGGCATACTCGTTGATGGTGCCGGCCACCGGCGCAAAGGAGCCGGCATGGCAGAAGATGCATCCAGGCTTGACGGGACGGGTAAAGTCCGGGTCTGGCTCCGTCTCATATCCAGGCGCAAGACCGTAGGCAGTTCGACGTGGGTAATAAGCCACAGGTGATTGAAACAGATGATTGGCCAACGAAACGATGTAACCACTGGCGTGCGTCCCTGATCCAATCACATAGTTGACGCGATAGTTTTCGGTGTGGCCGCCGCTCTCCAGCGTTTGCGTGGTTCCCTCGTGATTTGAAGACATCCGGAGAGTGGCTTGCGGCGCATGTACGCTGCCTTCGGGCTCGTGGGCGGGCAGACGCATCGATCGGGCCATCTTGGATCGTGCGAAGCCATTCACCTCATCTTTATGACATTGGATGCAGGCATCTTCGTCCTTCGCTCTGGAGGCGTCGGCCTGCGGCACCGCGGCCGCACGCGCGACGATTGGGTTCGGCTTGATCAGCAGGGAGCCTGCAAGACACAACACGCCCGTCCAACCGCACACGGCTTTCGCACGAGAGAACAAGAGCATCCGTACCAACTCCGAGGAAATATGGGGCCATTCTTGCGTCGAACAATGGACCTTCTTTCACGACTTGCACAGGTTGGATATTAACGTCTCGTGGCCGATATCTTGCAAGAATGCACACCTGCATCCTTCCCCACGACCGCAGGGGACTACTTCTCTTCTGAGAACTCTTACACGATCAAACAGGGTGACGGGTACCTACTTCAATGTCGGCACCGCCGGCACAAAGGTTGGGTTCAACGAGATGGAACCGTCGCTCAGGCCCGCGGCTTTCGCCGTCACACTGATGGTTCCTGCCTGCTGTGCAGTGCGCACCACGACAAGCGCTCGTCCCTGATACAGCTTGCGGTGGTTGCCCTGGTACGAATCGGGATCCTGGCCATCTCCGTTGCCGACGGCGGCAATCACTCCGGGGCCGCTGATCGAGAACTGCACATCGTTGTCGGCGTCGAAATCGGGCCGGCCTTCGGCATCCACTACTTGCACTTCGATGAACGACAGGTCTTGACCATTCGCCAGTGGAGAAGAGCGGTCTGTCTTGAGTTGCAGCCGCGTCGCGGGTCCGGTGGTCGTCAACACACTCTCAGCTACGGCGTGGCCTCCGCGCAGACCAACGGCCTTGAGAGTTCCCGGAGCATAGGGAACAGAAAATAACGCCTTGAATTCCTGTTCGCGCGAGGTCGGCTTTTCTCCGATGAGCTTGTCGTTCAAATAGAGCTGGACGCGTTCTGCGCCCGAATAGACTTCAACCTGCAGTTCCTTTCCTTCCTGGCCCGGCCAGTTCCACTTCGGTAGCGTTGGATACGTTGCCCAGCCGATGGCGATGATCTTCTTGCCTTCGGGCTCGGGCAGCCGCACAGTCGCGTAGACGCGGTCCCCGCCATTCCATACGATGTCGCGATAGTACGACTGAGGCTTACGGTATCCGGTCAGGTCCATATCGCCGCACGCCGCGGTATGCCATGGATACGAGTGGAAGAAGAGACTCATCATTGCTTTCGCATTGGGATCCGCACTGCCTTTCGACATTTCAGCCATCATGTCGACGCCGTTGGCCATGCCCGTGAACAGCTGGTCCACCATCGCGGTGCCGGCCATCATGCCGATCATTTGCTCTGCCATCTTGGCTTGCTGCGGCGTGCCATAGGTCCAGGCCCCGATTCCCGATTCACCGATGTAATCCATGGCCGTCCAAGTCAGGTCGCCGAGCACGTACGCATTGTCCTGGCTGATCTTCCACAACGGGAAAACCTTGGAGGGATACGACTCGGTGGTCAGCATGATCCGCGTGGGCAGATCCTTGTGATCCTTCTCGTAGGTCTGCGTCAGGTTGTAGTTGTAGCCGGTAATATCGAGCTGCGAAAACACGGCCTGCGCATTTGGTTTCGTCGTTGTCCCGGGAAACGCAAGCGTGAGCGGACGCGAGGTATCCAGGGCCCGCACCTGGTCGGCCAGTTGCTTGCCCATCGCCGCGCCGCGTTCGACCTCGAGCTCGGGGATTTCATTTCCTATGCCCCAGATCACGATCGAAGGATGGTTGCGATCGCGGAGCACCATCGACGAAACGTCCTGCTTCCACCACTCGTCGAAATGATCGCCGTAATCGTACTTGACCTTGTGCGCTTTCCATACGTCGAAGGGCTCATCCAACACCAGAAGTCCAAGGCGATCGCAGGCATCGAGAAACGCCGTGGACGGAGGATTGTGGGCAGTGCGCACCGCATTCATGCCAGCGGCCTTCAGCAGCTCGACACGGCGCTCTTCGGCGCGATCGAAGGCTGCCGATCCCAGGGGGCCATTGTCGTGATGAACGCTGCCGCCGGTGAGCTTGATGGGCTTGTTGTTGAGCAGCAGACCGTTCTCTGCCGACCACGCCAGCGTGCGAATCCCGAAGTTGGTTGTCGTCTGGTCGACGACTTTGGAGTTCTGACGAATCTCTGAGACCGCGCGATAGAGCGCTGGCGATTCCGGCGCCCACTGCGAAGGGTTATCGACGGAAATGTTTTGCGCCACCTCCGCCTGGCTGCCGGCATCGACGGTTAGATTCGATTCTGATTTGCCGACCTGCTTCCCCGCCTTGTCGACCAGCGTGGTGACCACAACGACAGTCCCCGCTGCTTGCGATTCGTTCGCCACCCGGGTGCTCACCGCGATCTTCGCGGCATCTTTTGTGAGGTCCTGTGTGGTGACGAAGACTCCCCATCGGACGATGTGCACGGGGTTCGTGACCACCACGCGCACATGCCGATAGATGCCCGATCCGCTGTACCAGCGGCTATTGGGCTGAGCCGAGTTATCGACTTTGACCGCCAACACATTCGTTCCCTTCTGCTTGAGCGCAGACGTGAGATCGAACGCGAAGGCAGTGTAGCCGTAGGGATGGTTGCCGAGCTTGTTGCCATTCAGGTAGACGGTGGCGTTCTGGTAGACCCCGTCGAACTCGATGGTGACTCGCTTGCCCTTCCAACTGGCGGGCGCGTGAAATGTTTTGCGATACCAGCCCACACCACCGGGATAAAAGCCTTCGCCTGCGGCACCAGGGTTGTCTTTGTCGGGCTTGCTTTCAATGCTCCAGTCGTGCGGAAGGTCTACCGACCGCCAGGAATTGTCGGCGAACGAGGGTGCTTCGGCTCCCTTCGGATCGCCCAGGAGGAACTTCCATCCCGCGTCGGCAGCCAGCTCAAGCCTCGGCGTACTTTGTTTTGCGGCGTTGAGTGACAGAGGCGCACACAGTGCGAGCACTGCAAGAACCATGGTGCAAATGCGGGTTTTGAAATTCACGAAGATCTCCTCTTGGAGTTTCTTTTTTGTATGCGGGCTTTGGGAGCTGCTTTTTCACGAGATGATTTCCTGGTCGCGCGCAATCCACGCAGGAGCACGCGGATTGTCTCGCGGAACAATCGATCGATACTTTGTCCATATTCAACTTCGACTTTGTCTCCGAGCGAGGCCAGCCGCCGTTGTGTCCCGATGACAGTATTGAAGACCGCGTGCATCGTGAGCTCAGGATCAAGATCAGAACGAAGGGATCCGTCTGCGATTCCCTTTCGAACCAGGTCGGCGAAAACTGCAAAACCCTGGAGAGCGAATTGCGACTCCACGGCAAGAAGCCGTTCGACCGGCCAGTCTCGCGCGTAGATCGCGTCGAACTGCGCAAGAAAACGCACCCTGTCGCGGCGATGGGAAAGCTCATCGGCCATGTGCTCAAAAAGTGCCTCGATCTGCGCCAGGGCATGCGGGGCGTCTTTCAAGCTTTGCTTGCCGTACTCGGCTTCAACCGCCATGAGCTCTTTGAAAAGAGCCCAGACAATATCGTCCTTACTCGAGAAGTACTGATAGAGAGTCGACGGCTGCACACCGGATGCGGCGGTCAATTCCGCCATCGTCACACGATCGATCCCGCGTTCATCAAAGAGAGCGCGTGCCGAATCGAGGATGCGGCGCCTTTGGCGCTCGCGATGGGCGCGGTAAGTATGCGGAGGCTTTGAGATCGATTTGGCCATGAGAGGAACCAGCCCGTAAATTCGAATATATACTTCGAATTTGTAGCTCCACTATGATTTACATCAAGGAACAACGACCCTGTCAAGTGAAATAGGTTGGTAAGCTCACGCGCCCGTCGATTTCCAGATCTCTATGCTGCAAACGCCTGTTGACATACCCTCTCTCGGCGCACGATGGTCCGTGCGCCTTCGCGGATGCGGCCTCTGTCGATAGCGCGAGCGTGAGACAATGCCCTCGGCGGGCTTCCCTGGTCGGTTGTTTCGACTTCCCGTTCCGACTGCATGTCTGCAACCACTGGTATAGTCAATTTTCTTTTCGGGCGACCGCTGGCAACCAGCGAAGAGCGCGCCGAGCATATTGGCCCCATCGCCGGTATCCCGATTTTTGGACTCGATGCGCTGAGTTCAGCTGCCTACGGACCCGAGGCCGCATTGACGCTGCTCATCCCGCTGGGTGCTGCAGGCGTGGCCCACATCGTTCCTATCAGCGCCGCGATCGTGGTGCTGCTGGGCATCGTATATGCCAGCTACCGGCAGACGATCGAGGCTTATCCCAGGGGCGGCGGATCGTACACTGTTGCGACCGAAAACCTGGGAGACGGGGCCGGCTTGCTTGCCGCTGCCGCGCTGATGATCGACTACATCCTGACCGCCGCGGTGGGCATTTCGGCCGGCATTGGTGCGCTCATTTCGGCTGTACCCAGCCTGCGGCCGCACACCTTGGAAATGTGCCTCGGCGTGCTCGTCATTCTGACCATCGTGAATATGCGCGGCGTACATGATACCGGCGCGGTGTTCATGGTCCCCACCTATCTGTTCACCGGGACGCTGCTGATCGTGATCGTGGTGGGTACGACGAAGATGCTCACCGGGCACGGGCATCCGGTTGCGGCTCTGCCTGCGCTGCCGCCTGCGACTGAGGCCGTCAGCCTGTGGCTGATGCTGAAGGTGTTTTCGTCGGGCTGCACTGCGATGGCCGGCGTCGAGGCCGTGAGCAACGGCGTGATGGCCTTTCGCGAAGACACACGCAAAAATGCCAAGATTACGCTGACAATCATCATTTCTCTTCTGGCAATTCTGCTGCTGGGGATTGCGCTTCTCTGCCGCGCGTATGGCGTAGGCGCGACTGATCCGAATGGTGCGCACTACGAAAGTGTGCTGTCGATGCTGACACGCGCAGTAATGGGGCAGGGGTGGTTCTACTACCTCACCATCGGTTCGGTGTTGTTGGTCTTGGCCCTTTCTGCTAATACGGCCTTTGCGGATTTCCCTCGGCTCACGCGCGCCATCGCCGGCAACAACTATCTGCCGCACGTCTTTATGTTGCGTGGGCGCAGGCTCCTTTACTCGTGGGGCATTTACTTTCTGGTGGCATTGACGGCCACGCTGCTGATCATCTTCCGCGGCGTCACCGACAGGCTGATTCCGCTCTACGCCATCGGCGCGTTTTTGGCGTTCACGCTCTCGCAGGCCGGCATGGTGATGCATTGGCGCAAGCAAGGCGGGTCGCCGGTGCGGATGACGCTGAACGGGCTGGGCGCGGTGGCAACCGGCATCACCACGCTGGTGGTGCTGGTGGCAAAGTTCGTTGAGGGTGCGTGGATTACCGCTCTGCTGGTCGCGTTGATGATCGTGGCCATGCGCGCGGTGCATCGGCACTATCAGCGTGTGGCGCGCGAAACCGATCTGGAACGCCCGATTGTCGCAGCCGACGTGTCAGAGCCCATCGTGATTTTGCCGATCGATCGCTGGAGCCGTATCTCGGAGAAAGCTCTCTCTTTTGCGCTCTCCATGTCGAACGACATTCGCTGCGTCCATGTCCAGCTGACCGACGAGCCCGACAAGTTCTGCGAAGAGTGGGAACAGATGATCGCCGCGCCCTTGCGTGCCGCGGGAAAGTGCGTGCCCAAGCTGATCCAACTCAAATCACCGTACCGCTACATCCTGCAGCCGATGGTCGACTACATCCTGAGTGTGGAACGCGAGACCGATTATCACAAAGTGTGCGTGCTGGTGCCTGAGCTGGTGGTGCGGCACTGGTGGGAGGGCTTTCTGCACAACCGCAGAGCCGACCTGCTGAAGGTGATCCTTCTGCTGCGGGGCAATCGCCGGATCATCGTGGTCAACATTCCCTGGTACCTCGAACAGGCCTGACGGTACGTTCGGATCGATTTTTCGCACGAAGGCGAAAAGCGTGAAGCCGCGGGACGCGTCAAAATGGAGGGTGGGCCTCCGACGACTCAATCCTGCACTTCTGCCGCGCTTGGGACGAGCTCCGCATGCCGGCCGACTCCTGCTCGTGGGTCTTCTCTCCCCCGCCCTGCTACAGGGGCAACAAGCACAGAATCCTGAAGGGGCTGCGAGCACGGCACGCGCGACTCTGCACGGGGTGGTGTTGAATGCAACTTCGGGCGAACCTCTGGCGCGGGCCCTGGTTCGCGTCACAGGCGATGGCGGCGCCGGTGCACTGACCGATGGCGAAGGTCGATTTGAATTGGCAGACGTCGGGCCGGGGCGGCAGCAGATCGAAATCCTGAAACCGGGTTATCTGGATGCGACCGCGGAAGCCGCGGCAGCAGCAGGCGGCGATACCCGCACCTATGCGCACACCGTGATGGTAGGCGCGGAGATGCCGGACGTGACGTTTCGCATGGAACCGGCCAATGCGATTCATGGGCAGGTGCAACTTTCTTCCGGCGATCTGGCCGAAGGAATCGAAATGACTCTGCTGCACCGTACCGTGGAGAGCGGCCGGTTTGTGTGGCAGGTAGCGGCCACAACGAAGACCAACGCGGAGGGGACGTATCGATTCGGAGGTCTTCCGGATGGAACCTATGCCCTCTACACCGCGCCCACGACGGACACTGAAACCGCTGGTTCGCCGGTCGATCCGCGTCAGGCAGCCCGTGCAGAATCGAGCGGTTACGCAAGCCAGTTTTATCCCGAGACGCGCGATCTAAGCGCCGCGGCCAAATTGCAGCTGCAAGGCGGGGAGCAGACAGAAGCCAATCTCACGCTTACGCTGGAGGCGTTTCATCCCGTCACCGCGACGATGAACCTTCCTCCCGACATCGATGGGAAAAACTTTTCTCCAGACCGGCCGGGGACCACGCTTTCAGCCGTGCTGACCGACAGCCAGGGACATCCGCTTGCCTACGTGGCCCAATACGACGAAGCCACGCACACCGTACAGACGCGGCTCCCGGACGGAAACTATGTGCTGATCGCCACAGCAGGAAGGCCGATGCTGGCGACGCGGCGAATGGGCATTGCCAGCTCCTCGCGCGACGTCGGAGGACCCTATACAGGGGCAGTCGATTTTTCAGTGGCGGGACATGCGATGACCGGACTACACATTCCCCTGGCCGCTGCGCCGAGAAGCGTGCTGCAGGTCAACCTTGATCGCAGCGGGGCAGCGGCAACGGCCAGCGTTAACAGTTCTGCCGAGGCAGTTCTCACCATCAGCCAGACAGGCGCATGGTTGAGTAATGCCATGGTGAGCACCTATGCGGTGGGCACGCTGGGCAGCCCCGTGACCACGATATTTGCGGCCCCGGGAACCTACTGGGTCCAAACCAATCTCGCGGACAGGAACTTCTGCGAAGGCTCACTGCTGGCCGGGGGCAGCAGCCTGGCGCGCGAACCGCTGACTCTGACTGCGTCGGGGTCATCGGCGCCTCTCACGCTGACGTTGCGCGACGATTGCGCCAAACTGACGATGAGTTTGCCGGCGGCAGCAGAAGGGCCGGCGCTGGGTGAGGAGCCGGCCTACACGGTGTATGCCATTCCCGATTTCGAGACCACTGCAGATGTGATTCCGCAGACGCTGCGCGCATCAACCGGCGGACAAGTGACACTCGATGGACTGACGCCCGGCAATTATCACGTGTATGTGTTCGACAAGCCGGTTGCCCTTGCCTATCACGACCGAAGCATGATCGACGCACTGCCAACTCGTGGACAAGCGATCAATCTCACGTCTGGACAGAGCGCGAACCTTCTCCTGGAGGTTCCGCAACCATGAGGAAGGCACGCTACCGGACCGGCGCAGGGTGGGTGGCGCGTTGCGCGATGGCGGCGGCGTTGACATGCAGCGTCGTGTGCGCGCAACAGTCCGCAGGCTACCGCATTGCCGGCACTGTGCTGAGCGGCGCGACGGGAGAGCCGCTGGCGCGGGCAGTTGTATCGCTACTCGCCGAAGACAATGAGCAGACGTTGGCATCGACGTCGACGGATGCGCAGGGACGCTTCTCGTTCGAGGGACTGGCCGCCGCGAAATATCCCCTGACGGCATCTAAACGCGGATTTCGTTCCGCGTTCTATGACGAGCACGAGGGGTACAACACGGCGATTGTGACCGGACCAGATCAGGACACGACCCATCTGATTTTCTTTCTTGTTCAGGGATCGGTGCTGCACGGTGTGGTCACTGCAGACGGAGGCGACCCCGTGGAGGGAGCGCGCATGATCCTGTTTCAGAAAGCCCGCACTGCCGGCGAGGCCGATCAACTTCCAGAGGTGGACACCACCTTGACCGATGATGCGGGAGCATACGAGTTCGGCAGCCTGGCGGACGGGGATTACCTGGTCGCTGTAGCGGCGCAGCCCTGGTATGCGATGCATCGCGCAGGCGGAAAAAAAGATCTGGACGTAGCGTATCCCGTCACCTATTTCGACTCAACGACTGAGGAGGGTTCTGCCACCCCGATCGCGATCGGCAAAGGAGCCCGCGAACAGGCGGACATCCATTTGCACGCGGTGCCGGCCTTGCGCATCGCCGTGGAGGGGGTTCGACGGGCTGACGGGCGCGTCGCGCGGCCGGAGTTGCAGCAGATTGTGTTCGGGCAGCCGATCTATGCCGAGAGCGTGGGTTTTCTCGACGCCATCACGCGAGGATCAACCGAATTTGACGGTGTCGCGCCCGGGCACTATGAGCTGACCTTGAACGATCCACCGCGGGTGGTGGATATGAACGCCACCGAGGACCTGCAAGTGGGGCAGAACGCGGGGAGTCTGACCGAATCCGTGACTGGAACCCTGCGGATGTCGAATGGCACTGTGCCGTTGGAAGAAGGGCACGTGACCCTGCATCCTGAAGAAGGAGCTGCATCCCACACCCCTGTGCACGGCGTGATCCGCAATGGACAATTTCATCTTGATTCGGTGGCGCCCGGGACCTGGTCGGTGGTGGTGGAAAGTGGCGGCAAAACTGCGGCGGTGCTGGGCGTCAGCACGGAATCCGCGACACTGCCGGGCGACCGGTTCACCGTGCGCGATCGACCCTTGAATATCGCGGTCACGATTGGGCAGGGGTCGAGTCGTATCGGAGGCAGGGTCCAGAAAGACGGCAAGGGATTGGGGGGAGCAATGGTGGTCCTGGTGCCTCGCGCACCAGGCCGCATGGAGACCCTGGCGCGGCGCGACCAGTCGGACTCGGATGGCAGCTTTTCGCTGCGCGACGTGGTCCCCGGCCAGTACACGATAGTCGCCATTGAAGATGGCTGGAAACTGGATTGGACGCAGCCTGGAGCCCTGGCGCGCTATCTTCCCCAGGGCCAGTCCGTCACACTACAGGACAACCCCGAAGGCACGGTTCAACTGACGGCTCCCGTCGCTGCGCAGCCGCGCTGATGGCACTTCGTCGAACAGGGGGGTAAACGATAGTCTATGAGGGTATCGAAACCAAGTTACGGCGTCGGCGGAAGCGCCGATTGTGCGCCCTCAAGGGCCGCCGGCAAGGCAGCGAGGAGATTTTCACTTTGAAGAGGAAGCAGTCTATTTGGGTTTTGGCCGCGGTCGCGGCTGCGGTGATGCCCCTTGCGGCGTTTAGCCAGATCGCTCCGGAGAAAGCTCCGGGCCGAACAGGAACAGAGAACTACAAATACAAAGCTTTTGTGGGTTGGGGATACACGAGCTTGAACCAGGTCAACCAGTCCAATAGCGGCCTGCAGGGTGTGAGCCTTTCGCTGACCCGGGATTGGGGCAAATATTTCGGTGTAACGGTCGATGGCGGCCACTATGCCTGGACTGTCACCCGGGCCAACCCGCAGAGCGCCTCGGTCGATCTGTACCTGGCAGGGCCGGAGGTTCATGCGGACCTATACGAGCGGATCGGCATCTTTGTGCATGGCCTGATCGGCGCGGCGCACACCGGCGGGGTCTCGATTCGGCCGAATGAGTCGTTCGCGGGCGGCGTAGGCCTGGGCCTGGACTACAAATTGGGGCCACACCTCGGATTGCGGCTCTCTGGCGATGACATTGGATCGTCGTTCACGCTGGTGCCCTTTCAACCGGGTGACTCGCCGCACCGGCAATTCAATGCGCGGGCCGCCTTCGGCGTCACCTACAAGTTCTAGGACAGGTTGCGATCCAGCCGCTGAAAAGCGACCGAATTGCCGAACCTGTCCCATACGAGAGCAGGCAAAGGACTGCTCTCGATCGATTGCAGCGACGTGTGCGCTCGCGCGCGGTTGAGCGCGGCACGTTCTATTCCTCGACATACTCCTGCAGCAATCGCACGATGAAGATCCAGCCGCTGTTGCGCGCGCGCAAACCCTCATTGATGAGGCCGGAGTGGGTGACCCGCACACGTGTCGAACCCTCGAATTCGGAGAGGTCCCAGCGGACAGTCGTCTCCGGATGGCCCTCCTCTTCGCGGATCCAGGTGTAGATGAGCTGAAAGGGCGGCTCGACGGTGACATAGACGCCGTGCACGATCGACTCGCGCTGCTCTTCATCGCCAAAACCTTTCACGCGCATGGTCCATTTGCCGCCGGGACGAAGATCGCAGAGGGCGCGAACAAGACGGAACTGGTCGTCCATACGCCACCATCGCAACAGTTCGTCGGGGTCGGTGAGAGCCGCGAAAATACGCTCGGCGGGTGCGTTGATGCTGATTTCCTGGACGATGGCATCATTCGAGGTTGAACGCGGCGTCATGGCTTCTTCTCTTCCAAATAGGTTTTAAGACTGTCCAGCGTGCCCTCCCAAAAGGCCTCATAGTCCTGGAGCCAGTCGTTGATAAGACGAAGCGGCTCGGCATTCAGACGACAGATATTCGATGTTCCCTGCGCGTGAGTTTCAACCAGCCCTGCCCGATGCAGCTGGCGCAGATGTTTCGAGATGGCCGGCCGGCTCATGGGAAAGTTGCCGGCGATGCCGCCCACGGTTTGATGTCCGCCCCGCAAGATGCGAAGAATTTCGCGCCGGGTCGGATCAGAGATGGCCCGGAAGATTGCATCGCGCTGACGGCTTGCCTTGGTAACCATACGGTTACAGCGAATGTAGCGAGGTGGTTTCGGTCTGTCAAGCCGTGGAGTGACCAACGGACCGTCGCGAAAACGTGAGACCGCAACGGGAATGGTTTGTGCGTGTTGCGCGTTTTGGTTCGATAGAATAGCTCGTGCCCACGCGTCAACCTTCCCCTCAACGGATCAACACGCCGGGCCAAGTCTTGTTCGCGAGCCTCGTCGGCACCGCTGTCGAGTTCTTCGACTTCTACATCTACGCCACTGCGGCGGTGCTGGTCTTCCCCAAGCTGTTCTTTCCTGCGACAGATCCAGCGTCGTCGGTGCTGGCATCACTGGCGACGTTTGCGATCGCGTTCGTTGCACGGCCCATCGGCGGAGCCCTTTTTGGACACTTCGGCGATCGTGCCGGCCGCAAGAAAACGCTGGTGGCGGCACTGACGACGATGGGGCTGTCGACATTCCTCATCGGCATGCTGCCGGGATACGCATCGATCGGCCTGGCCGCACCGCTGCTGCTTGCGCTATGCCGCTTCGGCCAAGGCATCGGCCTGGGGGGTGAATGGGGTGGCGCGGTCCTGTTGTCGGTTGAAAATGCGCCGCCGTCGAAGCGTGCGCTCTACGGGATGTTTCCGCAGCTCGGCGCACCGGTCGGATTTCTGCTCTCAGGCGGAACGTTCCTGTTGCTCTCGCACTTTCTGACCGATCAGCAATTCTTCAGATTCGGATGGCGGCTGCCGTTTCTGGCCAGCTCGGTGCTGGTGTTGCTGGGTCTCTATGTGCGGCTCAGCATCACTGAGACACCGGTGTTTGCCGAAGCACAAAAGCGCGCGGAGCGGGTCAGCATGCCCTTCTTCACGGTGTTCCGGCAGAACTTTCGCGAAGTGGTCGCGGGCGTCATGGTGTGCCTGGCGACATTCGTGTTGTTTTACCTGATGACCGTGTTTGCGTTGTCGTGGGGAACGAACGCCCTGCACTACGATCGCGGAACATTCCTGATTCTGCAACTGGTCGGGGTGGTGTTCTTCGGATGCGCGATCCCCCTCTCGGCATGGCTGGCGGAGTTTGGCCGGCGGCCGGTGATGTTCGGCGCCACTATCCTGATCGGCGCTTTCGGATTGGTCATGGCCCCGATGTTCATGGCTGGAACCAGCGGCGCGCTGGCCATGCTGATTGTCGGCCTCGCGCTGATGGGCCTGACCTATGGGCCGTTGGGAACCGTCGTGTCAGAACTGTTTCCGACTGCGGTGCGCTATACGGGCTGCTCGATTGCCTTCAGCATGGCGGGCATCCTGGGAGCCTCACTGGCGCCGTATATCGCGACCTGGCTGGCCACAAAACACGGGCTGCAATATGTGGGCTACTACCTCAGCGGCTCAGCGGCCGTGACGTTCATCGGACTGCTGCTGATTCGCGAGACGCGCGGTGAGAAGCTGTAAGGCTCTACTGGCATTCCGTCGACGGCATGACCCGCTCTGCGGGAGGGCCGGGGCGATTCCAAGTTTCTTGAAGATCGACTTTGAGGGAGATATCTTCGAGTTCGCTCGGCAATGCGACGTGACGTTCAATGACGTTATGTTCGGGCAGATGAACCAGGATGCAACCGCTTCCATCGGGGGTCGTATAGTCATACCCAAAATTACCGCTTGGCTCTTCGAAGCGGTCGACCAGGTGCGTACTCGTAGCCTGAGAGCGCTCTGGCAGATTGCCCTGGTTCCCGCGATCGGTAGGGGCACATCCGATGCGGACTCATTCTAAAGCAATGGCTTGGCGATCGGCGTGGCCGCCCTCGGTGCCGCGACGCATGGCCCTCGGCTCGCGGTTTTTTGGAGAGTGACGAGCGCTGCAGGGCTCGTGTTGACATTCTACCCAAACAAGGTCAATACTTGGGTCGAATGGCCACCCGAGAGAACAACGACGACCGCATTGCATTGCTGCAGGGCACGCTCGACCTGCTGATCCTGAAAACGCTTTTGCTCGGACCGTGTCACGGGCAAGGCGTGGCGCGCATCATTCAGCGGCGATCAGAAGAGACGTTCCTCGTCGACCATGGCTCGCTCTACGTCGCACTGCAGAGGCTTGAAGACAAGACTTGGATTCGCGCCAAGTGGGGCGTGAGCGAAAACAATCGCAAGGCACGGTACTACTCGCTGACACCCAAGGGCCGTGAGCAGCTGACGGAGAAGACCGGCGAATGGCGGCGCCTGACACGCGCAATCGATCTGATTCTGGATGCGGGCGGCTCACTCAAGGGCGAGGAGGCGTAGCGATGTTCAGACGCAAGCGCAGTGCAGAAGATTTCAAAGCAGAGATCGAGGCGCATCTCGCCCTTGAGGCCGATGAACTGAAGAGCGAAGGCTTGAGCGCGGACGAGGCGCGATGGAAGGCTCGGCGCGACTTCGGCAATGTGCGCGCCGCGCAGGAGCGCTTCTATCTGAAGGATCGACTGGTGTGGCTCGATAAGTTGCTGCGCGATGTGCGCTATGGGGTACGCTCTTTGCGGGAAAGTCCCGGCTTCGCCATCACGGCGATTTTGACGCTGGCGCTGGGTATCGGAGCCAACACCGCGGTGTTCAGCGTGATGAATGCCGTCCTGCTCAAATCTCTGCCAGTCACGGATCCAACTCGCCTGGTGTATCTGCGCACGTCAAATCCGCCGCGTGGGACTGGCACGATTGACAGCGCGGAGACGTTCTCCTATCCCGTCTACGATGCGCTGCGCCACCAGAAGACCGGCCTCACGCCGGTGATAGCCTTTGTGCCGCTGTCGGGCAGCAAAGTCGCAGTCCGCTATGGAACGGAGCCGGAAGAAGCCGAAGGAGACATGGTGAGCGGGACTTTCTTTTCCGGCCTCGGGGTTAGCCTTCCGCTGGGACGCGGCTTCAGCGACGACGATGAGACGCGTCACGCACCCGTTGCCGTGATCAGCTACAACTACTGGACGCGTCGCTTTGCGCGCGACCCGGATGTGCTGGGAAAGACTTTCTACGTGAACGCTGTGCCGATGACGATCGTCGGCATCGCCGCGCAGGGCTTTGAAGGCCTTGAACCCGGGAATTCAACCGACTTCTGGATTCCTCTGCAGAGCCGGCGCGAGCTGAACGCATGGGGGAATCCGCTCGACAAGGGCAAACTGTACGACGCCGACCCCACATGGTGGTGCCTGCGCTTGATTGGCCGGCTTGCTCCCGGAGCAAACCGATCGGTGGCGCTGGCGCAGCTGCAACCGGTGTTTCAGACCGCGGCGTATGTAGGGCTGGGTGGCTCGCCCATGCGAGGCGAGAAAGCTCCGGTTCTCAGCTTTGCCGACGCGAAGGGTTTTCCAGGCTATGACATGCAGTATGGCAACCCGCTGCGCATGTTGATGACGATGGTGGGCCTTGTGCTGCTGATTGCGATGGCGAATGTGGTGATGCTTCTGCTGGCGCGCAACGCATCGCGGCAAAGGGAATTCTCGTTGCGGCAAGCTCTGGGCGCAGGTCGCGGTGAACTGCTGCGCCAGCTACTGACCGAGAGCCTGATTCTGGTGGTCGCGGGCGGTGCCCTGGCCTGGGGTTTCGCAGAGATGGCCACGCAGCTGCTGGGCCAGTGGGCACACATCGAATCGAGCCTGGCCCCGGACAGGACCGTGCTGCTGATGACGCTGGCCGTGCTGGCGCTGGCCGGCTTGCTGTTCGGCCTGGCGCCTTTGCGGGTGGCGCTGGCCGGCCGAGCAGAATTGGCGATCAAAACTTCAGCGGCCACATCCCATGCCGACGCGGGCAAATCACGGATGGGCCGAGCCGTTGTCGCGCTGCAGATGACACTGTGCGTGGTGCTGCTGGTATGCGCGGGTTTGCTGATTCGCACCCTGCGCAACCTCGAAAACACTCCGTTGGGAATCCGGGTCGACGGCCTCGTCGTCTTTGGGTTGAAGCCCAATATCCCATCGATTCCCGAGGGTCGAATCTTCTATCGGAACCTGCTCACCCAGCTGCGGCCTCTGCCGGGAGTGGAGTCGGTGACCCTCATGGAGGAGCGGCTGGGAAGCTGGTGGTCCGACAACAGCGACATGATGGTGGATGGAAGATTGCCAGACGTTGCCAACGGCGCGTCGCGCACCGTGCGCAGCAACGTGGCGGGGCCGGAGTTCTTCACCACTCTTGGCGTGCCCATACTTTCAGGCCGCGACTTCAACGATTCCGACACGGCGATGTCGCCGCACGTCGGCATCATCAACGAAGAGTTTGCGCGACGTTTTCTGCCTAACCAGAATCCGCTCGGCCACACTACTGGACCCGACAACGGGCCATACACCATGACCATCGTCGGCGTGGTGAAGGATCACAAATATCGCAGCATCGACGAAGAGCCGATTCCGATGGCGTGGTATATGTATGCGCAGATTCCAATGGTGGGGCCCATGCAAGTTGAGATGCGCGTGCATGGAGATCCGCTCGCGATTCTGCCGTCTGCGCTGAAAGCGGTGCGACAACTCGATCCCAATCTGCCGCTGATCGAGCCCATGACGCAACGCGCTCAGTTCGACACCACGATTTCACAGCAGTTACTCTTCGCGCGCCTTGCGGGGTTCTTCGGCTTCCTTGCAGTGGTTCTCGTCGGCACTGGCCTCTATGGAACGCTGGCGTATCGGGTGAGTATGAGAACGGCGGAGATCGGTGTCCGCATGGCCGTAGGCGCCCGGCGGGGGCAAGTGGTCTGGATGATCCTGAGAGACAGCCTTGGACTGACCGTCGCCGGATTGCTGATCGGCATTCCACTTGCGATGATGGTCGGCCATGCCTTGGCTTCGTCGCTGTACGGGGTCAAGCCACTCGATGCAGCGACCTATCTGCTCGCGGTTGTCGGAGTCGCTGTCGTCGCCCTCGTGGCCAGCGCAGTGCCCGCCAGCCGTGCTGCCAGCGTCGATCCGATGCGCGCGTTACGTGTCGAGTGAGCAGGCAATCGAATGGACGATCAGTGGCCGTACTTCTTCACGATCGCTTCGGAAGTATGCGACTGCGGATCGAGCAGGGGCGATGCGCTGTGATTCAATGTCTGATCGAGGAACGCAAGAATATACGACTCTGTGAGGCTCAAATTATGCAGAGCCTCGTTCGTTTCCTTTGAACGGCCCCTCGCTGCCAGAAGCGGATAATCGCTGAAGCTCCCGTGCATCAGTCCCGGCGCTTTGAGGACAACGTCATAGCTGCCTGCAGGACAGCGGTTCAGCTGATCTTCCTTCTTCTTGAGGAATGCCTCATTCTGCGCTGCGTTGAAACCCATCCAGCGGCCGTTGTGGTCCACCTCGAGCAGAAGTACGGGCTGCGTGAACCACTTCCCATCCGGGTCTTCAGGAAACGCTGTAACCGGCGGCATCTGACCGTCGAGGCTGAGGCAGGCTTTGAATCGAGGATCCATCTGGCATGCGAGCGTCGCATTCGCTCCGCCCGCTGAGTGTCCCATCGACGCTACACGATTCAGAGCGAGCTTCTTCCTGAGGACAAATACTTGTCCATGCGCGTCATTGAGCTTGGTGAGCTGGTTGAGCACAAACACGATGTCTCGTGCGCCCGTATTGATCTCCTGCCCGGCACTCTTCATCATGCGCTGGAACCGCTGATCGAGTGGAAGGTTCGGCGGCCCGGGTTCGTGGTAGGCCGCGACAACGCGTCCGTCAGGAAACGCCACCGCAGGCGCCGCGTATGTATTCTCGACGGCAGCGACGACATATCCATGGCTCACGAGGTTCCCGATCAGCGAGGTGTATTCGAACGATGTGCCTCCAGCGCCGTGCGCCAGGATGACCACGGGAAACTTCTGATGAGAGCGCGCAACGGGCGCATTCTCGACCGCAAGAGACGAGATCGCTCCTGAAACAAGGAGCCGCCAGTTGCTTTCAAATTCTTCGCGCAGGGCCGGGGCGGCCGCGGCGTCTTTGTCCATCCGTTGCGCGCCGGGGAGATACTCTGCGGGCTGTTCTGCCTTCGCCTTCGCCGCGGGGTACCAGAGGTAGACCATCAAATCGCGGTGGGCGTGAGGGTCTGCCGAATGGCCGTCGGGACGTGCTGCATCGATCCACTCGTAGCCGACACGACCGATACCAAACGGCCCCGTCGGAGCCTGCAATTGAGGAATGCTCGCCTGCTGAGCTGAGCCATCCGGTTCAGAGTGCGGCGGGGATTCTTGCGCATTAGCGGTCGCAGCGGCGCACAACAGCAAGCCTGAAGCCAGCACGACTGATTTAGCTCGCAATCTCATTCGTGTGCTGTTCATCGTCGAAAAGTATAGGCCAAATGCTCGTCGGTCGGCCTCATGCTGGAACCGCGGCCGGGTCCGCCGACTCTCAGGCGGCTGGCGGCGGAGCGGGGGTCGCACCCAGCTGCCGCAGCATGCCAAGGGTGTCCATGAGGATGCGGCTGTCGGCCATTTTGCCCAATTCGAGACGATCGATCACGACGCCTTTCACTTCGACATGCTTGCCGGTCGCAGCCGACATGGATGGTCCTTTCGTACGTTCAGCCCTCGTCCGCTTCGCGCAGTTTGGCGATGACCGTGAAGTCTTCGAGAGTGGTGACGTCGCCCTTGATTTCGCCGTGCGTTGCCAACTCGCGTAACAGGCGGCGCATGATCTTCCCGCTGCGCGTCTTGGGCAGAGCTTCTGTGAAGCGAATGTCGTCAGGGCGCGCCAGGGACCCGATCTCTTTCGAGACCCACTTGCGCAGTTCGTCCTTCAAGGTATCGGTGGGCTCGTTGCCGCTTTCGAGGGTGACAAAGGCTGCGATCGCCTGGCCTTTTAAATCGTCTGGCCGGCCCACGACGGCGGCTTCCGCGACCTTGGGATGCGCAACCAGAGCCGACTCCACTTCCATGGTGCCAAGGCGATGCCCGCTCACGTTGATGACGTCATCGACGCGACCCATGAGCCAGAAGTAGCCATCGGCGTCCCGCCGCGCGCCATCGCCGGTGAAGTAGCAGCCGGGCACGTCGGACCAATACGTCTTCTTGAATCGTTCAGGATCTCCATACACCGTGCGCGCCATCGAAGGCCACGGCTTGCGAATGATGAGTAATCCGCCCGAGCCTGCGGGAACAGCGTGAAAGTTGCCGTCGGCATCGGGGCGCGTCACCACTTCCGGCTGAATCCCGAAGAAGGGACGCGTGGCCGAGCCCGGCTTGGTGGGCACAGCGCCCGGTATCGGCGCGATCATGATGGCGCCCGTTTCGGTTTGCCACCAGGTATCGACGATGGGGCAGCGGTTGTGGCCAATCTTCTCGCGATACCACATCCAAGCTTCAGGATTAATGGGTTCGCCGACCGTGCCAAGCAAGCGCAGCGAGCTGAGATCGTGTTTCTCGACGTGCTCGTTGCCCCACTTGATAAAGGCGCGAATCGCGGTGGGCGCCGTGTAGAACACGGTGACCTTGTGGTCTTCGACAATTTTCCAGAAGCGTGAAAAGTCAGGAAAGTTGGGCGCGCCTTCATACATCAAGACCGTTGCGCCGTTCTGCAGCGGGCCATACACCACATACGAGTGACCCGTGACCCAGCCAATGTCGGCCGTGCACCAGTAAATGTCGTCGTCGCGGAGATCGAAGACGTACTTCGTCGTGAGATAGGTACCGACCGAATAGCCTCCCGTCGTGTGGACCAGGCCCTTCGGCTTTCCCGTGGTGCCAGAGGTGTAGAGGATGTAGAGCGGGTCTTCTGAGTCCAGCGGTTCAGCAAGGCACTCCGTGGGAGCGTTGGCAACCAGGTCGTGCCACCAGCGATCGCGGCCCTCGATCATATCGACAGGCGAGCCGGTGCGCTTGTAGACGATCACGTGCTGCACGGTGGGGCAAGCCGGCATGGCTTCATCGACGGTGCGCTTGAGCTTGATTTCGCCGCCGCGACGATAGCTCGAGTCCTGGGTAAGGATGGCGACACAGCCGGAGTCATTCACCCGATCAGCGATAGCCGTAGCGGCGAATCCACCGAAAATGACGGAGTGGACCGCCCCGATGCGTGCGCACGCCAGCAGAGCAATTGCCAGTTCGGGTGTCATGCCCATGTACACCGCCACGCGATCACCCTTCTTGATGCCCAGAGCCTTGAGCGCGTTGGCGAACTTCTGCACTTCGGCGTGCAGCTCGGCATACGTCAAACGGCGCACTTCGCCGGGTTCGCCTTCCCAGATAATGGCCATCTTGTCACGGCGGGGGCCGGAGAGATGCCGATCGAGACAGTTGTAGCTGAGATTGGTCTTTCCGCCGACGAACCACTTGGCCCAGGGCAGATCCCACTCCAGCACCTTGTCCCAGGGTTTGAACCAGTGAAGCTCTTGAGCGGCTCCGGCCCAGAACTTTTCCGGGTCCTCGATCGATTGCTTGTAGAGGGTGTCGTACTCCTCGAGGCTCCTGATTTGGGCTTTGCTGCTGAATTCCGCCGGGGGCGGAAAGACGCGATTTTCGCGCAGAGTCGATTCGAGATCCTGGCTTGAAAGAGATGAAACTGGAATGGAAGACATGGTGTTCCTTCAAGGAAAAATGGCCGCGATCGCGCGTAGAGGGGAACGCGCCAGCGAAAGCTCGCGTGGGGTTCACTTTATCGGGGTGGGGGTATCCGGGGCAAGTGAAGGCCGTAGAAGGTGACCGCACAACCGGTCAAGACGCGGTGGCTGGGATTGCGGCTCCTGCGGCGATTCCCCTGGTCGATGCCCTCTGTTCGCGCCGGTAGCGTGCGGGAGGGACGCCGAACTCGCGCTTGAAGGCGCGATTGAAGGCGGATTCCGACTCATATCCCACGTCCGACGCAATATCCGCCACACCCTTGGGGGTCCTGGTCAGCGATTGAGCAGCCAATTGCAGCCTCCACCGGGTCAGGTACGTCATGGGGGGTTCGGATAAATAGCGCGTAAAGCGCTCACTGAGCGCAGAGCGGGACATCGATAGTTCGTGCGCCAAGCTGGCGATGGTCCACGGATGATCGACACGGTTGTGCATCAGCCCGAGGCATTTTCCGACGACCGGATCGCGGGCGCCGGCCAGCCAGCCGGTCTCGAGCTCAGGAAGGCTCATGACGTAGCGGCGCAGCGTATCCACAAAGAGGGCCTCAGAGAGTTTGGCCAGCATTGCCTCGCTGCCGAATCTGCCTGACCCTGCCTCGTCGACCAGATGCAGGATCGAGCTCTCAAGCCACTGACCGGAACGATCCGTTCTGACGTTGACCTTGAAAATGCGCGGCAAGCCGCTGAGGATGGGCCGGCTCAGGTGCGGATCGCAGGCCATGAAGCCGCAGACAAAGCGCGTGGATTCGCCACCGCCGCCGAGACGCAGCGCGCTCAAGTCACGCGTCATGACCTTCTGGGCAACGGCAGCGGCGATTTGCGAACGTACCGTCGATCCCGCTCCGTTGGCAATGAGATGGGGATCGCCATGGGGAAAGATGACAACGTCGCCAGGCTCGAGGGTGATGGATTGCCCATCGATCAACCTGGCTACGGCGTTGCCTTCGACAAGGAAGTGGTAGATGACCAGATGCGGAGCTCCCGGTGCGAGAGCGGGGGCAAGCGATTCCGATGCGGGTGCGTCGTAGCCCCAGGGCGCGGAAAAGTGTGCGTGGAAGAACAGCGCGCCGTTCAGTTTGACTCCGGCAAGAATCTCAGAGAATGCGTCCATCCGATCCTCCCGTGGACGATCTGCAAACTTCTCCGGAGTCCCTGCAAATCGAACTAGCCGCTTCAGACGCCCGGGCAAGAAACGACGACGCCCGAGCATTGTTGGTTCATTGATGGGTCTGCACAATCCTAGCTGAGGCAATCCTCACCACACAACCTAAAAGGATGAAGGAGCAAGACATCATGATGAACCGGATTTTCACCCTGCTTTATGGAGCGATCAGCTATCTGTTGTTCCTGGTTTCGTTCTTGTACGCCATTGGGTTCGTGGGCGACTTCGCAGTACCCAAGAGCATGGATTCGACCTCGGCCGGAGCCTGGCCCATGGCGCTCTTGATCGACCTGGGGCTGCTTGCGCTGTTTAGCGTGCAGCACAGTGTGATGGCGCGCCCCGCGTTCAAGCGCATCTTTACCCGCATCGTGCCGGTGGCCGTGGAGCGCAGCACCTACGTGCTGGCCAGCAGCGTCGCTCTGCTGTTCCTGTTCTGGCAGTGGCGGCCCTTGGGCGGCGTGATCTGGGATGTTCGCAATGAATGGGGGAGCACATTGCTCTATACCGGATTCCTGTTCGGCTGGTTGTTGATTCTCTACGCGAGCTTCCTCATCAATCATTTCGACCTGTTTGGATTGCAGAAGGTCTGGCAGAATCTCAAAGGCCAGCCGCAGGGCAAGGTGAAATTCGCGACCCCTTTTCTTTACCGGATGGTGCGCCACCCGCTCTACGTCGGATGGTTCATGGCCTTCTGGTGCACTCCGACAATGACCGTGACCCATCTGGTGTTCGCATTGGGGGCGTCGGCCTACATCCTGATCGCGATTCAACTCGAAGAGCGCAATCTGATCGAGGCACATCCGGAGTATGCGGAGTATCGCGAGAAGGTTCCGATGCTGGTTCCGGGCTTGCCTCGGAGTGTGGCAACCGTGCGCGCAATGAACTTGAAACGCGGTTAGCAAACGCTCGCGGCATCCGCCCGGAAAAATCCGGGCCGATACCTTTGGGGGCCGGACCGAGTGCCCTGCCCCCGCGCTTCCATGCAGGCTTCACCGAGGAGGGGAAGATGGAATCCCAAAAGGATCTTCGTGAGAACGATGCCCAGGATTCATGCCCGACAAATGCGGACGACCGCGTCGCACCAAGCGCGACATCTGCATCGCCGAACGAGCCTGAAGCTTCGCCGGTCGCGGAACGTGGGGCCTCCGACGAAGCGGGCTGGATCTGCATCTGGCCTCCTAATCCAGAAACGATCAGGAAATTCCGCCTCGCAGCAAGAACCAGTTCGGATACATGAGGAGAGCAGGATCACAATGACACGACAGAGCCCAGTATTGCGCGCACATCTGCTCAAGATGACGATGCTGACACAGCGAGCAGTGGACCACTCGATCAAGGCGTACGAACTGCGCAGCCTCGAGTTGTGTGGTCTCGTCCACCCATCGGATCGGCAATGGTGCGCGGTCCAGCGCGCAATCGGCAACCGTGGGCGCAGACTTCTGGCCGCGGGATTGGCGGTCGACACGGAGTCGCTCTTGGCCCGTTGCACGGTGCGCATGTACAGCGCGCTGCGGACCACATATACCGCCGCCACGGAGATTGCGCACAATTCATTGATGCTGGCTGAGGGCGCACAGGCCGATGCCTCTGAACCGATCAAGCGGATGGGACAGCTCGTGAATGGCCTGGTGCGCCAATGCACCGTGGCCTTGTTCAAAGGGGAGCCAGGGCATGCAGAAGCCATTCTTCGCGACGATGCCGGGCGTCAGTGGTTCGAGCGAACCCTCGGTCACACAGAGGTGGACCTTCTTCGGCGAGGCGGCGCGCAAAGCCGACTCGAGCTTGCGATTGCCAGGAGCCTGGGCCAGATTGCCGAGCAGGTATATGAAATGGCCGAAACGCTCAAATCATGCATGCATGGAAGTGACAGCCCGACACTCCTGCGCAATCGAGCCGCATAACGAGCCTGCGTGGGGCGAGACACGGCAGACTATTCCGCGCCACTCGGCTCGAAAGCGCCAAAAACGTTTCTTCAACGGGTTGGATTGTTTGATCACATTCTCGTTGACAAACATCCTTCCCTAGTTCACTCTAGGCCTGTAGCGAACAAGCCTATGCCCGAAACATTCAAAACCGAGACCACAGGCCGCGATCTTTTTCCCGGCGCGCTCGAGATGATGATCCTCGAATCCCTTCGCCGCCAGCCTTCGCATGGATATGCGCTGGTACAGCACATCCAGCAGCGGTCGAACAACCTGTTGCAGGTGGAAGAAGGATCGCTCTATCCGGCACTGCAGCGGCTGTTGAAAGCCAGGCTGGTCAAGGCGGAGTGGAGCGTCTCCTCGAGCAACCGGCGGGTGCGCACTTACCAGATCACCGCCGCCGGCGTGCGCCGCCTCGAGGAGCAAATTTCTAGCTTCGAGCGCATGTTTGAAGGGATTGCTCTGGTGCTCAATCCCGCGAAGGGCACGACGAACTAACGCCCATTCAGGAGGGGTCTCCGATGAACTGGATACCGAACATCTTCCGTCGCGGCAAGCTCTACGACGATCTCAGCGAAGAAATCCGCCTGCATATTGAAGAGCGTATCGAGCAGTTGATGAGCCAGGGCAAGAGTCGGGAAGAGGCACAGCGCGAGGCTCACCGCGCGTTTGGAAACCGAACCGTGATGGAGGAGCGCAGCCGCGAAGTTTGGCAGTGGCCAACGCTGGAATCGGTGATCGCCGACGTGCGATTCGCGGCGCGGCAACTGCGACGGTCACCGGGATTTACCATCGCGGCGGTTCTGACACTGGCGCTGGCGATCGGAGCCAATGCCGTGGTGTTCAGCGTGATGAACGCATTTGTTTTGCGGCCTCTCAACGTACCCCACGCGCAGACTCTCTACCAGTTGCAGCACAGTTACGAAGCTTCGGCGTACCAGTCGTATCCCGACTACATCGATTTGCGCGACCGCAACCACAGCTTTGAAGGGTTGATGGCCTACACGCTGGATGAAGTGGGGTTGGATATCGGCAACGGGAATCCGACCGAGGTGTGGGCGGAGGAGACGAGCGGGAACTACTTCGATGGGCTCGGCCTTCATCCTTACCTGGGCCACTTCTTTCATGCATCCGATGAGCGCGGCCCGAACAGCGCGCCCTTCATGGTGCTCAGTTACGATTTCTGGCATACGCATTTCCTGGACGATCCCAGTGTGGTGGGCCGCGTGGTGCGATTGAACCGGCATCCCTTCACGATTCTTGGCGTCGCGCCGCGGAATTTTAATGGGACCCTGCTGTTTTTCAATCCCCCGCTGTTTGTGCCGATCGTCGAACATCCCTCGCTGGGCGCGGACGACATGAACGTGCGCGGGGACCGCTGGGTCTTCGAGGTCATGGGACAACTGAAAGCGGGTGTCACGCCGGCGCAGGCAGTCGCCGATTTAAATGCCATCGGAGCCAACCTTGAAAAGGCCTATCCCAAGGTCGAGAGCAAGATGACCTTTGCTCTGGCCCGGCCGAGCTTGTACGGCGATTATCTCGGGCGCCCCGTGAAGGCTTTTATGGCAGGTCTGATGCTGCTGACCGCGCTGATTCTGCTGGCGGCCTGCGCGAATCTAGGCAGTCTGTTTGCGGCGCGCGCGACAGACCGTTCGCGCGAAGTGGCTCTGCGGCTGGCGCTGGGATCGACCCGCACACGCATCCTGCGCGGATTGTTTACCGAGGCGATCGTGATCTCGCTCGCGGGCGGCAGCGTTGGATTGTTGGGGAGCGTTGCCCTGCTTCGTGCCCTGAGCGCGTGGCAGCCGTTCCCGAATGTGCCCATCCACGTGGCGGTCAATCCCGACACCAATGTCTACCTCGTTGCAGTGCTGCTCGCGGTGATTAGTGGATTGCTTTTCGGCGCGGTTCCGGTGCGGCAGGTGCTTCGCACCAATCCTTATGGGGTTGTGAAGGCGGGGGCATTCAGAGGCGCGGGCAAGCGGGTGAACGCGCGCGAAATTCTGTTGGTGACGCAGATCGCGATTTGCGGAGTTCTCGTGACATCGTCGCTCGTCGCAGTGCGCGGATTGGTGCGTTCGCTGCATGTTCACTTCGGATTCGACGTTGCCAACATCCTGCTAGCGGAGACGGACCTGAGCATGGCCGGGTACACCGGAGATCGCGTGCCGGAGATGCAGAAACGAATGATTCATGCGCTCGAAGGCATCCGGGGTGTGGATGCCGTGGCCGTGGCCGACAGTGTGCCTTTCGCGGTAGGAACGAGCGATGTGCACGTTTTTGCCGAGAACGCCACTGACCTGCGAACGGCCAACGCTGCCGCCGACGTGAATATCTACCACGTGTCTCCCGGATACTTTCGTGCCGCCGGCACCGCGCTGCTGATGGGGCGGGATTTCACGGATCATGACGACATAAATACGCCGCGCGTGGCTGTGGTCAATGGAGAGTTCGCACGCCGGCTCTTCGGCTCAGTGAACGGTGCAATCGGACGTTCGTTCAAGATGGCCGATGGAACGCGCGTCCAGGTCGCGGGCGTTACAGAAGACGGCAAGTATCAAAGCCTGACCGAAGCGCCGCAGCCGGCCTTGTTTGTCCCTATCGCGCAATTCCCGTCGATTTTGACGACCCTGGTGGTTCGGGCGAATTCGGCTTCGAGTGACGCGGCGCAGTCGATCGGTGCGGCGACAAGAAACACATTGCGGCAACTGGATGCCGGCATGCCGGTGATCATCGAGACCCGCGACAAACCTCTGGAGTTTGCGCTGTTTGGTCCTCGCATGGCAACTGTGGCGTTGGGCGTTCTGGGTGCCATGGGCGCGATGCTCTCGATCACCGGCATCTTCGGCATGGCGGCCTATTCCGTGAGCAAGCGGCTTAAGGAACTGGGAATCCGCATCGCGCTGGGCGCACAGCGCAAAGAAGTTTTGCAGGCCGCGCTGGGGCGCGCGTTCCGCCTGTTGGTGATTGGTTCGGCGGCGGGATTGGTGCTGGGTCTGCTCGCAACCAGGGTGCTGGCATTTGTGGTCTACGGAGCGACGCCGCGCGACCCGCTGGTGCTGGGCGGGGTGATCGGGGCGATGGCTCTGCTGGGGCTTGTCGCCACGTGGGTTCCCGCGCGACGTGCGCTCTCGGTCAATCCGCTGGTGTTGCTGCGCGAGGACTAAGGGGACAGACTAAGAGACGGCGCGCTTCGCACTGGAACTGCGATGGGCTCCTGAGTGTGGGCAGCGGTCGCCAGGGCGGCTACTGCTTCGCCGGCACCACATCGTCGGCATAGCGCACGGGCAAAGTAAATCCCCACAGCATCAGCTCGACCCAGGCAAACGAAATCGTAGCTACCACGAAAAAACCGACCCAGACTTCAATGCCCCGCGGTGTATTGAAGTGATGGACGCCGATGAAGGCCCTCGCCAAGCCCGCAAGGACAGCGACCAGTGGAATCATCTTGCGCGCGGTGCGTGCTTGCGACGGGGAAACCGAGCTGCCCGCAGGATACGGCTGTACCGGGGCTGTCCGCAGCCAGTGCCGGAACCACACATAGAGAATGACCAGACCGAGAGCGGTGCTGACATATTGAAGAATTTTGTACAGGTGTACCTGTCCCACAACAGGCAAAACAAAAGCCAGGTGAATGAAAGCAACATTGGCGCCGGGCCAGCGATGGTCGTGGGTGAACGAATCCCAAAGATCATGGGTCAGCGAGCCGATCAGGATGGAGACAAGGACCAGCCCGAGTTGGAGTGGTTGACGCAACGACATCGGGTAGACGCCGGGCGCGATTCGCTCGCGGACCGCGCGAGGCATGACCGCAGCCAGCGGTTCTTTCACCAGATCATGGAAGATCCAGAAGGCCCCGAACGCCGCCGGCAGACAAAAGAAAAACAGGCCGCGCGGAGAGTGGCCAAAAGGGCCTTTGGGCGCGAAGCGCAGAAAAAACTCGAGGTCGGGCCCGAATGTGCCAAAGATCAATGCCGACAGAACAAGGCGGGTCCGCCGAAGGGGGTATGCGGCAGCAGCATGAGCGAGAGTAAAGGGCACTCCCCTTATTATGGCGCAGGCTGCGGAACAGTTTTTCGAATCTGCGCCCCTTCGTAATGGGGGCGTACCCAGCACTCAGCAAGCACACCATGCTGCCCGAGAGCCTTGCGCAATGCCCTCAGAATCAGGGCGTCGCAGATTCGACAGCAACGGCCGCACTATCCGCCGTATCCAATGGGCCTGAAGCCGACCGCGCAATTTCTTCCCAGATGAGGGTGCCGTGCGTTTCCTTTAAAAAAATGACCCCGCAGACAAAGCAGATCGCAGCAATGCTGATGGGGTAATAGAGTCCGGCATAGATGTTGCCCGTGGACGCGCACAGAGTGAGGCCGATCAAAGGCAGCAGGCCGCCGAAGACGCCGTTGCCGATATGGTACGGAAGCGAGAGCGAAGTGTAGCGGACCCTCGCAGGAAAGGCTTCGACCAGGTACGCGGCGATGGGGCCATACGTCGCGCTCGAAAGCAGGACCTGCAACCAGACCAGGAAGCCAATCGCGGGCAGATTGGCCCTTGTCGCCTCTGATGCAGGGACAAGTTTACCGTCGGCGTCCGTGGTCAGCGGCGTCAGGCGAATCGCGCCCGTAGCATGGTCTTTCACCGAGCTCACGCTGACAACGTGGTTCCCCGCCGCCCGCTGCAGGCCGTGGTAGATCGGCAGGTACACAAAAACAGCGATGATCATGGCGCTCATCATCAACTTCTTGCGGCCAATGCGATCAGAGAGCGCGCCGAACACGACATAGAAAGGAATGGCGGCAAGGGTGGCAACGGCGACCACGATGTGTGCGGTGTGCGGGTCAAGCCTCAGCACGGTCTGCAGATAGAAGAGCGCGTAGAAGGCGCCCGTGTACCAGACCACTCCCTGGCCCGCCGTGGCGCCAAACAGGGAGATGAGAACGCGCTTGAGATTGGTCCAGTTGGCAAAGGCCTCGGTCAGCGGCCGGGTGGAGACAGCACCGGTGGCCTTCAGGTGGCGGAAAATCGGCGACTCCTTCATGCGAATGCGCACATAGAGCGACGCGGCCACCAGCACCAGCGAGAGGATGAAGGGCAATCGCCAGCCCCAGGACTGGAAGTCCGCGGCGTTCATGCTTTGCTGGGTGGCGATGATGGCGAACAGGGAGAGCACGAAGCCGAGGCTTGCGGTGATCTGGATCAAACTGGTGTAGTACCCGCGTTTGCCGTCCGGAACGTGCTCGGCCACAAAGACCGTGGCGCCGCCATACTCGCCGCCCAGAGCAAGGCCTTGCAGTATGCGGATCAGGATGAGCATGATCGGCGAGAACCAGCCTGCGCTCTTGAATGCCGGCAGCAAGCCAATGGCGGCTGTAGAAAACCCCATCACCGTGAGAGTGACGATGAAAGCGATGCGCCGGCCCAAGAAGTCGCCGATCCGGCCGAAGAAGAGCGCGCCGAAGGGACGCACAAGAAAACCTACGGCGAACGTGGCCAGGTAAGCGATCAGAGCGAAGGTGTCGTTGCCCGGCGGGTAGAACTTGACGGCCAGAACCGTGGCGAGCGAGCCGAAGATGAAGAAGTCATACCACTCGATGAGTGTGCCCGCCGAAGCGGCAAACAGAATGGTGTAGATGCGGGCAGAACTGCCTTCCGGCGCGGGGACGGTCCCGGTGGTTGCCATGGTCAATCGACCTCACAGCGTGACTTACTTCCTTGGGACGGAGGGGACCGTGAAAGAGCGCTCGGAAGCCTGGATCTGGCCTTCACCATGCTTGGACGTCGAGGCGCATGTCAAGTGAATTTCCTTCCGGTGGAGGCGACGGGGAGGGGGTAGACGATTGAAGTGAGAAATATCACACCAAACACAAATCCCCGACAGATATACTCGGGGCCGAAAACCACAGTCATGATGAAAGCGTTCCAAACGACGAGCGCGGGACGGATCGCAAGCTGGGGGGCGCCTTGCTTCTAGGGATCGTAAAGGAATCGGCCATCGGCGAAACCCGTGTGGCGCTCTTGCCAGAGAGCCTGAAGTCGTTGCGCGCGCAAGGGATCGAGATCACTGTGCAGGCCGGCGCGGGCATGGCCGCCGGTGCGTCCGATGCGGCCTACATGGAGGCAGGCGCCACCGTGACGCCGAATCGCTCCGGGATTTTTGCGGACGCCGATGTTTTGCCCGTCGTCAATTCCCTGCCCGCCGCGGACCAGGCCAGGCTGAAGCCGGGTGCGGTGGTGGTCGGATTTCTACGGCCCCTCGATGCACCGGCCGATCTGGCAACGGCGATTGCACGGCCTGCGACGCTGTTCAGCATGGAACTGGTGCCACGCATCAGCCGCGCGCAGTCGATGGACGCGCTGTCGTCGATGGCGACCGTAGCTGGCTACAAAGCAATTGTGAATGCAGCAGGATTGTTGCCGCGCATGTTTCCGATGCTGATGACGGCCGCAGGGACTGTACCGCCGGCACGCGTGTTTGTGATTGGAGCAGGAGTCGCGGGCTTGCAAGCCATCGCGACGGCGAGACGGCTGGGCGCGGTGGTCGAAGCCTACGACGTGCGCGCTGCCGCAGGCGAACAGGTGCGCTCCCTGGGAGCGAAGTTCCTGGATGTGGACCTGGGAGGCATCAACACCGAAGGCGGCGGAGGGTACGCTGCAGAGCTCAGCGAAGAAGCTTTGGATCGTGGACGCGACCTGATCGCAAAGACTGCCGCCCATTCAGACGTCATCGTCACAACGGCACAGGTACCTGGACGTCCGGCCCCACTTCTGATTCGCCGGGACGCGATCACGGCCATGCGGCCGGGCTCAGTACTGGTCGACGTGGCAGCGCCGGGAGGAGGCAACTGCGAGTTGACCAAACCAGGCATCACGCAGATTTTCGGAGGCGTCACGCTGATGGGACCCATGAACTTGCCGGCCGAAGTACCTGTTCACGCCAGCCAGCTCTATGCCCGCAACGTTCTCAATTTTCTCGGACTGCTCTTGAAGAAAGGCGAGCTGCAGGTCGACCTCGGCGACGAAGTCATCGCGGGCGCCTGTGTCGCGCACCAGGGAAACCCGGTGAATCCGCGCGTCGCGAAGTTGCTTGAAATGTCGCAAGCAGTCAGCTAGTTTGCCTCGGACTTGGTGGTTAGAAATACGAACTCTGCTCACCGGCGCATGCGCTCACACCGCAGGCCCAGCTTTCTCGAAGGAAAGATGAATCCAGCAGTTCTCATTGCGTCGGTTTATGTCTTTGCCCTGGCGGCCTTCCTGGGCTACCAGGTCATCAGCCGCGTCCCTCCGCTGCTGCACACACCGTTGATGTCGGCGACTAATGCGATCTCAGGAATTTCGCTGATCGGGTCGCTCGTGCTGGCGGGGGCGGCGCATTATCCCCTCTTCGCGCACATGCTCGGATTCGTTGCGGTCACAACCGCCACGATCAACGTGGTCGGCGGTTTCGGAATCACCGACCGCATGTTGAAGATGTTCGGCAAGCGCAAAGCTGAAACCAAAGCAGGCGCGCAATGAACGTAGCCACCTATTTCATGGAGGCGACTTACCTCATCGCGTCAGTGCTGTTCATCCTGGCGCTGAAGGGCATGTCCCATCCAGAGACTGCGCGGCGCGGCATGTTCCTGGCCGAAGGCGGCATGTTCGCCGCGATTGTGGGCACGCTCGTCGGACAGCACATCGTCACCTGGGTATGGATCATCGCCGGCCTCTCTCTGGGCTCGATTATCGGCGCGTGGATGGCCATCTCGGTACCCATGACCGCGATGCCGCAGCGGACCGCGCTGTCGCACGCCTTCGGAGCCCTCGCCGCGGCCCTGGTAGGCGTAGGCGAGTTCCTGGTGCACGCAAGCGACATGGGTCCGGTGACGCGCGGCGCCCTGGGTTTCGAGGTCATCCTGGGCGCTCTCACCACGACCGGATCGCTGATCGCCGCCGGCAAGCTGCAGGGCGTCATCTACGGCAAGCCCGTGCAATTTCGCGGACAGAATGTGTTGAACCTCTCCATCTGTCTCGCCATGATCGGGTGCTTCGTCTTCTTCTTCATTCATCCGGAATCGGCGATTGTGTTCTATTCCATGCTGGGTATCGCTTTCGTCTTTGGCGTCCTGCTCGTCATTCCTATCGGTTCGGCGGACATGCCGGTGGTGATGTCGCTGCTGAACTCCTACGCGGGACTGGCCGCCGCTGCCACCGGCTTTGTGCTCGGCAATAACGTACTGATCATTGCTGGAACCCTCGATGGATTTTCTGGATTCATCCTGTCGGTGTTGATGTGCAAGGCAATGAATCGCTCCATCACCAATGTCTTATTCGGCGGATTCGGCTCGGTCATTGCAGAGGCGAGTTCCAATGTAGACGGCGTGATGCGCGAGATCACGCTCGACGATGCAGCGATGCAACTGGCCTTCGCAAATCGCGTGGTGTTTGTGCCGGGATATGGGCTGGCCACAGCACAAGCCCAGCATGCAGTGCGCGAGCTAGCCGAGTTGCTCGAGAGCCGCGGCGTCACCGTAAAGTATGCGATTCACCCGGTCGCGGGACGCATGCCAGGGCACATGAATGTTCTGCTGGCCGAAGCGAACGTTCCCTACTCGTCTTTGTACGAAATGGAACAGATCAATCCCGAGTTTCCGACCACCGATGTGGCCGTGGTGATCGGCGCCAATGACGTGGTCAATCCCGATGCGCGCGACAATCCCAAGTCGATCATCGCGGGCATGCCGATTCTTGAAGTCGATCGCGCCCGGAGCGTGATTGTGTTGAAGCGCGGGCAGGGCCGCGGATTCTCCGGCCTTGAAAATCCCCTCTTCTTCAAGGCGTGCACTGCGATGCTGTATGGCGACGCAAAGTCTAGCCTGGCGCACCTGGCCCAGGCCGTCCAGCACGTCTGAGCGTAGCGACACAACTACAGTCGTGCCTGACACAAGCCTTCAGCTGCATCGAAAGAAAGCCTCTTGGCCCTGCGTTGGCGAAGATCCATCGCATCCAAATCAGACAGAGACTCAAGGATGGAGTGAAGGCCGGCTCCCCGGGTTTCATTGCACAGGGCAAGGGAACCCGAAGCCGACAACGACCGGAGCTATCCATGGAACAACTGCGGGAAGAGGAACAAATACGCGATGCTTTGCATGCACACTGGCATGCATCGGCAATCGGCGATGTGAATGCGGAGCACGCTATTTACGATGACGAGACCGTCTGCGATTACCCCCAGTCAGGCGAGCGAATCCTTGGAAGGAACAATCTGCAGGCCTTGCGCAGTCATCATCCTGGCAAACCATCCGGTTTCAACGTAAGGCGAATTGTCGGAAACGGTGACCTCTGGATGACGGAATACACCATCACTTACCAGGGACGGCCGGCCTACACCGTGAGCATCATGGAGTTCCGCAACGGTAAGGTTGTGCACGAGACACAATATTTCGCAGATCCCTTCGAGGCGCCGGCCTGGCGAAGCCAGTGGGTTCAGCAGACCGCCTGACGCCCCATTGTCTCGCCCGCGACCACGACTGGGCGTGTTCTAGCGAGGCCGCTGAGCCTTGTTGGGTGACCCGACTCTTGATCACCCTGCAGACGTTGCGAGCGATCGCAGACCGGGCCTGAGGTTCCGGTTGCGGATCCTGAGAAAACCACGCAGGCTGCCTTGCACGCGCTCCCGCGTCACAGACCACGTGACCGTGTATTTGGAATTGCTGCCGCAACCATCGGGTGAATTGGTTCCTGGATAGTGGACTGTCGCGCGAAAAACGTCATTGCCCGACGAGTCGATCACCAGATTCCACTGCTGATGCGTAAGCGAGATGGCATCCGCAGCCACGTATCCATCGCAATTTGGAAAAACAAGGTTGATGGCTGTTTCTGCAATGGCTTTTACAGCGACCGCGTACCACGCCGAAGTATCCGCCAGCAGGCTGGTGATGCCAACCGCGTTGGCCCCCACACTGACGCCCGTGGCAGCGCCTGAAAGATTGATCGCATTGATTTTCGGCCCCGGCAGCGTCAGGTGTACCCCCTGGGTGAGCAGCGACGTGAGGGCATGATTCAGTACGTCAGACAGGCTCGAAGTGTCTCCGTTGTAAATGCTGAAGCTGAAGGCAAGCGCTCGATCTGCGTCGGAAAGTAGGATGCTGGAGAAACCGAGGGAGACCCCATGGTCCCCATTGTTGACGTCTCCGACGGACGCACTGCGCGGACCGAACTGCGTATTCCCTGCCTCGGAGGCTAAGAATACAGTATCGGTGTCGTTGTGCCGCGAGCGCGTGTTGTCGATATGGAAACTTTCAATCCGGATGGTAAAGAAGTTCACGCCTCGACCTCGCCGCGCTACTGCAACGCAACCAAAATGGGGATGAGGCCCGTTCCGGAGGCAAGCGGTTGCAACGCCTTGCCCACAACGGAACCGAAGGCGCGTGCCGGATCTTCTGCCTTCATGACATGGCCTGGCATGGAGGAAGACGTGAGCAGATCGCCGACTGCGATCGGTGCAACCGTGGCGTCGGCGTAACAGTATGTCTTGCCCATCAGCGAGAGTGCGGCACGCGGGGATGCGGAGCGCTGTTGATCCAGAATGATTCCCGGCCTGTACAGTCCCGCGCCTGCAATCACTCCGGCGACAGCCCGATCATAGGGCCGATCACTTTGACGCAAGGCGCCGCTTTCATCGATGGCAACCAACATGCCCGCAGTCAGTGTCTGGTTCGAAGCCACGTCGAAGTGTTCTGCACAATCGGCACCGGGCAAGAAGAGGTCGCCGGTAATCGTTATATTTCCATTCACTTGAACATTGCCGTCGAACCAACCGGCGCTTCCACTGCTGGATCCGTAGACGCCTTTACCCCCGGCACTGTTGATGCCGGCGACACCTGACATGGTGGCAACTGCACTTTGTCCGTGAACGCCGTCGCCTTTCGAACTCACTCCGAGTACGGCGTGTCCATCCGCTTGACTTATGCCATGGACAGCGGCATCAGCTGTTGTGCTGTAGGCGATGATGGGTGGATGTGCCTGCGCTTGCGTGATCGGCTTGGGGCCAGGCAATCCGGAAACAGGAGAGACGATGACCTGCTTGTTGTCGGGCATAGGCGTGAGTGACCTCTTCAAAGATGAATTAAAGCATCCGACTGAGTCTGACCAGAAATAATCCTTCGCTGCGCTTTTTGCAAGGATGGAGTGAGGAGTTTGATTGCGGCTTCGCCGAAAACGATTGTCGCGCGGGTTGCGTGATGGAGGAGACGGATCCTCGACGAAACGCGCCATCCCCTCAATGGATGGTTTTGGACTTGCGCTGCATGTAATCCATCAGCAGATATTCACCCAGGTTGTGAGGCGTGGTGAAGTAGGCCTTGCCGCGACACATCTCCGAAACCTTGTGCACAAACTGGACCAGGGCGTGGTCATTGGTCAACATGAAGGTGTTGATCATGATGTTTGCACGCTTACAGCGGGACACCTCTTCGAGCGTCTCGCTCACGACGAACGGATCAAGTCCGTAGGCGTTCTTGTAGATGCGCCCGTCGGGCATGGTCAGTGCCGAAGGCTTGCCGTCGGTAATCATCACAATCTGCTTCATGTCTTTGCGCTGCCGGGCCAGGACGCGCTGGGCAACACGCAGGCCTTCGCGCGTATTGGTGTAGAAGGGGCCAACCTTGACGCGCGCCAGGTGCGACACAGGCAGCTCTTCGGCCGAATCGTGAAAGAGCACCAGCGAGAGCGAGTCGCCCGGGTACTGCGTGCGGATGAGATGCGAGAGCGCCATGGCAACTTTCTTCGCCGGCGTAAAGCGATCTTCGCCATACAGAATCATCGAATGCGAACAGTCCAGCATCACGACTGTGGCGCACGAGCTCTGGTACTCGCATTGGTTCACATGCAGGTCGTCGTACTCGAGATTCAAGGGCAGGCCGATGCCCTCGCGCCCGATGGCAGAAGTCAGGGTCGCGTTGGTGTCGAGGTTCAGCGTATCGCCAAACTCGTAGCGTCGCGGCGCTCCGCTGGCCTCAATGCCCGTGGCCCAGTGGCGTGTGTCGTGACGGCCAAAGCTTGATTTTCCTAACGAACCGAGCAGATCGCGCAAGGTTTTAAATCCGAGAAAATCGAGGCTCTTGTCCGTGACTTCGAAGCGCACTTCGCCTTGCACGTCGCCGATCTCGCCGCCTGCTTCCGATGCCTGCGTCGGTTCAGGCCGCTCCAGCGAGGAGATGTAGTTCTCCTGCTGCAAGCGTTCCATCAGCTTGTCGATCAGCTCATCGAGCTGACCGGCAGCAGACATCTCGTCGATCTGGCGCTGCGTGTCCTCATCGAAAAAGTCGCCCGACTCGAGGATGTGGCGCAAGGCCTGGCGCAGATCGTTGAGGTTGTGCTCCATGTCGCCGAAAGTGGAATAAGGATCGCGGTAACCTGAGTCGAGAAGGTAGTCCGAGAGCGCCTCAAGCAGACCCTCAAGGTCCATCTCAGAGGCCAGGTCGCCGATGTACTTGGTATAGCGAACGCCCTTCATCGTGCTCCTCGATTCAGTTCCCTGCTTTCTAAAGCGAGACATCGGGGCGAATGTCCTGCTGTTTCACGCGGAATCATGGCGCGTCAGTTGTAGCCGCGACCACCCCCGCGACCGCGACGGCCGCGTTCCCACTCCTCAAACTCACGCTCCACTTCCTGCCGCTCCTGCAGGCGTCCCGTTTTCTCCTGCGCTTTAAAGACGCGCTCTTCACTGCGGCTGATCTTGCGATGGGCAACCAGGCCCTCAAGCAGAAATTCGGCGGCAGCGACCACTTCGTGGGGCGAACCCGTGGGATCGATTCCAAGAGGTGAAAGCTTGTCGAGCAGGCCATGAATCTGCTTCAGGTCGTCGAGCGCTGCCGGCGTCGGCTGATCGTCGTCGAGCTTGATCGACCCACCCAGATTGAACCATTGCTCGATCTGCGTGGTTTCGAGCCCCGCGAAGTAGCGGTCATAGATCTTGCCAACGGCTCCGTGGATCAGGTCGCGAACAACCGTGTCGGCGCCACGCATCTCGCCTTCGTATTCGAGCTCGATCTTGCCGGTAATGCCTGGCAATGCGGCATAAAGATCGCTGACGCGCGGCACAGCGATGGGTTCATTGTGGACCAGGGCGCGGCGCTCCGCACTCGAGATCATCAGCTCCATCGTGGAGATGGGCAGACGCTGGCTGACGCCGCTGCGTTTGTCGACTTTCTTGTCGCCGCGTGCCGAGAAGGCAACCTGTTCGACAATCTCGCGGATGTACTGCGGGATTTCGGTCGGCAATCCGCCCCGTTCAGACCATGCCTCCTGCGCAGTAATGGCAATGCCTTCTTCGAGGGTCTCGGGATAATGCGTGCGAATCTCGGAACCGATGCGGTCCTTGAGCGGCGTAACAATCTTGCCGCGGGCCGTGTAGTCCTCGGGATTGGCCGAGAAGACGAGGGCCACGTCGAGCGCGAGGCGCACCGGATAGCCTTTGATCTGCACATCGCCTTCCTGCATGATGTTGAACAAGGCGACCTGGATTTTGCCGGCGAGGTCAGGCAGCTCATTAATGGCGAAGATGCCGCGATTCGCGCGGGGCAGCAGACCGTAGTGCATGGTCAACTCGCTGGAGAGATCCTGCGCGCCACGCGCGGCCTTAATGGGATCGAGATCACCCACGAGATCGGCAACCGTGACATCGGGCGTGGCGAGCTTCTCCACGTAGCGGTCATCGCGCGACAGATAGGCAATCGGCGTGGCATCGCCCTTTTCGGCGATCAAGTCGCGGCAGCGCTTGCAGATCGGCAAATAGGGGTTGTCGCGAATCTCGCAGCCTGCGATGTACGGCGTTGTCTCATCGAGCAGAGCGGTAAGGGCGCGCAGGATGCGACTCTTGGCCTGGCCGCGCAGGCCGAGGAGGATGAAGTTCTGCTTGGAGAGTACGGCATTCACGATCTGCGGGATCACCGTGTCGTCGAAGCCCACGATCCCCGGGAAGAGGGCTTCTCCGGTACGCAAGCGGGCGATGAGATTGCGCCGCATCTCATCTTTCACGCTGCGGTGTTTCAGGCATGCTTCAGCAAACTGAGAACTGGTGCGCAGTTCTCCCAAATTCCGGGGAAGAGAGTGTGTTGCCGGCATCCATGCTCCTATTCACGTTCGCAAAAACCAGGTGACTCCGTCCTGTTTTGACGTTTGCAGGGTCATCCAGTCCCTGCCGGTTGCGTCGACTCGCTCACGTGCCTTCTGTTACGCCTTCATTGGATCAGTTACTCGGCCGCGACCGCCTTGGGGAGAGGCGGCTCGTGTATTGAGTAGACGTATTCGGAACAAAATCGATTCAACGACCCAGGATTGCCAGCGCTCAGTCTGAGACCGTGACGTTTGTGTCAGTGCACTACAAGGGAAGAGCTTGGCCGCAGACACGGCAGAGACGCTCTGGGGGCAGTATGCTCCGATTTATCGCGCGCGCCAAGGGTGCGCACGCATCCAACGTGGAAAAGTCGGCTGCTCGCGTTATTCCGGCTCAAGGAGAAGTGAACTTCCTGCCCCAATCCTCGATTGCCAAAGGGACCCTCTGGAATGGGGGAGGAGTCCTGGGCTATCCTGCTCTCGCGGCTTGAGATTACCTTTCATGCGAATTGTCACGACAGCCATCCTCTTCACAGTTCTTTCTTCGCCACTGGTGTTGTGCGCGCAAGCGCCCTCAGCGGTGGTCCCGCCCCAGCCTATTCACAACACGGCGCCCAGCGACGCTATGCCTGCGGCTCCCGCGCCTCCACCTGCGTCCCCGGCGCCTTCGAGTCTGCTTCAACCTTCGCTGGATGAAGTGCGCCAAACGCTGTCGACGATCAAGGTGGACCGATGGAAGCGCGGATCGGTACGGGACGAGGCAAATACCGATATCAACTCGATCATGGTCGACATGCAGCAGCGGGTTCCTAACCTGCTGAAGGATGCCGACGCAGCCCCGGGTTCGCTGAGCAAATCGCTGCCGGTGTCGCGCCACATCGACGCGCTCTACGACGTGCTGTTGCGGGTGGTAGAGGCATCACGCATGGCAGCGCCTGACGACCAGGCAAGTCAACTGCGGGCGGTATTGACCGATCTGGGGAAAGCCCGGTTGGCGCTGGACGACAGCATGGAACGGTCCGCGTCGTCGCAGGAGAAACTACTTGGGGATCTGCGTGTGACGGTGCAGAAGCAGGCGGCATTCAAATGCCCCGCGCCGCCTCCGCCGCCAGAGTGCCCCAAGCCGGCGGTAAGGAAGCCAGTGCGCAAGAAGCCTGCAGCGACCCCGCCAGCGGGAACCGGACAGGGTGCCGGGCAGAAGACAACATCGCCAGGAGCTACTCCACAGAAGCCATCGGCCACGCAACCGAAGACGGGGCCTTGAGCGGGACGTCTTGGGAGCGAGAAAGCGCGTGCATGGAAGGCTGAAGCGACGGCGCAGCCGGCTGAAGTTCGACTGATTCCTCGTTCCTGAGCAGAATCACCAATCCCTTTGGCCCATCCAGGCCCTTTTCGACCAGGGAAGCGTGGGCGCCACTGAGGAAGTCCAGGTGGTGGTCAAAGTGTTTGCTGGCGGCCTGGACCGTGTGCACCACGTGGTCTGCTGAAAAAGTCTCCCGATGGAAGCCGGAGACACCGATCAGGAGACCTTTCATTAGAGCAAACTGCGCGATCAGCAAGGCGGACTCGCGGCTCATGGAAGGCACGGCGCCATTGCGGGCCCATTCACTTCCGAACGGGAATCGGCAACGGAAGATGGTGTTGATCAGGTAGTTTTCAAGAATGTGCGGATGCCGCAGAAAGAAAGGCGCAAAGTAGCGGTCGTGGGCTTCCTCGTAGCGGGCGGTAAGACTTTCGAAGGTGTTTGCGGGACCGTCCCCAAGACCGTTCGTGAAGGCCTGGATACATTCGATGAAGCGCGGGCGAAGGTTCGAGCGCTTCAAAAGCATCCCCGCCAGCCGCAGCACGAGATCCAGTTGTTTGGCATGATCGACGGCCAGAGCCTGCATCCCGGGCAAGAGGCTTCCCGAGTGAATCGCGATGGTAAAGCCAGACAAAAGTGCGGGAACCTGTTGGTCAAGATCGCCGGGCGCGATGGCATCGAGCCGTCGACTGAAAAGATCAAGTAGAAACAGGCGCTGCCACAAGGGGAGAGCGCGATTGCGCACCAGGGTCAACGCAAAATCACGCACGGGCCAGAAGTGAGGCTGCCATGGATTGCTTCCGGACATGCCAACATTGCTGGCCGGCGATTCGCGGTCTTCGGCGAGGCTCACAGGTAAGTGCGGATCGAGCAGCACCTGCCGCGCGGCCTCTGGACAGGACAGGGCAAGCGCCTTCTCGATCTCGCCCTGCACGGAGTAAACAGCCCGTGGATAGGTGGCGCACATGTGGGGCAGGTGCGATTCCCCCTGTTCTTGGTGAATACGGCAAAGGCCTTCTGTAGAAAGCAGCGGACACTTGGCATCGTCGGCCATCCGAATCTGGGCGAAGGCTGAAGCGGTGCCCCCGGGGAGATCGGCTTCTGGCGAAGTACGCAGCACATTTGCGTCAATGAGGGTGCGCAGCGGTCCAGCGGGTACTGACTGGAGCTTTTCGAAGGCCGACTGATCGACATAGACAGTCCACTGCTCGCAGCAGGAGTCCTCACAAGCTGGGCCAATACAGCGAAAATTTTCGGAATACCTGGGTTTGAACAGTCGAGCAGGCGGCAAGGGGACCCCTTCGTGCTGAAGCCGCTAGATCGGAACGCGGCTTCTTTCGAGGATCATGCACGCATCGCGTAATTCCAAGCGAAGATGGGCCTTGCAGCTTACAAAGGTCATACGCGAAGACAAGAGGAGCGCTGCCAGAGCGAGGCTTCTGAGACGCCTCGTTCTCGCGGATCTTGCTCACCTCTTGCCATGCGTACAAGCGCCCTTACTTGGCGTAGCGCTTCTGATGCCAGGCCCAGGCGGTGCGCATGATGTCGTCCAGTTGCGTGTACCGCGGTGTCCAACCCAGCTCGCGGATTGCTTTTTCAGAGCTCGCCACCAGGACCGCGGGATCGCCGGGGCGGCGCGGATGGGTTTCGGCGGGAATGGGATGGCCGGTGATGCGGCGCGCCGACTCGATCACTTCGCGCACGCTGAAGCCGGCTCCATTGCCCAGGTTGAAGATGAGCTTGTCGTGCCTCTCGAGGGCGCCGAGAGCGAGAAGGTGTGCGTCGGCAAGGTCGGAGACGTGCACGTAATCGCGAATACAGGAGCCGTCGGGCGTTGGATAGTCGTCGCCGAAGATCTTGATCTTGTCGCGGCGGCCGAGGGCAACATCGAGGATCAGCGGAATCAGGTGAGATTCTGGCTCGTGGTCTTCGCCGCGCGTGATGCCGTGCGGTCCCTCCGGCGCTCCGGCAACATTGAAGTAGCGCAGACAGGCGTAGCGCAGGCCATGGATCCGGTTGAACCACGCGAGCATGGTTTCAACCAGGAGCTTGGATTCGCCGTAGACATTGGTGGGCTGCAAGCGAGCAGTTTCGGAGATGGGCACGGAATCAGGTTCGCCATAGACGGCCGCTGTGGACGAGAAGACCAAACGTTTCGGTCCATGAGCCAGGATTGCTTCAAGAAGCGAGAGCGTAGAAGCCGTATTGTTGCGGAAATAAACCTCAGGGGTCTTCATCGACTCGCCGGCTTCAATCAGGGCGGCAAAGTGAAGGACGGCATCGAATGGCGCGCCGGAATCAGTGGCAGAGACGAAGAGATTCTCGAGGGCGATCCGGTCAGCTAAATCTCCTTCGACGAACTCGACACCGGGAGGGATGAGTTCGCGGCGGCTGTGACACAAATTATCGAATACAATGGGATTGTGGCCTTTTGAGGCCAACAGGACGGCCACGGTGCCGCCGACGTATCCAGCACCGCCGGTAACCAGAATCTTCACAAAAATACTGTCCTTTCACGAGCACTTTGGTTTAGGGTAAGTCTATTACACAGGCAGAGCCGGAACAGCGATTGCTCAAGGCTTTCAGACCGCGGCACGCGGCATGCCAAGTAATACATTCTATTGCCCTGACATCCCAGCTGCGTTAGAGCGAAGCTTCTCTTTCAGTCGCAGCGCCAGGGCTATCCAGAATCGTCCTTCCCTGCTTGTTGAGGGAAGAGGATTCTGGTCCTGTTTTCCTTTGCCTTGGACGGAATGGGAGCAATTGAATGTCCAGGGTTAGGGTGAGCAAGAATGTGCCTGGCGCAGCTTATGGCGAGATACTGCTAGGTAGAGTCGACCTTCTATTCCCCCTCCAACAAGAGCGCACAGCAGAGACTGTCTCAAACAAGCGGCACATTTCATGGCGTCGGATCGAATTTTTCTCCGCGCACTGTGTCGGGAGCAGCAAACGCCGTCCATGACAGGAGCAGCCGGAAGACGAAGCCGGCAGCAGCCCTTTTTGAAAGCAACGATTGCCGTCCTCATATCTTTGAAGGAATTCGAGACATGCCGATGAATACATATCCTGGAAGCACGAGCTTTGGTTTGCTTCCCGAGCCGGAAGGCAGGTCGGGATCTTTCGTGACGGCCGCGGTCATCAACATGATGATCCTGGCCACGATTCTCTGGGTCGGGATGATGGCCAAGCGCGTGATCGCGACCCATCATTTCGAGCAAACGGAACTTCTTTTCCCAACGCAGCCGCCTCCCGAGGTCAAGGTAAAGGTTCCTCCGCCGCCGAAGCTTCCCGATCCGCCCAAGATTGAGGTCAAGCTGGACGCGCCGAAGATCAATCTGCCGAAGATCGAACCCAAGCCTGAGCCGAAGGCGGTGGAGATTGAAGCCAAGCTGAAGATGCCGGAGATCAAGCAGGCAAAGCCGGCCATCACGCTGGCTCCGCAGCCCAAGGCAGTCTTGACTGCAGCAATGCCGTCGTTGACGCCGCAGCATCAGAACACGGCGGCGGTGCACCTGGGTGATATGCAGGGCGTCAGACCGAATCTGAACGCAGCCAAGCCGGCAACGGTTGCAGCAATCGGCAATCCGTATGGCGGCATGCAGGGCCCCGCAGTTGCGCCGCACGGTGTGGTTGGATCGACGGGCATCGGCGATGGATCGAAGTCCGGGTCGAATGCCGGCGCCTACGGACGTGTGGCTTCCGCCGGAATCCCCGGTGGCACGGCGCAAGGAGCATTCGCCAGCGGCAAAGTTGGATCGGCGGGCATTCCGCAGGTAGCTGCGGCAACGCCCACCACGATGGCCAAGGTGACACCGGCCTCGACCAATCTTGAAGTGCTTTCAAAACCACCGGTGCAATACACTTCCGAAGCGAAACAACTGAAGGTGCAAGGGGACGTGATTCTGCGCGTCACATTCACCGCCGGCGGCCGCGTGGTGGTGGAGAGCGTGGTGCACGGACTGGGTCACGGCCTGGATGAAGAAGCACGGCGCGTTGCGGAGCAGATCCGCTACCGTCCGGCGACAAAGAATGGACAGGCAATCGATTTGACGACCAATATTACGATTACGTTCCAGCTGGCATAACGTAGAGACGAACCTTAAAAATTGGCGGAGGCGGACGGCAACGATGCGGATCCACCAAGGCCATCGATCCAGAAAGAAAGCAATCAGGAGCTTGCGAATGATGTTTCGGAAGATTTCTCTCACCCTGCTCACTTTGGTGCTGGGTGTGTCTTGCGCGTATGGAAAGAAGAAAGCCCCCAAGTACGAGCAGGCGCATCCGTTGACGCCAGAGCAGAGTGCGTTGGTGGAGAAGGCAATCGGGCAGGAGAAGGTGCTGATCAAGGCGATCCAGGAGAGGACGCCGCTGGTGGAAACCTATATCCAGGACACCCGGCCCGATGTGAAGTTGTATCAGATTCCCGTTGACGATCAGTACACGCTGAGCCGTGTCGACTTCGGCAAGGGATTCTTCGACAAGACGTATGAACCGCGCGATAAGTCGAAGAAGGGATTCTTCAAGGGATCGTTCGCTGCCATCACGGGATTGAGCAAGTCGCTGGGACTGGACAAGCGGTTCACCTACAATCCCACCGGCTTCATGCAGATGATGTTCCTTGACCCTTCGGGTTTCGATTCGCAGCACTATGAGTTCAGCTACGTGCGCAAGGAGTTCCTCGGCGCAGTTCGGACCTGGGTTTTCGATGTACATCCCAAGGTGAACGGGATGGGACGCTTCTACGGCCGCATCTGGGTTGAAGACCAGGACGGCAACGTGGTGCGCTTCAACGGAACCTATACCGGTCCGTCGTCGGCCGACGATTCACGCTATTACTTCCACTTCGACAGCTGGCGCATGAATGTGCAGCCGGGCATCTGGCTGCCCGTGGCGATCTACGTCGAAGAGTCGAACCGCGGCGACAGCGACAAGCCGATCGGCCTGAAGGCGCAAACGCACTTCTGGGGCTACAGCCTGAAACTGCCCACGCGCGACAGCGAAAACGTGAGCATGAAGATCGAAGACGCGGAAGACAAGAGCGACGACTCGCAGGATGTGAGCCCGTTGCAGGCGTCGCGCGCCTGGCTCACGCAGGCCGAGAACAACGTCATCGATCGCCTGGAAGAGGCGGGCCTGGTGGCTCCGCTGACCCCCAACGGATTTGAGACGCAGGTGCTGGACCAGATTGTGGTGAACCTGGCGGTGCCGAATAACCTGGCGCTGGCCACCCCGGTGCACTGCCGCGTGCTGCTGACGACGACTGTTGAAGCGACCACGGTGGGCAACACGATCTTGTTGAGCAAGGGCCTGATCGACAGTCTGCCAAGAAGCGGGGCCGGAAGTGAAGCCTCGATTGCTTCGGTGATTTCGGTGGAACTGGCGCATATTGCGATGGGCCACCATATCGACACACGCTATGCGTTCAACGATCGGCTGCTCTTCCCCGACGAGGCGACGTTCAAGCGGATCGAGATGAACCATAGCGATATCGATGACGCCACCGCAGCGAAAAAGGGCATGGAGTATCTGCAAGCCTCGATGTACAAGGACAAGCTGCCCGAAGCGGGCCTGTTCTGGGAACAATTGGCCGACCGCGGCAAGCAGTTGAGGGCGCTGAATACGCCCATGCTGGGCGACTCGTTGCTGAAGCCGGACGGAACGCCGTGGATGTCGGACCTTTCCAGTCAGGCGCCGAAGATCAACTGGGATGATCTAACCCAGATTCCAGCGTCGCCGCTGGGAAGCTGGCTGAAGACCGATCCCTGGGATGACAAGGTACACATGCTGAATGCGAAGCTTTATGCTCCGCTGAACGCCCGCGACAAGATGCCGCTGGAAGTGACACCGATCTATTTCAAGTTGCAGCGCTATGAAACGGCCGCAGCTGCAGCACCACCCCCAGCACCGGTCGCCGGAGCCGCACAACCGCCGGCAGACCAGCCCGCGACTGCGCCGCCGGCACAAGCCACACCCCCGGCAGCGGGCGATCCGGCAGCAAGCAGCCCAACGCAAGGAGTTTCGAACCCACCGCCGACAAATCCGCAGTAGGGATATACATATACGCTGAGCCGGATCGCATTGGAATCCCCCTCCGGCCTTGGATCTAACGCTGGACTGCAATGCGAGGCCAGGATAGATGTGGCCTCCACCAGGATTGGGAAACGTCTTTACGATGAAGAAAAGTGCCGTTTTACTGTTCTGCTGCATACTGTGCGCACTGGCAACAAAGACTCACGCACAAGTTGTCGCTTCCGCAACGCGATCGCCTCTCTCCTTGAGTGTGGGCGGCATGGGATCGCTTTTTCAGCCCGACTATGCCGGGACGGGGGTGCCTGCACAGGCGCCCAATCGCCTGTATGGAGTGGGCACATATGTCGATCTTCGCATCCGGCACTGGGTTCAGCTGGAAGCCGAGGGCCGCTGGCTCCGCTTCAATCAGTACGAGAACATCTACGAAGATAACTACCTGATTGGCCCGCGCGTGCCGATTCACGAAACACGCCGCTACAAGCCCTATGCCAAGGCGTTGTTCGGCTACGGAAAGATGAACTTCCAATACAACTACGCTTACGGACACTTTGCCGACATCGCGCTGGGCGGCGGTGTGGATGTTCCACTGACGCGGAAGATTACGCTTCGCGCGATCAACTTTGAATATCAGCTGTGGCCGAATTGGCTCAACGGCACATTGAAGCCCTACGGTGGCGACGTGGGCATCTCGTACAAGATCTTCTAGGCTGGCCGCTGCGCAAGCGGCCGACCTTATCTGGTCCAGGCAATCACCGAGACGGGATACGTGATGGCAACGCCCGTGTCGCTTCGCCGAGCGGCAACGCCCAGTTCATCCGATCCGCTCTCGATCTCCTCATTGAAGAGCGCACGAATCCTGTCCGCATCTCCCGCTCTGGGAAATGAGCCGCGCAACAAATCCTCAAGATCCATCTCCAACTGAAAAGTTTCGCAACGGCAAACCTTCAACTCAAGCTGGCTGCCGAGCGATCGCAGTTCCTGCAGGGTCAGCGCGCGTGTGTGCGAGGGATCGCGCAGGATCTCCCACTGGTTGAACCGCTCCTGCGCACGCTGCGCTGGCGTGACATCGGCGACAACGATCGTGCCGCCGGTTTTGCATACGCGCTGCATCTCGCGCAAAGCGCCGAGCGGGTCGAGAAAATGATGGAACGAGAAACGCGTCACCACCTTGTCGAAAGCGGCATCAGCGAACGGGAGGGTCGTACTATCCCCCAGGCACCAAGCAATATTCTTCAGGCCACGTTGGGCTTGCAGCCGCTGGGCTTGCGCGAGCATGGCAGGAACCATGTCGAGGCCGGTGACATGGCCGACGCGAGCGGCAAAGAAACACGAGACGATGCCGGGGCCACAGGCAACGTCGAGTAGTGAATCTTCTGGGCGCGGGTCGGCGCAGTCGACCATCAACGACAGCACGCCGTCATTTGGATTGTTGTGACGCGCCAGGAAGGGCTCAGCCTGTTTAGTGAACTGATCGAGAATTTCAGCCTGATGGTCTGCGGTATCCACATGCCTATTTTAGGAGCGAAGGGCGGCAGGCGCGACTTTTCGGCCGATCGTAGAATGACGCCATGGAAAGCGAGCGCCCTGCACGCACATCGCGCCCGATCTGACAGCGATCGCGGAAGAATTGCGGAAGCGCGAACCGATCTTTCATCGCGCCGCGCGCGGCAAGAATTCGGCGGATTTTGAGCGCCTCATGGCACCGGATTATTGGGAGGTCGGCGCATCGGGAGGGCGATACAGCCGGGCTTCCATTCTTCAGCATCTTGAGCAACACGCGCCGATGGACGCAGAGACGGCCGGATGGGTGTGTTCGGAATTCGGCCTGCGACGACTCGGGCGGGACACCTTTCTGCTGACTTACCTGCTGGATCAGAAGGGAAGGATCACGCAGCGGGCGACGATCTGGAAACAATATGGCAACGAGTGGCAGATCGTATATCACCAGGGAACGATCATGGCGGAACGCCAGTAGCAGCCCTCAACAGATTGCGCAGCGAGTTTCGCGAGAGAGCTTCGAACGCTCGGAAACAGAAAAGGCCGCTCCGAAGAGCGGCCTTTTCTTGAGGATCGTTGGGCGGCCTGAGCCGCGTTTAGGTCCACCGGTTATGCCGGCGAAGGCGAGCCTTCTGGGTAGGCACCGGATCCGCCGCGGGTCTCAGGTTTGAGAACCTGCTGCGGGGTTCCTGTCCCACTGCCGTCGCTGGGCGAAGCCAACGCCGAACGAACTGGTGGCAGTTCCTTGCCCTCGATCAGCAACCGTACCTCTTCGGCATCGATTGTTTCGCGCTCGAGCAGGGCGGCTGCAATGCGATGCATTGCGTCCTTGTGGGCATCGAGAATGGCGTGGGCCGACTGGTAGGCGTCGTCGATCAGGCGGCGCACTTCGAGGTCGATCTGGCGCGCCGTCTCTTCACTGAAATCGCGATGTTGCGCGATCTCACGCCCGAGGAATATCTGCTCTTCTTTCTTGCCGAACGTCAGGGGGCCGAGGCGGCTCATGCCGTACTCGCACACCATGCGGCGCGCAAGATCGGTTGCCGTCTCAATGTCGCTGCCGGCGCCCGTCGACATCTGGTTGAGAAAGATCTCCTCAGCCGTGCGGCCGCCGTAGGCCGTTGCCAGTCGGGTCTCGAGATATTCGCGCGTGTAGTTGTGGCGATCGTCCGGCAGGTACACCGTGACGCCCAGAGCCATGCCACGCGGAATAATCGTGACCTTGTGAATGGGATCTGAGTTCTCGCGGAAGAACGAGACCATGGCGTGACCGGCTTCGTGATAGGCCGTGACGCGCTTCTCCTGATCAGTCAGGAGCATGGACTTGCGTTCTGCGCCCATCAGGACCTTGTCCTTGGCCAGTTCGAAGTCGTACATCAGAACCTGCTTGCGATTGACGCGCGCAGCATTCAGTGCAGCCTCGTTGACCATGTTGGCTAGATCGGCGCCCGAAAAGCCAGGTGTGCCTCGCGCCAGCACGTTGAGGTTGACGTCGTCGCCGACGGGAACCTTCTTGACGTGCACGCGGAGCACTTCTTCGCGGCCGCGGATATCGGGAAGACCGACTACGACGCGGCGATCGAAACGGCCGGGACGAAGCAGTGCGGGATCGAGAACGTCGGGGCGGTTGGTTGCTGCCACCAGGATGACGCCATCGTTCGATTCAAAGCCGTCCATTTCGACGAGCAATTGGTTCAGGGTCTGCTCGCGCTCATCGTGTCCACCGCCGAGGCCTGCGCCGCGGTGACGACCCACAGCGTCGATTTCGTCGATGAAGATGATGCAGGGAGCGTTCTTCTTTCCCTGTTCAAACAGGTCGCGGACACGGCTTGCGCCGACGCCGACGAACATTTCAACGAAGTCAGATCCGGAGATGGAGAAGAACGGCACATTGGCTTCGCCTGCGACCGCGCGGGCAAGCAGGGTTTTGCCAGTTCCTGGAGGTCCAACGAGCAGCACGCCCTTGGGAATGCGTCCGCCGAGCTTCTGGAACTTCTGCGGCTCGCGCAGGTACTCGATGATCTCTTTCAGCTCTTCCTTGGCTTCGTCGACGCCGGCCACATCTTTAAACGTGACCTTCTTCTGCTGCATCGAGAGCAGTCGTGCGCGGCTCTTGCCGAACGAAAGCGCCTTGTTGCCGCCCGACTGCATCTGGCGCAACATGAAGAACCAGATCGCACCGAGCAACACGAATGGCCCGATATTGAACAACAGCGGGAGCAGGATATTGTTCTGCGGATCCTTTAAGGTGAACGAAACTTTGGCGGCGTAGAGCTTGTTGATCAGGGCGTCGGTGCTCGTCGGGATCGTGGTGTGGAACTGATCCTTCGGATTGGCCTTCATATGCCCCTTGAGCTCGGTGCCCTGGATATTTACATCCTGAACTTGACCAGCGTCGATTCTGGCCAACAGGTCGGAGTAGCCGACTTCTGTGTCTTTGCCGCCCATATTGGCGCCGCGTTGGACCACGGTCCACAGCAACATCAAACAGACAAGGATGAAGACCCAGAACATGATCGTCTTGACGGTCGAATTCACCAGGATTCCTCTTTCCCGGCGGGGGAGAAGTTGCTACCGAGCAACCACTATCACCGCCTACTCCATCCCTGTTAGACGCCGACCCCTGAAGCAAAGTCACAGAAAGTGCGGTCACTAGCGACTGGAGACACGAAGAGTCTCCCGCCGGGAGGAGCAGTAGCCACGATTGTACTCCCAAGATTAAAGAATCGGCCATGCCGGATCGAACGAGAGTGCAGCGATTTGCAACACCCTTGTGGGGAATCCAAAGTCGTTGTTTTGAGACGCAGTTGGAAGGCGAAATGAGTTCCCAGATTCGACCCTGTTACGGTGCAGCGATGACCCGGACAAACGGGTTCGGATCGACTTCGACGCCTTTCATCCATACGATGCTGCCGTTGTACTCCAGCACCGGCCACGCAGCACGATCGGTACCACTAACCTTCAGCCGTTCAAGCACTTCTTTTACTTTGCGTTGGCCGCTCGAGTAGCGCAGGCGAACCCGATCCCCGGCTCTCCAGGGGCGCAGCAACGCGGTTTGCGGGCCGGGTTGGGTACCCGAGGCGTCCTTCGTTGCCTCAAGACGCAATCGGATTCCCAGGGCAGGCGCATCGATCTCCCCAGGCACCGACACCTGGAGACCCCGTGCAACTTTGGTACTGTTAGCGCCGGAGGCACCTGGCGCCTGCGTCGTGAAGCGCAGTTCGCGGTGGCTGCGTTCGACCCGAAGCCCTCCTGCGATCTCGAGTTTCTGGCCGGCTCGGCCACGCAGGGCGAGGTTGAGTAGAGATTCGGTGGCGGCAAAGTCGAGGGCAGCGTGCGCTTGTTCCGCCGCATAGCGGAGAAAGCGCCTCTGGAGCGCGGGCGGAAGCTCAGCAAGCCGGCTGATATCGACCGCGAGCCCTTCAGTGGCAGCACGTCCTCCGCCGCGCACCGGACGGCCGGGAAGGATCCGTTGCGGCGCGATGCGGGCCACTTCGACCTGCGCCCAAGCCTCTTCGTCGCGGGCAAGGGCAGCCATGTGGGCCAGGTGCTCGCGCAGTCGGGGATTCCATGTTTCGAGCTGCGGCAGCAACTCGTGGCGAATACGGTTGCGTGTAAAGGCGATGTCGCGGTTCGAGGAGTCTTCGCGCCAAGGCTGGTTGCGCACGCGCAGCCAGGCTTCAATCTCGGCATGAGTCGCGGTCAGGAGCGGACGAATGATTCTGCCTCCTCCCGCCATCTCAAGCGTGGGATAGATGCCCGATAGTCCCTCGGTCCAGGCACCGCGCAAAAACTTGGCGAGAACCGTCTCGGCCTGATCGTCGAGGGTGTGACCGGTCGCGACTGCGTCGATCACCGCGTGGGGCTCTCTCTCGGATAAGAGGTCTCGAAACCACTGATACCGAAGACGACGGGCGGCTTCTTCGATGGACTCGCCACGGGTCTTGGCTTCGGTGGCGGTATCCACATGCGCCGAGTGGATTGGAATTTCCAGTCTTTGCGCAAGAGATCGCGCGAACTCAAGGTCAGCATCGGCTTCTTCGCCGCGCAGGCCGTGGTGCAGGTGGGCAGCGTGCAGAACGAGGCCCAGTTCCCTACTCTGCTCGGCAAGCGCACACAGCAGTGCGACCGAGTCTGCGCCACCGGAAAGTCCGACCGCGAGGCGCAAGCCGGGACGAAGCAGGGACGTGTCGAGCGGGAGCGTGGAGGGCACGAGAGGAATCATAGGGAACTGGGAACGAGGGGACAAGGGAGCGACGAAACGAAGAGCCCAAGCACCCCTATACTGAGCGCATGTTGACGACGCGTCCAACTGTGGCGGCGGATGCCGAGCTGATCGCCCTGCATCGCCATGCGATGTTTGCCGAGATGGGAAAGAGCCACGCCGAGGCACTCGAGCACATGCGGTGCAATTTTGTGCCGTGGGTACAGCGCATGATCGACGCCGAAAAATACGCAGGGTGGGTGGTTTCGGATGGAGAGCAGCCGGTCGCTTCGGCAGGGTTTTTCGAGCTGGAGTGGCCGCCCCATCCGCTCGATCCTGCAGGCGCACACCGCGGCTACCTGCTCAATTTCTGGGTTGAGCCAGCCTACCGAGGAAAGGGCCTGGCACGGCAGTTGGTGGGCGAAGCGCTGGCCGAATCGCGGCGTCGGGGAATTCGCGTGACTGCCTTGCACGCGTCCGATGCGGGAAAACGAGTCTACGAACCGATGGGATTCAGCGCGACCAACGAGATGTTCTACGTGGACGAAGCCGCGCTGTAGCTCACTGGACAGGGCCCCGGGACAAAGCGCAGGTTGTATACTCCACCAGTTATGCAGGTATTTGCGATCCTTCCAGCGGCGGGACTCGGTACACGGATGGCCGGACCACAGCCGAAACACTCCTCCGACAAGGACCCGTCGTCGGGGATCCCTCCCAAGCAGTTTCTTGCCTTGGATGGAGTGCCCATCCTGATTCATTCTCTGCGCGCGTTTGCCGCTGTGCCGCGTGTGACGGCCATTTATGTGGCTGTGCGCAAAACCGAGACAGAACGTGTGCTGGCCGATGTGGCCGAGCATGGCTTCAATGGCAAAGTTCACGTCGTCGAAGGCGGCGATAACCGCCAGGAATCCGTCGCACACGCCCTGGCGGCATTGCCTGCCGCAGCCGACGACATTGTGCTGGTGCACGATGCGGTCAGGCCGCTGATCGACTCCGCCACCATCGAGCGCACCATTGATGCGGTGGCAGAACATGGCGCCGCCATTGTGGGGCTTCCGGCGGTCGACACCATCAAGCAGGTGGAACGAACGGCGCACGGCGCATTGATTACGTCCACCATTCCACGCGAGTTCATCGTGCATGCTCAAACACCCCAGGGATTCCGCTATGACTTGCTGCAGAGAGCCTTTGCCGAGGCCACCGCGGACGGATTTGTGGGCACGGATGAGGCTTCGGTTGTGGAGCGGGCTGGGCTTCCGGTAGCCGTGGTGCCCGGTTCTCAGGTTAATCTGAAGATCACGCAGCCGGGCGACCTGGAGCTGGCGGAGTTTTACCTGCACCAGCGCGCTCGCTGAACCCGGCGTCCCTCGCCTGCATTTCTCTGAGGTGCGCACGGAAGCTTCACAGTCGGCACGGAGACCATGGAAACTCGTATCGGATTTGGCTGGGACTCGCACGCGTTCAAGGCTGGCGTGCCGCTCCGCATTGGCGGCATGTCGCTGGATCATCCCGAAGGCCTGGCCGGACATTCCGACGGCGATGTGCTGCTGCACGCGATCACCGATGCCCTGCTGGGTGCGGTGGCCGCCGGCGATATCGGCAGTTTCTTTCCGCCGGGCGACGCACGCTGGAAGAATGCGGATTCTTCAATCTTTCTGAAGGTGGCGCTGGAAGAGCTGGATCACGCCGGCTTCCGCGTGGTGAATGTGGACACAACGCTGGTGTTGGCTGCTCCCAAGATTGGGCCGATTGCCGGAGAGATGCGTGCGCGGGTAGCCGAGCTGATCGGCATCGAGCTGAACCAGGTGAGCATCAAGGCCAAAACTCCCGAGGGTTTGAACCTCGACCATGTGGCCCAATGCCACGCCATCGTGCTGGTGGAACGGGTGACGGACTCTGATGACCTGAAGAGCATGAGCGCAGTGATCGAGAGCCAGAAGCAGCTGGAAGACGTAGTCGATGATCTGCTGGCTTCGGTCCACGGGGTGCCGAAGAAACGCGCTGAGCCGCCCGTCTACGACACTGAGGACATCACGTAAACGCAGTGCACGGTGATCAGTGAACGGGGAACGGTTTGGCCATGTGCTGACTGCGTGTCTCGTTCGCTTTCGACCTAAATTCTGCATTCGATTCTGCTGGAGGTTTCACTCATGAACCTGCGTACAGCCTTCGTGTCTTTCCTCGGAGTACTTCTTGCCGGAGTGGCCGCCGGGCATGCCCAGGATTGGCGCACTCCGACTGAAATCAGCGACTACAGGACCACGCCGGATTATGCCGAGACGATGGCGTATCTGGAGCGTGTGGCTGCGGCAGCTCCAGGGTTGGTCAAGATTGAGAATTTCGGCAAGACCGGCGAAGGGCGCGATCTAAAGATCGTGATTGCGTCGAAGGATGGGGTTTTCGATCCCGTGGCGATTCACGCCTCGGGGCGAGTCATTCTTCTGGTACAGAACTCGATCCACGCAGGCGAGATGGACGGAAAGGATGCATGCCTTGCGCTTCTCCGCGATCTCGTCCAGGACAAGAACGGCGCGAAGCATCTTCTGGACCATGTGGTCTTGGTCTTCATTCCTGTGTACAACCTGGACGGGCACGAACGGAGGTCGGCGTACAACCGGATCAATCAGAATGGGCCGGAGGTGATCGGCTGGCGCGGCAACGCGACGAATATCAATCTGAACCGCGACTACATGAAGGCGGATGCGCCGGAGACCCGCGCCTTTCTGAAGATGTTTCATCGTTGGATGCCCGACTTCTTTGTCGACGATCACGTAACAGACGGCGCGGATTTTCAATACGACGTGACATTCAACGCCGATGCAACGCCGGATGTGGCGCCGGAGACTGCGCAATGGCTGCGCGAAACGGTGACGCCGGAGCTGGCACGGCAGATTGACGCGGCCGGTCACGTCGCGTTCCCCTACCTGATCAATCTGAACGACGACACCGATCCCGCCAAAGGGCTGACGAATATGGAGAATCCGCCGCGGTTTTCGACCGGCCAGATGATCCTTGAGAATCGGCCGGGGCTGCTGGTCGAGCTACACATGCTGAAGGATTACAAAACGCGCGTCACCGGCAACTATGAACTCTTGCGCGCTTTGCTGGACGTGATGAATCGCGATGCCGCAAAGCTGATTGCTTTGAACAAGCGGGCCGATGCCGATGCGGCGAAGCTGGGCGCGCACGCACTGGGCAACGCGCAGTTCCCTCTTTCGATTGGATGGGCCGACGAGACGACGCCGGTGGTGTTTCGCGGCTACCAATACAAGCGCGCCCTGAGCGAGGTTTCGGGGACGATGGGTATCAGCTACTCGCACGAGCCGTGGAATGCGACCCTGCCCTTAACCACAGGCTCCAAAGTGATGCTGTCGACCGCGCCGCCCGCGGCGTACATCATTCCGCCGCAGTGGACGCGGGCGATCGATGTGCTCGCGGACCACGACGTGACGATGCGGCGGACGACGTCCATGTGGACGGGCAAGGTGGAGCGCTATCGCTGCTCGGGGATGGAGTGGGAGGGCCCGCCGTTTGAAGGGCGTCATCCGCTGTTTCGTGGCGAAAGCGCAGGCGCGGAGCCGGGACGGTTCGGGACATGCGCGCTGACCAACGAGACGGTGACATTCCCCGCGGGATCGGTCGTGGTCGCGCTCAATCAGCGGCTCTCGAAAGTGGCGATTCACTGGCTTGAACCCGAGGCGCCCGATTCGGCGATGCGCTGGGGATTCTTTGACTCGGTCTTTGAACAGCGAGAGTACGGCGAGGCGTATGTTCTGGAGAAACTGGCGCGGGAAAACATGGCGAAGGATCCGGCCCTGAAAGCGGAGTTCGAGCGCCGCGTACAGACCGACGCGCGCTTTGCGGCAAGCCCGGAGGCGCGGCTGGAGTTCTTTTATGACCGCTCGCCCTGGGGACAGGCGAACCGTGTCGGCGAATACCCCGTGGGCCGGCTCCTTTCGCTGGATGGCGTGCCGCTGCAGTAGAGCGCACGTTTCATATCACCACGTGCACGCGCCGATGGGATGGCAAAGAAATTGGTTGAAGTTTGGCATCATTGGCCGTAGTGTGGCGGGGAACTTCAAACTCAGAACTGGAGCAGATCATGCACGTGGCACTTTTGCTGTTGCAGCAGAGCCCTATTGACCCAGAGCAGGCGCGGAAGATCGCGATGATGTTTCTGGCTGTGCTGCCGGTCATTATCCTGGTTGGGTACGCCGTGGTGATCTTGCCGTGCTGGTTCATCTGCAAGAAGGCAGGATTCTCGCCCTGGCTCTCGCTGCTGAACATTGTCCCGTTCGGAAGCCTGATCCTGCTGTACGTGCTCGCTTTTGGGGAGTGGAAGGTGACTCCGGCCGTACCACGCCCGTTCGACTATCCGTACCCTCCCTCCCCACCGCAGCGTTAGCCTGTGACCCAGGCACTGCGCGTCGCGGGCCCAATGCTTTAGCATCGAAGAGGAACACTCTCATCGATGGCTGAAGAAAATCTCTCCTATTCTGCTCGTCCCCGCGTTCGTTTTGCGCCCTCGCCCACCGGCTTTCTGCACGTAGGCAGCGCCCGCACCTTCATCTTTAATTGGCTCTATGCCCGGCATCACCAGGGAACGATGGTGTTGCGCCTGGACGACACGGATGTCGAGCGCAATACCGATGTTAGCGTGCAGTCCATCTTTGAGGGGCTTCGCTGGCTGGGCCTTGATTGGGACGAGGAATATAAGCAGTCTGAACGGCTTGCCCTGCACCGGCAGCAGGCCGAAGCGATCTTTGCCAAGGGCCTCGCCTATCGCGACTTTACGCCGGCCCACACCGGCGACGATGTGCAGTCCGGGTCGCAAGGCGCATGGCTGTTCAATCCCGGAATGCGCGAGCTGACTCGCGAGGAGAGCGATCGTCGAGCCGCTGCCGGCGAGTCGTTTGCCTTGCGTTATCGGGTGCCGCGAGGCCAGGGCCGTGTCGTGCAATTTGTCGACGAGGTATATGGCGAGCAGTCGAAGCTGGCCGACGAAGTCGAGGACTTTGCCCTGCTGCGGTCCGACGGCAATCCGACCTATCACCTTGCCTCGTGCGTGGACGATGCCGATCTGCGCATCGGCCATGTCATTCGCGGGCAGGATCACCTGACCAACACCTTCAAGCACGTGCTGATCTTTGAAGGCCTCGGAGTGACAGCGCCGCAGTTTGCGCATCTACCGCTCCTGGTGGCACCGGATGGAGCGAAGCTTTCAAAGCGGAAACATGGGCCGGTCGTGAGCGTGACTACGTATCGCGATGCCGGATTTCTGCCTCAGGCGTTCATCAACTTTCTTTGCCTGCTGGGCTGGTCACCGAAGAACGATCGCGAGTTCCTGACGCTCGACGAGTTGAAGACCCTTTTCACCATGGAGGGCGTGAATCGCGCCAATGCAGTCGTCAATTTCAAGGAGGATGACCCGTTCGACCCCAAAGCCCTTTGGCTGAATGCGGAACATCTGCGCGCCCTGCCGGTGGAGGAACTGAGCGCGCAACTGGCTCCCTTTTTTGCCAAAGCCGGTCTGGAGGCCTCGCCCGATCAATTGCATTCCGTGACGCCGCTCATCCGCGAACGCATCAAGCTGCTGAGTGAAGCGCCGGCGGCGGCTGACTTTTTCTTCGTGCAAGAGCTAGCGCCCTACGATGCGGTCGAACTGATTCCGCAGAAAGGCGACGCGGCGCTCGCGAAGCGGGTGCTGGAGACGGCGCAAACGGTGCTGGCCGACACGCCTTTCGATCACGATTCGCTCGACAAGGCACTCCGCGGCGCCGCTTCACAACTTGGTTTGAAGGCCGGCCAGGCCTTTCAGCCGATTCGTGTGGCGGTGTGTGGACGCAAGAATGCGCCTCCCTTGTTTGAAACCATGGCGGTGCTCGGACGCGAGGTTTGTCTGGCGCGCATTCGCCAAGCCGAAAGCCATCTCTCCTCGCTTATCCCAGCGCAGCCCTCTTAAGGAATCGACTCAATGACGAACGGAAACGCGGCCCCGCACCAAACGAGTACAGAAACCCCTGAAGCTCGCACTCCCTCTAACTTTCTTCACGAGCGGATTGCAGAAGACGTACGCACCAAAAAATATGGCGATGCCATCGTGCAGACGCGCTTTCCTCCGGAGCCGAACGGCTACCTGCATATCGGCCATGCCAAAGCGATCTGCCTCAACTTCGGGCTCGCCGACGACTTCAAAGGCAAGACGAATCTGCGTTTCGACGACACCAATCCAGAAAAAGAAGAGCAGGAGTACGTCGATTCGATTCAGAAGGACATCCACTGGCTGGGCTTCGATTGGGAGCGTCTCCTTTTCGCCTCCGACTACTTTGGACAGCTCTATGAATGGGCGTTGAAACTCATCCAGGCAGGCAAGGCGTACGTCGACGACCTCACCGCCGATGAGATTCGCCAGTATCGCGGAACACTCACTGAACCAGGCAAAGACAGCCCCTATCGCAACCGGACCGTGGAAGAAAATACAGATCTCTTCGTGCGCATGAAAGCAGGAGAGTTTCCCGATGGCAGCCGCGTGCTGCGAGCCAAGATCGACATGGCTTCGCCGAACCTGAACATGCGCGATCCGGTCATGTACCGCATCCTGCACGCCACGCATCATCGCACTGGCGACCAGTGGTGCATTTATCCGATGTACGACTACGCGCACGGGCAGTCCGACTCCATCGAGCAGGTGACGCACTCCATGTGCAGTCTCGAGTTCGCCGACCATCAGCCACTGTACCGCTGGTTTATCGAGCAGCTGGGGATCTTCCCTTCGCAGCAAATCGAATTCGACCGGCTCAGCATCACCTATACCCTGCTGAGCAAGCGCCGGCTTCTTCAACTGGTGCAAGAAAAACGCGTCCACGGTTGGGACGATCCGCGTATGCCTACCCTGTCTGGATTGCGTCGGAGAGGTTTTACCCCGGAAGCTTTGCGCACTTTTGTCGCCACTGCAGGCGTGTCGCGCACCAATGGGATCGTCGACCTCGAGATGCTGGAGCATTTCCAGCGCAACGATTTGAACAGACGCGTGCGCCGTGCCATGGCCGTCTTGCGGCCGCTGAAGCTTGTGATCGACAATTACCCGGCTGGACAGGAAGAGTTCGTCGAAGTGGCAAACAATCCGGAGGATCCTTCGGCTGGGACACGGCAGGTGCCGTTTTCGCGCGAAATCTATATCGAGCAGGATGACTTCCGCGAGGTACCTCCGCCGAAGTATTACCGGCTCTCGCCCGGAAAAGAAGTGCGCCTGCGCAATGCTTACTTCGTCACTGCACATTCTATGCAAAAGTCCGCCGACGGCAGTCTCGAGGTGCACTGCACGTATGATCCTGCGAGCCGTGGCGGCAACTCACCCGATGGACGCAAGGTGAAGTCGACCATTCATTGGGTTTCTGTCGCCCATGCACAGCAGGCCGAAATTCGTCTGTACGACAAGCTCTTCAGCAAGCCCGATCCAGGTGACTTTCCCGAGGGCGGCAGCTACCTCGACAACCTCAATCCCAATTCCCTGGAGATCGTGAGCGAGGCGAAGCTGGAGCCATCCCTGGTCGAAGCCAAGCCAGGCGAGCCTTTCCAGTTTGAACGGGTCGGCTACTTCTGCGTGGACCCCGATTCGACGACCAACAAGATCGTCTTCAATCGGACTCTACCGCTGAAGGACTCGTGGGCCAAGATCGAAAAGAAAGCTGGCGCTTAAGCACGTTCGATGGGGCATTCGCTGCGGCGCGGCAGGCGTTCGCGGATCGGTCGCAGAGCTAACTTGATTGCCTCTTTCCAGCGATGTCGGCCCGTCGGTTCGTCCTTCAGCGCGGCGCTGTCAAAGCCCGCTTAAGCGTGAATTCCAACCAGGAAAAGCACCATCGCCGAGACCAGAACAAGCACACGTCCGCGATGCAACCGGTCCCAAATTCTGTGCTCTTGCTTCAGAGAATCAGGAAACACCTCTTCCTGAGCTCCAGAAATTCTGTTGTTGATGGGAACGAGAAAGATCAAGGTCATCACGATGGCGAACGCGAAGAGCGAGCCCGCCACAACAAGCCAGATCACTTCTGGGTTATGCCGGCGCATCCACGCTTCTAAGGTCATCAACACGAAGCACAGGACATACCAGAACGGCATGACTTGTCCCAATTTCTGGGCGAAAAGACGCGTCGCCGCGGTTTCAGCCTTGGCGTCGAGTCGGGCGAGAATCGGGTTCACAAAGGCAGACACCGCGAACTCGGTTCCGATCATGAAACCGACGGACAAGATAGTCAAAATGTCGAGCGCAGTAGCCATTTCTCTCCTCCTCGCATTCAGACGCGGATTGGGTCTACACTGACTCAGAAAGCTGTACTGACAAAGTTGTCAGTGCAGTTCGCACCAATCAGTCGGCCGAGGAACTGGATGCCTGTATCAAAGAAGGAAATATCGCCTTGCCCCATCGACGCCATGCTTTCCGTGGTCGATGGAAGATGGAAAGGAACGATTCTCTGGCGCCTCTCAGAAGGCCCTATGCGTACCAGTGAGTTGCGGCGAAGCATTCCGGAGATGACTGAACGGATGCTGATCCGCCATTTGCAGGAACTGGTGAGCGACGGCATCCTGGTGCGCCGGGAAGAGCGGCGCGTTCCACCTTGCGTTCGCTATGCAATCGCCGATTACGGCTGGACACTCGTGCCCGTTCTCGAAACGATCTGTGCCTGGGGACGGGGTCATTTGAGGCGAAAGATCCATGGGAATGGTCGCGCCGGACTTAGTTCCCGATAACGTCGATGGGGACGGTGATCGTTTTAGGGGGCAGACAGGCGGTCTTATCGCAGGCCTGGTAGCGCAGACTGGCCTGCACCAGGTGATTGCCGTGCTCCGCAACGAGTTGCGTGTCAATGGCAAACTCGTCGGAATAGACGCTGAGCTTCGTGTCGGGATCGAGAGGCAGCGTGAAATCCGCACCGTCGGGGTAGTGAGCTGATTCGACGCGCACGCCCGAGCCTTCAGGCACAGAGAATGTGGTGGGAATCAGGAAGCTGTCTTTGGGCGTGTGCGAGTTGATATGAAAACCGGGCGCGATGCGGAAATGTAGAGTGACGGGCCGGGGTTTGCCGGCTGCAATCGTCACCTGTTCAGGATAGAGATACTCAATAGGCGCGCCATGCGCAATGGTGCGGGTGGAGCTGTCGGCGAGCGGAGACTGGGCTTTTGCAAACAGGGATACAGTCACAATCGCGCACAGGCTTATCGTGCGTGTCCTTCGAGCGCACAAGCTTCTCATTCGCCGAGCGCCTTGCGGATGTTGCCCTCTATGTCGTCTTTCGACGTGAGACCGAGGGTAGCGGCGACTACATTCCCACTGCGATCGACGAAATACGAGGTCGGCAGCGCATCGAGACCCGCATAGGGTTTGTCGAGCGAGCCGCCGTTGATCAGCACAGGGTACTGCATGTGCTCCTGCTGCGCGAATTTCTGGATGTCGTGCTTCTCTTCGACAAGCTTTGCCTTGTCGTCGAAATCAAGATCGTCGGCCGAGACGCCGAGGATTTCGAAGCCCTTGTCCGCATATTGATTGCGCAATTCGACGAGCCATGGAGTTTCTACCTTGCACGGTCCGCACCAGGTGGCCCAGAAGTTGATGAGGACGGCCTTGCCTTTATAGCTGTCCAGCGAAACCTTCTTCCCCGTCACGTCTTCGAGAGTAAAGTCAGGCGCGGGCTTGTTCATCAGCGGGGTCACGAAGTGCGGGATGTCGGCATCATCGGCCACCAGTTCAGCCTTTGCCGCCGCGGCCGCAAGACGCTTTTCAGCCTCTTGTTTGCGATATTGCCAGTTAGCCCAGCCAGCCCATGCAAAAACAGCGAGAAGAAGTAGTACGACCCCGAGAACAACTGTATTGCGCTTCACGCGGATGCGACCTCTGTTTCATATTGTACGAAAATCTCGGCAGGGCCGGGTTACCCCACCAGGGTCGAGGCCGGTGGGTTCGGAGCACTATAGCCCCGCTCTTGCTATACCATCAGAAACCGATGAAGCCAAAAAGAGAAGACGAGGGCCTGACGCCGGCCCAGCTGGTGCGGACCGAAGCTGCCGCCCTTGAAGCTCTGGCCGCACGGCTGGAAACCTCGATGGCTGCGGACTTTGAGCGTGCCGTGGAACTCGTCGTGGGCTGCAGCGAAGGCAACGGACGCGTCGTGGTAACGGGGATGGGCAAAAGTGGCATCATCGCGCAAAAGATTGCCGCGACGCTCAGCTCGACGGGGAGCCCAGCGTTATTTCTGCATCCCGCCGAAGCGGTCCATGGCGACCTGGGAGTGCTGATGCCGGGCGACGTGGTGGTTGCGCTCTCGGCAAGCGGCGAGACCGAAGAGATTCTGCGTATGCTGGCCACGTTGAAGCGCAAGGGCGACGCGCTGGTAAGTTTCTGCTGCAGGCTTGACTCGACCCTGGCACAGGCAAGCGACGTGGCTCTGGACTGCAGCGTGGAACGCGAAGCGTGCGGGCTGAATCTTGCGCCCACGGCGAGCACGACCACCATGCTGGCGCTGGGCGACGCCTTGGCAATCGCGGTGAGCCTGCGCAAAGGGTTCAAGGCGGATGATTTTGCTGAACTGCATCCGGGCGGCAAGCTGGGCAAGCGACTGGCCAAGGTGCGCGACCTGATGCACAGCGGTAACGATGTGCCGGTGGTTGCGTTGTCGACGCCGATGACCGACGTGATCTTCGAGATGTCGTCGAAGAAGATGGGCATTACGACCGTACAGGAACGGGGCCAGCTGCGAGGCGTGATTTCGGATGGCGATTTGCGGCGGCTGCTGGAGCGCGAAGGCGGAGCCGCGCTGAGCAAAACGGCCGGCGACGCCATGCACGCGACTCCACGGACGATTGCATCGAGCGAACTCGCCGCGAAGGCATTGGCCATTTTAGAAGAGCGCAAGATTACGTCGCTCGTGGTGGTCGATGCGACGGGCAAGGTCGAAGGGTTGGTCCATCTCCATGATTTGTGGGGCGTGGAGCTGATCTAGAGACAGTTCACTGTAGCCAGTTGTCAGTTGTCAGTTGTCAGTTGTCAGTTGTCAGCGAAGACGCTTAAAACGTGGTTCGTCGTAGAGTGCCTAATTTCTGAGTCGGCAAGACTCATCGACGCGCGCAAATACTTTTCTCTCATGAGCAAAACAGTACTCATCACCGGCGCCTCAAGCGGGTTCGGCCTGCTGACCTCAATCACGCTGGCCAAGCGCGGATGGCGCGTGCTTGCGACGATGCGCGATCTGGGTCGGCGTGCGCTGTTGGAAGAGCCGGCACGCGCGGCAGGCGTTCTCGATCCCATTGAAATTCATGCGTTGGACGTAACAAATACCGCGCAGATTGCCGCGCTCGCGAACGAGATGGGCTCGCGCCCGGATCCCCTCCACGCCGTGATCAACAACGCGGGGTTTGCGGTACCGGGGTTCGCAGACGATGTGACGGATGCAGAGCTGCGGCAGCAGTTCGACACGAATTTCTTCGGCGCTGCCGCGGTGACGCGCGCCTTTCTGCCGCAATTGCGCCGGCAGGGTTTCGGACACATCGTGATGGTCTCGTCGATCTCCGGACGCATGGGCTTTGCGGGGGTGGGGAGCTACGCGGCATCGAAGTTCGCCCTCGAAGGCTGGACAGAGTCGCTGCGCTACGAGTTGATGCCGCTCGGTCTTCAGGTGGTGCTGGTCGAGCCCGGGGCGTTTGAAACCGATATCTGGACGCGTAATGCCAAGATCGCCGAGAACCTTCTGAAGCCGGAATCGCCCAATGCGGCGCGTGTGCCGAAGTGGCGGGCCAAGCTGCAGGATGGCAAGAAGGCCGATCCACAGGCGGTCGTCGACGTAATCGCCGCGGTGCTTGAGAATCCTCGGCCGAAGCTGCGCTATGTTGTGGGTACAGACGCGAAGATGGGGCTTTTCTTGCGAAGCGTGCTACCGTGGTCGCTGTTCGAACGCCTGATCTTGAAGAACGCCGGGCTGGAGTAAGCCGCCCGCCCCGCGACATTTGCCCTTCCGAATGTTGCCCGGCAAGTTGGTCATCCCTGAGCGTGTCAGCTCATCCACGCACGTGTCGAGAATGACACAAATGCCACCCTCCTTCTCCCGATAGGTTGTTTGTTTTCAGCAGCCCCGAAACGGTTCCACTCTTGCTTCTCTCCGTGCAGCTTGAGACGGAGGAGTGCGATGCTGCGATCGGTTTCGAGGCAAATGTCGCCCGCCAGGAGAGCATGGCAAGCCAACAGGCCTCAACTCCATGAACATTTAGAATGGAATCTGCTTCTTTTGATTGATTTGCGTCCAGGTCGCGTCCGGCAAGCAGAAGGGTTCTCACGTCGGGCGAGATCGGACGGGAAAGCACATTCAGACTCCTCTATGCATCGTTGGTCTAAGCTCTTTGTCCCTACCCTGCGCGAGGCCCCGGCAGACGCCGAAGTGGCTAGCCACAAGTTCCTTCTCCGTGCCGGCTATATACGCCAGCTCGGCGCCGGCATCTACAGCTACCTCTTTCTCGGGCAGCGCTCCCTGAACAAGATCATCGGGATCGTGCGTGAGGAGATGGACAAGATCGGTCAGGAGTTCTTTCTGCCCGGCATCCTGCCCAAAGACCCATGGGTCGAGAGTGGCCGCTGGACGGGCATGGGCGAGAACATGTTTCGTCTGAAGGATCGCAAGGGCGCGGAACTGTGCCTGGGCATGACGCACGAAGAGATTATGACTACGATCGCGCGCGGTGAATTGCGCTCATATAAGCAGCTGCCGCAGATCTGGTACCAGATTCAGACCAAGTTTCGCGACGAGCCGCGGCCGAAGTCAGGCTTGCTGCGCGTGCGGCAGTTCACGATGAAGGATTCCTACTCCTTCGATCTCGACAAAGCAGGCCTCGATAAGAGTTTCGATCTGCACGATGCGATCTATCGGCGCATCTTCTCGCGCTGCGGCTTGAGATTTGTCGCGGTCGAGGCTGATTCCGGATCGATGGGCGGGTCACAGTCGCAGGAGTTCATGGTTTACACCGATGCGGGCGAGGACCTGATTGCGAGCTGTCCGGTGTGCAACTATGCGGCCAATTTGGAGAAGGCGACTTCGCGGCTGGAGCCGGTAAAAGAAATGGAGCCAACCGGTGACGGAATGCCGGAGCTGGTGTCCACCCCGGGCTGCGCAGCGATCAGCGATGTGGCAGATTTCTTCAAGATTTCGTCGGCAAGTGACATCAAGTGCGTGGCCTACATGGTGCTGAAACGCGGGTCGGCTGGTAAAGACTCCGCGAAGGACACGTGGCATGGCGTGGCGACATTTCTGCGCGGCGATCACCAGGTGAACGAAACCAAGCTACTGGGTGCGCTTGGCGGCGCGGAACTGCGCACCATGCAGGCCGAGGAGCTGACCCAGTACATGAACGGGCCCGCAGGATACCTCGGACCGGTAGGATTGAAGCATGCCGACAAGCCGTTGGGCGACGGTCTGACGGTCCTCATCGACAAGTCGCTGGAAGGCCGCCAGAACCTGGTTGCCGGAGCGAACAAGCTCGACTACCACGTACGCAACGTGGTGCCCGGACGCGATTTTACGTGGACCGTGAGCGCGGACATCCGTAGCGTGAATGAAGGCGAGGCCTGCCCGGCGATCAACAAAGACGGGTCCAACTGCAACGGCAAGCTTGTCGTGGGCAAAGCAGTCGAGGTCGGCCACATCTTCAAGCTTGGCTACAAATATTCCGAGTCGATGGGTGCGCGCGTGCTTGACCCCAATGGCAAAGAAGTGACGCCGATCATGGGCAGCTACGGCATCGGCATCGAGCGTATTCTGACGGCTGCGATCGAGCAATCGCACGATGGCAACGGCTTCTGGCTGCCGGAGTCGATTGCGCCGTTCACGGTGGTCGTGACCGTAACGAATGCTGGCGACGAAACGCTGAAGAATGCGGGCGAATCGCTTGCGGCTGAGTTGGAATCCGCAGGGCTCGATGTGCTGCTGGATGACCGAGACGAGCGCGCCGGCGTCAAATTCAAAGATGCAGACCTGGTGGGGATTCCCTATCGCGTAACCGTGGGCAAGACGATAGCGAATGGCAACGTGGAGTTCGTGACTCGAGCCACGGGCAACAAGCAGGAAATTCCGCTGGGTGAGGTTGTGACCCACTTGAAGGCGCGCGTGCAGGAAGACGATTTGCTCGGCGGCGCGAGCGCGTAGACGGTTCCTCATCCGGACTCTGCGCGTCGGATGAATCAAACGAGACTGAGGAGCAGCGATGGCGTTAAAGATCAAGCTGGCAATGCCAACAGGGAGTCATCCCTGGGTGATGCTGGCGTTGCGCGTCGCCCTGGTTGGCGTCGGGGTAGCTGCTGTCTCGCTGGTGGGCATCTGCACCTTCTACTACGTCAAGTACGAAGGTATTGTGAATACGCGGCTGAAACAACCGCTGTTCGCGCAGACGGCCCAAATCTATGCGGCGCCACGCGAAGTGCGGCCGGGACAAAAGCTCGGCATCAAGCTCATCGCCAACGAACTGCGCGCGGCCGGCTACACCGACGACACAGCGGCGAAGAAGTCTCCGCTCGGCACCTACACCGACACCGACGACAGCATCACGGTACGGCCGGGACCGGAATCGTTCCACTCGGAAGACGGAGCGACGATTCGCATCGGCGCGGGCAAAGTTCAGTCAGTCACCGACGATCACGGGCAGGAACTGGCCAGCTATGAGCTCGAGCCGCTGCTGATTACCGGCCTGAGCGACGCGAGCCGCACCAAGCGACGCCTCGTGACCTACGATGAGCTGCCGCCGAATCTGGTCCACGCGGTGATTGGGATTGAGGACCGCCGCTTCTTTGATCATGGCGGCGTTGATTACATCCGCATCCTGGGCGCGATGCGCAACGATCTCACACCGGGGCATCACTACGTCGAAGGCGGTTCGACTCTGACGATGCAGCTGGCGCGCGGGTTCTTCCTCACGCCCGAGCGGCGCATCAAGCGCAAGCTCAAAGAGATCATCATCACATTCCAGCTCGAACACCGCTTCTCAAAGAAGCAGATCTTTGAGATGTACGCCAACCAGATCAATCTGGGACAGCGCGGCAGCTTTGCCATCAACGGATTTGGCGAGGCGGCGCAGGCATACTTCGGTAAAGATGTGCGGCAACTGGATCTGGCCGAGTGCGCGATGCTGGCAGGCGTGATTCAGAGCCCGAACCGTCTGAGCCCTTTCCGGCATCCTGAACGCGCGATGGAGCGCCGCAACCTGGTGCTGGATTCCATGGTGGAAACCGGCTCGATCACCAAGGAGCAGGCTGAAACCGCAAAAGAGGAGCCTCTGCACCTGACACCGGGCAGTGTCGACGCCAGCGAAGCTCCTTACTTTGTCGACCTGGTCCGCGATCAGCTGACGCAACGGTTGGGCGATCGCGACTTCAACGCGGAAGGATTGCGCATTTATACTTCGCTCGATCCGGATCTGCAACAGATTGCCTCTGCGGCCGTGGATGCCACCGTTCCCATGATCGACGCCCAGGTTGACAAGCTGCACGCACGGGCCAAGAAATTGGGACAGCCCTTCAATCCAATCTATCCGCAGGTGGCGTTGATCGCGCTGAACCCGCACACGGGGCAGGTGCTGGCACTGGTTGGGGGGCGAAGCTATGGCACCAGCCAGGTGAATCATGCCGTGGCGCATCGGCCCACCGGTTCGATTTTTAAACCGCTCGTGTATGCGTCCGCTTTTGCGACGGCTGCCGAAGGCACGATGTTGACGGGGCAAGACAAGCTATTTTCGCCCGTGACCATGCTGAACGATCAGCAGACGACGTACGGGGAAGGCACGGACTACGAGTACACACCGCGCAATTATCACGGGCAATACCACGACGAAGTAACGGCCCGTTATGCGCTGCAGCGCTCGCTGAACAATGCAACCATCGGGCTGGCCTCGATGGTCGGCTTCGATCGCGTGGCGCAACTGGCGCACGATGCCGGCATCAAGAGCGCTCGCGCAACTCCTTCGATGGCGATTGGATCGTATGATGCGACGCCGCTCGATATGTCGGGAGCGTACACGATCTTTGCCAACGGCGGCGTCCATATTGATCCCTGGCTTCTGGCCAGTATCCGCACGCCCTCGGGCGATGTGATTCAGGACTACTCGCCAACCACGAAGCAGGTCCTCGATCCGCGCGTGGCCTTCTTGACCACGAGCATGATGGAAGACGTTTTGCGCGGCGAAGGAACGGGCGCCGGTGTACGCAACATGGGCTTCGTTTCTCCCGCCGCAGGCAAGACCGGCACCAGCCACGATGCGTGGTTCGCTGGCTTCACCAGCAACCTGTTGTGCATCGTGTGGGTGGGCAACGACGATTACACCGATATCAAGCTCGAAGGCGCGCATGCTGCAGCTCCGCTGTGGGCGGAGTTTATGAAGAAGGCTGTGCAGCTGCCGCAGTACTCTGACACGCGCGAGTTTACTGAGCCCGATGGAGTGGAAGTGGTGAGCCTCGACAAAGCCACCAACCTGCTGAGCGATGCAGCGTGCCCCGACTCCTACGATGCGGCGTTCCTCGATGGCACAGCGCCAACCGATCCGTGCGACCATCCGGCAGATCATCGCAACATCTTCCAGAAGCTGTTCGGGGTTGGCAAGCCGAGCAACTGATTTCGCCCTCCCGATCCCTGACCATCCGGCGGAGACCGATGCCGAAACGAAGAGAGTTTCTCAAGACGGCCGCCGGCGTCATGTTGTCTGCGCTCTGGGCATCGGGCACGGAACCGCTCGCACACGCCGATGAGCGTGACGAGGCTCACCTGTTGCCAGTCTGGGAACCGGGTGTCCTGGAAATCCATCACCTCGACACCGGTCGTGGGAATTCGACCCTAGTTCTGGGGCCCGATGGCACTTCTCTGCTGATCGATGCAGGCGAAGCGCACTCCGCTGAGCGCACCATGTCGCCAGCGCGACCCGATGCCAGCCGTAGAGCCGGTGAATGGATCGCGCGGTATGTCCAGAGGCAACTGAACCGCAGCGGCGGCAATGCACTGGACGTGATGCTGCTGACCCATCTGCATGGGGATCATGTCGGCGAGGTGACAGGGTTAAGCCCGCAATCGAAACGCAGCAACTACCGATTGACAGGAGCGGCCGACGTTGCGGAAACATTGACGGTCAAAGAAGTCGTCGACCGGGGATGGCCTGCCTATAACTACCCCGCGCCACTCAAAGACGCAACCTCGCTAAACTACATCGCGCTGGTGCAAGAGATGGCGCGACGCGGCACGACGGTGAGCCAGGCACGGGCAGGTTCAGCGACCCAGGTATCATTGCGGCGCAGGCCGGGCGACTATCCACAATTCAGTGCGCGCATCCTGTCGGCAAACGGAGCAGTGTGGACTGGCAAGGGAGAGAATGCGCAGTCGCACTTCCCTTCGACCGCAGGCCTGGCTGCGTCGGCGGTACCGACGGAGAACATGTGCTGCGTGTCGCTGCGCCTTCAGTATGGTGGGTTTCGCTACTACACAGGCGGAGATTTAACCTGCGACACGGACTACGGCCGACTCCCCTGGCACGACATCGAAGCACCGGTCGCCGAGGCTGCTGGAGCGGTGTCCGTGGCCGTTGCAAATCACCACGGGTACTTCGACGCATGCGGGCCGTCTGCGGTGCGTATCTTGAGGCCGCGCGTGTGGATCCTGCCGACCTGGCATGTCTCCCACCCCGCGATGAGTGTGCTGGCCAATCTATTCAGCGAAGACCTCTATCCCGGAGAGCGAGCGGTATTCGCGACGGGGATGACGCCGGAGGCTCTGCTCACGACCGACCGATTCTCACGACTTCTGAAGTCGAGCGAAGGGCACGTTGTCGTGCGGGTGCCGCGCCGCGGAGGCGAGTTCAGCGTGTTCGTGGTGGATGCGAAGGACGAGCGTGGAAGGGTGGCGTCGGCGTTCGGGCCGTTCGCGGCCTAAGCGAATCATCCGTCGATGTCCGTCCCGTCGGGCATGGGTTGACACTGCGCACACCAGAAAGTGACACGCGCATCGGGCCCCTGGATACGGCGACGAATGCGATCTCCACAGCGGCGGCACGGTTCGTTGGTCCGGCCGTAGACCCACAGACTGGCGGTCGGATCCGAGGTATGCGCGGTGCGGCGATGTTGGCCCCGATAGGTAACGATCATGTCCGCGGAATCTTCAAGCACGTTCGAGGCGATCAAACGCTGCGATCCATCGATCAGGTTGTCAATCTCATCGGCACGAAGATCTTTGACTTTGCAGAACGGGTTGACGCCGGTGACGAAGCAGACTTCAGACTTGAAGACATTCCCGACACCGGCAAGCACTTCCTGATGCAGAAGGACATCGCCTATCTCCTCATGGGCGCAGGCTAGCAGGCGCTCTTTGACACGTTCAGCGTCGAAGCCGGGATTGAGAACATCACTCGTTGGGTCAGGGATGCGGCGGTCGCGGGCCAGTGAGCTGGCGGTGTGCATCTGCGCGATGGGCACACGAAAGCCGACAGCCTGGCACATGCTGTTTTCGAGCACGATGCGCATATTGCGTCCGGGCTGCTGCCACCTCTCTCCCGGCCGGTAGATGTGCCAACTGCCGCTCATCAGCATGTGGGTCACTAGGATGCCGCCGCCGGAGAAGTAGATGAGGACCCACTTGCCGCGCGATTCCACCCGCTCAATATGCTGGCCGGTGAACGGCGTGTCGTCGTGAAAGCGCGTGATCAGCGGGTAATTCGAACGAAAGCCCGTAATTGCGTGTCCGACGAGGGCACGGCTCAAGGCGCGCGCGGTGCGAAATATGGTGTCGCCTTCGGGCACTGTTATTGAACCTCATGCACGGGCGGTGGAGACAGGGGGAGCGGAATGCGGCGCAGGTGCATGCCCAGCGGCCCGGAATAGAAACCGGCATCCATGAGGAAGCGCGCCATGAAGCTGGCCGCAACAGGTTGACCATTGATCGTGGTGATGAGTACGCCTTGATGGCGGTGAATCTGCATACGGTCCTGACCGCGATCGTTGAGAAAATGTGCGAGGCCCGCGGCCACCTGCGAACGCTCCGGCTCGTCGGCAGGCACGAAGACGAGCAGATTTGGATTGCCACGGCGGAGCCAAGCAACCAGCCGGCCGTTGCGAAGAATCGCCTCGGCATAGGCAGCGCGGGTAAGAATACGTGGCGCGGTCTCGGAGTCTTCATCTGTTACCGGCAGATCAGGCCAACGAAGGACCGATCCGTAAGGGTTAGCCGGATCTGCGGCAGCCAGCTGAACGAACTCCGGCTTCTCCGCGGAAGGGTCCGTGCGAAGCTGGCGCAGAAGATCGACGGCAGCAGGTAGCGCAAACTGCGTCGCGCCGAGACCTGCGACGAAGTAGCCGCGACGGATACGGCCCGACTCCTCCAGAGCTTTGAGCACGTCGTAAACCGCGCTAAAGCCCCCGGGAACGTTTTCGGCGCCTACCGCTTCGCGAGTCAGGATGCCATACCGTGCGAGCAGTTGAAGAGCCAGAGCGTGCGAGGACTCCGTAGTGGTCGGCGCACCTTCACTTCCCTTCTGTGCGCGGATCGGTAACAGAGCCCAGCGTCCCTGCGCATTGGGCGGTGTAGTGCGACGCGAACGAAAGACGGCGCCTGCTGCGTGCGGTCGTCGAGATGTGCGTGCGCTATCGGGTCGCGCGATGTAGGCACGAAGAGCGTGCAACGAGTCGTTGGTGACCAGGCCGCGCCACACAAGGCTCCAGAGCGCGTCGATAGTCTCGCCGGGATAACCGCCCCCGACAGCCTGGTGTAGAGGATCAAAAAAGTTGGCACCGGTGGATTCGAGCACCGCGAGAAGTTTCTCCTCGCGCTCCGTCAATGGCTCGCCTTGCGGGCGCAGTTGTGCCAGAAGAGGCAGCTTGTCGGCAAGGTAGAGCGCGATACGACCGTCCCGTTCGCCGATCGGTTCAACGCCGGCCCATGCAACTTCTCCGGCGGCGATGAGTGTATCGAGGCCCGCTGGATCGTAGGCAGCGACGCGCGCAGGCAGAATCAAGGATTCCAGCAAGGACGCCGGAATCGGTGCGCCCTGCAGATTTTCAATCCCATCGAGCAGCGCATCCAAATGGGCGGGACCAGCGCGGCGCGGTGCGAGCAGACCTTGCCAGTGCGTGAGGAAGCGGGCCAGCGTGTGTTGTTCGACGGGCTCGACTTCGCGACGCAGTTTGGCGAGCGATTTGCGGCGGATCTGGCGAAGGATCTCAGCGTCGCACCACTCGCGGTGAAGTCCGGTCGGCCTGAATCCGCCTTCCAGAACCCGGCCCTCCGCTGCCAGTGAACGCAGAGTGTTCTCAACCACAGCGGGATCGAGAGCAAATCGCTCCGACGGCTCACGCAGCGTAAAAGGGCCGTGCGTGCGCGCGTACCGGCGCACCAGTTCGAGCACAGGTTGCGCAACGGGCTCCAACAGCGCAACGGGCAAACCGGGAGGAAGAGGAATGCCAAGCGCATCGCGATAGCGGGCAGCATCTTCAACCGCGACGAAGCGCCGCTGGCCTGCAATGCGCAGCTCAAGCAGGCGGCGGGCGCGGACCAGGCGCGGCACAAACTCAAGAACGGAAGGATCCGCGACGCGCCGAGCCAGTTCCTCCTGGGAAAGATCGCCCAAACGGAGGCAGAGATCGTGGACCCCGTCCGCATTGCGCGCGCGGTAATTCTCCGCGAGGGCCTGGGCGGTCTCTTCCACTTCGGCAATCGCATCGGGATCCAGCAGTTCGCGCAGATCTGCTTCGCCCAGCAATTCACGTAGTTGGTCCTGATCGATGGTGAGAGCCTGGGCCCGTCGTTCGGCCAGCGGCGCGTCGCCGTCGTAGAGAAAGTTGGCGACGTAGCTGAAGAGAAGAGAGGCCGCGAAGGGCGATGGCTTGCGGGTTTCGACGATGTGGACGCGCAGCTTCCGCTGCTCGATCTCCCGAAGGGTCTCGATCAGGGCAGGCATGTCGAAGACGTCGCGGAGGCACTCCCGGTAGGCCTCGAGCAACAAGGGAAACGACGGGTAACGCGAGGCGACACTTAGCAGGTCATAGGACCGCTTCCGCAGCTGCCAAAGGGGCGAACGCTGGTCAGCGCGGCGGCGCGGCAACAGCAGTGCCCGACCCGCAGCTTCGCGAAAGCGGCCGGCAAAGAGAGCCGTAGACCCCAGCTGACGAAGAACGAGGCGCATGGCTTCCGCCGATTCGACGAGGAACCAGTCAGGATCGGGCGGCTCATCCGTGTCAGGAAAACGGAGCACAAAGCCATCGTCGCCCCAGAGCGTTTCCACTTCAGGCCCACCTGAGGCGCGGATGCGCGCACTGACGGCCATGGCCCATGGAATGTGAATGCGGCTCCCAAACGGTGTTAGCACACAGACGCGCCAATCGCCGAGCTCATCGCGGACACGCTCGATCACGATGGTCCGGTCGTCTGGGACCTGGCCCGTAGCCGATTCCTGATCGGCGAGAAACTGAAGCAGATTCTCTGCGGCGTTGGGATCGAGGTCGTGCTCGGTGACGAGTCGGGCGAGCGCAGCAGGTTTGGGCAAGGCGCGCAGCTCGCGCACCAGTTCGCCGATGCGGCGGCCAAACTCAAGAGGGCGGCCTGGGCCGTCGCCCTTCCAGAAGGGCATTTTTCCCGGTTCGCCGGGAGCCGGGACAACGAGCACGCGATCGTGGGTGATGTCCTCAATACGCCAGGTGGAGGCGCCCAGGATAAAAGTCTCATTGGGATGCGACTCGAAGACCATCTCCTCGTCGAGCTCGCCGACGCGGATCGACTTGCCCTCGGTATGGGCGAGGAAGACGCCATACAGGCCTCGATCCGGGATGGTGCCCGCGTTAAGGATGGCCAGGCGGGCGGCGCCATCGCGAGCGGTGACCACGTTCCGGATGCGATCCCAGTTGAGGCGTGGACGTAGCTCGGCGAACTCGTCGGAGGGGTAGCGGCCGCTGAGCAGATCGAGTACGCCCTCGAAGCTGGACCGGGTGAGACCGCCAAACGGCGCCGCGCGGCGGACAAGGTCGTAGAGATAGTCCACCGAGACTTCGGGTTTTGGATCGGCCGGCAAGATCGTACCAGGCAGGATGCGCCGCGGCTTCTTGGGCACGGGGGGCTTGGCGATCTGAGGCGGGTGGGCGCAGATGGCGACCAGTTGCTGGCAGAGAACGTCGAGAGGGTTGCGCGGGTAGCGGGTGGACTCGATGTGGCCCTGGTGCATGGCACGGGTAACCGCGGCACAAGCGACCAGGTCGGCCCGGTACTTGGGAAAGAGCACGCCCTCGCTGACCGCATCGACCGAATGACCGGCCCGGCCGATGCGCTGCATTCCACTCGCGACCGACGGCGGCGCTTCAATCTGGATGACGAGATCGACGGCTCCCATGTCGATGCCGAGCTCGAGGGTCGAGGTGGCGCAGAGGGCTTTGATCTGGCCTGCCTTGAGCTGCTCCTCGATGACCGAGCGTTGCGCCGCGGCGAGGGAACCATGGTGCGCCCGGCAGATCGGTTCGCCCGCAAGATCGTTGAGCGCACCGGCCAGGCGCTCGGCCACCTGGCGCGAGTTCACAAACAGAATTGTGGAATTCCGGTCACGAATGAGGTCGAGCAAACGCGGGTGAATCGCGTTCCAGATCGAGACGCGTCGTGGCATCTGCGACGCTGGTCCGCTGGGCAGCTCTTCGATGGCGTTCAGGTTCGCCATATCCTCAACAGGAACTTCAATTCGAAGTTTCAACTGCTTGATAAAGCTTGCGTTAATGATGGATACAGGCCGATAACGCAGGGGCGCAAGCTCGGGCAGATCGAGGGCAACCGAAGAAGCAGCAATCAGCTCATCTGTTCCTTGAGGTTCTGTGTTGAAAGTGACTGGTGGGCAAGTTTTTTCGGCAGACGAATCTTGGGGGGCCTTTGGCTTTTCCACAGAAATTTCCACACCACCGAGAAAGCGCGCCACCTCCTCCAAGGGACGCTGCGTGGCAGAGAGTCCAATGCGCTGGACAGGACATTTTGCCAAGGCTTCGAGACGTTCGAGGCTGAGCGCCAGGTGGGCTCCCCGCTTCGTCGGAACGAGGGCATGAATCTCATCGATGATGACCGTCTCGACGGTCCGGAGGGCATCCGCGGCCTGAGAAGTCAGGATCAAGTAGAGCGATTCAGGCGTGGTGATGAGAATGTCGGCGGGCTGGCGGCGGAAGCGAGCACGCTCTCGTTGGGGGGTGTCGCCGGTGCGGACACTGATCTGCGGTTCATGAAAAGCGACCCCTCGGCGGCGAGCCATATTGGCGATTCCTGCGAGAGGCGAACGCAGATTCCGTTCTACGTCGACCGCCAGGGCCTTGAGCGGCGAGACGTAGACAATGCGGGTACCCTTGCGGACGACTTCGGGGCGCGGCTGCAGCATCAGGCGGTCAAGGCACCAGAGGAAAGCGGCGAGGGTCTTGCCGGTCCCGGTCGGCGCCAGGATCAGGGCGCTCTCTCGCCGCGCGATCGCAGGCCATCCCAGGCGCTGCGGAGCGGTCGGAGCATCGAATACAGCTTGGAACCATTCGGCGGTGACGGGATGGAAACAAGCCAAGGGATCCCCCGGCACGCAGTCCGGTCGGGCCAGACCGGCGGTCTCAGGTGCATCGGCCGGGCTGGGGATACGCCGCTCGGGGGACATAACACTCTAGAGCATAGCGCGCGGCAGCGGCGAAGAGGAAGCGAAAGAGATGCCCCCGGTCGCCAGGGATAGAAGCCAATTGCCCGCGAGATGCATCACCAGAATGACGCAGTTTCTGTTGCCGGTACCTGGAGGAAAAGCGTGCGCCCTCACCTCGCCAGTTTGCTCGACGACTTTCGTGTGCACAATCGCGATATCGCCGTCGTCCGGTATCAAGGCGTGCGCCGGCGGGTGGCCACCTATGGCGAGATTGCGCGGCTCGCAGGCCGTTTTGCGGCGTTCCTCGACGAACGAGGAATCGGGTCCGGCGACCGCGTGCTGCTTTGGGGCGAGAACAGTGCCGAGTGGATTGCCGCCTTTTACGGAATGCTCTTGCGGGGCGTCATCGCCGTTCCTCTGGACGCAAACGGAAATGCGGACTTCGCGGCGCGCGTTGCCGCCGATGTTAAGCCGAAGCTGGTCGTGGGGGATCGAGCCCTGCTGCGCACGCTCGCGCCCATCGCGTGCGGATGTCAGGCCGGCAAACGAGTCGAACTCGCCGGCTCAGTTTTTCGCGCACAAGAATCGCGCTCTCCAACGCTGGCTTTTGAGGGATGGGATGCTTCTCTGCCCGCGCGCGAAGCTGGCCCGGTGGCTGGGCTCAATCGCGAGACGCCGCTGCAGATTCTCTTCACCTCAGGCACAACGGGAGATCCCAAAGGCATTGTGCACACGCATGGCAACGTGCTGGCCAGCGTGGAGCCAATCGAGCAGGGTTCCAAGCCCTACATGCGCTACGAGCGCATCTTCCATCCGCTGCGCTTTCTTCACACGCTGCCGCTCAGCCACGTCTTCGGACAAACCATGGGGCTATGGGTACCGGCGCTCTTCGCCGCCGAAGTGCACTTCGAGAACCGTCTCATTGCGCACCGCCTGGTCGACATGATCAAGCGCGAGCGCATCAGTGTGCTGGCCGCAGTGCCGCGTGTGATGGCCTTGCTGAAGACCCATCTTGAGGCGACGATTCCGGGTTTGGCCGAACGGATTGCAAACTCCAAAGGCATGAAGGCCGCACAACGCTGGTGGGTGTTCCGCGACGTGCATCGCCTGCTGGGCCTGAAGTTTTGGGCACTTGTCTCGGGTGGCGGCGCGCTGCCTGCACCCCTTGAACAGTTCTGGAACGCTCTGGGACTGGTCGTAGTTCAGGGATATGGAATGACCGAGACGACCGCGCTGATCACTTTGAATCATCCGTTTCACGTGGCCAGAGGAACGATCGGCAAGCCGTTGCCGGGACGCGAAGTCAAGATCGGTCCCGATGGCGAAGTGCTGGTGCGAGGACCGATGATCGCAAACGCGACCTGGAGCCGCGGAGAATTGAAGATGCGTGGCGATGACTGGCTCGCGACCGGCGATATTGCCGAAGCGCAGGCGACTGGCGAGCTCAAATTTCTGGGGCGTAAGAGCGAGGTGATCGTCACCGCCGCTGGCGTCAATATCCATCCTGAAGATCTAGAGGCAGCCATTGAGCAGGAACCCGGTGTGTCGGCTTGCGCCGTAGTGCCCGTGGAAACGGCTGTTGGCCCGCAACCCTACGCCGTGGTTGCGTTACAGAGCGGTCGAGCCAATGCGGCCGCGATGGTAGAGCATGCGAATCTGCGGCTCGCAGAGTTTCAACACGTCTCCCGCTGGACGATCTGGCCGGACCCCGATTTGCCACGCACCTCGACGGGCAAGGTGCGTAGAAAAGCTGTGGCCGCGTGGGTCGCACAACATACCCATCCTCAAGAAAACACAAACGGGAGTGTCGAGACCAACTCGCGCGGCGACTGGCTCTATGCGCTGGTCGGAGACATTGCGGGCGAGCATCCGGCGGGCGGAGACGACCTGCGCCTCAACGACGATTTTCACCTCGACAGCCTGGGCCGCGTGCAGTTAGCGGCGGCCCTGGAAGAGCGGCTCGGCGCGTGGACCGGCAACGGCACATTTGACGCGGTGCGAACACTCGCCGAATTGCGCGCAGTCGTTTCTCGCGACCAGAAAACAGCAGCGAGGGAGATGCAGAGCCAGAGTCAACCAAAAGACGCTGGGCAACAGCCCTTCGGTGCCGTCGTGCAGGATGCCGCGTCAATGCCGGCACGAAGCGAAGTGGGGCCCGTCAAGGCTACGGCACAACCGGCCACTGTAGATGGTGCCGAATATCTCTATCCGCGTTGGCCATGGTTTGCGCCAATGCGCTGGATACGAGTTCTCTTCCTGGAACTGATTGCGCAGCCGTTGATCTGGTTCCTGGGCAAGCCACGCGTGATCCGGCAAGGCGTAATCGACTCAAACGAACCGATGCTGATTGTCGCCAACCACGTTACGGCCTATGACGGTCCTCTGATCGAATACGCGTTGCCCGCCCCCCTGAGGCAGCGTATCGCGATCGCCATGTCGGGAGAAATGCTCGAAGATTACAGGCATTTCCGCAATCCGAACCGCGGCTCGGGCCAACGACGGTTCCTTCTCTTCGGACCGATCGCGTACTTTCTCGTCACCGCGCTCTACAATGTCTTTCCGCTCCCTCGGCTGCGTGATTTCCAGCGCAGCTTCTCGCACGCAGGAGAAGCGCTCGATCGCGGGATGCACGTGATGGTTTTCCCCGAAGGCACGCGATCGGCGGCTGGAGAGCTGGCAGCTTTTCGACCCGGCATCGGGTTGCTTGTGAAGCAGGCGCAAGCCGCCGTGTTGCCCGTCGCGATTCGAGGCCTTGGCGCTTTAAAGACGGCGCGCCGCGGCTGGTTCCATTCAGGCCGGATCGAGGTACACGTCGGCGAGCCGATCCGTTTTGCTCCTGAACAGAGCGAGGCAGAAATCACCGCCCGTCTGCATGCCGAGGTAAGCGGACTGTTTGGGCCGATGGAGCGCTAGTGCGCACGAAGGTCCGCTGCATGATTTGGAGAGAATATGCTGCCCGGCCGCGTTCGGCGTCGTCGCGCTTAACCCGCTGCGCGTGGCATCTCTGACCTAGCAACGCCATAAAACTCCTGCGCGGCGCCACGATACCCGTTGGAGCGCGCAAAGAGTTGCAGACCCAGGCTTGTGGGTGTGATCTCCGTGCCTTCGATCGGCGAAAGCGAGCAGGTTTGTGTATTCGAAGAGAGCAAGCCCAGGTCGGAGAGATATTCGAGATCACGCTGAATGCGAATCAGGTCGCGCGATCCGGTAATCTCGGTCATCTGCTTGGCGGTCAGGACAATGGGACGAGAAGAAATCCGCTCCAGTCCGGCCATGAACTTGGTGCTCTTGGCGCAGGCCGCGGCGAGGATACGGACGTGCGACGAGGTCAACTGGCAAAGCAAGTTCACAAAGGAGAGATTCGATTCGTCGCGACCGCTCAACGAGCACGATGTCGCCAAAAGGCCCGCCCACAGATGCTGGGTTGCCTCTGCGTCGGCCCATGAACCATCTTCGAGAATGCGCATCACGATCGATGCCGGCGCCCGCAACCGGTCTGCATTGGTGGCAAACGAGAGCATGCGTTCGGCGTTCAGAGCAATCTCAAGAGCACTGGCGACGCGGAAATTGCTAAGCCCTTCACGGAGCAGACGGCTCGCGTCCTCACCAACCGTCGGTGCGATGCGCTGCAGAAAAGCCAAAGCGCTCGCCACGCGGAATTCGCGCAGAATGTCTTCCGGTTCCGTCTGTTCCGAAGCGCTTTTCAGCGGGCTCTGCCAGAAGCGCAGGTCCATGCCAGTGGGCAGAACAAACGACATCGCAATCCCGTCGTCCCCCGAGCGAACCGCTCTTGCCTGCACCGCAACCCGGCGCTCAAAACTGCCTTCCAGTGGTCCCCGGCGTTGCAAAGTGATCGACACCACATCGCCCGGCGTCCAGCGTTCGCGCGTCAAGAGGTAGACACCCGTTGCACTGATGTCCCGCACGCCAGCCTGTTTGGGAAGATTGCCCATCCAGAGATAGGCAGCCAGTTCTGGCGAACTTCGCCGTTCCCCGCGGCGGCGATCCGGAGGCGAATTTCGAAGCGACGTACCACTTGCAGAAATCATGGCAACTCCGGTTTCACGAGAGCGGAAATCAGGCGCGGTCCGCGGGTGGAAACTCCAGACCGCGTGCCCAGAAGGGAAAGGGCGGGTCCAGAGCCAGCCTGATCACCACAAAATTCTACTCCTGAGAATTCCACATTTGTATCAGAATCGCTCCCCTGTTTGTGGGAGGGCGCCATTACTTTCGGCATCTTCCGTGGAATCAGGAGGCAAAGCGCGGCCGAAAGTGGCAGGTCCCTCCCGCCAGCACCGCGTTCCAGATCATCGGATCAGCCGGCTGTTCCGCCGAGCCGAGGAACAGGACGCCATCTGGAGCCAACAGCCGATGGATCGAGGCAAGAAGGTGCCGCCGGGTGTCCTGGGCAAAGTAGAGCATCACATTGCGCAGGAAAATCACGTCGAAGGGCTCGCGAAACGGCAGGGGCAACTGACAGAGGTTGGTCTGGCGGAAGTGACACAGTTTGCGGATCTCGGGCTTGGCGATCCAGTCTTCCCCTACGTGGTCGAAGTACCGAACCACGTGGCGTGCAGGCAGACCCCGGTTGATCTCGATGCGATGATAAAGTCCGCGCTGCGCACGCTCGACCACCTCCTGCGAGATATCGGTGCCTTCAATGCTAAGGTTCCACCCCGCGAGCAATGGGAAATGCTCGCGAAGCATCATCGCCAAAGAATAGGCTTCCTGTCCGGTCGAGCAGGCACCGCTCCAGAAGCGAAGGGTGCGGGTGCGGCGGCGCGCTTCCATGAGGGGCGGCAGCAATTCGGTGCGCAGAAGTTCGAAGGGCCTGCCGTCCCGAAAGAAGCTCGTTTCATTGATGGTCATGGCTTCAGCGACAGCTCTCTCCAACACCGGATCGCGGCGTGTGCGAAGCCAATCGGCAAGTTCTTCCAGACGCCCCATCCCCTGGTTCCGCAACAGCCGCGTCAGGCGGGTTTCGAACAGGTAGTCGCGGCCGGGATCGAGCACATTCTGCGAATGCCGGAAGACCAGATCGCGCAGATAAGCGAAGTCGGCAGATGGAACAGACGTGACCATCAGGCAACCACCTGGCGGATTTCACTGCGGGCGATTGTTGTGCCGCCCGTCAGACGAATGAGCTCGGAGGCGATCTCCTGGACGGGTAGAATGCGCCGTGCGAGTCCGGCGCGCGCCACGGCTCCCGGCATGCCCCAGATTGTGCTCGTCGCCTGGTCCTGGACCACGACCGTACCGCCGCGCGCACGAATGAGGCGACAACCTTCGAGACCATCGGAACCCATCCCGGTCAGGACGACTCCCAGGACACCGGACCCGTAGTGCGCTGCCGCTGTTCGAAAGAGCACGTCAACCGCAGGCCGACAGTGATTCTCAGGCGGGCCCTGGGTAAGACGGAGCACGGGCGGTCGGCCGGGACGATTCTGTACTTCGAGATGCCAGTTGCCGCGCGCGATCGCGACGCAGCCGGGCGCGATCACATCTCCGTTGGAGGCTTCGCGGACAGGGAGAGGGCATCGTAGCGCCAGGCGCTCGGCGAGAAGGCGGGTAAACAACTCCGGCATATGCTGCACGATGAGCACAGGAAGCGGAAAGCTGGCCGGAAGGGCGGGCAGGAGTAAATCAAGGGCAGCGGGCCCTCCCGTCGACACACCCACAACGAGCACCGAGGGTGTCGCCGGGACGGAAGCGTTCCGTGTGGGCCCTGAATCGGAGACCAGAGGGCCCTGCGAAGAGCGAGAAATCGCGCCAGGCTCGGTCGCGGTCAAGGCGGCGATCTTGGGCAGGAGTTCACGGGCCAGCACGCGGGTTGCTTCGGCAGGCCCAGTCTGGCCGCTCGGTTTGGCCACGTAGTCTGAGGCACCGCAGGCGAGAGCTTCGATGGTGACGCGTGCACCGCTCTGGGTCAGCGAGCTGCACATGATCACGGGCATGGTATGCCCGCGGCCGCGCAACCTGCGCAGGGTGGCGAGACCATCCATGACCGGCATCTCGACGTCGAGCAGCACCAGATCGGGGCGCAGCTCTTCGACCAGGCGCAACGCGGACTCCCCATTCCCCGCCGATCCGCTCACCTCGACAGCTGGCTCAGAAGCAAGCACAGCACGCAGCAGACTGCGCATCACAGCCGAGTCGTCCACGATGAGAATTCTCTTGGCGGTACCCGGTGGCATCGAATCAGTTCTCCGCGAGGCCCAGCATGACCAGCTTCTCGGTCATGGCCTCGCCGTCAAAAGGTTTCATCAGATACTCGTCGGCGCCGGCTTCAAGGGCGCGAACAATAAAGTCGTTCTCGGCTTCGGTGGTCACCATCATGACCTTGAGGCCCGTGAACCCTTCGCTGCGCAAATGCTTCAGCATGTCGAGACCATTCATGACGGGCATATTCCAATCCACCAGGGCAACATCGAACGTGCCTGCTCCACGCAGAAGATCCAGGGCAGCCTGGCCATCGGCGGCCTCTTCGCACTCGAAGCCCTGCTTGGTGAGCAGTCCTCGCACAAAGCTCCGTACAAAACGGGAGTCATCAACGATCAATGCACGCATCGTTTATTTGCCGGCTTACGCCGCCTCCGTCCCAGCAAGCCGCACCGGATCGAGCCTCTCCGGATCGAGCATGATCAGCAGTGCGCTTTGCAGCTTATAGGCGCCTGCGATCAGGTCGCGGCGTGTCTGATCGAGGGTGGAGGGATTGGGTTCGAACTCGGCGCGCGGGACGGTCAGCACTTCGCCCACCCCATCCACCAGCAGTCCGAAACATCCTCCTGGCCCTTCGAGAACCAGGATGTCCTGCGCTCCTTCCAGGGGCGGCAGACCGAGCAGGTGACGCAAGCTCACAACGGTGAGTACGTCGCCTCGGTAATGCACCAATCCGCCGACAAACCCAGGAGCGAGGGGCACGGTTTGGGGCCGAGCCTGTCCGACGATCTCGAGGATGTGGCTGATCGGGACGCCGTACAGCGCCTTCCCCAACCGCACCGAACAGATTTCCATCAACACACCGGCGGCTTTGGCACCGCGGCGCCTTTCAGCTGAACCGCTCATGCGTGCACCTCTGCCAGAGAGCTCCACTCCTTGGCGACATCCTCATCGGCCGGTAGATTCGGAAGACCACCTAAACTCACAATGTTGGTCACACACTCCTTCAGCAGAGTCACGCCGTCGGTCCGTACACTGGTTCCCGCCTCGAACAACTCCTCACCCGTTGCCACATCGAGCACGTGCGACACTGCGATGCCGACATCGCGATGACCGTCGCGACACACTACGACGACGATCTGGGCCTCCCGATCACTTGACGCCGCGCTCAGAACGCCCGCAGTGTCTTCCACAGGCAGCAACTGGCCGTCGAAATGAATCACTGGACGCGCCCCCGCATACTCGATGCGCTGCATCGGGACCTGCTCGATGCGCAATACGTTGCCCAGAGGCACCGCCGCGCGCCGTCCCGCCGCTTCCACAAGAAGGAACTCCGCAACCTGCCCCGTGTCCGCCGATTCCTCTTCGGACACGTGCGCAGTCTCTTCATCGGCGCTCATGGTCACCCCTGACTTCATTGCAATCGCTCCCGGATCGAGAATCAGTGCCAGATCACCGCTGCCAAGGACCGTCGCACCGGAGTAAAGACCGATGCCCCTCAGGGCAGACGAGAGGGGCTTGACCACGATCTCTTCCGGATCGGCAAGGCCGTCGACCACCAGACCAAAGCGCCGGCCATCGGCGTCGAGAATGGCAATGAAGCGATCGTGATCGCGCATGTCCTGGCAGACGCCGACAGATGTCAGCAGCTTGTCAAGAAAGACCAGGGGAAGCAGCTTGCCGCGCAAGCGGTAGAGCGGCGCTCCCTCGATCCACTCGATGATGGTGGCGGCCTGTTCCGCTGGAACATGAACTAGTTCGGAGAGGGCGCCTTGCGGCAGGGCAAAGCTCTGCTGCACGCTGCGCACGATCAGTGCGGGAATAATCGCCAGCGTCAGAGGGATCCGGAGACGGAGCGTTGTGCCCTTGCCGGCACGGGAGTCGATTTCAACTTTGCCGCCGATCTTTTCCACGTTGGTGCGGACTACATCCATGCCCACTCCGCGGCCGCTCACATTGGTTACCTTGGCGGCGGTCGAAAAGCCGGGCAGAAAGATCAACTGCAGCAACTCGCGTTCAGAGAGCAATGCAGCGCGTTCGGCAGAAATCAGCGCGCGCTCAATCGCCTTGTCGCGCACTCTCTCCACGGCAATGCCTGCACCGTCGTCGGCAACTTCGATGAGGACATGGCTGCCCTCCTGCACCGCACGCAAACGCAGAATTCCTTCCGGATCTTTGCCTGCGGCTTGGCGCGCCGCCGGGGTCTCAATGCCATGATCCAAAGCATTGCGCACCGCGTGGGTCAATGGATCTTTGATCGCCTCAAGAAGGCTTTTATCCAGCTCGGTTTCCTGACCTTCCATCTGCAAACGGACCCGCCGGTCGAGGGCCTGGGCCAGGTCACGCACCATACGCGGCATCTTCGAAAAGACATTGGACACCGGCTGCATGCGGGCCTTCATGACCGACTCGCGCAGGTCGGCCGTCACCATGTCGAGCCGCCGCGACAACAAGGTCATCTTTGGATCGGCCGAGGTCGCCTGCAGAACCTGATTGCGCGTGAGCACCAGTTCGCCGACCAGGTTCATCATCCGATTCAGCAACGTGACATCGACGCGGAGCGTGCTTTCCGCTGCCGAGGCCGCCGACCGTGCCCGCCCAAGGTCAGGATCCTGCGCTTCTGCGGGAGGAGAAGCTGGAGTAACGGACGGGACGATCTCGATTGCTGCCGGAGCAGAATTCCCAGGGGCAGAAGGGGAAGTCAGTGCTGCAGGGTGAGAAGGCTTGCGCGCGGCTTTTGCTTTCGGCGCGCTTGACTGGGACGCTGCCGGAAGCTTCCCTGTCGGTTCAGTGCGCGGCGATTGCAAGATTTCAAGGTTCGCAATAATTTCGGCATCCGAACCCCCGCCCTCGTTTCCGTCCGCTTCGATCGATTTGAGAATGGAACGGAGCGCGTCCAGCAATTGCAGCAGTCCCGTGATAAGGGGCGGATTGGCCGCAAGCTTGCCTTCGCGCAGTTGGCCCAACAAATTCTCGCCCGCGTGGGCAAGTTGCTCGAGTCGCTTGAATCCAAGAAACCCAGTGGTGCCTTTGATTGTGTGCACGGAGCGGAAGATGTCCGCGATCAGCTCGGCGTCGCCGGGGCGTTCTTCCAGGTCAGTCAGGCATCGCTCCATGCGATCCAAACCTTCCTGGCTTTCGATCAGAAATTCTCGGGTCAGTTCATCCATTGCATCTCATCCATCGCGTGTCCGCTGCACCCTCGACTCCGCGCTCGCGAAGAAGGGATGCGGAGGCTCTCACTGCCTTTATCGGAGAGACGTGGCTGAACTTGAGTGGGGGCGTGAAGCAGCGAATCGCACCGCCGGTATACAGGCAGCAAGGAGATCGATTAGCCTCAAGTTTCGCGCTCAATATAAAAGAAGTGGCGGACGACAATGACCGATCAGATCAACAAAGAGCTCGACGATCTCATGCAACGGGCACGGATCGTGGCCGCGAACTCCTATTCTCCCTACTCGGGCTTCAAGGTGGGAGCCGCGCTGGCGCTGACGAACGGCGAGATTGTCACCGGCACTAATGTTGAGAACGTCAGCTACGGCACAACCATTTGCGCCGAACGTGCCGCCCTGGTCCAGGCTGTGTCGCAATTTGGCCCGAAGATTCGCATACGAGCCGTGGCGGTCACCAATCTCAACGATGCAGCAAGCCCGCCCTGCGGGGCATGCCGCCAGCTGCTCGCCGAATTCATCGAGCCTCAAGCGCCGGTGGCGTTTCCAGTGAGCGATGGCACGCGTGTGATGACCTTTGCAGAACTGCTGCCGCTGGCAACTGAGATGAAGCTGAAATGAGCCATGCGGGTACAAGGCATGAAGCGCCCATGACCAGGCAGGATCCAACGCCCCTGCACATGATCGATCTGATCCGCAAGAAGCGGGACGGACAGTCGCTCGATGCGCGCGAGCTGGCATTCCTCGCACGCGGCGCAGCGGATGATTCCCTGCCGGTGGAGCAGCTGGCAGCGTGGCTCATGGCCGCATGGATGAAAGGTCTTTCCGTGCAGGAGTCGCAAGCGCTCGCGTTGGCGATGCGTGACTCCGGCGAAAAATTCGACTCCAGCCGACTGAGGAAAGTCGCCGTCGATAAGCACTCCACGGGCGGCGTGGGAGACAAGACAAGTTTCCTTGTTGCTCCGCTGGCTGCCGCGTGCGGCATTGCGGTCCCGATGATCAGCGGGCGCGCGCTCGGTCACACCGGAGGAACCCTCGACAAGCTGGAATCCATTCCCGGCTATCGGACCGCCTTGTCGCTCACGGAGTTCGAGTCGGTGATTGGGAGATGCGGCGCTTCGATCGTCGGACAGACACCGAAACTCGTGCCCGCCGATCGCGTGCTGTATGCTCTGCGCGACCGGACTGGAACCGTCGAGAGTCCCGGCCTCATCTGTGCATCCATCCTGAGCAAGAAGCTGGCGGCGGGACTCAATGCTCTCGTGCTGGATGTGAAGACCGGCTCCGGCGCTTTTCTCAAGTCGCGCCAAGATGCAGACTACCTGGCAGCATTGATGGTTGCGACGGCAGAAGCGGCAGGAACGCACACGACTGCGCTGATGACCGACATGGGACAGCCGCTGGGCAGTGCCGCCGGCAACTGGATCGAGATCGCCGAGTGCATCGAACTGCTGCGCGGAGAACGGCGCCCTGAGTCCGAGGATGTGCGCGAGCTCTCGCTACAACTGGCGGGATGGATGATTCACCTCGGCGGCAAGGCTCCCACCGCCGAGATTGGATACAAGTTGGCCGAGGCCGCGCTCCTCGACGGCACCGCAATGGCCCTGTTTCTCAAGATGGTCGACGCGCAGGGGGGCGACACGTCCGTCTTTGACGACTTGAAAGCGTTTCATCGACCAGGCGCCACGCGGGTACTACCGGCGTGGGAGAGCGGCTACGTCTCCGCCATGGACACCATGACGTTAGGCTGGGCGGTGCAGCGTACCGGCGCGGGGCGCGAAAAAGCCGGTGAGCCGGTGGATCCGCATGCGGGCATCGCGTTCCACGCCAAGCGCGGAGCACATGTGGAAAAGGGCCAGCCCTTTGCCACGCTCTATGCGACGAATGCGGCGATGCTCGCGGAATCGGCGGAATTGATCTCGGCAGCAGTGACCTTTGCAGAGCGACCGCCCCAAGCGGTGCCTCTGGTCGATGCGGTCTTCACGAAAGAGTCTGCGGAAGAATACCTGGCGCAACGCGCGGGGGCCTAGAGCGGAAAGCTCAGCTCTTCAATCATCGTCGGAGACTGGTCGTAGTCGACAACGCGCATCCAGCGCGGCCGCACGACGAGATGAGTCATCCCCGCCCACGAAAGCCTTTCCCGACCGTCCGGCCATACCGAGAAGTAAGCTGCGCGGGCCTGTTCGAGATCCGCGCCCGCCGGTTCGAACGCGGCGCCATCCACCTGCACGGTCTGTTCTCCGCCCCACCAGAGGGTTACTGAACACGCAGGGCGCGCGGTCAGGTTGGCGTACTTGCGCGTCGTCTTCAGGGTGTCGAAGACGATGTCAAGCTCCGTCGTGATTGCCACGCCCACAATCGCGGACTGCGGCGTTCCATCGGCGGCCAACGAGGCGACGACTCCGTAACGGGCATGGCTCATGAACGCATAAAGCGCGGGCTTGTCCATCCGGTGCTCCCGGGGGGTGAAGGCGGCACCGCAATATCCGGCAGATGCCTACACTCGTTGCTGATAAGGTAATCGAAAGCAACGCTTCTGTTCTGGAGAAACGCATTGGCTCGATTCACGGGGGTGCTGGGCATTCTTGCCGTGTTGTTGGCGGCGTGGCTGGGCTCGACAGACCGGCGGCATATCCGCTGGCGCACCGTGGCCTGGGGCCTGAGCCTGCAGTTGCTCTTTGCCTTCCTGGTCCTGCGCTTCAGCTTCGGCCAAGCGGCCATGACCTGGGCTGGCGACGTGGTCAACAGTATGCTGGCCTGCACGCAGGCGGGAACAAGGGTCCTGTTTGGCGCGCTCGGCACACCCAACACATCGCTCGGTTCAATCTTCGCGTTTCAGGTTCTGCCCACCATCATCTTCATCTCTGCATTCTTCGCTGTGCTCTACCACATCGGCGTAATGCAGATCATCATTCGCGGGCTGGCATGGGTGATGCTCAAGACGATGCGCATCTCGGGCGCCGAAAGCATGAACGTGGCCGCGTCCATCTTCATGGGGCAGACCGAGGCGCCGCTGACGATTCGGCCGTTTCTTGCGAAAGCTACGCGCAGCGAACTGATGACCATCATGACCAGCGGCATGGCACACGTCTCGGGCGGCATCATGGCCATGTACATCGCCCAGGGAATCGAGGCGCGCCACTTGCTGTCGGCGGTGATCATGACGTCGCCGGGCACAATTCTGATGGCCAAGATGCTGGTCCCTGAAACCGGAGTGCCGGCCACCGAAGGCCGGGTTGTCATTCCCGAAGACGAAGAACATAAAGACGAGAATCTGATTGGTGCAATTGCCCGGGGCACCATCGACGGTGGCAAGCTCGCGATGAACGTAGCGATCATGCTCATCAGCTTTCTCGCGCTCGTGGCGCTGCTCGATAGCCTTCTCGGCTGGGCACACCTGCACAATGGCTTTCAATGGGTTCCGGGTAGCCTGGGCGAGATTCTCGGGTTCGTATTCGCTCCCGTGGCATGGCTCATCGGCGTGCCGTGGAAAGATTGCGGCCTGATCGGCAATTTGCTCGGCACCCGCATGGCGCTCAACGAAGTGATTGCCTATATCGCACTGGGCGCGCACAAGGCGGCGCTCGATCCGCGGTCGTTCACGATTGGGACATTTGCTCTTTGCGGATTCGCGAACCTCGGCTCCATCGGAATGCAGATCGGCGGCATCGGTGCCCTGGTCCCTGAGCGGCGCAATGACCTGGCGCGGCTGGGTGTGCGCGCGATGCTTGCCGGAACGATGGCAAACCTGATCTCAGCCTCGATCGCCGGCATGTTTCTGGGCTGATCCGAGCGCAGCCGCCGCTGAAGCCTTGCATTTGCACTCGATGCATCCGTGTTCGGCACACGTGCCACAACAGCGAATCAGCTGTTTGCGCAGCGCTGCGCGCGCCCTATGTGCCCGCACGGCGGCATTGCCCAGCGTGATGCCACGAGCCCGGGCAAAGACGGCCAGGCTCCCTTCGTTCAAATCCACCTCACGTAAAAACTCCGCATACGCAGGCGCGATAACATCAAGCGCGCCAGCAATACATTGGCAGACCGTTTGCTCGAGCTGCGGCTCCGGGACCGCAGCATCTCCCAGTTCGTGAGCCCAGCGTTCAAGCGCTGCGCCTTCCGTCGTGCGGCGCCGGTAGTGATCGATGACCGCGTTGCGCAGGATGCGATAGAACCATGCAACCGCGGATTCGTCGGCACGCAGCCGGCCCCTCGACTCCAGCGCGCGCACATACGCGGCCTGCAGAATGTCTTCGGCAATGGCGCGGTCGTCGACGCGGCGCTCGAGGAAGACGAGAAAGCGACGGCGCAGATCAAGCAGTGAATCGAAAGTAGCTTCAGTCATTGAGAGAAGGATGCGGCAGGAGCGTGTTGCTCCTGCCTCGTTTCAGATGAACACGGCGCGTGTTAGTTGCGCAGTTTCGGGCACGGGCAAAGAGGACCACACCCGCAATCATCGCCGCATGGACAAACAGTCAGCTCATATTTCTGCACGTTTTTTTCTCCTTTCACTCAGGCTGACGCGCCAGCCCGGCGATTCATTACAGGGCAATTTGGTTGCTCGCCACTTATCCATCTAAAGGTCATGCAGTGAGCGACATAACGCGATCTTCCATGCCTGCATCACACATCAGGACGGGCCAAGGGGAGAAAGGTATTGAGAACCATGCGCAGGACCACATGGATCGCGTTGGGGCTGGTGCTCGCTCTGGTTTCGCAGAGCAGCCGTCTCGACCACTCGCAGGCGCCCATCACTCCGCCTTCTGGAGTGAAAGTGGCGCCGCCCACGCCGATGGCTGAGCAGAAGGCGCAGCTCGGCGACGACGAGACATGGGACCCGGAGTGGGACGCAATGATCGAGAAGGCGCTTCCGCAGGATTTGCTGTCCTCTCTCGCTGCTAAAGACGTGAAGAATTTCTGCCCTCGTTTCAACGCGCTCTCTCTGCCCGACAAACGTGCGTTCTGGGCATACTTCTTTCAGGCGCTGGCCGGCGCAGAAGCAGGACTGCGTGCGACCGCGAACGTTCGCCATACAGAGCCGGAAGTTGCCGTGGTCGACGGCGTGAGCCATCGGATGGTGCGCAGCGAAGGGCTGTTGCAACTGACTTACCAGGATGCCGATCGCTACGATTGCGATTTCAATTGGGACATCGACAAGGGACTTTCGGAACACGATCCGGACAAGACAATTCTGCAGCCCAAGAACAACCTTCTGTGCGGTGTGAAGATTCTCAGCAATCAGCTTGTGGATCAACACAAGCCGCTGTTGACGCGGACGAGCTATTGGTCGACATTAAGGCCAGGGTGGCCCGGCTACAGCACATTCCTCAAGCAGATGGCGAACACTCCTGAAGCTTGCGGTCGGGTTCGAACCCATCGTCAGCAGCGAATCGAGCAATCCCAGCTGCCCATGGCGGAATCAATGCTTGGCCGTGGAACTGGCACGCAGTAGTCTTCCCTCACGCTAGATCGGTACGTGTATGCCAAAAGCTCCCGTTGCGCTCAATGCAGGTCCTGTGCGGGCCGAGCGCAAAACGCACCGGATGCCGCGCTACGCTCTCGCGTGTCTCGCTGTCACGATCCTGGTGGCGCTCATTTCTGGTGTGCGATTCGCAAATACGCACTGGCCGTACCGCTATCGCGTCGTGAAACCTCTGCTCGAAGGTGTGCTGGGAAGCCAGATCGTGATTACGCGCTATCACCGCATCTATTTTCCCTATCCGGGTTTTGTTGCGGAAGGAATTGCGTTGCGGCGGAGGTCGGCGCCCAATCTTCCCCCGCTGGGTTCGGTCGAGCAGCTTGCTGTCGAAGGGACGTGGATGGATCTCCTGCTTCTGCGCGAACGGGTGCAGTTGGTTGATATTGAAGGCTTGCACATCGTCGTTCCCGTTCCCGGCAGCCCGGCCAACAAGCAGGACTTTCCTCCCGGAAGCGCTGCGGATTTTACCGGGCCGGAAACACGCATTGAGCAGCTAAAAATTCATAAAGGCCTGCTCGACATCCTGCGCGCCAATGGAACGCGCTTCTCGTTCCCGATACGCGAGCTCGATCTGCAAGGATTCCAGAAGGGCCATGCGACACACTACGCGGTGGTGATGGAGAATGCGATGCCCTCAGGACAGATTGATTCCACGGGCACGTTCGGTCCGTTGAATGCTAGCGATCTGAGCGCAACTCCAGTCTTGGGAACCTATACGTTTTCCTCGGTGCGGTTGGATGATATCGGCGAGTTGCATGGAACCCTCGAATCGTCGGGTACATTCCGTGGAGCGCTGGGTGCGCTGCAAGCGACGGGAGCAGCCGAGACCCGGAATTTCTCGGTTTCCGATGGAAAGCCCACGCCCGTGAGAGGCACGATTCGCTGTACCGTCAACGGACTGACCGGTGAAGTCGCCCTCGACGAACTTGAAGTACGCAGCGGTACAACGATTGCCAGAGCGAGCGGCCAGATTGCCGGATCGCCCAAGATCACGAACCTGGACTTCGAGGTGCACGGACGGACGCAGGATTCCCTGCAGCCCTTCGTTCACTCCAAGGTTCCAATCGCGGGTCCCGTAGCGCTACGCGGACACGCATGGGTGGGTCCTTCGCGGGAAGGCGTCCACTTCCTCCAGCGCCTTCGTGTGGATGGCGTCTTCGATGTGCCCGCGGAGTTCGCCACGGACGCGGCAGCCGAGAAGAACATTATGGAATTGAGCCAGCGCTCGCAGACGCACGACGAGAATCCGAATACCGATGCCTTGCTCTCCTTGCAGGGTCCCGCACAGATTCGCGACGGCATTGCATCTTCAAAGAATCTGAGGTTTCAAGTCACGGGTGCTCAAGCCACATTGCGCGGAACATTCAACCTCCATAGCGAAGTGATCGATTTAAATGGCAATCTTGCAACGCAGGCGGGCCTCTCGCACCAAGAGACCGGCTTCAAATCGGTGCTGCTCAAACCTTTCGATCCGTTTTTCAAGAAGGGCAAAGCCGGCGCGGTCATTCCGGTCCGGGTGTCCGGCAGCCCTGGCCAATACCACGTGACGCAGAACCTGCTACATACGAAGTAGGGGTCGCCTCCCAGCGCCGATTCAGCTACACAACTTTGGTGCGGCCGCCCAGCGCGGATTGCACTATGCGGATTGGGCGCGTCGGCGCATGCGGTAATAGAGTGTGAGGCCCGTGACGGTGCCGCAACTCAACAGGCTGGCCGCCATCCCAAGAATCAGCGAAAGGTCTTGCTGATACAGCCCATGCACGATGCCGATGGCCTGCAGCACGCTGAAGCCTCCAAACGTGATCAGCGAAATGCCTTCGTCGGTCTTCTTCCGCCACACCGCGATCACCTGCGGCACAAACAGAAGAGCATTACACAGCAATCCCAATCCGAAGATCACGGCAACAACTTGCTTCATCCATGGCCTCTTTCTGGAGCAGTCCCGCGTCGGCAGTAGTGATCAGCCAAAGCGAGCCGCGCTGCGAGCCTTCGCCTTGGCGGCCTCTTCTTCGCGATTCCTGGAGGGTGCCCCCGTCTCGAGTGAATGCAGCAGACGCGTGGAAGCAGCCGCGACTTCATCGACCGCGCGTTCGAACGCTTCCTCGTTGGCCTTTGAGGGCTTCGTGAAGCCGCTGATCTTGCGCACAAACTGCAGCGACGCCGCACGAATCTCGTCGTCGGTCACCGGGGGACCGAAGTTAAACAGGATCTTGATATTCCGGCACATGCGTTGAACCTCCCATGAGCGCGCGGCCGGACGCATCGGCTTACGCTCTCGATCGCGTGCGTCCCAGTGACAAGAAGCCGTCGTGTCAGACTGTAAAATCACAGGAAACGTACTCTTAAAGGTTAGCTTATGACTTACTTCGATGAGGTGACAGAGGCGGCGCAGTTTCTGCGTGCCAAGCTGGGCAGGTTGACGCCACGCGTCGCGGTTGTGCTGGGCTCCGGCCTTGGAGCGGTCGCCAACCGCGTGACCGAAACGGTGCTCATCCCCTATCGCGAGATCCCGCACTTTCCGCAATCGACAGTCGAAGGCCACTCGGGACGCATCGTGGCCGGCCGCATCGGCGGTGCGCCGGTCATCGTGATGCAGGGCCGGGTACATTTCTACGAGGGCTACACGCCGGCACAGGTCACATTTCCCATGCGGGTGCTGGGCGCCCTCGGCATCGATGCGGTGATCTTGACCAACGCCGCGGGCGGCATCGACGAAAGCTACGAGCTCGGGCAACTTGTGGCGATTGCAGACCACATCAACATGATGGGTTGGAACCCCATGGTGGGGCCCAATGAGTCGCGTCTCGCAAAGAAAAAAAACACGGGACTGCGCTTCTTCGACATGACCGAAGCCTACTCGAAGCGCCTGCGCGTGCTTGCGCATCAGGCAGCACGCGACGAAGGCATCACGATTGGCGAAGGGGTTTACCTGGCCGTTACCGGGCCAAGCTTTGAAACACCCGCGGAGATTCGATCGTTCCGCACCCTGGGAGCGACGCTGGTAGGCATGTCGACGGTACCCGAAACAATCGTGGCGCGGCACATGGGCATCGAGGTGTTGGGTATCTCGTGCGTGACGAACAAGGCGGCCGGCCTGAGCGCGCACCCGCTAAGCCACGAAGAGGTCTTCGAGACGGGACGATTGGTCGAGCGACGCCTTTCCGGCGTGATTGAGCGCTTGGTTGTGTGGATCTCGACCCTGATAGAAGCCGAGGCGTGAGTGAACCCGAGGCAGCACGGCTGCCGTTTCCGCCCGTGGTGCTTGGCATCGCCGGCGCTTCGGGCTCGGGCAAGACAACGCTGGCTCTGGAATTGGCGCACGCCCTCGGCGGGATGAACTTCCCTCTCGATCATTACTATCGTGACCTCGCTGCTCTGCCGCTCGAAGAGCGAATGCGGCAGAACTTCGACGATCCAACGTTGATCGAGAGCTCGTTGCTCGCCAAACATGTGGCTACGCTGGCACAAGGCAAACCCATCAATCGCCCCGTCTACGACTTCGCAACCTATACCCGCGTGCAGGGGCAAGCCGAAACGATTCGTGCCGGAGCCTTCCTCATTGTCGAAGGATTGTTTGCCCTCTACTATCCTGAGTTGCTGCCGCTCTATCAGTTGCGCGTCTACGTGGACACACCGGACGGCGTCTGCTTCGAGCGCCGGCTCAAGCGCGATATCGAACAGCGGGGTCGAACCGAGGAGTCGGTGCGTCAGCAATATGACGCCACGGTGCGGCCATCAAGCATGCAATTCGTGCGACCAACGGCGCAGCACGCCGATCTCGTAATCGACGGAACGGAAGCTCTGGACTGGAAAGTCGAACAGGTGCTTGCCGCGCTGCGCTCACGCCATCTGCTGCAGACCGCTGGCTAAATCCGCTCCCGTCAAAAGAGCCTGAGAATCTGCCTCGTTGCGCATCACATGACCTTTGTCACACCTCCGCACCCCCTCCTACGCCAAAGGTGGTACAGCATTTCAAGGTCCATCAGAAGTATTCTCACTTCGAGTAAGAGGGTTGATTCCATTCATGCAGGATTCATCCGGAAACAACCTTCACTCGCTACTTTGAAACCATGAACCGTTGGCTCACAAACGCGAATCTTCAACTGGCCGCCTGGCTGCGCATGGGAATTACCCCGCAGCGGCTGGCGTTGACCCTCGCGCTTGGGTTCGCCATCGGGTGCCTGCCCCTGGTGGGAGTTCCGACAGCTTTGTGCGCGGTGGTTGCGCTCCGCTTCGGATTGAATGCGCCGGTCATGCAGGTGGCGAACTACGCAGCCATGCCGCTGCAGCTGACATTGATTCTGCCCCTCTCCCGGATGGGAGGCTGGATGTTCTCGGCTGGACAACAGCCGGCTCTGACGCACGGTTCTGCAATGCAGATGCTCTGGGCTTCGGGAAATGCCGCAAGTCATGCATTGGCAGCCTGGCTGGTGATCGTCGGTCCCATGGTGCTGCTGTTGACGATGGTTTTGACGCCGGTGTTGCAGCGTTTTCCGGCGCTTGCCGCACAGAAAGCAAGCTAATCCGCGGCACTAAGAGAATTTCGACTTATTTAAATTAGACGGCTTATTTAAATTACAGAACGTTAAATAGAGAACGGTTAAGGGTAGAGGCAGCTAGAGAAGGGAACATTAAAAGTAGAAGCCAGGGGGGCCCACTTCGGTGCGATTACCAGCACACCGGGGTGGGCATTGGCTTTTCAGGCACTCTTTCATTCATTCCAGACGCAACCATCCATCAACCTGCTTCAACAAGGCCGTAGCGGCGCTGCCACGCTTCTTTCAGGCGTGCCCACACGCGATTGCGTTCGGCCTCGGTGCCTTCCTGTTCTCTTCCCTTTTCCCCTCCCGCATTCGCGAAGCGTTCAGCTTCCTGTTTCGCCAATTCAAGAATCTGGCGGTCGCGCACGAGGTTAGCGATGCGGAATTCGGGCAGGCCGGCCTGGCGCGTGCCGAAGAACTCCCCGGGGCCGCGCATGGTCAGATCGAGTTCGGCCAGTTCAAATCCATCCTGCGTGCGCACCATGGCATCGAGCCGTTCCTCGGCTTCCGGTGAGACGCGCTTGCCCGTCATCAGAATGCAGTAACTTTTGGCGGATCCGCGCCCCACCCGGCCGCGCAGCTGATGCAACTGCGCCAAGCCGAACCGTTCCGCATGCTCAACCACCATGACCGCGGCATTGGGCACATCGACACCCACCTCGATGACCGTGGTCGCGACCAACACATCGAGTTCGCCGCGCTGAAACCGTCGCATGATCACTTCTTTTTCGTCGGCATCGAGGCGACCGTGCAGGAGGCCGACGCGCAGACCGCTCAGTTCTCCGGTGCGCAGCTTCTCATGCATCTCGACCGCGGACTTCAGCTCCGCCGTCTTACTCTTCGGAACCGTCTTTTTCGGAACTTCCGCATCGGCAAAAAGCTCGGCGGTCTTGCCCTTGCGCGCGCGCTTCGCAGCAGGCTCCGCCGGGGCTTCGGCGACAGCGTTCGACGGATCGTGGGAGAAATCGAGCTCCGGCTGGTCGTCCCGCGCGCCTTCAATCACCGGATAGACAATGTACGCCTGACGGCCCAGCGCGACCTGTTTGCGCACGAAGTCCCAGACATCGGCAGCACGCTCATCGGCAACGCGCCGCGTCACGATCGGCGTCCGGCCTGGAGGCAGCTCGTCGAGAATGCTCACATCGAGATCGCCATACAGCGAGAGAGCGAGGGTGCGTGGAATCGGTGTCGCCGTCATCACGAGCACGTCCGGCTCTGATTGATTGGGCTTCTTCATCAGCTTGAAGCGCTGCAAAACACCGAAGCGGTGCTGCTCATCCACAACCACAAGACCGAGATTGTCGAACTCCACTTTTTCCTCGATCAGGGCGTGGGTGCCGATCACAAGCTGGGCTTCGCCGCGATTGATCAGTCCGCGCGTCCTGCGCTTGCGATCGTCATCGAGGGAACCGGTCAGCAACACCACGCGATACTTCCGCGACGAGCGCTCGAGAAGCTTGCGCGCAGCGAGAAAATGCTGCGTTGCAAGAATCTCCGTCGGAGCCATGAGCGCGGCCTGGTAGCCGTTCTCGATCGCAACCAGCATAGCTTGCAGCGCGACGATGGTCTTGCCCGAACCCACATCGCCCTGCAGCAGCCGTCGCATGGGGCTTGGCTGGCGCATGTCGCCGACAATCTCGCCCAGGGTGCGCTTCTGCGCCGCGGTGGGATGGAAAGGCAGAACTTCGCGAATAGCCTCACGAACTTTGTCGGTCGTTGCAAAACTGATGCCGACACGTTCGCGAAGGCGGCGCCGTTTCAACTCGAGGCCCAGTTCCAGAAAGAACAGCTCTTCGAAGATCAGGCGGCGATGTGCGGCAGTGCCGAAGGCCTGCAGCTGCGCCATGGCCGTACCGTCAGGCGGAAAGTGCACTTCGCGCAGCGCGGCTTCGCGATTGGGCATGTCGAGCCGTGCAAGCATAGCCTGCGGCAGGCACTCGGGCATTGCGCCACGCATGGTCTCCAGCAGATCGAAGATGACACGACGCTGCCAGCGCGAGGCCAGGCGACTGCCGCCCAGAGACTCGTAGACCGGCGTGATGCGGCCAACTTCAAGCAAGCGCGTCTCGGCATCATCGCTGTCGTCGGGCAGCAGCTCCCACTGTGGCTGGATCATTTTGAAGTTGCTGGTGGACCGCGAAGGCTCAATCTTGCCGAAGACCGCAATCGTCTGCCCGGCATGGAACTTTCCCTGCAGATAGGTGGCATGAAACCAGAGACACTTCAGGGCATGGCGTCCCTGTCCGATCGTGAGCTCGAAGATCGGCATGCGGCGCGTCCTTAGCAGCACGGCGCCCCGTACCTCCGCGATCAGGCTCGCGGTTTCTCCCGGCTTCAACTCATCGAGGCTGCGTGGATTCTGGCGATCTTCGTAACGGAAAGGCAGGTGGTAAAGCAGGTCTTCTGCGGTCTGAATATTCTTCGCAGCAAGCATCTCGGCAAGGCGAGGGCCAACGCCGCGTACATACATGACTGGAGTATCGAGACCGGGCACAAAATGGATGCTAACGCACCGGATGTTGCTCGTGTCTCAGCTCTCTGAGATGGCGCTGCGCGCACTACGCACTTCGGCCGCCAGAACCGCAAGCAACTTGAGCGAAAGCGCAGGATTGGTCAGCATGAGATCGGAAAAATCGGCTCGGCTCACGCAGCCCAGGACGGATCCCTTCTGGGCCTCGGCGGTAAGCGAGTAGGGCCGGTCGCCAACGAAACCAGGCAAACCGAGCAGCGATCCCTCAGAAACGGGTGTGGAGAGAAGAAGATCGCCGCTGGGTGACGTCATGGTGAGTACGACGCAGCCGGAGCGGAGAATGTAGAGACCGGAGGGCACTTCCCCCTGCCGGAATAAAATGCGGTCCTCATCACAATGAATCGCGGTGGATCGCTTTCCAAGGGCGTCAAACAACTCCTTGTCGGCAACAAAGGCAGATGGGTCCAGCTTCAAGACGTCCTCCATGCGCCGGATGACGGAAAATTGCGGGCCCACGGGACCGACGGCGCGGCGTACAAACAGATCTTCTACAAGAAAAATTCTTGCATTCGCTATGAGTTCGTCAATGTGACGTTGATCACATCGGATTGCGCACGATTTCCAGCCCGACAGCAAATCATCTAGGGCTTCGAAGAAGCCGCCGTTGGAACCACGCACGCGGGCGCCACCGCTTGCCCGTTACCCGTCTTGGCGAGCAGCAGATACTCGCCTTCCCAAGCCTTCTCACGCTGGATGACAGTCCAGCCCGGAGAGTGTTCGAGCAGGTAGGTGATGGGCAGGTCATCGCGCAGCAGCGCGTGGTCGACGCGGTATTTATCCATCAATTCGAAGGCATTCTGCGCCATCATGATGCTGCGATAATCCTTCATCACGCCGGTGTGCTCGAAGCTGTCGAAACGCGAATCGATAAAGCTGGACTTACCCTGGAAGTCCATGCGCCCGCCGACGTAGTCCAAATCCAAGGTGCGCCACGCTGGCTGGATCGACGCAATCTCGTCGACCGGGAACATCATGTGCACCATCTTGCTCAGCGCTGCCTCGGAGGGGAACATGTAGAGCATGACGCAAAGCGCGCCGGCAGCCATCAACGCATTCATCTTCGGGATGGTATCGGCATCGGACTCTCCCTTGCTCACGCTGCGCCCCAGATCACGCGCCAACATGGGAGTCGTAAGTACGGCGGCCAGATAGCAGAAGCGAACGTGCGCTACGGCTGCATACCAGCCGATGAAGATGTAGACAAGTTCATAGATCTTCCACTTGCGCCCGCGGATGCAGTTGGCGATCACCATGATGGCAATGGCCACCACGACACCCTTGCCCTCCATCGTGGAGAGATTGAGAGGCTGCCATTCGGCGATGGTCGAGACACTGAGCTTCTGGTTCAACATCATGTCGACCGGCTGCCACATCAGATGCCAGCCGTACGGATTGATCAGGAGGGCCAAGGTGCTGACGCCGAAAACTCCAAGAAGCTTGTTGCGTTCGGCGGAACTAAATGCCTTCTGCTCGAAGACGCCGATATTCAGGCCCAGGGAGCCGCACGCGATGTAGACACCAAACAACACCATCCCTGAAAACCACATGCCGTGCAGGTTGATCCACAGGCAGAACAGGGGCGGCAAGAGCCAGTAGAGCCGCTTGTTGCCGCGGTCTGCAGCTTCGAAGATGGCCAGTTCCGCCGACATGGCAAAGTAGCCAAACTCGATCATGCGCGGCCCGGAGTTGACGGTCATGAGAACAAAGCCGATCGCTGCGGCCCACAGCGAGGCATCTGCGCTGCGCGACATCCAATAGCCGCGCCAGTAGACAAAGAGAATATTCGCGGCGAGAGCAAACCAGGTGACGAGGTAGATGCCGCGCAGTCCGAAGATCTGATAGCTGAACCAGTAAGCGATCTCGGAGAGCCATT
>DATAVC010000058.1:0-36571 GCA_036267935.1 Occallatibacter sp. | reverse complement strand
GGTCGGCGCCCTCTTCTATGCATTGGAGTGCGTGGGCGACGGCGGCCTCGGGGCTGAGGTAGGCGCCGCCGTCGCTGAACGAGTCAGGCGTGATGTTGATGACGCCCATGAGGAGGGTGCGTCGGCCGAGTTCGAGTGCGCGGGTGCGGAGTTGCCAGGAGGCGATGGTGCGGGTTGGGTTGAGGGGATTCATCGGACGTGTCGATTTTACGAGGGGGGGATGCGGATTAGGCCTGGAAAAGAGCCGGGGCTGAAGGCCCCTTTTTCCTGATGCGGATCTCAGGGGCCTTAAGACCCCTCTCCCTCCTGCTGCTGCCTTCTAGAGGGGCGAAGGGCGGGGTGAGGTTCGTTGCTTTCCCCGGTCTGAGAATCCAGACCTGGGGCACCCATGATTGAGTCCGATGAAGGAGCGAGAAGGACAACAGCGGGTCCGTTCACTCCGCTTACCCCACGGATGACTCGCGTCGTTCGCGGGGCCCCGGGCGCGCTCCGTTCAGGATGACACGGCTTTGGGAGATGGAGAGAAAGGGACGGCGGGGCGATTTCGCTAAGGCTACTCTGGAGTGGCGACAGGCGGGGCTGCGGCTTCGGCGCCTGCTACACTCCGGCCATGGCAACCGTGCGTGCCACATTCTCCCTTCTTCTTGGCCTTCTTCCGGCTGTTCCTTATGGGATGGCGGCGGAGTCGCATTTGGCGGCGCGACGTGCGGTTTCGTCGCAACATGCTGCGTCTGGGCGCGGTGCGATCGCCGAAAGAATTCAGGCGATCTTGTCGGAGCCTGCGCTGAGTCATGCGGAGTGGGGCATCAGCGTGACGACGATCGATGGACAACCTCTGTATGGGCTGAATGAGGGGCGGCTGTTTACGCCAGCTTCGAATGCGAAGCTGACGACGACCGCGGCGGCCTATGCGCTGCTGCCGGTGGATACGCTGACGTGGACCACGAACGTGGTGGCGACCGGCGACGTGGATGCGGCAGGAGTGCTGCACGGCAACCTGATGCTGGTGGGGGTGGGCGATCCGACGCTGAGCTCGCGGCAATATCCCTATCAGCCGCCGGCGCCCAAACCAGCGCCTGGGCCGCGTGGGTCGAAGCCCGGTGTACCGGAAGGGCCGACTGCGAAGTCAGAGCCAGAATCGAATGCGGCTACGAATGAAGCGCCTGAAAAGCCGAATGCGATGACGGTGCTGTCGCTGCTGGCCGAGCAGGTGGAGCAGTCGGGTGTACGCACAATTGATGGAGACGTTGTTGGCGATGACAGCTTTTTTCTGAATGAGCCCTACGGGACGGCGTGGGGGTGGGATGACTTGCAGTGGGCGTATGGAGCGCCGGCCTCGGCGTTGAGCTTTAACGAGAACATGACGGACCTGCACGTGGTGGCGGATCCGTCGGTGCCGAGCGGGGTGGCGGCGGATTGGGATCCTGCGGTGGAGTATTTCACGCTGGACAACACGATGACGGTCGCTGTTCCTAACGAAGTGCCGCGGCCGGGATTGCAGCGGATGCCGGGCAGCATGCTGGTGCGGGCGTGGGGCACGGTGCCGCCGGCGGGCTTTGAAGCGGAGCTGGCGGTGGAAGAGCCGGCGGAGTTTACGGCGACGGCGTTCAAGCAGGCGCTGCTGATGCGAGGGATCTCGGTGACGGGTTCGGCGACGGCGGCGCATCGCGATCCAAACGGGACGGGAGATTTTGTTGCGGAGCGGGCGGAGCCGGTGCACTTGGAGCGGAGCAACCTGCGGACCGTGGAGGCGCCGATTACGGGCCGGCGAGTGCTGGGGACGCACATCTCGGTGCCGATGGCCGAGGACATTACGGTGACGAACAAGGTGAGCCAGAATCTGCATGCGGAGCTGCTGCTGCGGCTGCTGGGCAAGGAGTTTGGGAAGGATGGAAGCCTGGCGCAGGGGACGCGGGTGGTGCGGCAGTTCCTGGTGAATGCGGGCGTGAACGACCAGGACTTTTTCTTTTACGACGGCTCGGGGATGAGCATGGATGACCGCATTGCGCCGCGTGCGAATACGCAGCTGCTGGTGTGGACGGCGCGGCAAGCGTGGGGCGCAGCGTATCGTGCGACGCTGCCGGTGGCGGGCGTGGATGGGACGTTGACGAACCGGTTCCGGAATTCTCCGCTGAAGGGCAAATTGTGGGCGAAGACGGGAACGCTGAATGAGACGGTCGCGTTGTCGGGATTTGTGCAGGCGGCGAGCGGCAAGACGCTGGTGTTCTCAGTGATGGTGAATGATCATCGGCCGGGGAGCAATGCGGAGACTGCAGCGGTGGAGCGGATCTGCGAGGCGATTGCGGCGTCGGAGTGAGGGCGGGGCGATTCTTGCTTTGGCAGGTTGGTGCGGGATGAAGCGGCGGCCGGAACAGCAGAAAAGAGCCGGGGCTGAAGCCCACGATTTACAAGCGCCTTGATTCAGCAGCCTAAAGGGTGCTGCTCCCTCCCATGACGCTGGTGGGAGTGGGACGCTATGGACGAGACGCTGCCTGGTCAGTTTTTGGAGCTTTCGCAGGCATGCCCGACACGGCGGTTCGCGATCGAGTGGAGAGAGATTTCACAGAACCACAATGCCTGGTGTGCAAGGCTAAGGCGGGAGAACGAATGTGAGCCGTAGCTCAAGCCCAAATTCCATTGAACGATCGATGCCGACAGCCGGTGCGGTGACCGATTGTGCGCTGTCGTTGAAGGGTCTGCGCAAGGTGTTTGGCGATGTGGTTGCCGTGGACGGCATCGATCTGGATGTGCAGCGCGGCGAGTGTTTTGGGTTACTCGGGCCGAACGGCGCGGGGAAGACGACCACCATTGAGATCTGCGAGGGACTGACTGCGGCGGATGCGGGTGAGGTGCGCCTGCTGGGGCTGAGTTGGAAGGACGCGGCCGAACCGCTGCGGCAGCGCATCGGGGTGCAATTGCAGGAGACGCAACTGCCGGAGAAGCTGACGGTGGTTGAAATTCTGAGTTTGTTTCGCAGCTTCTATCGCAAGGGGCTGGCGGTGGAAGAGACGATCAAGATGGCGCAGCTGGAGGAGAAGCGCAAGGCGCGCATCGGAACGCTCTCGGGTGGACAAAAGCAGAGGCTGGCGATGGCCTGCGCGCTGGTGGGCGACCCCGATCTTTTGTTTCTCGATGAGCCGACGACGGGGCTCGATCCGCAGGCGCGCAGGCATTTGTGGGACCTGGTGGTGGAGTTGCGCAGTGCGGGCAGAACGATCATTTTGACCACGCACTACATGGACGAAGCGGAACACCTGTGCGATCGCGTGGCGATTATGGATCATGGAAAGATCATCGCGCTGGGAACTCCGAAGCAACTGATTGCGTCGGTGGGCGGCGAGCATGTGGTGGAGTTTGCGGTGGCCACTTCGGGCGAGAGCGGGCCGTTGGATGCGAAGACGCTGACGGCGATTCCCGGGGTGCAGGGACATCGCGTGGATGCGGGCCTGCACCAGCTTTCGGTGGTGGAGCTGCACACGACGGTGCCACGCATTTTTGCGACGCTGGCGGAGATGGGACAACGGCCGGTGGAGTTTCGGACCCATTCAGCGACGCTGGAGGATGTGTTTGTGGGACTGACGGGGAGGAATCTGCGTGATGAGTAGGCTGACCGATTCATCTCTCTTTCAGCTGACGGCGACGCGGTTCAAGTTGTTTCTGCGGGAGCCCGAGGCGCTGTTCTGGGTGTTCGTGTTTCCGATTCTGCTGGCGGTGGGACTGGGGATCGCATTTCGGAACCGGCCCGCGGATGTGCTGGACGTGGGCGCGACGACAACGCAACTGGCGCAGGCACTGAACGTGGACAAGGGACTGCGCGCGACGGTGATGGATGAAGCGCAGGGCACGCATTACCTGGCGACGGGACGCATCGTGGTGCTGGTGATCGCGCACGACAGCGGCGTGGTGTACAAGTTCGACGATACGAATCCTGACGGGCGGTCGGCGCGACTGCTGGCGGATCGCGCGGTGGAGAAAGCCGCGGGGCAGAAGGATGCCCTGACAACGTCGAATGACCTGGTGCATGCGACAGGCGCGCGCTACATCGACTTTGTGGTGCCGGGGTTGCTGGGGATGAACCTGATGGGGTCGGCGATCTGGGGGCTGGGCTTCTCGATTGTGGAGGCGCGGCAGAAGAAATTGCTGAAGCGCTATGTGGCGTCGCCGATGCCGCGGTGGCAGTACCTGATGTCGTTTCTGCTGTCGCGGCTGTTGCTGCTGGTGATCGAGGTGCTGTTCTTTCTCGGATTTGCGAAGTTCGTGTTTGGCGTGCCGTTTCGTGGATCGCTGGTGGAGCTGGGCGCGCTGTGCGTGCTGACTTCTCTTTCGTTCTCGACGCTGGGCTTGTTGATTGCGTCGCGCGCAAGGACGATGGAGGCTGCATCGGGGTTGATGAACCTGGCGATGCTGCCCATGTGGATTTTGTCGGGAGTATTTTTCTCGGCGACGCGATTTCCGGCGCTGCTGCAGCCCTTGGTGCGGGCATTGCCGTTGACGGCGGCGATTGATGCGTTGCGCGGCAACATGCTGCAGGGGATGAGCCTGGCGCAGATGACGGCGCCGGTGATGGTTCTGGTGGCGTGGCTGCTGGTGTGCTTTGCGGTGTCGTTGCGGATTTTTCGGTGGCGGTAGGGGGTGGGGCTGGTTGACAGGGCGTTGAGGCTCGTTGCTCTCCCACCCTTGCGCAACGGCGCGCAAGGATGGGGCACCCGGCTGCTGCTTCCTCCGATCGATCAAAGCAACCGCAGATCCTTCGACTTCGCTCAGGATGACAATTTTTATCCAAAGAGGGACAAGAGAGCATGCGGGGAGAGGCCCGTTGCTCTCACCCCCTTGCGCAACGGCGCGCAAGGATGGGGCACCCGGCTGCTGCTTCCGATGGATGAAGCGCAGGGCCTTCGGCTACGGCATGGTGAGTCGGCGGACACAATATGATGGGTAGGCATGCGGATGCGGAGAAAGATTGCTGCGGTGCTGGCCGCTTTGGCGGGTGCGGTATTGATGGTGGCTGCGGGGCTGATGGTTGGGTGCAAGCCGCTGCCGCCGTCGAAGCCTTCGTCGCAATGGACGCCGGAGGAGGCGCGCGGGGCGCAGGTGTTTCAGCAGTCGTGTGCGCGCTGCCACTATCCGACGACCACATCGGGGCTGCATGGGCCGGGGCTGCAAGCGATCACGAAGATCCAGTCGATGCCTTCGGGCGCGCCGCCGACAGATGAGCGGTTGACGAGCGTGATTCTGCATGGACGCGGTGAGATGCCGGCGACGCCCCTGGATGAGGACCGCATGCACGATCTGCTGGCGTATCTGCACTCCCTATGAGCGATCAAGACAACGAGCATCCGCGCGCGAGCGGCCAAACCGGAGAGCAGCACAGGCGCGAACTGTTTGCGCTGCCGGGGTTGCTGGCGATCAGCCTGTATCTGCTGGTGCTGGGCGGTGTGCTCATTCTTGGCGTGGCGGGACGGCATTATCCCGCGGTGTTTCTGCTGATGGCGGCGGCGTTTCTTACGGCGAGCGCGGGGCTGATTCTGCTGCTGCGCTGGGCGTGGGCGGGAGCACTGGCGGCGGTGTTTCTGCTGGCCTGCTACAACCTTTGGATTTTCGGCTCGCAACACATGGGAGCAGCGCTGGTACAGGGGCTGCTGAACCTGGTGTTTTTCCTGTACCTGGTGCGCGCCGAGGTACGGGCCAAGCTGCACTAGCGGCTGTGGGATTCCCAGGGCGCGAGATGTTAATCTCTTGGCCATGCTGCGCTTCCCGCTGAAACTCTCTCTCTGCCTTGCGGTTTTGTTTTCACTCTTCATGACGAACTTTGCGACGGCCTTTGCGGCCGATGCGCCGAAGAAGCGCGCGATCACGCTGGACGATCTGGCGAAATTGCAACGCGTGGGCGGGCCGGTGGTGTCGCCCGATGGTGCGTGGGTGGCCTACACCGTGAGCCAGATGGACACGAAGGAAGACAAGAGCCAGGGCCATCTATGGATGGTGAAGTGGGACGGCTCTGCCGATGTCCAGCTCACGTATGGGAAGGAAGGCGCGTCAGAGCCGAAGTTCAGCCCGGATGGCAAGTATTTGAGCTTTATGTCGTCGCGGCCTGGAGCGGCGAAGGGCGACCAGGTCTGGGTGATGGATCGTCGCGGGGGAGAGGCCGAGCAGTTTACGGCGATTACGGAGCATGAGATCGGCGGGTACAGCTGGTCGCCGGACTCGAAGAAATTGTTGCTGACGCTGCGGCCGAAGAACGAGCCCGATGCAGAAGAAGGCAAGCCGCCGGCGGCGCCGAAGCCGATCGTGATCGATCGCTACCACTTCAAGCAGGACATTCAGGGGTACCTTCGCGACGACGCGTGGAATTCGCTCTATCTGTATGACGTGGCCACGAAGAAGGTGGAGAAGCTGACCACGGGCAAGAACGTGAACGAGAATGACGCGGAGTGGTCGCCGGACGGAAAGTGGATTGCGTTTGCGAGCAACCAGGAGGCAGACCCGGACCGCAGCATCAATACCGATGTGTTTGTGGTGGAGGCGAAGGCAGGGTCGACGCCGAAGAAGCTGACGACGTGGGAAGGGCCGGACGATGGGGAGCTGGCGTGGTCGCCGGACTCGCAGTCGATTGCGTATACGCAGGGCGCGCTGTTGAAGCTTTGGGAGTATTCGCAGTCGAAGCCGGCCGTTGTCACACTGGATGGCAAGGTGAGTTATCCGGCGGCTAAGTTGGATCGGTCGGTGCGGTCGCCTATTTACTCCCCGGATGGAAAGCTGAGTTACCTGGTGGATGATGACCGGGAGCAGTATCCCGCGGAGGTGGAGTTAGCTGGGAGCAACGATCATCGGGTGCTGGCGCAGCAGGGTACGGTGCTGTCGTGGGATGCGGCGGCGGGGCATACGGCGGTGTTGTTTACAGACGATGCGCATCCGGGAGAGATCTACGCGCTGGAGAATGGCGCGCTGCGCCAGCTGACTAAGCACAACGATCCGCTGATGGCCGACTTGAACTTAGTGGCGACGGAAGGAATCGAGTTCAAGGGCAAAGAGGGCACGGAGGTGCACGGGCTGCTGACGAGGCCGGCGGATTTTAAAGACGGATCTCCGGTGCCGATGATTTTGTTTATTCACGGCGGGCCGAATGGGCAGGACGGACACAGCTTCGACTTTCTACGGCAGTGGCTGGCGACGAAGGGCTACGCGGAGCTGAACATCAACTATCGGGGCAGTTCGGGACGCGGCCAGGATTACGCGAAGGCGATTGCGGCGGACTGGGGTCACTACGAAGTGGAGGACCTGCTGGCCGGCGTGGACAAAGCGGTTGCGATGGGCGTGGCCGATCCGAACCGGATGTGCGTGACGGGGTGGAGTTATGGCGGCATCCTGACGGACTACACGGTGGCGAGCACGGATCGCTTCAAGTGCGGGATCAGCGGAGCGGGTGTGGCAGCGCCGATGTCGTTCTATGGCGTGGACCAGTACATTCTGCAGTACGACAACGAGCTTGGGCCGCCGTGGAAGAATCTGCAGCTCTACATCAAGATGAGTTATCCGTTTCTCGAAGTGGATAAGCGGGTGCATACGCCGATGATGTTTATGGGTGGGACGTCGGACATGAATGTTCCTTTGATGGGCGGGGAGCAGATGTATGAAGCGTTGAAGTCATTGGGACGGCCGGCGGAGTTAGTGGTGTATCCGGGGCAGTTTCATGGATTCACGCGGCCGAGTTATATCCGCGATCGGTATGAGCGTTGGCTGGGGTGGTGGGACAAGTATTTGAAGCCGGACCAGAAGCCGGCGGCTACGGCTCCGGCGGCGGACGGGAAGAAGGCGGAGTGAGAGATGAGGAAAGCGCCGGGGCTGAAGCCCGGCGTTTCGCGTGCGATATTTCAGCAGCCTGAAGGCTGCTGCTCCCTCCGATGCAAGGAGCGAAAAGGACGACAGCGGATCCGTTCACGCCGCTTACCCCACGAACGATTGCGTCGTTCGCAGGGCCCCGGGCGCGCTCCGTTCAGGATGACACGGAAGAAGCTTTTGCCGGCGTATCTTGGGGCAGCTAATCGTTGCGCGTGAAGATGGCTGCGCACCACGCGATGAGGAGCAAGCCGGCTCCCCCGAGGGTGAGGGGCAGGCCGAGGAGGGCCGGGACACCGGTGGTGGTCATGTCGAGGTGGACCGACATTCCCGACAACGGATAGCCTGCGCTCATGCTCGTGGTGCCATGGCAGTAGGTGAAGAGAATGATCAGGCCGGCGGCGAGGCACACTACAGAAATGAGAAGCAGCGATCGCATGCAAGTCTCCTTTTGTTCTGCATTGCAAAGCGGAAGAGCGAATCAAAAAAGGGGCCCGCTAGCTTCGGGTGTAAGGCATGAAGCCGGTTCAACGCATCCGCTGTCCCCTAAGACGATGGAATGGGCTCGGTGGACGCACGGTTTGATGAGCGGCGGGCATGAGGAGCGGCTAGAACCAGTAGTCGGGCGCGATGCGACGGAGCAGGCTACGGAGGTTCCGGGTGAGCGCGGTGCGCGGTGAATCGTACCTGCGGTTCTTGAAGCCGAAGTAGCCGATGGGGTCGATGTTGCAGGGGAAGCGAAGGTAATAGCCGGGTTCGCCTTTGAACGGAATGACCTTGCGCAAGATAAGGTGCTCGAGAATGCGCAGGTCGGTGGAGTTCATCTCGCGATGGATGCCGCGCAGTACGCGGTCGTAGAAGGCGTGGGAGCAGACGAAGAGCTGGACGCTGGCGTCGAATCCGCGGCGCGGGAAGCCGAGCTTGCGGCAGTCGATCATGAGTTCGAAGGACGCGGGATGTTGGCGCAGGTCTGTTGCGACCTGGTCGAGAGCCTTGCCGAGCGCGGGGAATGTGAGGCGCCCGGTGACTTTGATCATGTGGGTGGTGGCCGGTCGCAAACGACTTTGGGCGAGGCCGTCGTCGAGCATCTGCAGTTCAGCATAGCCATAGGTGAGGCCGTCGGGGATCTGTTGCGGCGGGAGAGAGAGAATTTCGATTTCTTTGCGGAAGGTGTTTTCGGACGCAGCGAGGTCGCGGAGTTCGGTGAGGTCGGCGCCGGAATTTTCGAGGAAGAGAATTCGTTGGGTGGAGGCGTGGGTTTGTCGGAGCCAGAAGCGGAGGGCTCGTTTGTAATCTTCGAGGCGGAGTTGAGGCGAAGAGCGTTTGACGGTGCCGGGCGCGGGGGCGATGGTTGCCGTCATGACGAGCAGATAGCGCGGAGGGGTGAAGACGGGAGCGGCGTCCATCGAGGTCAGGCTCGCCCTGCCGGCGGCGGCGGATTGGAAGGACGGAAAGGTGTGCTATCCACGAGCCATCCATGCTTTCGCGTATTTCCAATTGACATAGATGGAGTGATTGAGGTGGAAGATGAGGCCTTCGCGTCCATCGAGAAAGCCGCCGCGCAGAACGTAGTTATAGACGAAGGTGAAGAACGGGTTGAGAACCAGGTTGACGAGGAAGGCGAAGGGCGAGCGACTGGTTTTGCCTGAGCGCACGAAGAGAGGAATGGTGGCCGTGCTGTAGGTCTGCATGTGATCGAGATAGAGATCGAGCGTGGGGTACTGATAGTGGAGCATGTGGCTTTTGAGGGTGCCGGTTTTCTCGACGGTCTTGGGCGTGGCATGCGGTTCAGTATCTTCGCGGAGGCGTGCGGTGCCGGGACGAAAGAGGCGGAGCTTGCAGTCGGGATAGAGTCCGCCGTGGCGCATCCATCGACCAAAGATCTGGTTGAGGCGCGGGACCCAATAGGCGTTGAAGCGCGGTTGGCCGTTGAGCAGGGTCTGGATTTCGGCGGCGAGTTCGGGGGTGAGCACTTCGTCGGCATCGAGATTGAGGATCCATTGGCTGGTGCATTTGTCGAGTGCGGAGTTGACCTGACCGCCGTAGCCTTTCCAGCTTTCGTGGAAGATGGTGGCGCCGTAGCTTTTGGCAATTTCGATGGTGTTGTCGGTGGATCCAGAATCGATAAGAACGATTTCGCTGGCCCAGGCAACGCTGGCCAATGTGCGCGCGATGTTTTCTGCTTCGTTGCGCGCGACGATGGCGATGGAAAGCGTTTGCATGGCGGCTTGGCGTGGCTCAAGTACAGGACGACGAGGATTTGGACGCGAACAGCCAGGCAACGATGCCGCTGCGGTGCGCGTGAATTTGATGAGCAGTGTAACAGGCCTGTGTGGCTACAATGAATCTGATGGAGCTGGTGCAGATTGAGCCCGTGCGGAAGATGGCTGCTCCCAAGCCGGAGTGGTTGAAGGCCCGCGCGCCGATGGGCGAGAACTATCACGACCTGAAGCGGCTGGCGCGATCGCTGGGGCTGCACACGGTGTGTGAGAGCGCGCAGTGCCCGAATATCGGTGAGTGCTGGCATCACAAGACGGCGACGTTCATGATGCTGGGCAACCTGTGCACGCGGCGTTGCGGATTTTGCGCAGTGCCGAAGGGGCGTCCCGAGGCGATTGATTTGGACGAGCCGCGCCGGGTGGCGGAAGCGGTTGCGGTGCTGGGATTGCAGCATGCCGTAATCACCAGCGTGAATCGCGACGATGACCTGGTGGGTGGCGCGCGCGCGTTTGCCAAGGTGATTGAGGAGATTCGGCAGCAGGCGCCGGGATGCCGCGTGGAAGTGCTGATTCCTGATTTTCAAGGCGACAGGGAATCGATTCGAATTGTGGTGGACGCCAAGCCCGAGATCTTGAATCACAACACGGAGACGGTGCCGCGGTTGTATCGTGTGGTGCGGTCGGGTGCGCGGTATGAGCGGACCTTACGTTTGCTGGAGTACTCGAAAGAGTTAAACCCCGGAGGGGCTACGAAGTCGGGTGTGATGGTGGGGATCGGCGAAGAGACGCATGAACTGCTGGCGGTGTTTCGCGACCTGGCGGCAGTGGGGTGCGACATTCTGACGATTGGGCAGTACCTGCGGCCGTCGCGGAATCATTTGCCGATGACGCGGCTGTATACGCCGCGCGAGTTTGCCGAGTTGAAAACCGAGGCGCTGAAGATGGGCTTCAGGCATGTGGAGTCGGGTCCGCTGGTGCGGTCAAGTTATCACGCGCATGAGCAGGCTGCCGCGGTAAGCGCTGTCGTGTAATCGGACTACAAGCCCCATGAAGCGGTAGGTATTGGCCGGCGCAAACCGTGCAGGCAACCCGTTGAGGTTGGGCCATCGCTGCTCGAAGGAGCAGTTTTAGAAAAGCACTCAACTTCGAAAAAAGGGAGCCAGATCATGCCCAAAGCTTATGTACTGCTGCAGTTCAATGTGGACGATCAGGAGACGTTTGGCCAGTATCGTCGCGGTGCGGCGCCGACGATTCTCGCCCATGGCGGCAAGGTGCTTGTGGCGGCGCACAAGGCGGATGTGCGCGAAGGTGGGCTTGCCGCGAGCCTGGTGACGATCCTCGAATTTTCGTCGCGCGAAGCAGCGGAGACCTGGTATGCCTCCCCTGCATACGAGGCGGTTCACCATTTGCGCCAGGATGCTACCTCTGCGGGGAGCCTGGTATTCCTGGATGGATTTGAGATGCCTGCGGGAGCTCCGCAAGAAGATGCGCGGAAGTAAGTTTGCGGCGCGAGACGTGTTGAGTAACCTGTTGCGCGAAGTTCCAGAACTCATCGTCTCTCCGTAGCTTTTGTAGAGAGTCGTCTTGCGTTGGATCGGGAAAGATTTCTCCTCCGACTTACCAACGCCGGGGACAGCTTCCACACGAACGCTAAGAGCTTCCGATGAAGTTCCCCACCCGAACCGTGCTGCAATGCGTGGGTCGATTCCACTTAGAAACCTGTGGCTGACGAACCAGAGGTCAGGACAGCGGAGAGCCCTCCACAAGGAACAGTCGGCTTCGCGAAGCTCTCTGTCGAAGCGGCGCGATCTTTAGATACTGTGGAGACGCTTCGAACAATTGTGCGCTCGCCAGGCTTTGAAATTCGATGATCACGACGCGACCTGTGGGAGCCTTGCCTTCGATGGGAATGACGGTACCGGCGCGGACCAGATACTTGCCTCCGAATTGGGCAACGATGGGTGTGACGGCTTCTAGATATTGCTTGTAGGCTTCCGGATCGGTAACGTTGATCTCGGCAACGGCGTAAGCCTTTGGCACGACCGTCGGTGTACAAAGCGCTTTGGCTGCGACAATCGCGACGATCACCGCCAGCGAAGACACCCATGCTAATTTCTTGCGAGTCAATGTTACGCGCATATTCCGGGAGGTTAGCACAGAGTTCTATCAATCGCCCTTCAGTCAACCCCACGTGGTTATTACTGGTTAGGCGGTGACTCGACCGGGACCGTCGAAGGGTCCAAGGATCTGGTTCCACTTGGATGGTCGGCGATTCGGAAGTATTGCCATCTTGAATTCGCACAAGCAGCCGCAGATCCCTCGCTGCGTTCGGGATGACAGCGTGTTGGAAAGAAGCGAAGAGTCCGTTGTTGGTGTAGTGGTTGTATCGTCGCCCATCCGGAAATCACTCAAGGTAGCGTCCGGTTAGGCGGTGACTGGACCGGGACTTCAGTCGCAAAGCCGAGTTCACAGTAGTAAACGGGTAAAGTCGGTATCGTAGTACAAGGTGCTGGAGCTTCCTTTGCGCATGGTTCCGCGGTCCTCTGCCCGTTTGACATTTCGAAGCTGGACTGGCGAAGACACGGCGCTTGCTGAAGCGTTATGGTGTGATCCGGAGGTGACTCGCTTCTTCGGCGGCGCTATGACCCCGGAACAAGCGCATGATCGACTTCATGTCGAATGCGCACGTGAGAGTAGTCTCGGTGTGCAGTACTGGCCGATGTTCTTACGTGAGACAGGCGAATTCGCAGGGTGCGCCGGTCTACGGCCGTGGTCGATGGACTCTGAGAGAATCGAGGTCGGCGTTAACCTCCTGCGGACCACTTGGGAATACGCCTGGGCGAGGAGGCTTTGCTCGCTGTACTCGCGCATGGCTTCGATACGCTGGGCCTGCCGGTAATCGTCGCCGGACATGGGGTCGCACACGACAACTCCCGAAAGCTGCTTGAGCGGGCGGGATTCAAGTACACACACAACATTCTGTGGGGCCCGAAAGAGATCGAAGTGTGCATGTGGGCGATCACGGCGCAGATCTGGCGCGTTAACAGTCGATATCCATAAAACGCGGCCGGCTCCCCGATTTGGGTTGAGCGGATGATCGCCGATCTGGAAGTAGCCGAAAGACAACCGCAGATCCTTCGTCGCTTCGCTCCTCAGGATGACAATTCGCGGGAGTAGGAAGCGAAATTGATCCGGGCGCATGGTCGCCGATCCGGAGATTACTTCAAGGTAGAGTCCGAGTAAGCCGTGATCTACCGGGCAGGCTTTCGCTTGAGTGTCTTGCTTGATCCAGGTACAAAGAAATTTCGACCATCCCAACCATAAGCAGGCCGACGGCTGCGATTAGGATCGCCGTTTTGATCCAGGTCGTGCCTACCTTGGCTTTTGGGGACCGGGGGATGGAAGCACCACGCCGCCCGGACTTTTCGGTTGGAGTATTCTCGCAATGAATGAAAGGCCAGCGCATCCGTTATCAGCAAACCGGGGAGTTTCACTTTCTCACTTTCAGCAGTTTCCGGCGTCAGCCATACCTATCGACGGTGGCAGCGATGGAGCTCGATTCCTCTTCCCCGGTCCCCAAAGGCGAGGGACCGGGGGCGCCCTCAACTTGATCACGCGCGGCAGCCTAGCCTTTGGTGTCTGGGCCTTGCGGTTGCCACAACTCGACGGGATTCCCTTCGGGGTCGTGCAGGCGAGCGAAGCGGCCATTGGGATAGATCTGGGGATCGATCTTGATGGCAATTCCCGCAGCTTGTAGCTGGGCTGCCATTTTGTCGAGATCGCGGACGCGAAAGTTGATCATCCAGACCTTTTGGGGATCCCCGAAATACTTCGTCGTTTCAGGGAAGGGAGCAAACACTGTTGGTCCTGCCTCTTGCTGCCACACAGTATCGTGCTCGGTGGATGGGGTGAGGGAGATGCCGAGGTGTTGCTGGTACCAAAGGCTCAAGGCCTTGGGATCCTGAGCTCGGAAGAACAGACCTCCGATGCCCATCACCTTTTCCATTTCAGTTTGTGCAGCGCTGTCGCCTGGGGCGGGAGCGCCGGCAGGGGGCGGGGTGGCTTTTGGCTGTGTGGCTGTCTGCGCAGCGATGGCGAGCTGGTTGCGGGTCCAGAGGAGGGTCGAACCGAAAACCAACGAAAAGGTTCGCAGTAGTTGACGTCTTTGCAAGGGCATCCCAATTTCCTTTCGAGAGGGGCGAGGCTCCCTTTACGATACCTGCGCACGCGGGATCGAGGGCGAGAATGAAGGTGGAGTGGAGAGCGGTTCTGCGCACGCCGCAGGCATCAGACAATGCCCGGCAACATTGCGACAAAATCCTCTGCACGGATGACGACGGCACGGCGTGGGGCTGGCCAGGGACGGGTGGGGACGCAGAGCGGAACTCATCGGAACTCATCGCAACTCATCCGGAACTCATCTGCGCCTCATTGAGTCGGGGGACGAGTCGCCGCATACTCCTTCTTGTCGGCGGCCGATGACGGCAGCCAAACGGAGAAGGAGATTGAGATGAAGAAGAGCAAGAAAATCGTTCTCGTGGTGGCTGGTCTTGCCCTGTTCGTGCCGTCGTTCCAACGGTCGGCGAAGGCTGATGTGGGGATGACCGTGACTGCGTATGCGGTCGAAATATATCTGATGATCGACGGCATTGGAGAGGGTGGGAATGGGCCTCGGATACCTGCTCCTCCTCCGCCGCCCCCGCCTCGACACGCCTGATTCCGCGGGGTGAAGAACCCCCGGGGTCGTTTCAGCCGGAAGAGATCCATTCCTGACCCAGACAGCACTTCTCCTGCATAGGCCGGGAACGGTCGGTGGGGAGACCCTGCCCAACATTGCATTGCTCGCGAAGGAAGATTGAGATGAAGACGTTCTTGTTGCGCCGGTTCTTGCTTGTGGCCTTTTCGCTGCTGCTCCCTTGCCTCGCCTTTGGCGCCGGCATTCCGATTTTGACGCTGAACAGCGCCACGATCAATTACGCCAACAACCAGGTGACCTTTGCGGGCACGGCGTTTGAGCCGCTGAAGAAGACTCCCACGGTGCTGTTCAGCGGCGCCCCGCTGGCGATTGTGTCGTTCAGCAATACCCAGATTGTGGCCACGCTGCCCGCGGGTACGAAGGCTGGGACCTATTCAGTCTTCGTTGCCAACAGCCTGGGCGAGCTGATGCCGTTTGTGCTGACGTATGGGGCGACGGGGCCGCAGGGACTTATCGGACCGCAGGGTTTGTCGGGACCGCAAGGGGCGACAGGGCTGCAGGGAATTCCGGGACCAGCTGGTCCGGCAGGGCCAACGGGGCCGCAAGGCGCATCGGGAGGAGTGTTGTCTTCAGAGTTGTTCTACGACTTGGTCACGGGTGATTTGAGTCTCGCGCCCGTCGCCGAGGTTCCGTTGACGAAGGCGGGCACATATGTCATCGCCGGAATGCAGCAGTTTGTTGTCTCCGATACGACGCAGCCGGGATTGATCTCATGCGTGATCACGACGGAGCCGAATGACGTGACCCTCGGGATGAGTCGTACGCTTCCCGAGGCCGATCAGATCTTTTCGGGCAATAACCAGGGATATGGGCAAGCGAGTGTCACGAATAACGGTTTTTATACGGTGACGAATCCGCCGGTGACGCTGTATGAGATGTGCGATTGGTATGGCAACGGGAACGCGGCGGTGCAGACGGGCACGCTGACGGCGGTTCAAGTGCAGTAGGTGAGGCCGGGCTGGATGGGCAGGAGAGATCCTGCCCTGTGTTGTGTCGGGCGGTCGGAATTGATGGATGCACGGCGACGTTCAGTGGATGGAAGTCTCAGCGCGTGCGGCGATGCGCATGCGACTTTTTCGGCTACTGCTGGAGCCGGATTTCGCTGACCTGAATGACGGGAGCAATGTTGGTGTAGTTGGGAATGTCGCCCTGCAGGACCTCGGCGTTGGGCAGGAAGGCGTCGGTGAAGGACTGTGCGGTCTCGCAGGTGAAGGCGCAGATCGCGGTAAACGGCGGCAGCTGATCGGGCGTTCCTGCGATCAAGCCAATCTCGACAGATACGGCCTTGAGGGCATTGCCGAGGAGGCTGATGGCGAGCGGCATGTGGGTGTTGAGGTAGTAGTCCACATCGAAGTGGCCGTCGGGTTTGCTGGGGTAGAAGACCGAAACTTTGACCATGGTGATTACGATACGACCCTTGGCTGGAGAGCGAGGGGATTCGTTCATGGGCTGGCGGCGCGCTGGGGCTACATCGAGTGGGTTCGGTGCGCGCGAGGAAGGTCCACAACACCGACGATCCGCTGTAACTCCATCTTCCGCCTTGGAGCACACATTCCGCTCAACCCTTCCAGCTCAACCGATCGCGGGGGCTGGTGTTTGCGTTTGGCGGCCCTTGATCGGAAGACCTTCCAACTCATCGCAACTCAGGCGCAACTCGTCCGGAACTCATCTGCGCCTCATTGAGCCCGGGAGCGGGTCGACGCATACTCCTTGTTGTCGGCGGCCGATTACGGCAGCCAAACGGACAAAGGAGATTGAGATGAAAAAGATTACCTTCGCGCTTGCGGTTCTCTCGCTGCTGACACCTTTTGTAGCTTTTGGTGCCGGCATCCCCATCCTCACCTTGAACAGTGCCACCATCAACTACAGCAACAACCAGGTGACCTTCAGTGGTTCGGGCTTTGAGCCTTCGAAGAAATCGCCGATCGTGCTGTTCACGGGCACACCGCTCACGATGGTTTCGTACACCGATACCCAGATTGTTGCGGATCTTCCTTCTAATACGAAGGCCGGGAATTTCACGGTGATCGTCGCGAACAGTGCAGGCGAGTTTCTTCCGTATGAGCTGACCTATGGTGCAACGGGTCCGCAGGGATCTGCCGGAGTTGCGGGCCCCCAGGGTGTTCCGGGCCCTGCCGGACCGACGGGATCGGTGGGCGCGACGGGCCCTGCCGGACCTGCGGGAACTGCGTCTGTCGCCATCGGCCAATCCCAGTATGCTGCGATCGTGTTGAACGATTTGAATAGTTCGACGACCACGATTGGATCTGTGATCCTGCCGACGGTCGGGACCTACATGATCACCGCACAGGCCGTCCTGATAGCGACTGCGCCGAATCGGTTTGCCAATTGCTTCCTCTCCCCCGTGCAGGGTGTCGCATCGTCGGGTCTTCCGTACTTCACCGGACAAGCGGTTCCGAATGAGTCTGGAATGGGCGAGGGATCGCAACTGGTCCTCCCATTGATTGGCTGGGTCACGACGAGCACTCCGTCAACGACTCTGATCATGGCGTGCAACCAGCAGAACAACACGGGCGGCCTCTCCGGCGAGGGCATGATTTTCGCGCAGCCTGTTACGGTGTTGCCGCAGGTTCCCCTGGTGATGAAACCTTTGCGGTGAGGCAATTGGCATGCCCATCGCCGACGAGTGGCGGGGTGAGGTCAGTGTTTTCCCACCCTTGCGCAAGGGCGCGCAAGGATGGGGCACCCGGCAACGAGCGCGTTCTTGCGTATGCGAGATTCCAGCGGTCGCGTCTGGAGAAGTGCTTCGGCGTGTTGGCAACAGTTGAGACGGGGGCAACGATCCTGGTCGTCGACGGCTATGCGTTCGTGCATCAAGCAACCACCGGATCGGGGTGGGACGCGGCGACATTGTCCACGGAGCCGATTCGTCCTCGATCTGCGCGACTGGTGAGAAGGTCGGCGAAGATCAAGCATGCTCCTATGGCAGCCAGGTTGTAGACAGCGGCCCCCCATGTTGCCTGACTGTGCAGGCGGATAAAAATGGGAGGTACTTCTACAAAGCCTTCGAAGAGCAACAGCATCAAGGCGAGCAGCCTGGCAGCCAGGACATCTTTTATTCCTGCGCAAATGGCCACTCCTGCCAGGATGAAGGCGACTCCGGTGAGCGCAGCCCAAAAATATCCAAACCCCATCCAATGCGGGACGATGGTGGCGAAGACGCGCAGGGCGGCGAGGTGAAACAGACCGAAGAGGACAGGGGGCAAGCCGAGCATCCAACGTGCGGCGGTCGTCGTTCTTTTTTGCAACGGGGAATCCGGTGCGGTGGTGGAGGTGTAGACGATTGCTGCCGGAGCGATCAGCATGAGCTGTTGAGCGAGGCCAAAAGAGACGCCGAGTACGACGTCGATGCGCAAGCCAAAGGCATGAATTCCGGTGTAGTACCGCGCTAGCCACAAGGCCGCAAAAATCAAGTAAGCGAGGGCGGATGCCGCGGCGCCGATCTTTGCGCTGCGCCGCCACATAATTGCAAGACCGGCAGCGACCAGCCAGAGGCCCGCGACATAGGCAAGCATGTGTTGATCCGCTAAATTTTTGCCCAGGGACTTGATGGGTTGATGCGAGGGATCGAATTCGCCCCAGGCGATATCGAGAATGCCGGCGAGAACAGTGCCCAGGCCATAGAACCAGATTCCAATTTTCATCTGCCGATCTCCCATGAATTGCTCCGCGAGAAACCAGAGCTCAATAACGAGACATGTGTCTCGATTCAAGAACTGATACTATGGCGGCATTGGTCCATCGAACAGAGCCATTTTCGCCATTGTGACTGGACCATTTGAGATGCCAAAAACCATTAGCTCGTTCGAGCTCACTCTCAAAAGCCGGTCGCGTCCTCAGACCCTGACGAATTGGTTGTATGGCGAACTGCGCTCCGCGATTCTTGACGGCCGGCTCGCGCCAGGCGCCAGGCTACCAGCGTCGAGAGATTTCGCGCGCCAGTATGAACTTTCCCGGGGAACAGTCGTCAGCGTCCTGGAGCGTTTGCAAGCTGAGGGGTATGTCAGCTCCCGGGTTGGATTCGGCACGTGGGTCAATCGAGTGGAGGCGCCGCGGCCGGCCCGCCAGGCAACCACGATGCCAGCCTACGTTCGTCGCGTGATTTCGACTTATAAACGACCGCAACCCTGGATTGACCTTGCTTTTGTGGAGGGGATTCGCCCCTTTCGGATCGGGGTTCCGGCCATTGACGAATTCCCATCGGAAGTTTGGGGGCGTATTGCCGCAGACCGGGCACGCAATTTCAGGTCATGGTTAAAGAAGGAGTCGGATCGGCGTGGGTATGAGCCCTTGCGCGATGCGATCGCCGAATATTTGCGGACGTCGCGTGGGGTGCGCTGCACTGCCGAACAAGTGGTCCTCGTTTCAGGAATACAACAGGCGCTCGACTTGTTGGCGCGGCTGCTCTTGAAAAAGGGCGATCCAATATGGATGGAGGATCCGGGATATTTCGGAGCGAGGATCGCTTTTGACAATGTCGGAGCCAGGATTGTTGCGGTGCCCGTGCATGACGAAGGGCTGTCTGTCTCGGCTGGAATCAAGATCTGTAAGGATGCGAAGGGAGCCTACGTCACGCCGGCTCACCAGTTCCCGCTGGGGGTGACGATGTCGCTGGAGCGGCGGATGGCTCTGCTTAGCTGGGCCTCACGCGCCGGCGCTTTTGTGATCGAAGATGACTATGACAGCGAATACAGGTTTGAGGGACCGCCGGTGCCTGCCCTGCAAAACCTCGATCATCACTCGAGCGTGATCTTCATCGGATCGTTCAGCAAGACACTGTTCCCGGCCTTGCGCGTGGGCTATGTGGTACTCCCTGCGCCGCTGATCGATCCCTTCCTGGGTTTTCGCTACCGAACCGATTTCAGGAATTCATCCTTTGACCAGGCGGTGCTTTGCGACTTTATCGTCGATGGGCATCTGGCACGTCATCTGCGAAGGATGAGGAACCTGTATGGGGAACGCCTCGCGGCACTGATGGATGGAGCCGGGCAGCATCTCGGTGGCCTGCTTGAGATTTCAAACGTCAGGGCTGGCCTCTACACGATCGGGTACCTCAAGAACGGAATGACTTCGCGACGGGCAGAAAAGCTGGCGGCGGCCCAGGGTGTTGAAGTTCTCGCCGTCGATCGATGCACGCTGCGACGTCCTGATCCGAATGCGCTGCTGCTAGGCTTTGGCGGATTTGATGAGCTTGCGATACGGAAGGGACTTATTCGACTGGCGAGGGCGTTGAGCTAGGCAGACCTCGGGAATTGGGACCTGTTCTCGCAACGAATGCAACGACGATGTGACGGATTGGAGGCGGATCGAATTGCAAGAGTCGGGTTGTCGGAAGGCTGGCGGTCGAATTTCAGCGCAGATTTTTGGGTGGACTTTGCGAGCTCTCCGGACACCGGGCAGTAAAATAAATCCTTATCCGAGCGGCCTATTCTGGAAATTTTTGCATCTAAACCTTTGGACTAGATTATCGAGGACGATTGACTCGCGTTTTCAAATTGAGCCGGCCCGACGTAAATGCATGTTCATGTACCGCTCGAGTCATGACTCGGATCGGTCGCTATCTCCTGGTCTTGAGCGCGGTCTCGCTCCTGACATTGCCGATAACGGAACATCTCTGGGATTGGGATCGATTTCTCGAGAGCGGTCGAGATTTTGAGTTCGGCACGTTAACTCTATTGCTGTTTCTATGCATGGTGCTCGTGCTCTCAAATCAATGCAAGCGATGTGTCCAATCCTTCTTGTCGGCACGGCATGCGATCTCTGAGCGCGTGAGATCTCGCGGTAGCTTGTGCGGCAAATCGTCGGCTCTCTGGCTTGTCCGGCGATCCTTCCCTGTTGGACGCCACCTTCCACTTCAAATCTGATCGTTCGCGTTTCGTAGCATGCCTCCTCTTCTGAGAGGCCCTATCCTGGGCCGCTTGGCAAGCCGTTGATCTTTCCCCCCCCGGCACTGCATTGGAGAAATCATGAAGACATCAGAGGTCGTTCACGCGTGGGCCAAAATCCTGGTCGGACGCGCGCCATCCCTTTCAATCGAGATTACGAAGGAGTGCCCGTTACGGTGCCCCGGTTGCTACGCCTTCGACGCAGCACATCTGGGGGGCGCTACCCAGCTTCGTGAACTCTCCGACTACAAGGGCGATGAACTTGTCGATCGCGTGCTGGGGCTCATCGATGAACATCAACCGCTCCACGTCTCTCTTGTGGGCGGCGATCCGCTGGTTCGTTACCGTGAACTGGATGCCATGCTGCCGCAGATCGAGAGCCGGGGTGTGCACACCCAAATTGTCACGAGCGCCTTCAGGACGATTCCGGCAGCATGGGCGAAGTTTAGAAAGCTGAATGTCGTGGTATCGATAGACGGCCTGCAGCCCGAGCATGATGCGCGTCGCAAACCGGCGACCTACGAGCGCATTCTCACGAACATCAAGGGCGCGCGCGTTACCGTTCATTGCACGATTACGTCGCAGATCGCAGAACGGCCCGGCTACCTTGACGACTTCCTCGGTTTTTGGACCAGCCAACCTGAAATCGCCAAAGTGTGGTTCAGCATCTTTACTCCTCAGCGCGGAGCCACCGATGTGGAGATACTTTCTCCCGCACAGCGAACGGCCACAATCGCCGAGCTTCGCAGGCTGCGGGTGAAATACCCGAAGCTGGATATGCCCGCAGCGGTAATCGAGGAGATAGCGTCACCGCCCCGCAACCCTGGCGACTGCATCTTTGCAAGAACTACCGCGGTGATCTCCGCCGATCTGCGTACCCACGTCTCTCCATGCCAGTTCGGAGGAGATCCGGACTGCACGCAATGCGGCTGCATCGCATCCATGGGACTGGCCGCCGTAGGCCATCATCGCGTCGCGGGTCCGCTCACGGCCGGACATTTGTTCATGGCGTCGGAGCGATTCGGCAAAGGATGGAAGATGTTTCAACAAGGGTTGTCGCGCAAACCCTCCGCCCGGCCAACCTCTTCCCCATTCAACATTCTTGCGCCGGAAGATCCGTCCGCAAAGAGAACGCCGTAGCTTCACACGGGGAGATGCCCGTATCAGCGCGCAGGCATTGATACGGCGGCTCGGTGGAGGTCTGGCTTACTCGCGATCGAAGACCTGGACGTCGGGCTTGGTGCGGCCGGGGATGTGGATGGTCATGCTGAGGGTTTTGCCGTCGGCGGAGACTTCGACATCTTGCGTGTCTAGAACTTTGTCTTTGATTTTGCGCGTCATCTGAAACGAGCGGTCGCTGAGGCGGTGTGCTGAGCACGCGTAGCCGTCGGGGAGATTGGGACCTTGCGCGGCGTAGTCGTGGCCATCGAACTTGAGATTCTGCGTCATCTTCTGGGCCGGGTTGATGAGGGAGAGTCCGTTGCTGTCGTAAGTTTCGATCTTGATTTCGTAGGTTGAGTTGACTTGTTCGGAGGTGCTTTGCCAGGTGCCGACAAAGCCGGAGGTGCCGGCGATACGTGTGTATTTGTAGAGGAGATTGCTGGTGGAGCCGTCGGCGCGGTAGCCGGTGAAGTTGTCGGTGAGAGTATTGCCGTCGGAGGAGAGGTCCCAGATGGCGGAGATGGTGATGTGGCCATCGGTTTTGCGGACGCTCTTCCATTGATTGGGGCCGAGGACAGTGATGGAGAAGGTGCTGCCGAAGAGGCCAGGCTGGTCAGTGCCGTCGGCGACGATGGTCTCGGTGTTGTCGCCTGAAAAATTGAGGGTATAGCGATTGGGTCCGGCGGCTTCGACTTTCATCTGGTCGGTGAGGACGCTTTTGGAGGGGTTCATCTTCCACGTACCGGCGAAGGGGTCGGTGGCGGCGCAGGCTGTGCCGGCGAGGAGGCCGGCGATAAGCAGGTGGGAAAGGGAGCGCAGGAACATGGAAATCTCCTTGAATGGATCGGCGGATAGATTCGCGCCGCGGATAGGTGGAAGCACGTGGGGGGCCAATGGCGACTTCGCGTCGGGCGAGGCGCGGTGGAGAAGCGGAACGGACTTTGTGCAATGCGGGCCGCACGTGGGCGATGTGAGATGAACGGAGCGGAGTGATTTGGAGTTCGGTGGCGCGAGAGGGTGGTGTTCGTTCGCGGGCAGTGTGGGACGAAAGCGGACAGAGGATTGGGCTCCGGAGAAGGAGAACAGCGGATCCGTTCACTCCGCTTACCCCACGCACGACTCGCGTCGTTCGCGGGGCCCCGGGCGCGCTCCGTTCAGGATGACACGGCTTGGGGCGATTTCGCAAAAGGCCGCGGGTCCTTCGACTCGCTTTGCGCTTCGGTCAGGGTCGCTCGGGAGGACAGTTCTTCTTCAAGAAAGAAGGGGAGGGGTTCGTTGCTTTCACCCCTCTTGCGCAACGCGCGCAAGGATGGGCACCCGAGAGCGAGGGAGAGGGACCGAGGAGAAAAATGGGCGGGGCCGGTAGCCGTTTGGAGGTCCGCCCCGATTGCCAAAAATCAGATTGTTCGCGAAGGCTCGGGTGCCTGAGCACTGCTGCTACTTGCAGGGCACGCGGTTGTCGTGTGAGGCGACGATCTGCCAGGATCCGCCGCGCTTGAGCCATGTATCGGTCCAGACCTGGCACACCTTTGCGCGGGGCTGGGATTTGTCTTTGCCGATGGCGTGTTCGCTGCCGTAGACGAGGGCGAGGGTGTCTCCAAAGAAGTGCACGTGGGCGTCCTCGAGGCCGCAATCATGGGAGGTGCGCGCAGCTTTCTCGTCTTTGAGTTCATCGGCTTTGGTGAAGCGTGCGCCGGTTGTCGAGGTGCCCTGAAAGTCGTCGGCGAGAAGACCGGCGACGACGCCGTTGTCGACACAGACGCCTTCGGCCCACTTGCGTTCCATGTCGGTGATGTAGTGGGCAGTCTTGTCGTCGGGGGAGGCCCAGTGGCTTTGCTGCGCGTGCGCGGAAAGGATGGAAAGCGCGGCAAGTGCGGACCCAACAACACAGGCTTGCAGTTTTCGCATGGGGAGATGGTACACGGCGGTGGGACGAAAGACAGCTATCGCTGCTAGCTTTCCCACCCGGCTGCTTTCTCCGCTCAAGGAATGAGAAAGACAACAGCGGATCCGTTCACTCCGCTTACCCCACGAACGATTGCGTCGTTCGCGGGGCCCCGGGCGCGCTCCGTTCAGGATGACACGGCTTGAGCGAGATGGCGAGATGTGGACGAACGAAGAGATCGCAAGCAACCGTGGGGCCTTCGACCTCCCTTTCGCTTCGGTCAGGGTCGCTCGGGAGGACGATTTTTATTCAAGAGGGCCGGGACGAGGCGGGGAGGGGCTCGTTGCTTTCACCCCCTTGCGCAACGGCGCGCAAGGATGGGGCACCCGGAGAGCGAAATCGGGGACGAGGGATTGGCCGGGGCTAAAGCCCCCTTTTTCCTGATGCGGATTTCAGGGGCCTGAAGGCTGCTGCTGCTTCCGTAGAAGCAAAAGAGAGGACGCGGGACACCGTCGGGGACGACAGGATGCCGAGGGGCTCGTCTGCCCACTCTTGCAGAGGAGGTTGCCAGCGGGAGCGAGAAACGACAGTATGAGAAGAGGGAGAGTTTTTCGCTTTGGAGAGTATCGACGACATCCTGGTGCTGGTGCTTGGCCTGCTGTTTGCTGTGGCGGCCATCTCGGGGCTGGCGCGGCGCTTTGCGGTGTCGTATCCGATTGCGCTGGTGATCTTCGGATTGCTGTGTTCGCTGATTCCCCATGTGCCGAAGATTCCGCTGCCGCCGGATATTGTCTTTCTGGTGATTTTGCCGCCGCTGTTGTATATCGCTGCGTGGCAGACGTCGTGGAGAGAGTTCAAGTACAACTTTGTGTCGATCGCGGGGCTGGCGGTTTTCCTGGTGTTCTTTACCGCGATTGGTGTGGCATTCGCGGCGCACTGGTGGTTTCCAGGGTTCGACTGGCGGCTGGGATTTTTGCTGGGGGCGGTGGTTTCTCCGACTGATGCGGTGGCGGCGACTTCGATTGCGCGCAAGGTGGGCATGCCGCAGGGCATCGTCGATTTACTGGAAGGCGAGAGCCTGCTGAATGACGCGACCGGGCTGCTGGCGCTGCAGTTCGGCGTGGAGATGGTGGTGGAAGGAAAGACGCCGACGATTGGGCACGGGCTGCTGATGTTTGGATGGCTGACGGTGGGCGGCGTGCTTGTGGGCGTGCTGATTGGACTGGTGGTGACGTGGCTGGAGCGCTGGGTGGATGACGGGCCGGTGGAGATTGCGCTTTCGCTGATTGTGCCGTATGCGGCGTATCTGAGCGGCGAAGCGTTGCATGCTTCGGGCGTGATTGCGGTGGTGGTGTGCGGGTTGCTGATCAGCCGTCACAGCTCGCGGTTGTTTTCGCCCGGGGTGCGGCTGCAGACGGTTGCGGTGTGGGATGCGCTGGAGTTTCTGCTGAATGGCCTGGTGTTTGTGCTGATCGGGCTGCAACTGCCGTACGTGCTGGCTGGACTGGATCATCAAGGCGATATGACTTTGCTGGGGTATGCGGTGGGATTTTGCGCGCTGCTGATTGCGCTGCGGATGGCGTGGATGTATCCGGCGTCGCGCGCGGCGTGGTGGGTGCGGACGCGGATCTTGGGGCAGCAGTATGAACGTCCGGCGGGGAACCAGGTTTTTGTGGTGGGATGGACGGGGATGCGTGGGGTGGTGGCGCTGGCTGCCGCGAACGCATTGCCACTGACGCTTCCCGATGGCAGCCCGTTTCCGCAGCGCAGTTTCATTATTTTTCTGACGTTCTCGTTGATCCTGGTGACGCTGGTGCTGCAGGGACTTTCGCTGCCTTGGGTGGTGCGGGTGCTCGGCCTGACGACGAGCGATGCGGGCTTCTGCGAGGAGGGCGAAGCGCGGCACCTGTTGTTGCGGGCAGCCATTGATTTTTTGAACGAGCGGCGCAACGCGGCGGCGGGGGAGAAAGAGATTCATTTGTATGAGGACCTGGTGCACACGTACGAGCACAAGATGGCGGAGATTGATTTGTGCGGGCCGGGCGGCGCGATTCCCGAGGACGCTGGGGAGAGCCTGACGTCGGGGCGGTTGTTGTTGGAGACGATTCGGCGGGAGCGGCAGGAGCTGAACATGCTGCGAGCCCAGGGGCGTGTGGGGGATGGTGTGTATCGGATGCTGGAGCGCGACCTGGATTTGACGGAGAGCCGGCTGAGTTGAGGGGCTAGGGGCTAGCAAAGGCAAGTGCAAACGCGAGAACAAACGCAAGGACAAAAGAGCGAGAAGCAGATCGTTCACTCCGCTCGGGATGACAGATCGCGCAGGATTGCGGATTGGAGAACGGGCCGGGGCTGAAGCCCCTTTTTTGTGGTGCGATTTTCAGTGGCCTGAAGGCCACTGCTCCCTCCGCCCACATTTCCCACCCTTGCGCAATGGCGCGCAAGGATGGGGCACCCGGCACCCGGCCGCTGCTCCGTTCGGTTAGCGGTGATGGGCGAGGATGTCGGGGGCGAAGAGGATCCACGCTACGGCGACGATGACGATGCAGCCGGCGAAGGCCAGCCATGACCACTTGGTCCAATGCATAGGGCCTCTTGAGAGCCCGGTGGGGCACCGCGATCCCGGGAGAGAGTGGCGGCACTGGAAGGACGTTTGAGCGGGGAAAAGGACAGCTTGCGGCGGGGGGGAGACGCCGTACTATAGTGTCTGAAACGGTACGGATACGAGGAGAATGATGGCTGAGTCATTTATGTCCGGCAATCCAGCACTCAGAGGATTGGCGACGGATTTGAAGCGGCGGATGGACCAGGCGGTGACCGGCTTCCAGTCGAACCTGTCGGCAACGCGGACGGGACGGGCGAGTGTGCACATGCTGGACGGGATCAAGGTGGACTATTACGGCACGCCGACGCCGATCAGCCAGATGGCGCAGCTGTCGGCGCCGGAAGCGCAGCTGATTTTGATTTCGCCCTGGGACCCGACGATGTTGAAGGAAATTGAGAAGGCGATTCAGACGTCGGACCTGGGTTTCAATCCCATGTCGGATGGCAAGGTGGTGCGTGTTCCGGTGCCGCCGATGACGGAAGAGCGGCGGCGCGATGTGGTGAAGCATTTGAATCGCGTGCTGGAAGAGCATCGCACGGCGATCCGCAACGTGCGGCGCGACGGCAACGAAGCGGTGAAGAAGCTGGCCAAGGAAAAGAAGATCAGCGAGGACGAAGAGAAACGTTCTCTGGAAGAAGTGCAGAAGATGACCGATGAGGAAATCCGACGCATGGAAGAGCTTTCGCGCAAGAAGGAAGTGGAAGTGATGCAGGTTTGAGGGATGCAACTGCCCCATGGGTGGTCGCGGGTCGACTGATCTGGTGATCTGGGCGCCCTGGAGGCGGAAGGGCGCAGAGGCATCGGGGCGGGCTTCGAGCGGGTTCTATGCTGCGTGGCATGATGGCAGCGACCGCATCCGATCAAAACCAATCGAAGCATCGGTGTTCTCTTGAGCCAGCCTGACGGAGTGCCGGGGCATCTGACTACATATCGTAAGCTGCACGTGTACGTTGCCAGATCATCCTACCCCGAGGACTTATATGCATGACGGGCCAAGATCTACAGGAAATCCAAGAGACCCGGGCCAGTGTATTGCTTCGCTGCGAACAGCTGCAGGCATATCTTGAGACGACGAAGGTGCGCCTGAACCAGGCCGCCGGTCAACTTGAAGAATTGACAAAGATTCTGCTCACGCAGAGTGCTGCCTCGCGGGAACTTCTGTCGCGGCCTTGGCTGAAGGAGCTCGCCATCGGCCAGCTGGTGGACGATGTGCTTGAGGCGGAGAAGAAGCTTACCGAAGTCCGGACGGTTGCCGCGGAGCTGGGGATTCCCTTGCTTGCGGACCAGAGGTAGTGCGGGAAGCTGCCTGAATCTTATTTTCTTCATGCCCAGGGCATAGCAGGGACACAGCCTGAAGCGCGGGTTTGCGCGGCGGACTGCACGAGGCATTGTGTTCGCTTGCAATGGCTGAGCGTGCGCAAGGGGCCGCAATCCGGCTATGGGTTGCGGGCAATCTTCCACGTGTTATCGAACAGATCGGAGTGCATCTGGTCGGTGTCGGCGACGCGGTAGAGAGTTGTTTTGCGCCAGCACCATTCGGGGCGCGGGCTGTCGCTGCTGTCGTCGGCATCCTTTTTGCAGAGCCCCATCTCGGCCTCGGGCGCCATGAACTTGTAGACGCTCCACGTGGTTGCGTCGCGGGTGACGCCTACGAGCACATAGTCGGGGCTGAACATTTTGTTGGGATACTCGATCCGGCCCAGAAAATACGCATTGTTATTGGCGATGGCGAGGAGATAGGGAAGGCTCAAGTTATAGAAGGGCGACGATGTGCCCGGCGCCGAGGCGTAGGTCAGCGCCCTGGGCAGCGCCGCGACGATGGCACACCAGTCGGTTGCGGTGTGTGACGAAGCACTTTTGCAGATGGGACCCGGCTGTTTGCAGCAGCTTTCAGAAGGAGTCAGCTTGATGCCCAGCTTTGTGGCGAAGTCCTTTTGCTGTTGTGTGGCCTCGAACATTTCAGAGCCGGTCATTTCGGCTGGCGGAGCAACCTCGGGAACGACGGCACCCGCATCGAGAAAGGCTCGAGTCAGATCGCGTTTCTCATCGATGCTGAAATGCGCGTCGTCGACGATGGACTCGAGGGGGAACAGGAAGCGCGGCGCGGTGTAGCGGGTCAGGAACAGATCTTCGTATGCGTGCGGACTGGCGCCGCGGCGCAGCAGAATTTTTGCAGCCTTCGCATTTCCTGCGCGCATGGCGACGGCGAGAATGCCTTCGTGCCCGAAGGTGGTGCTGGGGACGACCATGTTGGGGTCCATGCCTGCTGCAAGGGCGGCATCGAGCCAAGCGAGGGCATCGGCAGAGTCGGTTGTATTTTCGAAGAACTGTTGCGCGATGGTGGTTTTGGCATCGCCGGCGAATTGTCGGAATGCGTCTTCGACGACCGCCGGCCGCACTCCAGCGGCGGTCATGTGGGTGAGGCTGTCGACATCGAGAGCGAGCAGGGCAGCTTTGACGGCGGAGGGACTAACGGCAGCGGTCATGGCCGGCGAGGCTCCGCCCATCTCTGCCCCCGAAGATTCAGAAGAAGACCTGGCCAGTGCGGGTGGTGCGGTGGAGGGGTCGTAGGCAAACTTTGTGCCTTTGCGGACAAAGACAAAGTCTCCAAAGGAATGTCCTGAATCGCCCAGCGGTCCATACTGCGGGGTTTGGCGCGCGTTGCCGCCGACCTGGAGTTTGATGTAGCGCTCGAAGAGCTCGTCGCCGGAAAAAACGGGATCGGGTTCCGTCTCGATACCACGCAGGAAGGCAGCAGCGAAGACCGAATGCCCTGCGCTGCCTGTGTCGGAGACGGGCTCGTTGCCTCCGCTGGAGAGCAGATCGCGCGAGTGCCCGGCCATCATTTTTCCCAGCAGACGTTCGCGGTCGTGGGGGTCGAACGAAACGTCGGCGCCGCGCATGGTGCCGGAGTAGCAGCTGTCGGAGACGACGAGAATATGCGAGGCGGGTGTTCCGCGGATGTCGCTGGTGACGTCGTCGGCGATGATCCACTTTGTGTTGTCGTGCGGCTGCGCGTCGATGGGAAGCCAGTAGTATTTATTCACAGCCTGGTCGAATTGGCCGTGGCCCGCGTAGTAGATCAAGAAGTTGGAATGGGCATCGAGCTCTCTGCGGTACTCATTGAGCGCGCCTACGATCTGGTCGCGTGACGCATTGAGCAAGAGTTTGACATGGAAGCCGTAGCGGTCGGTGAGGATCTGGGCGATGCTTTCGGCATCTCCGACTGCAGTGTGCAGGGGAGGCAGGTTGGGGTAGTCATTGTTTCCGATGACGAGCGCGAAGTAATCTCCTTGAACCGCGAGCGGTGCATTTTTCTGGTTGTCGGTTTCGGGAGATAAGCCGCGCTGCTGGCCGGACACAACGTCGCAATTGAGTGCGCACAGGAGCACAACAGCAGCCAGCCAAGCGGGTCGCTTGTGCACGCGAGACCTCCACGGGGAAAAGCGAGCGAATTATAGCATTCGCATTGATGAGGGCCGTAGGAGCGACCAAGGTTTGCTGCTTTTGCATGCAAGCCGCGCCCGCGGACGAAGACCAAGGGCAACCGCAGATCCTTCGACTCCCCTTCCCCTTCGGTCAGGGTCGCTCTGGATGACAGAGTGAAATGGGATTGGGGAGGACAGATCCATCAAGGTGCGTCGCTTTCGCAAGGTGCATCGCTTTCGCGCCCACGACCCTGCCCCATCAGCGTGGACCTGTCCGTTTTCCCACTGTCGATGGGGACGCGAAACACTTTGCGTGGATGGAGCACTCGGGAATGGTGTGGATTGAGGCAGCTGTTCGTTACGTCTTGGGGCGCTTGTAAAACGGCAGAGGCACTTGTTGGGCGCGGACGCGATTGCCGCGGCAGTCGACGAGGACATCTGCGCCCGATGCGGCGACGGTTGCCGGCACCAATGCCATGGCGATGTTGGTTTTGAGAAAGGGCGCGGGCGAGCCGGATGTAATGGCGCCGATCTGTTCCCCTTCTAACGACGAGACGCAGTAGCCGTCGCGGCCGATGCCGCGGTCGATCATCTGGAGGCCGACGATTTTGCGTTGCGGGCCGCCGGCATTCTGTACGGCCAACAAAGCGTCGCGCCCGATGAAGTTTCCTTTGTCGAGTTTGAGCCAGCGATTGAGCCCGGCTTCGAGCACGTTGATGTCTTCGGAGATCTCGTGTCCATAGAGGCTCATGCCGGCTTCGAGGCGGAGGGTGTTGCGTGCGCCGAGGCCGCAGGGGCGAATACCGAATTCGGCGCCGGCATCGAGGAGGGCGCTCCACATCTTGACGGTGGTGGCTTCGTCGGCGGGGATATAGACTTCGAATCCATCTTCGCCGCTGTAGCCGGTGCGTGCGATGAGCACGTTGTGCACGCCGGCGACTTGTCCCCAGGTGAACCAGTAGATTTTGAGGCCGGCGAGGTCAACCTTGGTGAGCTTCTGCAACGTCTGGAGCGCGCGCGGGCCCTGGACGGCGAGCTGCGAATAAAAACTTGAGTAGTCGTTGATGTGGATGCCGGGGAAAGAGCCGACCTGCTGGCGAATCCATGCGAGGTCTTTGTCTTTGGTGCCGGCGTTGACGACGAGGAGGTAGTCGTTGTCGCCGAGGCGATGGACGAGGATGTCGTCGACGAAAGCGCCCTGGGGGGTGAGCAGTGCGGAGTAGTGGGCCTGGCCGTCTTTGAGCTTTGAGGCATCGTTCATGGTGATGTGCTGGACGGCGGCGAGGGATCCGGGGCCGCGGAACTGAATTTCGCCCATATGGCTGACGTCGAAGAGGCCAACGGCGGTGCGAACGGCCATGTGTTCGGCGATGAGGCCGCCGCCGTTGCCGGGATATTCGACCGGCATATCCCATCCGCCGAAGTCGACCATTTTGGCTTTGAGAGCGCGGTGCGTGGCGTTGAGGGCGGTCTTTTTCAGGGCGGGTGCGGCGGGGGCGGACGGTGTAGCCATGAGTGTTACTGTAACTCAGCTTTGCGGCGTAGGATGATGAGTCTATGCAACCCTTTCGAGGCCTTTTGATGCTGGTGGCAGCGGGGATCGCGTTTTATCGCGGAGTGGAACTGCGGCATGGCGAGCGGGCATGGATGGCGTTTGGATTGGGCGCGGTGGCGCTGGGTTTGGCGGTGTGGCATTTGGTGAGACGAGTGAAGGAGTGAGGGATTGAAAGAGTGAAGAAGTGAAGCAGTGAAAGAGTGAAGAAGTGAAACAGAAAAAACAGTGAATCAGTGAGACAGAGAAGCGGTGAAGGGTTCGATGGCTACACTCTATAACCTGATTCAGGGCCGGAGCATCGAACGGCTGGCGGCGTTGAGCGATGGCATCTTTGCAGTCGCGATGACGTTGCTGGTGCTGGATCTGCATCTTCCGACGGCGGCGCAGGTGCACGGCGAGCGGGAACTGCTGGCGGCGCTGTGTGCGCTGGGTCCGCAGTGGCTGACGTATGGCATGAGCTTTCTGACGCTGGGAATTTTCTGGGCGGGGCAGCAGACGCAGCTGAATCATATGGGCGAAGGCACGCGCGACCTGACCTGGATTCATCTCGCATTTTTGTTTGCGGTGACGCTGGTGCCGTTGTCGACGCGGCTGTTGTCGGAGTTCGTGACGAATCGCGTGGCGCTGGGTTTTTATTGGCTGAACATTTTTCTTCTGGGCGCGATTTTGTATTGGAGCTGGTGGCACGCGACGCGTGCGGGGCTGATCAAGCCGGACACGCCGGACGTTGTGAGGGGAAGTATCTGCCGGCGGATTCTGATTGCGCAGTCGTGGTATGCGGCAGGTGCGGCGCTGTGCTTCTTCAGCAACTGGCTGAGCCTCGCGGTGATTGTGCTGGTGCAGTTGAATTACGCGATCGCGCCGCGGCTGGGGCGAAAGCGGAGCTGATTCCAGATCGCTTCCTCAGCAACTTCGTGCAGGAGTGTGGGTCCGTTCTCGTGTAGGCCGATGTGTGGGGCCGATGCGAGGGATGACCATGATGAGGGTTGTGCATCTTCCTGCGGGACAGGGCAGGCCGAGCGAGGGTTTTGGCCTGTTGCTGGTGGGAGTGGTGGTTTGTGCTTTGGTTCTGTGGGTGCTTGTGCGGAGTATGAAGGACGCGCTTTAGGTTGGGTGGGTGTTTCCCACCCTTGCGCGACGGCGGTGCAAGGATGGGGCACCCTGCGCGAGGGACTAGAGACGAGGGAACAAGGGAACGGCCGGTGCTCAAGCCTTTTTTTCTTGATGCGAATTTTCAGGGGCCTGCAACACCCCATGGACGAAGACCTGTCCACGGGGACCCCGGACCGGCCCCTGCTCTCTTCGATCGCGCTCCGTCGTGCCTGCTCCCTCCCCTCCGCACTTTGTCCTATCGCGCTCCTTCGTGTTGATGCTTTCCTCGATGCGGGAATGGAGGGGTAAAAGCAGCAGCAGATCCTTCGACCCGCTTACCCCACAAACGATGGCATCGTTCGCGGGGCCCCGTGCACGCGGGTTCTCAGGATGATACGGCTGTGGCGGATGGCGAGAACGGGACGACAGGAGATGGGAGTAGAACAGGAAGGTCATACAAAGACGGACTCATACAAATTCGAACGGATACAGAGACGGACGAATACAAATACGACGGATAGAAAGACGATGTGGCGCGCTATTTGCGGCGGGCGCGCCAGAAGGAAGTGACTCCCAGGTAGAGGAAGACCACAACGACGACGGCGGAGGAAACGAAGGTGCGGTGATCGGGGCCGTGTGCGAAGCTGGCGCGGGTACGCCAGAGTGTCGGTGTGAAGACAAGCACGGGAAGGAGGAAGAAGACGCCGGTGATTTCGAGCCAGAGGATGCCGCCGACGCGGCGGAAGGGCCGGATGAGTCCGCTTAAGCCGCGGCCGAGGTTCGAGCTGGCTCGATGTGCATCGCGACCGGTGGATGCGAAGGGTGAGGCGGGCGTTGAGGCATTCGGTGGAGAGGGGGGCGATTGCATGGATGTGCCGATGCGCTGGCCTGCCACGCGGCCGGCGACGCGCAATCCGATTCCCAGCACACGGCCGAAGGCTTCCGGTCTCATTTCGATATGATGGTAACAGCGCGACGGCACTCCAGTTGAGTGGAACGGGGTGCGGTGGGCAGTTGCCCGGTGGCTCGCTGTGGCGGTAAGGTAGAACAATCCACGCCGTTCCCTGCGCTGTTGCTCGCGCCGGCCGACATTTGGGAGGGTTACTTGACATCAAGGCTGCGCGAACTGATCCAACAATTGGGCGAGGCCATTCACGAGTCGGTGATCGAGAGCGAGCAGATCGCTGGGGTAGTGCAGGATATCCGGCGTCATGGATTTGATGTGTTGTTGATGCTCGAAGCGACGATCGGGTTGAACGAAGTGACGGCCAAGGATGCCGAAGAGGGCGAAGCGTCGTTAGAAGCGGGCGAGGATGGCGCGTTTACGAAGAACGACGTGAACTTTCTGAGGTCGCTGCGCATTTCGGTTGAGGGTGAAGACGAGGAAGACGACAAGGGCGAGAAGAACGAAGCCGAGAGCGAATAGCGCGGCCAGAATTCCGCAGGGGCGGGCCGGAGATCAGACGATCTTCGGCCTTTGTGTTTTTGAGGAGTGGGATGGTTTAGGTGGCTTTTCCGATATGCAGTTTGAGCCGCAGGCCTTCGCTGTTTGTGGATTTGGATACGTTCACCAGCAATAGAAGCTCTTCGAACCCAGGCGCCGCGATACGGATCAGATATTCGCCGTCGGGCAAATCGGCAGAGAATTTTCCGCCAGCGTCGGTGTGCAGGCTGGTCACGCGCTGCTTGCCTTCGGTCCCCTTTTTCAGCACATCGATGATGGCGCTGGCGATGGGAGATCCAATCGGATCGGTCACGGTCCCATCAAACTGGGCGATGTGCATCGCGCGCGATGAAGTTTCGACCGCGGCTATTTTTTCTTTTTCGGTCGCCGGCGCCGGCTCCAGATTCAGGATCAAATCAGTGCGCGTGGTGGGAGCGAAAGAAGAAATCTCCAGGTAGAGATGATCCTCGCGATTCGGTTTGGAGCGGCCGAGGATGTAGTATTTGCCGCGCGGCAGCTGGGGGAGGACGACGTGCCCATTGGCATCGGACGAGAGAATCAGCAGAGGCTTTGCGTGGGGAGGCTCGCCTTGCGGACCGAATCCCAGGTAAACCTCGACCGAAGCGCCGGGAAATGGCCTGCCATCCACATCCGTGGCGATCTGCGGATGCTGTCGCGATTTCGAGACGCCAAAGACCTGCACAGACGAGAAGGCCGCGGGCGAGGCCTGCAGCAGGAGGCAAGCGGCCAGAGTGAGGATGGTCGCGTTTTGGATTCGATTTCTCATCGGAATCGGGGACCGGCTGGATTTGATTTTACGGCGCGCCCGGATTCGATCGTACAGCGGCTCACGATAGGCTTTGGCGCATGGAGCCGATTCTTCCGACTGAAGATCTGGCCGAGGCGAAAGCATTTTATGTTGACCGGCTTGGATTCCGCGTAGGGGTTTGAAGTGTTTGAGGACGGCCATTCCGGATTGCTCGGGCTGCAACGACGAACCATCGAGATGACGCTCGATAGTCCAATAGGCTCCGTGCGCGCGGGTTCTCAGGATGACACGGTGTTGGTTGGCGCAGAGTGGTGGACGACAGGGTGGTGGATGGAATCGGCTGCGTAGCCACTAGCTCTCCCACCCTTGCGCGCAAGGATGGGGCACCCTGACATGGATCGTGGATGGGGCTGCGTGAAAAGCAACGGCAGATCCTTCTGGCTGTGTCTCAGGAACGCCAGTGGAGCTCGACGGGGCCGTCCATCGGATGCTTCGGTGAGACGCCGGAGGCAGCGGCATCGAGGCGCGCCTGCTTGAGTGCGAAGTACCATTTGGCGGGCTTGTCGGCGTCGTCGATGAGCATGAGGCTGGGATTGTGTTTCAAGCCTTCGGCCTGCTGCATCATTGTGACCTGATCCTGACGAACAAATTTCGCGCCGAAGAATTTTGCGATCGGCGTGAGGAACGGGACGTGGTAGAAGACGTTCCACGCAGCGATGACATCGATGCGGCAGGTGGATGCGGTGACGGGCGTGACGGTGGTGAGCGAGGAGAACCACTTGTCGCCGCAGCGAATGATCTCGGTGCGGCGGTTGGGCAGCATGAAGTCGATGGTGGTTTCGACGGGCTGGCCGTAGACGCCGAGGAGTTTGTAGGGCGCGGAGTTGGCGCTGGGCGCGTGCGCGCTCATGCGAAACCCTTCTGGAATGGGCTCGAAGCGCTTGGTCTTCTCGCGAATGCTGCCGCGGCTGCGCCACCACCATGCCTGGTGAACGAAGGGACCATGCGCGGGGTCCATGAGGCCGATGATGCCGTGGTCGACGTTGCAGGGCAGGTCGGCGGCGAGATGGGCGGTGCGAAAGCGCGGACCGAACTTGGCGAGATCGGGTGCCGCGCGGGGCTTCGTGCCCTGCGAACGTTTACCGGTGCCGGCAGAAGGCACAAAGACCCAGGCGTGGCCGTCGCGTTCTTCGCAGGGGAATGCGGTGGCGTAGATCTTGGTGGCGTCGAGGTTGTCGTGGCTGGAGAGCGAAGGGATGAGTTCGCAGCGGCCACTGCAGGGCTCGAATTCCCACCCGTGGTAGCGGCAGGTGACGCGCTCGCCGTTGAACCAGCCTTCACTGAGAGGGATGCCGCGGTGGGGACAGCTGTCGCGCATCGCAAACAACTCCCCGTTGTTCAACTTTCCCAGCACCAGTGGCATGTTAAGAAGCATGGCCTTGACGAGTTTTCGGCCGCGGAGCGTATCGGTGCGCAGGGCGGGATACCAGTCGTCGTAGAGGAGCGTGGCGCTTGGTCCCTGGATGGGGATGCCGGTCTCGGTGGTTGTCACGAACGGCATGTGGGACTCAGGCTAGCATTTGGGGCGGGGCGGGTGCTAATGGGGGCAGCGGCTAGCCGCGCGAGGGGCGAGGGACGGCGGGGCTCAAGCCCCTTTTTCCTTGATGCGGAGTTTCAGGGGCCTGAAGGCCCCTGAAACTCCTGTCGATGCTCCGTCCAGTCAATGCTCCCTTCGATGATGCTTCCTCCGTAGAAGCAAACGAGAGGACGGGACAAGGGACGACGGACGAAAGGCGGACGGGCGTGGGCGGAAAGGGGCGAGGCTACAATCGTGAGGTCTTCTGCTGAGGATGGGGGCTGGATGATGCGTTACGCGATGGGATGTGTGCTGGTGTTTCTTCTTGGTATGGCAGCGCGG
>DATAVC010000057.1:0-1839 GCA_036267935.1 Occallatibacter sp. | reverse complement strand
AGGCGCAGGATTTAGCTTCGTGCTAGCCGCTTTCTCTTCGTTCAAATTGGTGGTGAGCAGGCGCGTGATCTCGTCGTGGCCAAGTTCCTCTGCCCAAGGCGATCACGGTTCCACACCGCGCGATTTCATAATGCTCGCCCGCCTGAGCCGAACCCACGATGGCGGCATCCAGTACCTGTTTGTCTTCTATCTCGCCCATCAACTTGTTAGTTTCCTTGATAAGACCATCAATCGCTGGCCTGCACCCGGTTTGGTTGACACCCGCCTAAGCTAATCCCGCCTGCATTTCGAACTCCACGGGGCTCAGATATCCGATCGTCGAGTGCCGGCGTTTTGGATTATAGAAGCATTCGATGTAGTCGAACACGTCAGCCCTGGCATCATCACGTGCCCGATACGTCTTGCGCGCTGTGCGCTCGGTCTTGAGCGAGGAGAAGAAGCTCTCCATCGCGGCATTGTCCCAGACGTTGCCCGAGCGGCTCATCGAACAGACGACGCCGTGATCGGCCATCAGCCTCTGGAACTGCTCGCTGGTGTATTGGCTGCCGCGATCGGAGTGATGCAGCAGCGCATCGGGCTTGCCGCGTCGCCAGATCGCCATCACCAGGGCATCGGTCACAAGCTGGGCCGTCATCTCAGCACTCATCGACCAGCCGACCACACGGCGTGAGAACAGATCGATCACGGCGGCAACATAGAGCCAGCCTTCCGCCGTCCACACATAGGTGAAGTCGGCAATCCATTTGCGGTTCGGAGCGGGCGCTTCGAAGCTGCGGTCGAGCACGTTCGGAGCAACGGCGGCGACCTGCCGCTCACCCGGATCGGACGGCAGACGCCGCCGTCGCGGCCGGGCTTTGAGAGCCTGTAGCCGCATCAATCGCTCGATCCGGTGCAGTCCACACGACACGCCCTCCGCCAGCATGTCGCGCCACACCCGCCTGGCGCCGTAGGTCCGGTCGCTGGCAAGGAAGCTTGAGCGAACCTTGGCGCCCAACTCTTCATCGCCCCGGCTGCGTCGACTGCGCGGTCGTGTCAGCCAGGCATAGAACCCGCCCCGCGAGACACCGAGCGCCTCGCACAACCATCCCGCCGGCCAGATCCCCCGGTGCTTCGCAATGAATCCGAACTTCACGTCGATTCCTTCGCGAAGTAGGCCGCGGCTTTTTTTAGGATGTCTCGTTCGGCCTTCAGCCTGATCACCTCGCGCTTGAGCTGCGCGATCTCCAGCTGTTCGGGCTTCATCTGACCTTGGCCGGGGAACGCATGCTGCGGGTCGTCCGCCTGCGCCTTCACCCAGTTGCGCAACTGTGACTGATGCACCCCAAGATCCTGCGACGCTTGCGCATACGATACGCCGCGCTGTTTGATCAGCCGTACCGCCTCAACCTTAAACTCCCGCGTAAACTTCCGCCTCTCCATGATCCACCTCCGGTTCCATTAAAACACCTAACTCGGTGTCTTCAGAACCGGGCGCAGGCCACATCATGGTGTTGAAATGGAACTCACACAAAGGATTCGCGAGCGCGCTTACGAGCTGTGGATCACCAGCGGCTCCGCCGACGGCAACTCGGAAGTGAATTGGCTCGCTGCCGAGAAAGAAATTCTCTCCACAAATCCAGCCACTCCGCCCGCGAAGTCGAATGTCAAGAAATCCTCTAAAGGTGGCACCGGCTCGCGAAAGCGGGCCAACGATTCCACGGTCACTTCAGCTTTAGAATCTTAGCGCTCGACTAGAACGCGAAAGGACAGAAATTCCACCCTATCGGCTTTCGGCCATTGGCTGAAATTTCTCTTGAAGGAAGAGAAGGCGCCCCAGCTGACAAGGAGTCAAAAGACGAC
>DATAVC010000056.1:0-67290 GCA_036267935.1 Occallatibacter sp. | reverse complement strand
TTTAAAACCCATAAAACTAGGGATGTGTATTGCCCTCCGCCCGGAGAAGGTTCCCACCTTCCGCGATTCCATCGAACTGGCTCCAAGTCCCAGCCATCTGTAGACAAGATGCGCTTTGGTTTGCGCTCAGCGATTGGCTCGATTACAGGATCAACATTCTTCTTCAGGGCAATTCCCCAAGCGGACATTCCGATGCTCACGGCGAAAAGAGCCAGTCCGCCTAGCAGCGGCAACGAGGCATGAGGAATAGTGGGGCTCATACGAAATAAATCTTTCGGAGCGATTCCCATCCACTGAAGCACGCACGCCAAGCCCCCAATGCCACTGAGCGCAGTGCAAACGAAGAGGATATTTTCCTTACGGAGCATGGATCATTTTCGTCCTCTCGATCCTGTGTGTCAAGTATGTTATCGCCTTCCTTAATAACCCTCAATCCGGACGTTACTGTTCGGTCAATAAGAATCCAGTTCACGTGAGGCTGCCGCGTGATCCGCGCTGTGCTTCCTGCGGGCGACGGCGCATGGGTGTGAGCCGAACAATGACAGAGAGCCCGGGTTAGAGGGCGCCTTCGGATTCTGCGGTGCCTGCGAGGCGTACGGTCATGGCGGCGACGAATAGATAGGGCCCCTGCACGAAGTCGAGAACCAGGCGCGGGATGCGGCGCAAGTCGTCGGCGAGGGTGCGGCCAGCGCGCCCGGACAGAAACACTCCGCGACGCATGACGTGCAGATGGAAGAGCGCGGAGACGAGCGTGAAGAGGGTCGAGGCAAGGACAGCTTTGGCAGGAGCGGCGGGGCCGACGGCACGATGGATCAGCCAGTCGAGCGCCTGCGCGAAGCCGGGTACACCGAGAACGATGACGAGATTGCCGCACAGGTGCGAACGCAATGCAAGCGCGCGCTGCTGCATTCCCGCATAGGTGCCGGCGGTGAGCGTGACGTAGGCCATTTCGATGGCAACGACGGCGAGACGGCCGTGCGCACCCACCCGCGCCATGGCGATGAGGTAGACCAGGGAACGAACAGCGGCGCTCATCAGCCCACACTTCCAGTTGAAACAGGCCAAGGTGCGCAGAGGGATCGAGTGGTGCGGTCGCATGAGCCCATTGTGGAGGCTGCGGGAGAATTCAACGTAACACCCGTGTTACAGAGGCGTTGAGAAGCGTCGCGAAGGTAATGAGTCGGGTTCCTCCGGGTTTGTGATTCGAGTCACGACGGAGAGAGGCTCTTGCTCGGTAGGCTGGAGAGGACGAGGAGCGGCGGCGGTTCGCGCGTTCCTGCACTGGGAGGAGATTGATTTATGGCATATGTGGTGACAGATGCGTGCACCAAGGACTTTGTCTGCGTAGCGGAATGTTCTACGGCGGCCATCGCGCCGCAGGCAAGCGATGCGACGGCAGGCAGCGTGGCGCAGGTATACATCAATCCCGATGAGTGCATTGACTGCGGCAACTGCGCGACCATTTGCGCGCAGAGTGCGATCTTTGCGTTGGATGAGTTGCCGGAAGACAAGAAGCACTTTGCGGAGAAGAACAAGGCCTACTTTAATTAGGACGGCTCCAGGTCAAGCTGTGGCGCCCTGTGGGCGAGATGCGCGAATGGCATGCGCCGGCACATGGTGCAGCTTCAGGCTTGCCGGAAAAGCAGAACTTTCGCCCTGCTGACCCCACAACCGATTGCATCAATTGCGCTGGCCCAGATACGCGGGTTCTCAGGATGACACCGTCGTCTTGTGCAGACAGGACTTGTTTTAAGAGTGGCCCGCAGCCGCTGCCGTGGAGGGCTGCGCCTGGGATTGCGGCGTGGCCGGCGTTTCGGGCTTGGGCTGCGGCGCGGTTTCAAGAGCGGGCTCCGAGAGCAGCGAAGCGGGTGCGGGCTGCACGGGCAGCGTCAATGTCTGAACGGTTCCGGGATCATCGCGCAGTTTCAGGTAGAGAATGCCGCTGGTGGGATGGGGCACCACGAGCTGCGTCCCGGTGTAATCGGGCGGTACGTCGGTGGGACTGTCGAACGTGGGTGTCGCAGAGATCGACGTGGCCAGAAACAGGTTGCTGCCGGAGAGCGCGCAGGGTTTGACAAGCGCGTGCGGGCAACGCAGTTCCTTGAAGCCAGGCATGCGAACGAGGGTTCCGAGGGGGAGCCAATCCCCCGTTACCCCGTCAGCGGAGACAGGGCGGGCTTCGACGGGACCGAAGGCCGAGGGGCCGAAGCGGGCCAGCGGTTCGACGACACCGAGAGCTGTGTTGGCATCTTCGAGCATGAGGCTGCCGTCGGCCAGAGACAGTACGGCGTGAAAGCTGCCATCGACCGCCGAGACTTCAATCTTTTCGTCGCGCGGAAAGCTGACCGGGACCTTCGACTTGAGGAAGAAGACGAGGCGCTTCTCCACGGGCAGGTCGTCCAGACTGCCCAGGCGCACGGCAGTGGGCTCATCGGCCGCGGTCTGCTCCTGTGTTCCCTTGCTCAATAACGAGATTTGCGGACGCGCCGGGCTGACGGAGACGTGGACCCTGAGTTCGCGGCCGTCGCGCAACTGCACATTGGCAAGACCGCGCTGGCCTGCATCGAGGGTCGCGGTGGAGTTGTCGGCATGCATCGTCAGGCGGTCGGTATCCTGCACGCGGCTGAGGGTAGCCGGGGACCAGGTGATGCCGTTGAGGGATGCCTTGGCAACTTCGTCGAGACGCGTGCCGGTGAGCGTGGCTTCGGGATCTCCGGCGCTGAGGGAAAGATGATCGAGTGAAGCCAGCTCCGCATAGGCGTTGAGGGTCAGGATGTCGGGCTTCTCGAGGCCGAACTGGCGGATCTCGATTTTAACCGGGCCGGGTGCCGCATCGGTCATGGGCACGGAGACAGCGAGCACGTCTTTCTGCGATTTCCAGGTGAGGGGCAGGGTGCTTCCGGCGGCGGTCAGCTCTTCGACTTTATCGATGCACAGACTGCTTTCGCCTCGCACGTGCACGGTATCGTCGCGACCGACGACGAGGGCCGACTGATCGCTGGCAGCGATGCTCCATTTGCCCTGCTGCGCCGAGTGCAGGTGGTAGGCGGGACCGATCCAGTCGTCGAAGCCCCACTTGCCGCGCACATCGGCGGTGACATCGCTGGCGGCAAACAGGGGTGCGGGCTTGAGAAGAGCGAGTCCTCCCTCTCCCGGATCAGCCTTCAGCGGCAGGTCGACGGACTTGCCTTTGGTCTCGACGTGCAGGACCAGATCGTGCGCCAACTGCGTGGAGAGAGCGAGCGGTGCGCCTTCCGCAGGAAGGATGAGGTCAGGCTTCTGCGCGCAATACACTTCTTTCGGATCGATGGGGTGGAGGGGCGGCATGCGGGCCGGTCCAACCGGCGGCAGCGCGACGACGACGACAGATTTGGGATCGCGAAATGATGGAGGCACGCTGAGGCGGAGATTGAGTGTGTCTTCAGTGGGCAGGGCCAGAGCGGGCAAATATTGAAAGTGCGCGGTGTGCAGCGACGAGAGGATGCGCGCCGTGTCGACGATGGCACCGATGTAGGGGCTATAGGCTCCGGCGCCGGCCATGTTGGAGTAGCTGAGCTGATTCATCAGGTCGGCGGTGGAGCCGGCAGCGAGCTGGGAGACGCGGGTTTGCGCATTCGAGTCGTCCATGACCAGGCCCTCGGTATGCGCGGAGAGGCAGATGGCCTGTTGCTCGATGGGCTTGTCGAAGCACTCCTGGTTGACCTTGATGCCAAGGCTGCGCGCGCTGATCTCGGCGCGCTGCTTGAGGGAGTTGGGATCGGTCTGGGATGTGACTTTGACTTCGGCGAGGTAAGCGTCGAGGCGCATGCGGTCGAGGCTGGCGGCCTGCAGGTCCTGGGCGGCGCGAACGAAGATTCCGGGGCGACCGCGGACGGCATTGCGCAAAGTACTGAAGTCACCGCCGGTCTCTGGAGCGAGAAAGAGCACGGCCTGTTGGGCCTCTTGTGGCACGGTGACGAAGACGCCCTCTTCGCGGACCGACTTGTTCCAGGTTTCGACGCGGGTGAACCACTCATTGGGGGGCGGGTTGGTGATGCCGCGCAGAAAGACCACGATGAGCACGTAGCGTGCGGACTGGCTATCGGGGAAATCGGGATGAACCCAGAGGCGGTCGCCCGGAAGAAGGTTGGGGACCTGACCGATGGGCAAGGTAATCTGGCCCCGTTTTACGTGGACGTCCACCTTCGGCCCGGCGAGATCGAACGCCTGGGCGTCTGCCAACGAGGCGGAAAAGGAAAGCAGTAGAACCAACAGCAAGTGACGCATCTCTCTATTGTACGAAGAGCTGCGTTGGCGCGACGACCGGACAGGTGAAGAAGCAGTGGCTCCGGGTGTTTTTTCCGGTCAAATTTGACTTTCGCAATTCCTGTAACAATGGATAAGAAACGTATTATGATCGATTAAACTAGGACGGGGTTAGATCCTGGGTCTGTTTAGCTAGAGCTTGCCGAACTTCCTTTTTAGGTTCATGGGGACAAACGATCGACTGGTTGGTGCTGCGCAGTTCTCTCTCCGGAGTGCTGCAGGCGCCGGCAATCGCGTTTCATCTGAAGGGGAAAGCCTCATCAGGAATCTTCTTGCCTGGGGCCGGTAAGTACGTTAGCGTGGCTAAACCATTCAGGACCAAGTTCTTCGGACTATTCGTATCCGCCGCCGCATGGGGTTAAAAGGGGCGTTATAGGGGAGCCAGCAATGAAGGGGTCAAGAACTGCGCAAAGCAGCATAGATGTCAGCAATCTAACTATTCCTGAAGCAGAAGAGATTATTGAAGAAGCCCTGGGCGAACTTGCGTTTTCGCAGGATCCGGGTCTGGCGAGAGCATTGCGCTTCCTCGCGCCTCCGGGATACCAGGTGATTGTGGAATTGTGCAGCGAGAACGGTCGCAGCAAGCGCCGGAACGCATCGGCCGAGAGCTGGTCGCCCGAAGAAGACGAAGTGCGCATTTATTTTGAGCGCAGCGAAGAGGGCGGAGCCGGTCCGCGGGAGTTTCGCGTGCCGAGGATTGCGGCGGAACACTCGTTTGACGGCGAAGAAGATTTGCAGCCGGCTATTCTTTCTGCCGATCTTGAAGCGCGGGTGAAGGAACTGTGCGCAGCGCTGGCCGAAGCCGAACGGGGCGGTCATGCGTTTATTGCGCTGAAGTGGTTCCGGGATTCGTTTTTGCCGCGCAAGAGTTATCGCTGGAACCAGCATCCTGAGTCCCGCCAGGCAGTGTTGGCGGAGGCCATTCAACGCGGCGTGGTGTTGACGAGCAAGATTGCCAACCCCAAGACGCCGGCCTATCCGACGACGACCATTCGCCTGAACCGTGCCGAGGCCAACATTCCCGAGGAGGCGCAGCGCTTCCACCCGGTGTCGGTCAGCGGCGCATCGCTGGTTGAGGTGATTGAAGAGGAGCGCGGCGTTCTGTGAGTTGCTACTTCCTCGAATCCACGGCGTTCGCGAAGCTGTTTGTGCAAGAACCAGGCACAGACGGGCTGATCAAGCTGATGGAATCCGTCGAGGATAACCGCAAGTTGATTGCTGCTTCGGCGCCCCTGGAGGTCTACTCCGCGATTCGGCGCCGGGCACGCGCGGGTGCCATCAGCCCCGAGGACGCGCTGGCTGCACTGGAAATTCTGCGCATCGAGGCTGCCCGCATGGTGCAGGAGCCGCTGAATCCGGCGGTTCTTGAAGCGGCGCGGCAACTGCTGGATCGCACCGAACTGCGCTGGCCGGACGCAATCCAACTGGGTGCGGCAATTGTGGCGCGGGAGATGTTTCAGGGCACGGAGATCATCTTTGTGTCGGCGTTTCAACCCCTGCTGGATGCTGCGCGCGGGGAAGGATTCAACGTGCTCGATCCGGTGAGTGAAGCGATCGCACAGCAGGTTTGAGAAAATCCGTTTCAAAAATTTCAAACGATAAGGTCGAGAACGTCGGGACGGCGCGTGCTTGAACACGCGAAGCGTTAGCCCCGTCGCTTGCGTAGTACCCACGTCGTCATGCAGCGATAGTCCTGCACAACGGTTGTCTTGAGCGGATCGACCATCACACCATTCAACTCATTGGTCAAGCGCAGCAACATTTTCTCGTCGACGAGAAACCATTCGGATCCGTCGCCGGTGCGATAGATATTGGGGCGCACCGATTCGAAGTCCATCCCGATCCGCGAACCGAGTCGGCAGAACAGCATGCCGCCGGGACGCAGGACACGCCACAGCTCCTTCAACATAGCCAGAAAATGCCGCCCGTCGCGCGCGAAGTGCAGCACAGCGCTGCAGAGGACCACATCGGCAAACTCATCGGGAAAAGGGATCTGGTCAAGGGAAGCGACCTGAAAATTCTCGGCCGGCAATCCCGTGTCGAGCGACTCCGATAATTTGCGCACGTGGTCTACGCCGGCCGCGTCCTGATCGACCGCGAATACTTCGCATCCTTCTCGGAGCAGATGGACGAGGTTGCGTCCGTAGCCGCATCCTGCGTCGAGAACGCGCATCCCGGGGGCAATGTTGCCGCGCAGGATCTGATCGAAGACGTAGATATCGATCTGGCCGAATTGCTCCTGAACGGTCACGCAGGCTCAGTTCTTAGTTCGCAGTTTGAAGTGCACTTAAGCGACGGGCTGGATTGCATTGGCGCACACGGCGGCCAGGCGCGCAACACCCGCTCGAATCTGATCCGGAGTTGCGTTAGAGAAGTTGAGGCGCATGTAGCGCGCCCCGGAGCCGTCGGTGAAGAAGTCGCGGCCAGGGACAAAGACGACCTTGTGCGCCATGGCTTCGGAAAGCATGTCTTGCGTGTTGACGCCTTCGCGACAGGTGACCCAGAGAAACATTCCGCCCTCGGGATGAGTCCAGACATAACCTTCGGGCATGGTCTCGCGCAGGCAAGCGTCCATGAGGCGAAAGCGTTCGCCGTAGGAGGCGCGAATGCGTTCGATGTGCGCGTCGCTGTCGCAGTCGGCGAGATAGCGATGCACGATGCGCTGGTCGAGGGTGGAGGTGTGAATGTCGGCAGCCTGTTTGAGGATGGTCATCCGGCGGCGAATTTCGGGCGCAGCCACGGTCCACCCAATGCGCAAGCCGGGGGCAATGGTTTTGGAGACAGTGCTGTTGTAGATGACGAGGCCTTCGGTGTCGAGCGACTTGATGGCGGGGATGTTGGTGCCCGCATAGCGGAGCGCGCCGTACGGATCGTCTTCGAGGATGAGGAGGCCGTACTGCGCCGCGATGGAGTAGAGAGTGCGCCTGCGCTCGACTGCGAGCGTGACGCCGGTGGGATTCTGGAAGTTGGGAATGGTGTAGAGGAACCTGGGACGCTCGCGCTCGATGATCGCGGGCAAGGCGTCGGGGATGAGTCCGAACTCATCGGTAGGCACCGCGACAAAACGCGCCTGGTAGACCCGGAATGCCTGCAGGGCGGCCAGATAGGTGGGGCTCTCGGTCAAGATGCACTCGCCTGCATCGATAAACAGCTTGCCGGCCAGATCAAGGGGCTGCTGCGAACCGGTGGTGATGAGGATGTCGTCTGCAGTGCAGGCGATGCCGCGCGCTTGCGAGATCGCGGCGAGCTGTTCGCGCAGGGGTGCGAAACCCTCGGTGGTGCTGTACTGGAGGGCGGCGGATCCGGTCTCGCGGAGGACGTGTTCGGTGGCGGCAAGAACATCGTCGACAGGAAAGAGTTCAGGCGCGGGAAGGCCGCCAGCGAAAGAGATGACGTCGGGCTGCTCGGTGACCTTGAGGATTTCGCGAACGGCGGAAGCGCGCACACCGCTCATGCGGTTGGCAAATTTAATTTCCATGGTGGTCCTCATTCTTTACGAAAGCGATTGGCTTTATCGAACTCGTCGCGGAGTTCCGGCGTACGCAGGTTCTCGCGAATATGGGTTAGACGCTGCTCCAGCGCCGAGAGCGCTTTCTGGATGGCGTCGGAGTTGGTGTGGGCGATATCGCGCCACATGGAATAGGGACTGGCGCCGAGACGCGTCATCTCGCGCAGGCCGCGGCCGCCCACATCTTTGAGCTCGGGGGCGTCGCCGACCTGGTCTTCAAGCAGAGCGCTGAGCGCCGTAGCGAGAAACTGCGGCAGATGGCTGACCCAGGCGACAAGCTCGTCGTGCCGCGCGGCGTCGAGGTCGATGACCTTTGCGCCGAGAGCCTTGACCCACGTGCGCCAGTCCTGCACCAGTTGGGCGGACTGAGGCGAACGCTTCCATCGAGGATCGTCGGTGAACAGCCACACGGCGCCGCGATAGAGAACGGCATCGCCAAGCGCTGCCCCGCCGCGTTCTTTGCCCGCCATTGGGTGACCCGGCAGGAAGGCTGCCCGCTCCGGCCGGTTGAAGAGACGGTCGGCCGCTGATGTGATTTGCGCCTTGGTGCTGCCCACGTCGGTGAGCAGATGCTCAGGACCGAGGACGCCCGCGAGTTGCTCCATCCAATCAAGGATGGCGTGGACGGGAGCACAGAGCAGAACGACCTGACTTTCGCGCGCCATGGCGATCGGGTCGGTCGCGACGGTGTCGAGCGCGCCCATCGCGAGGGCCGTCTGTGCGCCTTCGGTGCTGCGGTTCCAACCGGTGATGGTGCCGCGATAGCCGGCCGCACGCAGCGCCAGCCCTGCGGAGGTACCCAGGAGGCCCGTGCCCAGAATGGCGATGCGCTCGATCATTGGTCCTTTGCGAGTTAGCCGCGCTTCGCGCGTGTTCGCGGAGTTCGTTCGTGCCCTAACCCTTCATGCCTTCCCGAAGCAGTTCCGAGAAGCCCCCGAAGCCGGCAGTTCCGGCGATCCCAGCTCCGCTGACAACGCTGCCTCCGCAAACACCGCTGCTCTATATGGTTCTTCCAACCGCTTGTGCGATCACCCGCAGTTCTGTCATCAGCTTATCGAACTGGTCCAGATACAACGTTTGTGCGGCATCAGAAACTGCCTTGTCGGCGTTGGGATGCACTTCGACGATGATCGCGTCTGCCCCGGCGGCGACCGCTGCCCGCGCCATGGGCGCCACCATGTCGCGATAGCCCGTGCCATGCGAAGGATCGGCAACGATGGGCAGGTGCGAGAATTTTTTGACGACTGGAATCGCAGAGATGTCCATGGTGTTGCGGGTGGCAGTCTCGTAGGTACGGATGCCGCGTTCGCAGAGGATGACGTCGTAGTTGCCGCCGCTGAGGATGTACTCGGCCGAGAGCAGCAACTCTTCGATGGTGGCCGCGATGCCGCGCTTGAGCAGCACGGGCTTGCGCACCTGGCCAAGCTCACGCAGCAGATTGAAGTTCTGCATGTTGCGCGCGCCGACCTGCAGCAAGTCGACATACGGCAGCATGGGCTCGATCTGCGCGATCTCCATAACCTCGCTGACGACCAGCAGGCCATGGGCGTCAGCGGCTTCGCGCATGAGCTGGAGACCTTCGAGGCCCATTCCCTGAAACGAGTACGGAGACGAGCGCGGCTTGAAAGCGCCGCCGCGAAGAAAGGTTCCGCCTGCGGCCTTGACGCGCGCCGCAGTCTCGAAGATCTGGTCGCGCCCTTCGATCGAGCATGGCCCGGCCATGACGGCCACGCGCTGGCCGCCGACTTTGACGCCGTTACGGAATTCGACGACCGTGCCCTCGGGCCTGAAGCCGCGCCCGGCGAGCTTGTAGGGTGAGCTGATGCGGTGTACGTGCAGAACGCCTGAAAGGTTTTCGAACTTGGTGAGGTCGACGCCCGCAGTGGGTCCTACTCCCGCGAGGATGGTTTGACTTGCGCCGGTGGTGCGATGGACACCGATTCCCGATTCCACCATGACGTCGATGACCGCATCGATCTGCTCTTCGGTGGCATGTTCCTGCATGGCAACTATCATTTTGTCTTCTCAGTCCCGGGCGCCACGGCGCCTGTGCCTTGGCCTGACGAACCGGCGCCCGCAGCTGGCGCGGACGATCCGGAAGTATTCGACAGGGCATTGCGTTCCGATGCCAACTCATTCCTCTGCAGCGCTCGCATGACGTCGATGATGCGCTCGTAGATGTGCGTGAGCTCGATGTCGGGCAGGGGGCCCTTGTTGGCGGCGCGCACGTTGGCGTAGATGATCTTCTCGCGGGCCGGCTCATACACCGGCAGAGAGGTTTTCACCTTGAGGTGACCGATCATCAACGCAGCGCGGGCCCGCTCGCTGAGCAGTTCAACGAGCTGGCGGTCCAGAACATCAATGCGATCTCGCAGTTCTTCGAGAGTCATTCCATCCTCGTGTTGCGAACTTGCCGGCACCTGCGCGAAAGCGCGCCGGCAAGCGCGTGGGAAGCGTAAGTTGAATCCTTAACAACGGGTGGGGTCAGTTAGCGGGCCAGCGCCACTGGCTGTTGGCGCAGACCCTTGATAAATCGAGCGACTGCAGATCCCGCAGTTTCTTCTGTCGACTTCTCAATCAACTCGACGATGGCGCTGCCAATCACCGCGGCATCCGCGAACTCCGCCACCTGGGCGACGTGTTCCGCATTGGAGATGCCGAACCCCACGGCAACGGGCAGCCTGGTCCATCGACGAATGCGCGCAACCAGCGCGGCGGCATCGGTGGCGAGACTCTGCTGGGTGCCGGTGATGCCGGTGCGCGAGATGGCGTAAACAAATCCCTTGCTATGCCGGGCGATGGCCTCGATGCGCTCGTCGTCGCTGGTGGGCGCGGCGAGAAATACAGGCGCCAGGTGCACGCGCTCCATTGCGGCGATGTAGTCGGCAGCCTCTTCGACGATGACGTCGGTGAGCAGAACGCCGTCGGCACCTGCAGCTGCGGCATCGTCGGCGAATTTCGCGAGGCCGTAGCGCAGCACGGGATTGAAGTAGGTGAAGAGAATGAGACCGGCCTGGGGGCGTGCGGCGCGAATTTCGCGCGCCAGAGCGATCACGTCTTTGAGGGATGTTCCGCGGGCGAGGGAACGCTCACTGGCGCGTTGAATGATGGGGCCGTCGGCCACGGGATCACTGAAGGGCACGCCGAGTTCGATCACGTCGGCACCGGCGTCGATGGCCTCGAGCGCAATCGTGCGCGTGGCTTCGAGCGAGGGATCGCCAGCGGTGAGATAGACCACCAACCCCGGTTTGTGATCGAAACGAATCATCGAAATTGATTTATTTTCCCTGAAGGTTGAGTTCGCGGGCCAGAATTCCCATGTCTTTGTCGCCGCGACCAGAGAGATTAACTACCAGTATGTCATGCGGCTGCATCGAAGGCGCGATGCGCAAGGCCTCGGCAACGGCGTGCGCGCTTTCGAGGGCAGGCAGGATGCCTTCAGTACGGGCCAGCTTGACGACCGCATCGAGGGTGGCCTGATCGTCTTGCGCAACATACTCGGCGCGGCCAAGGTCGTGGAGCATCGCATGTTCCGGACCGATGGACGCGTAGTCGAGGCCCGCGGAAACCGAATGGGTTAGCGCGATCTGCCCGTTTTCGTCCTGCAGAACGTAGGAGTAGGTTCCCTGGAGGACGCCGGGCTCTCCGCCCTGAAAGCGGGCAGCGTGTTCTCCCAATGCGGTGCCGCGGCCGCCGGCTTCGACGCCGATCAGGCGCACCTGGCGATCGGGAATGAACTCGTAGAACGCGCCGATGGCGTTCGATCCGCCACCCACGCAGGCAACGATGGCGGTGGGAAGGCGCCCTTCTTTCTCGAGGATCTGCTGTTTCATTTCGAGGCTGATGCAGCGATGGAAGTCGCGCACCATGGTGGGGTAGGGATGAGCTCCAAGTGCGCTGCCCAATAGATAGTAGGTGGTGCGGACGTTGGTGACCCAGTCGCGCATGGCCTCGCTGATGGCGTCTTTCAGAGTTTTGGATCCGGCGGAAACGCCGCGCACTTCGGCGCCGAGCAGGCGCATGCGCAAGACATTCAGCTCCTGGCGCTCCATGTCGACGTCGCCCATATAGACGACGCACTCCATGCCGAGCAGGGCGCAGACTGTGGCGGTAGCGACACCATGCTGGCCGGCGCCGGTTTCAGCGATGATGCGCTTTTTGCCCATGCGCCTGGCGAGCAGTGCCTGGCCGAGGGCGTTATTGATCTTGTGCGCGCCGGTGTGGAGCAGGTCTTCGCGCTTGAGATAAATCTTTGCGCCACCCAGTTCTTCGGTGAGGCGCTTGGCGTAGTAGAGGGGGGTGGGGCGGCCGGCAAAGTCCTTGAGGAGCAAGGCGAGTTCGGCCTGAAATGCGGCGTCGGCCTTGGCTTCGTCGTACGCATGTTCCAGCTCAACTAGAGCAGCCATCAGGGTCTCTGGCACGTAACGGCCGCCGTAGACACCGAAGCGTCCGGGACGAGATTCGGAGGGTGCTGCGGGAAGAATGACGGATGCCATGGGAAACTCCTACACTGCTGTCGGCGAGCTGCGTGACTTCTTCAGTTTACCCAAGGGCTCGGTGGATTGGGCGCGGCTCCCGCCTTGATCACGCGCTGCGGTGACCCGGGAGCTTGCGTCTCCAAGGTGTGCGGGGTTGAGTAAAGGCATGAAAGGCAAGGCGATCGGATGAACGCTATCGTGTATCGCAGGAATGGACCTCCGGAAGTTCTGCGCTATGAGGAGATGGAGAAACCGACGCCGGGCGCTGATGAAGTCCTGATCAGGGTACGCGCCGCTGCCGTGAATCCGCTCGACTGTCACATACTGAAGGGCGGACCGGCGCTGATGCAGCTGCTGGGCGGGCGCAAAGTGAGGCATCCGGGGGTCGATGCGGCAGGAGTGGTGGAAGCTGTTGGGATGGGCGTGACCCAGTACAAGCCAGGCGATGCCGTCTTTGGCTGTTGCAAGGGCGCATTCGCAGAGTTTGCCATCGCCGAGCAAAAGGCGTTGGCCGTCAAGCCAGAAAGTGTTTCCTTCGAAGACGCGGCGGCCGCGCCGATTGGGGCACTCACGGCTCTGCAGGGGCTCCGCGACAAGGGGAAGATTCGGCAGGGGCAAAGCGTGCTGATCAACGGAGCCTCAGGAGGTGTGGGCACCTACGCCGTGCAGCTTGCCAGGATCTTCGGAGCGCACGTGACCGGCGTGTGCAGCGCGCGGAACGCAGAGCTGGTGCGATCACTGGGGGCAGAACGCACGATCGATTACGCCAAAGAAGACTTCGCTGCCGGCACGACGCGGTACGATCTGATCCTCGATCTCGCCGGCAATCATTCTTTCTCCACCTGCAAGCGTGCGTTGACGCCGCGGGGCGTGCATGTCGGGGTGGGCATCCTCGATGGGCCAAAGTCGATGATCGTGCTGTGCGGCGCCTTGCTTGTGGGGCTAGCGCAGTCGAAGTTCTCGCGGCAGACGTTCACGGTGTTTGTGGCCAAGGCCAATCGTCAGGATCTGACATTGATTGGGGCGTGGCTGGCCAGCGGCGAGCTGAAGTCGGTCATCGACAAAAAGTACACGCTCCGCGAGGTCCCGGAGGCGATGCGCTATCAAGGGACGTGGCACGTTCCGGGCAAGCTTGTGATCGGCATGGACGGCACATGATGTCGCGCGGCTGCGGCGCTGAAAAGACAGGAACGACTACGCCCGGTGTGCACGGCGCGCGTTGGCGACGAACGCCCAGACTTTTTGTTGATCTTTGCGGCCGGGAGCAGCTTCGACGCCGGTGACGACATCGACGCCCCACGGATGCAGGGTAGCGATGGCGTCGGCAACATTGCTGGGGTTGAGCCCGCCCGCGACGACGATGTGCGCGGGGCCGTCTCTTCTCGTGGCATGGAACGCCTCGCGCGCCTGTTGCCAATCGAACGCGATGCCTGTGCCTCCCACGGCGGTTGCGGTGCGAGAATCTACCAGAAGCGCATCCATATATGGGTCGTCGAGGGCATTGGCGGCTTGCTGGGTAATGTCGGCGCTGAAGTGCAGGACGCGGAGAATCCGCAAGGACGGCCCAAGAGTCTGACGTAATTGGCTTGGAACATCGGTGGCGATTGCAGGGTGCAACTGCACGCCGGTGAGTCCTGCGACGTGAATCGCTTCGAGAATGTCGGCGATGGGTGTGTCGACAAAGACGCCGATCTTCTCCACCGTGGGTGACAGGTTAGGCGTGATTTCTGCTACCTGCGCTGGAGTGACGCGGCGCGGACTGGGCGCAAAGACAAAGCCAAGAGCGTCAGCACCGGCGTCGACGGCGATCTGCGCATCGGCCAGAGATGTGTTGCCGCAGATTTTGATCCAGAGACTCACGACGTGGCCAGGGCTCCGGCAAGCAGTGTGGACAAGGCGACGCCCGGATCGGGCTGACGCATCAGGCTCTCGCCGATGAGAAAGGCGTCGAAGCCGGCAGTGCGAAGGCGAGCAAGATCGTCGGGGGTGGCAATGCCGCTTTCGGCGACGCGGACAACGCCGGTGGGGATGCGATCGATGAGGGCAAGCGAAGTTTCGAGCCGCACCTCGAAGGTCTTGAGGTCACGATTGTTGACGCCGATGGCGTCGGCTCCGTCCGTACCCAGCGCGGAGAGTACCCGATCGAGTTCGCCGGCGGTGTGGACTTCGACCAGCACGTCGAGGCTCATGTGGTGCGCGGTCTCGGCGAAACGCTTCATCTCGGCATCGGTCAGTGCGGCGGCAATGAGCAGGATGGCGTCGGCACGATGCGCGCGCGCTTCGACAATCTGGTACTCGTCGACCATGAAATCTTTGCGCAGACACGGGAGTTCGACGGCTTCTGAAGCCAGTTGAAGGTTGCGCAGGCTGCCCTGAAAGTACGGCGCATCGGTGAGGACGGAAAGCGCTGACGCTCCGCCGGCTTGATAGCGAGCGGCCAGCCACGCGGCATCGAAATCAGCGCGGATGAGGCCTTTGGAGGGCGAAGCCTTCTTGATTTCGGCGATGATGGCGGGACTGGAAGCAGCACGCCGGCGCAGAGGGGCGGTCCAACCGCGCGGCTGGTGCAGGGAGGCTTGCTTCTCAAGCTGTGCCGTGGACACATGCGTCTTCGCGTGCGCGACGGAAGCGCGCGTGGAAGCGAGGATGGTGTCGAGTTGCGTCGGCATGGGCTGGCTAAAGTATACGGAGAACGGTGACGAAGAAGATCGATGCGTACTTGAGCGGATGCCTAAGCAATTGAGCAACCACAATTTAGATACGTTCTTCCTGGAAGGGAAAAAGCGGACGATGTGCCGCTTCTGTACCTTCGACCCATTGAGTTCCCGCTTCAGCCAAGCGTTCGATCGCCTTCGTCTGGAGCACTAGAATATGCTCATGTTCGGCCGATATTAGAGAGACAAGGGCAGGCTTGAGCACATGCGGGTTGTTTCTCGTTGGCGGGGTGGGTTTGGGCAGCTGCGGGTGGCTTCTCGTTGGCTCTTCCTGAGTCTGCTCTTCGCCTACTTTCCAGGCCCACGCTCTGCGTTCGCGCTCGATCCATCGAAGAGGTTGAGCCAGTATCTGCTTTCTTCATGGAACGTTCAAGACGGGTTCGATCAAAAAGCCGTGATGGGGGTCGCCCAGACCCAGGATGGTTTTCTTTGGCTGGCGACCGAGAATGGCCTGGTCCGATTTGATGGCAGGACCTTCGTCACATTTGATGAGAAGAACGCACCTGGATTAGGCGACAGGTTCGTGCGCAGCCTCTCGACTGGTCCGGATGGCAGTCTTTGGATCGGGACGATGAGTGGACTGGCCCACTACCGCAATGGACGCTTCGAAAGTTTCAGGAATGAGCCGGAAACGCGCATCGACATTTATGACCTGTGCGCAGCGCAAGATGGCAGCGTGTGGTTCAGCAGCGACCGGGGACTCCGCCATCTTGATGGAAACTCGCTCCGCAACTACACCATGGCGGACGGACTGCCTTCGAACAGCATTGGCGGTATCGCCGAAGGAAAAGACGGAACTATATGGGTGGCGACCGGCAAGGGGCTGGTGAGTTTCCGCGCTGGAAAATTTACCACCTATTCCTCATGGAACGGCGTCCCGAGTCCGCCGATCGAAGCGGTCGCAGTCGGAAGGGGTGGCGTGGTCTGGGCAGGCACGAGGGACGGGAGAATTGGTCGTTGGAAAGCCGGTTCAATCGCAGCGTGGTGGGACGGTGGAAGCACAAAGGGAGCCCGCGTCAACTCTCTCAAAGAAGACCGGGACGGCAATGTTTGGATCGCATTTGAGAACATCGGCCTGGCCCGGATGCAGGATCGAAGACTGGAGCTCTTTCAAGGACTTGAAAGCGATAGTCCTGATTGGGTGTTTGAAGATCGAGAGTCCGATTTATGGGTGGGTTGGGAAGACGCCGGGGTTTCGATGCTGCGCGATGGTCGATTCACCAATGTGGGGAAACAGGAGGGTCTGACTTCGAACTCTGTGGCGAGCGTGATGCAAGCTGCCGATGGGAGCCTTTGGGTGGGAACCCGCGATGCCGGATTGAATCGTGTCGAGGGAGAGAATGTCCGCAGTTATTCAATTAAGGACGGCCTGCCTGACAAAAGGGCTTTGGGACTGCTCCAGCAGCACGATGGAACTCTATGGATTGGCTCCGGTGCGGGCAGCATTACAGAGTTGAAGCGAGGTCAATTCTCCACCATCCGATTGCACGGTCCTTTATCTCCTGAAGTCCCGACCATGGCGGAGGATCATGGCGGCAACTTGTGGTTCGGATTCGACATGCCGAACGGGCTGTTTCGCCTTCGCGACCGGCATCTTGAGTCCGTTCCGATCGAGGGCCGCGTGAAGGCTCTCGCTGTCGCTCCTGATGGCGCCCTCTGGATCGCTTCGTACCTGCATGGACTGGTGCGGCTGAAGGACGGCAAATCCACAACGTTCTCATTGAAGGATGGCCTTTCAAGTATTTTTCTCACTTCGGTCTACGTTGATCCCCAGGGCGTGGTGTGGGCTGGGACTGCGCTGGCTGGGCTGAACCGCTTGAAGGACGGGAAAATCACGCACTACGGGGTCGACCAAGGTTTATCAGACAACAGCGTTCGAGCGGTCGAAGAAGACGACTTCGGCTATCTCTGGCTGGGAGGCGCGCGCGGCATCTCACGCATCCGCCTGGAAGATCTGAACGATTATGCGGACGGGCGGATCAACCGGGTGCGCAGCGATGTGTATGGGTACTCGGATGGACTTCGTTCGATGGAGTGCACGTCGATTGCACAACCGGCGATTGCCAAGGACAGCTCTGGCCGGCTGTGGTTTACGACGACGGCAGGGCTGGCCATGATTGACCCCCGCCACATCCGGGAGAATGATGTCTCTCCTCTTGCTGAGGTCGAAAGTATTACGGCAGACGGCAAACCTGCATCGTCGATCCATGATGGGCTTCGTATCGGTCCAGGCAGCGGGCAGGTGGAAATTGCCTTTACGGCGCCGAGTTTTGTCAGGCCGGATCAGATGCATCTGCGGTATCGTCTGGTAGGCGTGGAAGGCGATTGGATCGATGCCCAGAGCAGGCGGATCGCCACTTACTCAAATCTAGCTCCAGGAAACTACCGCTTCGAGGTCATGGCTTTCAATAGCGACGGACGCGGCAGCGACAAGCCAACGGTCAAGGAATTCGAGATTTTGCCGCACTACTATCAGACGCGCCTGTTCCGCGGCTTGTGCGTGCTAGGCATACTCCTCTTGATTTGGCGGGTGTATGTGTCCCGCGTTCGACATTTCGTAAGGAAAACCGAGAACCTTGAGGGGATTGTCGAACAGAGAACGGCCCAACTTCGCAAGGCGCTGGAGGAGGCGGAGACGGCCAAGCATTTGTTGCGTGACCAGGCGATGCGCGACAGTCTCACCGGCTTCTGGAATCGGCGCGTGATCATGGAAATGCTGGACAGCGAAGCGAGCCGGTGTAAGCGAGACAACGAATCTCTCTGCATCGTAATGGCCGATCTTGACCACTTCAAAGGCGTCAACGATTCTTTCGGTCACCTGGCCGGAGACGTCGTTCTTCGGGGCATCAGCGATAGCTTGCGCCGTGGGGTCAGGAGACACGAAGCTATCGGCCGCTATGGTGGTGAAGAGTTTCTGATTCTGCTTCCGGGCTGTCCTTTTGCGGTCGCGATTGAAAGGGCAGAGGCGCTACGCAATCGCATTCAGGCGAATCCCATTGCGCTGGACGACAGGAGCATCAACGTCACCTGCAGTTTTGGAATTGCCGAGTATGTTTGGGGCGCGGGCGTGGAGGAACTGGTGGCCAAGGCGGACGAAGCTCTCTACGACGCAAAGAACACGGGGAGAAACTGCGTCCGACCTGAAAAACCTACTCCGTCTGGAATGTTGAAAGACCCCGTGGCCGAAGTCAAAGGATCAGTCACCGGTTGAAGCACGCGTCTCCGCAAGCATGACGTGGTGGGCCCGGAGGGATTCGAACCCCCAACCAAGGGATTATGAGTCCCCTGCTCTAACCGTTGAGCTACAGGCCCACATGAGATGCAACCATTGTAGCTTGTTCACGATACGATGAAACTGCGGTCGTAGCGCGGGTGAATCAGCCTCACGCCTTCAGAGGCTAGTCTTCCAGATCAGGAGGACCACCTCTGCGAATCCGACAGGAATGAATCCAAACAAGAACACGCGCACAGAGATCCGCACCAGAACGCGTTCGAACCTCCATAACAGAAGTGCTTCCCGGAGCGCATTCTGCCTTTGCGCGTGCTTGAGGCACACGGCACGGGTTTGATTCGACCCCGATTGGCCGCAGCTGGTTCTGGGGTTGAAACGGTCTGGCCGGATCGGGATTGCAACGTGGCCCTAAGCGCCCTGCGGCAGAACGTTGGGCACCTCGATGCCGAGAGCCGTGGCCAAGTCGTGCTGGTGTTCCTGCTCCTGCGAGATGATCATTCGCAGCTGTTCGGACAGCGCGTAGTGGCCGAGAGCCTCGGCCTGATGGACACGTTGACGGTAGTTACGAATCGTCTCCGTCTCGTTGTCCAGGTCAAATCGAATCATCTCCTCAGCTTTCTCTGAAGTCTTGACCGGCTTGGGAACGGCGGTCGGCATGCCGCCGAGGTAGTCGATCTGGTCGGCGATGATGAGGGCGTGCTGCAGCTCTTCGGCCGCATGGAGCTTGAGTTCGGCGGCAATGTTCATCCATTGCGCTCCACGCAGCACATTGCTGTAGACGGTATAGGCGATGATGGCCTGGTATTCGCGCGCCAGATCTTCATTGAGGGCGTCGATGAGCTGCTGTACAGAACTGTTCGTCTCTTTTTTGCTGTTGGTCGTCATTCAGTTTTTCTCCGCGGTCTTTTGACATCTCCACGAGGGATAAGATGCGACCTGCAAGGAACTTGTCGTGTGGAGGGGGCGTTGTTGCGAGGAGCGAAAGCTCCGCCCCTTTGTTGATCCGGCGAAAGCCGATTACGTATCCCGTGAAAGACCGGTTCAGGACGACCGGGGACGCAGCAAGATGAGAGTGGGCTCGTTCGCGTGGGACGCGTCTCGGGGGAGTTGGGGGAGACGATGGTCTATCGACTGGAGCGGTCCACGATGATTGCGCGGTCGAAGCCGGAGGTATTCGGCTTCTTCGCGGACGCGCGCAACCTGGAACGCATCACCCCGTCGACCCTGCATTTCCATATCCTGACGCCTGGCCCGCTCGTGATGCAGGCCGGCACGTTGATCGACTATGAATTGCGGCTGCACGGTGTGCCGGTTCGATGGCGCACGTTGATCGAGGAGTTTGTGCCGGACACGTATTTTGTCGATGTTCAGGTTTCGGGGCCCTACAAGGTGTGGCGTCATCGGCACGCATTCGAGACCACTCCGCTGGGTACCGAGATGCGCGACGAAGTGATGTACGAGATGCCATTCGGCCTGCTGGGTGCGGCTGTGCATCGTCTCTTTGTGCGCGCGGAGCTCGATCGGATCTTCGATCATCGCAACGAGTCGATTCGCACATTCTTTGGCGGCGCGGGCATTCGATAAGGAGCCGAGTGAGCGGCCCGGCTCCCGTCGATTGCCTGCCGGCTACTGGCGCAACTTAGTCAGGTGCACCTCAAAGCCGGTCTTGGGCAGCAAAGAGGTGAGCGTAAAGACACGGTAGCCTTCGCCCGTGATTTCAGTACGCCGGAAGACGTCGGCCTCCGTCTCGACCACTTCGCGCCCGCCGCCCAGGGTGTTGATGAACTGCTCGGCATCGTGCACATCAGGAACGGCAGAACCGCTGGCGGATGTAATGGCCTCGGCGACATAACTGCGCATGAGCTTGGACCAGTACTTTGCCAGCAGATCAGGACTGGCGAAGATGTCGGCCCACATGACGCGGCCATCGATGGCGATGACTACGCCCACCGCTTTTTGGGCCCGCAGCTCGCGCAGAATGGACTGTTCGGTGTCGGCGCCGCCGTATTGGGCGACCGCTTTAACGACCGGCGGGCTGGCGAATACTTTGGCGTAGGACGTGGTGTCTCCCACGCTCACGGACTCGGTGGCGCCGAGACTCCGGGCGACCTTGGCATTTGAAGCGCGCACGTTCTCCCAGACGCGGCTCTGATTCTGTTCGGCCATGGCAGGTGTGCGCACGCTGGGTTGAGCCATCTGCACGCCCATGGAGCCGAAGGTCGGGCTGGAGGCGACCCAGCGGCCGGGCTCGACGCAGAAGACGCCGAGGTCGATGGGGCCGGAGCCTGCGGGCACGATGCGGTCGGCTCCCACGACGCGATCCTGTTTGCCGCCGGTCACGATTTCGCCGGCGAGCAGCAGCAGAGGACGCGATGAGTTGTTGTACAGCACGAGGCGATTGACCTCAGCGCCTCCGCCGCGATGAGGTGGAAGGGGCTGCCCGGGGCGCACGATGCCGCGCTCGTCGCCCGCTTCGGTCACAGTGACCTGGCCGGAGCGGATGCCTTCGTCGAGGGTGAGGAACTGGGAGGCGTCGTGCACGCCGTTGGCGGTAACGGGAAAGACAGCCAGGTTGCCGCGGACGATCGGCGGTCCCACATGAAAAGCATGGTCGTCCGCCGGCCCTCCGGCCCATGCGTGCGAGGCAAACAGGAACCCGCAGAGCGCGGTCACGACTCCTCGCCAGTCCGCATGACGGTGGTTTCGACCGCGGTTTTCAAAGCCAAATGCATCTTCCAAGACTGTATCCATTGCATCCCTCCGGTTGACGCCGCTGAAGCGGCTCTTAGAGAGAACGGGCCTGTCGCCGCATCTTGCAGAGAATTTGCTATCCTCGGGGACACACCATGCCGGTTGAAGGCACTGCATCGGAAAGCCGCGTGCGCACAGCCATTCGCCAGCGCTATGGCGAATCGCGGGCGGTTCGCTATGGCATCTCAGAAGAGGCATTTGCGGAGCATGTGACCGCGGTGGTGGACCGGTATGGCAGGGACTTCAGCGAGGCGGAGAAGCTGGAGCTGGTTGCGACACTGCATGTGGAGGAACTTGCGCTGGCGCGGGCTTGCTCCGATGGCAACGACGCGGCCTGGGATGAGTTTCTGGCGCGGTTCCGGCATGTGCTGCACGCGATGGCCACGCATATTGCGCGGGATGAAGCGGCGGGACGCGAGCTGGCGGATGGCCTGTATGCCGAGCTGTTTGGCATGCCCAATCGCGAAGGGCGACGGATTTCGAAGCTGCAATATTACATGGGGCGCGGATCGCTGCAGGGCTGGCTGCGCACCGTGCTGGCGCAAAAGCATGTGGACCGTTGTCGCGCGCAGGCCAAGGATGTGAGCCTGGAAGAGCAGGTGGAGGCGGGCGCCTGGTTTGCAGCGAAGGATGATGCAGCAACCCTGGATGGCGACGGTCGCGTGGCGGCTACTGTGGAGCAGGTGCTGGCGGCTTTGAGCAGCGAGGAGCGATTCCTGCTCGCATCCTATTATCTTGATCGGTGTACGCTTGCCGAGATCGGGCGACAGCTGGGCGTGCACGAGTCGACGATCAGCAGAAAGCTTGACCGCCTGACCGACTCGCTGCGCAAGAAGATTCAATACCAGTTGGCGGCGGGCGGGTTGAATGCCCGGCAATGCGATGACCTGCTGGCCGAGTTAGACGTGCGTGACCTGCATGTAGACGTGGAAAGACAATTGCGGCAAGAACGCAATACGGAGCCGTTCTAAAGATGTCGATGGAGCCTTCACGACCCAATTCGCTGATCCACGCGCTAGCGGCAAACAAGCCGCGCGGGGAGCACCCTGACGCCGATTTGCTGACGGCGTTTGCCGAGGGCTCTTTGCTGGCGCGCGAGCGCGAAGACGTGATGGCGCATGTGGCGCATTGCGCGGAGTGCCGCGAGGTGCTGAGCTTGGCGGGAGTGGCGGATCTTGTTCCAGCGCACGAATTCGGACTGGTTGCCGCGGCTGCGCCTGCAATGGCCGCGCCGGTTGTGGCCCCGCGTTCTCAGGATCGGCAGAAGCGGCCAACGCGGTCGAAGTCGCGCGTGTGGCTGCCGTGGGCGGCTGCGGCTTGCCTGGCAGGAATTTCTGTTGCGGTGATTCGTTACGAACACCAAACAACCAAGCCGACGGCTGTGCCGGAGTCGTCGAGCGCCGTCGCCGTGAATACGCCGCCCCCTGCGCCATTGCCCGCGACGCAAGGCAAGCCTGCCGTTTCCGCACCGCTGCGTGCGGAACCTGCGAAGAAGAAAGCCAACGCACAAGGCGTGCGGCCCCACGAGAACGCTCGACTGCAGGAAGCAGTGCCGGCTTTCGCGACGACGCGCAACGGCGATGTCGCCCGGCAGTCGGCGACAGAGAGCGTGAGCGTTGCGAGCGGACAGAGCGTTGAGACGACGCGGCAACAGGATGTTCCGCAGAATCTGATCCAGGACAGCGTGAGCCAACAGCAGCAATCGGCACGGGCAGTTGCTGAACCGCGGACTGCATCGCCGCCGTCCATATCGGCTTCGGCACCGTCGTTTGTCGGCGCGTTTGCGAAGAGTGCGATGAAGGCCGATGCCTCTGCTCACTGGCGGATCGATGTGGCGGGACACCTGGAGAGCTCGTATGGCCAGGGGCCTTGGGAGCCGGTGGCGGTCGCGAGCCTGACGAAGGTGAACGTGGTTGCGGTGATCGGCGGCGCGGTGTGGGTTGGAGGCGAGAACGATGCGCTCTACCTGTCGCATGATCGCGGCTTGACGTGGCAAGGGGTCCCCTTGCCGGAGAAGGATGGCCGAGGACACACGCTTGCGCACATCCGATTCGAGAACGCTCTGAGCGGAACCGTCGAAGCTGCTGATGGAACGAAGTGGGCCACTGCGGATGGCGGCACGTCGTGGCGTTAGGTGGCGAGAGGCTTGACTCTCCAGAGTGAGGGAGGCGCGCGGCTAGACTGTAGCCTTTGTCGCTCCCGTGGAGACGCCGCCGTCGACCAGAAGTGTTTGCCCGGTGACATAGCGGCTTGACTCGGAGGCAAGAAAAACGACGACGCCGTCGAGATCGTCAGGGCGGCCCGGCCGTTTTACTGGAATGCGATCGGTGATGTATTCAACCCACTTCGCGTTCTCGTAGAGCACCTGATTCTGGCGCGTCTTGAACCATCCGGGAGCGAGGCAGTTGACGGTGACGCCGTGTTTGCCCCAGTCGTCTGCGAGGCTCATGGTGAGTTGCTTGATGCCGCCGCGGCTGGCGCCGTAGGGAGCGAGGCCGGCAAAGCCTGCAACGCTGGTGACGGAACCAATATTGATGATGCGGCCGTAGCTGCGCTGGATCATGCCCCGCGCCGCAGCCTGAGCGACGAAGAACGAGCCGCGCAGATTGGTATCGAGGATGGTGTTCCAGTCGTCCCACGTGACGTCGAGTGCGGGCTTGCGAATGTTGCAGCCCGCGTTGTTGACGAGAATGTCGATCTTGCCGAAGTGCTCTTCGATGGCGGCAACGGCACGCTGGATACTGGCGTGGTCGCGTACGTCGAGGTCGGTAGAGAAGGTCTTGCGCCCCAGTGCCTCGATTTCGCGCGCGAAATCTCCGAGCGTGTTCTTGTCGCGGCTGGTCATGGCAATGTCGGCGCCGGCACGGGCCAACGCGCGGGCGAAGTATTGGCCCAGGCCGCGGCTGGTTCCGGTGACAAGGGCGACCTGCCCCGACAGATCGAAGAAGTTCTCGCTCATTGTTCGTATCCTCTAAGGCTGGAGCACAACTTTCAGCAAACCGGGCTCCCGATCGTAGAGGCGCTGGAACCACGATGCGCCTTCAGACAGCGGCGCAACTGCGGAGACCAGAGGCTCTACGCGAATTCTCCCGTCGGCCATCATGGCGATGCACTCGGGGTATTCTCCACACGATGCGCAGGAGCCCTGCAAGCGAATCTGGCGCGAGACCACGGACTGCAGTGCGAGGTCAATCTTGGGCGCGACATTGCCGATCAGCGTCACCGCACCGCCTTTGCGCACGCTCTCGACGGCGAGAACGATGGCGTCGGTGATACCGACACACTCGAGAGCGATGTCCGCCCCGCGGCCTTCCGTTCGCTTCTGAATTTCAGCAACGACATTCTGCGTTTTTGAGTTGAATGTTTCGGTAGCGCCGAGATCGAGCGCCATCTTCAGGCGCGTGTCGTCGAGGTCGACCACATAGACGCGACTCGCCCCTGCTTGCCGCGCCGCCTGCAAGGTGAGGAGGCCGATCATGCCGGCGCCGATGACAACTGCGGTATCGCCGGGTTCGATGGGCGTAAGCGAAACGCCGTGGACCGCGACGGACGCTGCTTCAATCAGCGCGGCGTGCGCGAAAGGCATGGTATCCGGCAGGGCGTAGGCGATCCGCGCCGGTACGGTAACGTATTCAGCGAATGCGCCCATGCGCCGAAACAGAGGCGTGGAGACGCCGACCACTTCGCGACGATCGCATAGATTGATTTGGCCGCGCCGGCAATAGAAACATTCCCCACAGTAGACGGTGGAGTCGAAGGTGACGCGATCGCCGACGCGGAATTCTGATACTTCGCGACCGATGGCTTCGATTACTCCGGAAGCCTCGTGTCCCATCACGATGGGCGGGATGCGGCGACCCGTACTGCCGTCGAAGCCGTGCACATCGCTGCCGCAGATGCCGCAGGCTTTGATGCGAATCAGCAGTTCGTCCGCGGCTGGCAGTGGGATGGGCAGGTCTTGCAGCTGGAGGTTCTTGTATTCGGAAAGCACCAGAGCTTTCATGCGCGCTCCTGAAATGCGGCGGAGTACGGCGTTGACCGCACTCACATTCTCTCACTGTGGATTGAGTTGGACACGGCGTTCGGGCTCGATTCTGCCCAGCAGAAAAACATAGGCCGCGATGCCGATGGCGAGATAGATGCCCGCGATGCCGAAGACCCATGCGACCTGATGCGCGGCGAACAGATAACCAGTGATGGTGGAGGCAGCAATGCCGGAGACCTGGTTAGAGAAGTTCATGATGCCGCCGACGCGGCCCACATTGGCGCGGCTGGCAATCAGTCCTGGTACCGACCAACCGACCGGCGCGGCTGCGGAGAGGCCGCCGATGGAGATGCTGATCCAGATCAGCGCCTCGGCGGGATGTTGCGCACGGGCCGCGCCAAGGATGCCGAGGCCGAGCGTCGTGCCGCCAATAAGGATTGCCTGCCGTACGCGGCTCGCGTCGAAGCCACGGCGGATGAGCGAGTCGACCAGCCATCCGCCTACGGCCAGATCGCAGAACGTGGCGACGAGCCAGGGAAGGCTGGTGTAGAGGAACGAGTGGTAGCGATCGATGTGAAGCGCGATGGTGAGATAACTCGGCAGCCACGCGAGCAGCAGATAGAAGACGTAGTTATAGGAGCCGAAGCCGACGGCGAGTCCGATGGCTTTGCGTTGGCCGAGGAGTTGTCGAAGAGATTGCGGTTCTTGCAGGCTCGCGATATGGGCCGGGTCTGCTTGCGGTGGGCCGAGCAGCAGCTCCCGCTCTTCAGCTGTCAGCGAGGGCTCGTCCTCAGGGTCGCGGTACACCTTCCAGAAGAGAAGGAAGTAAAGCATGCTGATGAAGCCGGTGAGGGCGAAGCTCCAGCGCCAGCCGATACGCAGCAGAATGATGCCGAGCAGCGGGACGCCGATGACGGATGAAAACTTGGCCGCGGAGTCGAAGATTGCGGTTGCGAATCCGCGCTTAGACGCGGGAAACCACAGGCCGATGGCCTTGGCATTGGCGGGGAAGGTTGGAGCTTCTCCCACGCCGAGCAGAAATCGAGCGGCGAAGAGGCTTGGAATGCCGGGCGCAATCGATGCGCAGAACGATGCGATTCCCCAGACGAAGGTGCTGATGCGCCCCACACGGCGCACGCCGAACTTATCGAGCAAGACGCCGACGGGCAACTGGCAAAGAGCGTAGGTCCAGTTGTAGGCGCTGGAGAGATAGCCGAAGGCGATGTTTGAGATGCCGAAGGCGGCGATGAGCGATTCGTGTGAGACGGAGAGGTTGACGCGATCGAAGTAATTGACCAGGACACCGACGCCGAGGAGGCAGGCGATGTGCCAGCTCCGCTTGGGCAGACGTCCGGACACCTGTGGCGCAGTATCGCTCAACGAGTTCCCTGCCCTGATGAAGTCATCTGTCCGATTGTATGGGTCCGCTGTACCCATGGGGCCGTTCTAGTCCTGGTCCGCTCAATTCTGGTCGGTTCTATTCTGAGGTGCCGTGGAAGTTTTTGAGATCGATGCCGAGTTGCTGGCATTTCTTGTAGAGGTGGCTGCGCTCGAGGCCGAGGGCCTTCGCGGTCTGCGTGACGTGCTTGCCGTTGCGTTCGAGTTCGGCCAGCACCTGGGCGCGTTCGAAGGCGAGGACGCGGTCGGCGAGAGGAGTTCCCGGAGCTGGGCTGTGTGCATCGCCGGCGGTGGGGTGGGATGCGTGGGGCAGGACAGAACGGACGGCCTCGGCGGTCACTTCTCCGTCGGCCAGCAGCAGGAGGCGTTCGACGACATTGCGGAGCTCGCGGATGTTGCCGGGCCACGCATAGTGCTGCAAAGCCTCAATGGCGGCAGGTGCAAAAGGAACGTGCTTCCAGCCATTTTGGGCGCTGACTTGGCGGGCGAAGTGTTCGACGAGCGCGGGCAGATCTTCTGGACGCTTGCGGAGCGGGGGAAGTTCAATGGGAAAGACGACCACGCGATGATAGAGGTCGCGGCGGAAACCACCCGACTCGACAAGCTGCTCGAGATTACGATGAGTGGCCACCACGACGCGGACGTCGACCTTGGTTGGCTTGGCGGACCCGATGCGCTCGACCTCGCCTTCTTCAAGCACGCGCAGCAATTTGGCCTGCATGGCGACGGGCATGTCGCCAATTTCGTCGAGGAAGAGCGTCCCGCGATGCGCCTGCTCGAACTTGCCTGTGTGGCGCTGGGCCGCGCCGGTAAAAGAGCCTTTCTCGTGGCCGAAGAGTTCGCTTTCGATCAGCTCCGCGGGAACGGCAGCGCAATTGAGGGTGACGAAGGGTCCGGCGGAGCGTGCGCTCTTTTCGTGCAGGGTGCGCGCGACAAGTTCTTTGCCTGTGCCCGTCTCGCCGTAGATGCAGACGCGCGTTTCGCTGGCGGCGACGCGATCGATCTGGGCCATCATGCGGCGCATGGTTTCGCCGGTCCAGATGAGGGTATGTTTGCCGACGCGCGATCGCAGCTCGCGATTTTCAGTCTCGAGGCGCGTGAGCTTCAAGGCATTCTCTACCGTGACCAAAAGCTTTTCGGTAGAGAGAGGCTTCTCAAGAAAGTCGAGAGCGCCGAGGCGAGTGGCGCGCACCGCCATTTCGATGTGGGCTTGTCCGCTCATCATGACGACGGGTGCGGTGACGCCGAAGTTCTTGAGATCTTCGAGCAGGCTGAGGCCATCGCGGCGAGGCATGACCACGTCGCTGAGGATGAGGTCGAAGGGCTGGCTCGTGGCAAGTTCGAGGGCGCGCGCCGCATTGTCGCAGACCACGGCTTCGTGCCCGGCGAGGCGGAACGCGCGGGACAGCGAGGCCAGGGTGTTGGCTTCATCGTCGACGATCAGGATGTTTGCTTTGACGCTCATGCGGTGGCCTTCGGCAGCGTAATGATAAATGTTGCTCCGCTGCCGGTGTGGCTTTCGACGGCGATAGTTCCCCCGTGGTCGTTCACGACGGACTGCACGATGGCCAGCCCGAGACCCGTGCCATGCAGCTTGGTGGTGTAGTAGGGCGTGAAGAGGCGTTCGCACTCTTCGGGGGTCAGGCCCTGGCCGGTGTCGGCGATGCGCAGCTCGATCTTGTCTTCGACCGGCTGTGCGGCGAGCGTGAGTTGGCCCCCGTTCGGCATCGCGTCCATGGCATTCAACACAAGATTGGAGAGGGCGCGATGGAGCAGCTCGGGATCGACCATCAGGGGCATGGGGTCGCGCGCGATGTGGAGCACGAAGTCGATCTGCGCTTCTCCCGCTGCCGTGGCCTGGTAGAGGGACCGGACGCGTTCGAGCACGTCTTTGGCGTCGATGCGTTCAAGTTCAGGCTTCGGCATTTTGCTGAAGTCGCTGAAGCGCCCGATGATCGTTTTGAGGTTGGCAATTTCGGCACCGAGAGTCGCGGTGCTCTCGCGAAAGACTTCGTCGAATTCCGATTCGGGGAGAGCGCGGGCGCGGACAAGGTTCTCCACGGTGAGTTGCAGAGGGAAGAGCGGATTTTTGAGTTCGTGTGCCAGGCGCCGCGCCAGTTCGCGCCACGCAGCGACGCGCTCGCTCTGCACCAACTGCTCTCGCTGCGTCGCCAGCTGCGCCGTCATGTGGTTGAAGCTGCGGGCCAGCTTACCGATTTCGTCGTTTCCCTGCTCGGGTGCACGCGCATCCCAGTTGCCTGCTGCGACCTCTTCAGCGGCGTGCGCCAGTTGCTCAATGGGACGCGAGACGCGGGCCGCGATCCAAAGACTGAAGGCAATGGCAAGAAGAATGCCGCCGGAGGCCACGCCATACGCGATGGCCCGAATATGCTGCTGGGCTTCGACCATGCCGGCGCGGGACAGAGCCACAAGCAGTACGGCCAGCACATTGCCCGCCTGGTCTTTCAAAGGAATGGCGGTGACGTTGGCGCTGTTTTCGCGTTGGCCGGTGAGATCGATGAGGGCGGTCTGTTGCTGTCCGGTCTTGAGAGCCGATTCGACGAGTGAGCCGTAGCGTTCAGCATCGGGAAGATCGCCGGCAGTACCGACCAGCTGTTTTGTGTCGAATGCATTCTGGGTTGCGTTCGCGCCGGGGGGCGGGACACTGTAGAGAGCCACCTGCATTCCTGGAGCAACGGGAAGATCGGCGAGGAATTGCCGGTCGACACGACGACCGCCCACGAGACGGATTGAGGGCTCAGCCCCATGAATCGAACGCACCGCGAAGAGTCCCAGCGCGGTGGACCCATCCGGAAGGTCTTCTCGCTTGAGAAATGCGGCTTGCCCAGTCTCTTTGGCCGCGGGCTCTGGGTAACCGAAGCGTGCGGGCCACTGCGCCGAACTGACCACGTTGCCGTCGGGTGTAATGATTTCGAGAAAGTCGAGTTGCGACTCCTGCGCCAGCACCGGTGCCTCGGTGAGATAGGGCGCGGCATCGCCTGACTGCACGATCTCGAAGGCAATTGCGCGCACATGCTCGGTGGAGGCGAGCCGGTCGACGGCTGCGGCTGTTTCGGCAGAACGATGCTGAAATTCGCGTTGAAACTGGCTTACGAACAGGGTGGTCTCTTCCTGATCGCGCTGCTCAAAGACGTGGCGGATACGCACCAGCACGGTCCACGCAACGGCTGCGACAGCCGCAGCGACGGTGAGCGAGAAGAGCAGCAGGAGACGCTGGCGGAGGCTCACGGTGTGTCCCCGAGCGAAGCGTCGGCCAGATCGGGCATGCCGCCGGCGTTGAGGTGAAGGTCGCGGACGCGCGGCCCCAGAGCATAGGCCCGGGGAAGATCGACGAGAGGGATCAACGTGTGCTGCTCGAGGAACGTGTGCTCGGCTTTATAGAGTGCGGCGGGATTCGATGCCGTGCCGAGTTGTGTTTCGCCAGCGGCACGCAAGACCTGGTCGAGAACCGCGGAAGAGGAGCCGCCCTGCAAGGGAATCCTGCGCAGGGTCAGATCCGCATGTTGCGTGGCGGCGGTCCCGGTGACGGTCGCATTGAAGCCTGCTTCGCGCAGGTTCAGCACGATGCGTTGCGCGGCAAGTTGCATGATGGCGTCGGTGTCGGCCGCGAAGGTGAGTGCAGGAGCTGTGAGGCCGCCGCGGAGAGCATGCGATTTGTTGAGGTCGCGATCCACAGGAAACAGGAAAGCATCGCCAGAGAGAGATTGAGGCAGCACGCTGGCGACGGCTTCGCCCTGCTTTTGGAAAATAACATTCGCGAGCGGAGCGCGATCGACAGAGCAAGCGATTGCGGCGCGCAGCTGCGGATTGGAGAGTGCGCCAGTCTCAGAAACCTGCACCGCAAGAAGCTCGGCGGCTGGAGCGACCACGACGACCATCTTTTGCTGCTGCGCCTGGCGGATCAATTCAGCGGGAACTTCAACGACATCGGTCTTGCCGAGGCTCAAGTCGAGCCATTGGTCGCGGACGGCGCGGTGAGAGCGAATCTCGATGGTGTCAGCGAACGGACGGCCCTGCCAGCCAGCCTCGTTGGCTTTGAGTGCGAGCTGACCGCTGGCAGAGGAGGCGACCTGAAAGGCGCCGGTGCCGACGTTTGCCTGGGGCGCGGATCCTTCTGCGGAGCCGACCGCTTCGATCAGAAAATCGTCTCCGGCGAGAAGAGCAGGAAGATTCGGCATGGGCGCATCGTTGGTGAAGACGATGGACGAGCCGACCGCATGAACCGCCGACCATGGGCAATTCGCAGTGCAACTCAGATTGAGGGATGCGACGACTGCAGCGGCGGTGAGAGAGGAACCGTCGTGAAAATGCACGACGGGGCGAAGGTGAAATTCCCAGCGATGATTGCCGCTGTCGGCCTCCCACCCTGTGGCAAGGGCCGATTGCACACTGCCGGCTGCGTCGATGCGGGTAAGGCCATCGTAGACAAGCCGGCGCGCGATGCCGCTGGGCTGCTGCCATGGATCGCCTTCGGTCTCGATGCGCAACGTGCCGCCATAGTGAGGCCGCGTGCGGGCGCCGGACTGCAGCGCAACGAGCAACAGAACGCAACTAATTGCAAAGCGCCGAAACACGGTCCACCTCATATTGGTTAGGGGCGCGCTGCACCACGGCCAGAACGCTTCTGCTGTCGGCAGCGGCCCACAACGCCGTCACGGTTCCACTGATTTCGAGCGGAGCGCTTGCCGGCAGGGCTTCGAGAGCGGGCAGTTCGTAGGCGCGGAGACTGTCGGCTGCATCGCCGGAACTGGATGCAATGATTTGTGCGCCTGATCCGCAACCGGAGCGCAGCACTACGACGTCGCTACCCCAGTCGCGTGTGCCTGCGATCGCTTTGAGTGTGTTGTTCTCGAGGAGCAGAACTTTGCCGTCGACGCTTGCGACCACGAGCGCCGCTCCGCCAGCAGCACGCGGGATTGCGGCTGCCGAGTAGAAAGCGGGCAGGTCCGCTCCAACGCTCGGCGTGACGACGCCTGTGAAGTAGTTGCGCGCACTGTTGTAGAACGCTGAAGCAGTGGAGTCTTGAAAGACAGGCCAGGGATCGTCGCTGGACTGGCAGCTCACACCCCAGTCGCCCGGAGGCTGGCTCGGTGCGGTTGGACCTGCACACTGCGTGCCGGCAAGCCATGCGTTCAATTGCGTCTGGCTGGTGTCGATGCGCAACAGACCGCGTGGATCGCGCGGGAGGGAGCGCCTGGTATCGATGTCGACGCGGCTCTGCGCATGCAATCCGTCGGTTGCACGCAGGTAGAAAACCAGTTGATCGGGCTCAAGAACGATCCAGCCGCCGGGCGTTTCGAGTGCTGCAAGCACAGGGTGTCGCGAGGTGAGGATTACCTGGGTCCGCAAAGTGAGGCCGCTGGTTGCGGCCGCGTGTTGCTGCACGGCGGGGCCCGCTTCAACCAGGGCCACTTGCGTGGTGCCGCCTTCGACGACTTCAGCCACCCAGACGCGTTCATTCATATTTTCGCTGAGGGTGACGCGAATGGTGTTTGCGCCTTCGTCGCCGGAGAGCGTGATGCCGCGGGCCTTGAGATCGATCTCGAGAAGAGTGCGGATGACGGGAAGCGCGTCGGTAGAGATGCTGGAAAGATTGCGAAGAGTGAGATGCGCCTGGCCTGGTCCGAGGATTCCCGCAATCTGATCGGCGAGCGCGACGGCGGGCTGATCCCATGGGCTCGGCTTTTGCGCAGGGACCGCAATGGCGGCGATACCCAGGACCAATCCCATTGCTGCCCACCGAATCAGCTTCATTCTGCCTTCAATTCTGCGCTTAACCGTTTGCGCGGATTATATCGTTTGGCACGCTGCAACTTGCTCTTGCCGCCTTCCAGGTGCCCGACCTGCTGAGGAACCCTCGAGTTTGCCGGGCCGGATGCCGACTCTGTTGTCTTCGCGACGGAGGCGCCCCCTGCAAGGGCGGAAAACCAAATCAACGATGGGACGATTCTTTGCATCGGCTTCTCCGTTTTTCATCTTCTCGTTTGGCGATCAGGAAAGATGCGGGGCGACTCTCGCTTTCGCCCCGCCAGCAGGTCCTAGTGGCTTCCGCCGCCTTTGGTGTCTGGCTCGGCATCCATCTCCTGCTTCACAATGGGAGCATTCGCCATGTTTTTAAAGACATCGTTGGCGAAGAAGAATTTGCCGTCCGCGGGAACCATCATGACCTGAATCTTGTCGGAAAGGCGCTCGGCGATAATTTTGTTGATGAGCAGCGGCGATTTGTTGAGCAGCTCCGCTTCGCTGGTCATGCGCTCGGCGTTGGCTGCGGCGATGAGCTTGATGCGGCTGGCTTCGGCATCGGCGAGCAGGTTGCGTCTCTGCAGTTCGGCCTTACTGTCGATCACCTTGGCCTCGGCATCGGCTTCGGCGTTTTGAATCGTGGCTTCTTTGCGCGCCTGGGCTTCGAGTTTGCTCTGCTCAATCTGCTTCTGCTTGAGCGGCAGCGTGTATTGCATGGCATCGGCTTCGCCCTTGGCTTCAACAACCTTCGACTTGGCCTCCCCTTCCGCCTCCTTGACCTTCTGTGCAGCTTCGGCTTCGGCCTGCAGTTCGGCAATCCTCACCTGTTTTTGCTGGATGTCGGTATCGACCGCCATCTGGTCATCCTGTTGCTCTTTGAGCAGAAGGGTCTCGAGGCCCTTGGCGTATTCGGGCGGCAACTGCACTTCAGACAACATCACTTCTTCAACCACGATGCCGTCTGCGGAGAGCTTGCGGGTGATGATGCCGGCTGCCTTGGAGCGAACCTCTTCGCGCTCGCTCGAAAAGATTTCGCTGACGGTGTACTCAGGTGCGAGCTCACGCCAGGCGCTGGCCACGACGGGAGGAACGATCTGCTTGTCGGCGGGCTGCGGCAGATGCGCTTCGACGCTGGAGAGCTTGTTGGGGTCGAGGCGGTAGCGCACGGTGACACCGAGGCCGATGCTGAGACCTTCCCGCGACTGCACATCGAGGGTTGCGCTCTTGATTGTGCCTTTGGGGCCTTCGGTGGCGAGCGCGCCGTTGAATAGATGATCGCGCAGGTCGAACAGCTCGACGTTGTCGACGAGCGGGGTAACGAAATGAATGCCCGGATAGAGCGTGCCGGGCAATGTTCCGCCAATCTGGCTGATGCGCACGCCGCCCATACCGCTGGGAACCACGACGATGCTGGAGGCGATGAGCATGGGCACGCAGGCAGCGAGGGCCAACGTTGCAGGCAGGCGCCAGGCAATCGGTTCGGGTTCAGCAACGGTTTCGGTTTCGGTGGGCGTACGCCGTGCATTTTTGAAGAGCAGCCAGAGTGCGTACAACGGAAGTCCAAACGCGGTGGTGAGCAACAGCCATCCCGCGAGATTGAGCAACATCTTTAGTGCGAGCATCGTGCGCCTCGTATCTCAGTTCTGCTGGTGGGCTCGATCCGTCCGCGCGCTGGAGAGGAGTTCCCTTTCCTGCGCGCCCCGTTTTTCCTGGTTTTCGGCCGCGGAGCCAACATCAGCCGGACCAGTCCTCCAAACGTCAACTCTTCGAGCAACAGTCCTGCGACCACGGGCAGCAGGACTGTGCCAAAACCACTGAGTGCATCCATCGCCTGCCTCCCTTAGCGCGTGCCGCCGGCAGCGACCACCGCAAGCGCCTTCGACGCAGCGTCGGTTTCGGCAACCTGGTTGGCCGCGGGTGCGGGCTGGCTCTGTGCAGTCAGCAGAGGTTGCTGCGGCGCCGCAAGCATCGGCTGCGGAGCACCGAACAAGCGCGCGGTTTGCGCATTGCGCTGGCCGATCAGAACCACGGTGTCGCCCACGTGCATCTCGCGATACAGTTCTTCGAGATCGGTCTTCGCCAGGCGAATGCATCCGTGCGATGCAGCCTTGCCGATGGAGCGTGGCTGGTTGGTTCCATGAATGCCGTAGCCGCGAATGCTCAGTCCCATCCAGCGCGTGCCGACGGGATTGCCGGGGCCTGGAGGAACGACCTTGCCGTCGTGGGTATAGCTCGGATTGGCGACGCGGCGCTCGATGGTGAAGGTGCCGCTTGGACTCGGCGTCGAGGCTTTTCCGACCGACACGGGATAGACCTTCTTGACCTGGCCGTCTTCGAGGAGGGCGAGCTTGCGATCTTCGAGGCTCACGACGATGAGGCGTTTTGGAGAAACCGAATCAAAACTCTGTGCCATCGCCTGTGCACCGAGAATCATTGCCACCGCTGCTGCCATCGCCAGTCTGCTGAGTACGAATCCTGTCATCGCCTTCTCCTCACTGCCTACGCACAGACAGAGTGCAAGCGATGCGCCAATCGGAGGCGATTGATTCAACGGGAGTTGCGGGTGGACCAAGCCGGAATGGATGTGTCATCGGACGCACGGTGTGGACGGGCTGACACGGAAAGGTGGGGACATGGGCGGTGGTCATGTGTGCGGCAAGTGAATACCAATGCCGTACCTACGACGCCAGCGGCAAAGAAGAACCCCCGCACCTATCAAGAACAAAGCGTCGGCAAAACTCGCCATCGCAACATTCTGTAGTCGACAACGCGTAGAGCAGCCGTTACCGTCTCTCGTCTGCGGGGTGGCCGACCCGGAGGTTAAGTTCGTGGCAACATAGCGCTCGAATGTTGACCACCCCGTTCTTACCGGGATGGAGGGTGACACGCTGGTCACATCGAAACAGTTGCAAGACACCTTCGAAACAAAGGGCTTGTTCTCGTTGCGTGGTATCATCTCCGGAAGTCGCCGACCTATCGTGACAATCAAGGATTGGTTCAGCGGCGCTGAGTCGGTGCCGTACTTACCTCTTCTCCATGCAATGACGGCCTTCGAGGTAATCCCATGCCTGGGATTTTTATCAGCTACCGGCGCGAGGACAGTTCCGCGTACGCTGGTCGTTTGTATGACCACCTGGTCGATCGTTTCGGCAAAAATTGTGTCTTCATGGACGTCGACAGTATTGAGCCAGGAGTGGACTTCATCGAGGTCCTCCGGGATACCGTCGGTTCGTGCGATGTGTTAATTGCCGTCATTGGTAAGCATTGGCTCATGGCGGCTGATGCGGAGGGCCGCCGCCTCGACCGTGCCGAAGACCTGGTCCGGGTAGAAGTTTCGACGGCGCTGAGCCGGAATGTTCGTGTCATCCCCGCGCTGGTTGCAGGTGCACAGATGCCCGCCAGTCACGAACTGCCCGAGGCCCTTGTCGCGCTCTCGCGCCGCAACGCCATCGAGATATCCGACACATCTTTTGTTCCCAGCCTCAGCCGGCTGATTGAATCGCTGGAAAAGGTTCTTCAGAAGGATGTGGCAGCAGTTGCACCGGGACCGCCCATCGACACCAGCGCTGCGGCGCAAACCAGGCTTGCACGGGCTGCGCAACTCAATCCGCCTGCAACTCCCAGTCTCATGGAGTCGCAATTGGCGAAGTTACCCACGTGGAGAAAGTGGCTGTTGCTTTATCGCCCTTACAGCCTTGGAGGGATCGTTTGTCGGTTTCTGTTTTTCTCGACTCTCATCCTCGATCTCTCCGCGATCGCACAGACGTTTCCTGCGGGAGCCTATAAAGAGGGCGGATCGTGGGGTGCGCTTGGGTTCTTGATCTTGATGGCCTTCTGCTTTTCTGCTGGAGCGAACTGGTTCGATGAGCGGGCCATCCAAAGCACGCATGTTGGCTAATCGTGCTGCCGCGACTCCGACAGATACCAAGGCATCCGTCGAAACCATCGTCCTATATACCCGCCTCCAGCCTTCTGTTGTGAACCAAAATGCACGGGGCGGGAAGTAGAATGCATTCGAGAAGCGCAGGATGTTGAACTCGAGGTATCTTCATGGCCGCAAATAAGACCAAGCCTACGACCATCCGCGTTCCGGCTTTTCTGGATGCATGCGCGGACGAGACCCGACGCGCAGACGCCAAGGCCCTGGCCAGACTGATGCAGAAGGTCACGGGCGACAAACCCACGATGTGGGGGCCATCGATCGTCGGCTTCGGAAGCTACCACTATCAATACGAGAGCGGGCGCGAGGGCGATATGCTCGTCGTCGGCTTTTCGCCGCGCAAGGCTGCAAACGTTTTGTACGGCGCAATCGGATTTGCCGGCGCAGAGGCGGTGCTGGCCAAGCTTGGCAAGCACACCACCGGCAAAGGATGCCTGTACATCAAGAAGCTCAGCGATGTGGACGTGAAGGTGCTTGAGGCACTTCTCACAAAGGCCGTTGCGGCAACGAGGGCGCGCCAAGCAAAGCGAGCATAGGCGGATCATCGCGCTGCGGAATGCTGGCCGATGATTCTTTGACGTGATGTGGCGTGTCACGTCCGTGTGCGAGGGTGTTCCTCGGCGAGCTCCGACTAACCGCTTGCCAGACGCGCGAGGAGCGCGTGAGCGAGGACGCGCTTCTCGAAATCCGTCATAAAATGCGGACCGTGATGAATACAGATCCGCATCCAATTTGCAAAGATACCGTGAGGAGCCTTCATGCCCGATTCACATGTACTGGTTGAAGCCAGGCAACTGGCCGCTACCAACAAAGCGCATTACCCCAACGAGAGCGCATCGTATCGCGCGGCTCGCAATGCACTTCTCGCGGAAGAAATCGAGTTGCGGCGCCACGTCGAGCGTTTGGCCGCGCAGCGACGCGCACTGCCAACCGGCGGGCGGATTGCGCAGGACTTCGAACTCATCTCCGAGAAAGGACCGACACGCTTCTCCACTTTTTTCGGAGACAAGAATACGTTGATGGTCTACAGCATGATGTATGGTCCGCAGCGCAAGGCCCCCTGTCCGAGTTGCACATCGTTCCTGAGCGCATGGAATGGAATCGCCGTCAACTTGCGGCAACGGGTAGCCATGGTGGTGACTGCCCGTTCACCCATTGAACGGCTGGTTGACTACGGACGGCAGCGAGGGTTCGCCCATCTATCGTTTGCTTCGGATACCGAAGGTGCGTATACGCGCACTTACGTCCATGCTGAAGATGCGGATGTGCCCGGATTCAGCGTGTTCACGCGACACGGCGGCGTCATCAGCCACTTCTACAGCGGCGAGCTCAGTGGAGATATGGCCGACCCCGGTCAAGATCCGCGCGGCGCTCCAGATCTTGATCCTCTCTGGCTGATGCTGGATTTGACGCCGGAAGGCCGCGGCACGGACTGGTACCCGAAGCTTGCCTACTGACGCGATGGACACAAGCGGCTCCGCGACACATGCATCGCGTGCGCGCTTGTAGTCCAGCGCAGGACAATGCGAGGTGATGGCTTTAATCCTCTGAAGGAACAGAGTGATGCTCATGCGTGATACGCCAGTCGCCATCGATTTTCCGCAGTCCGATGGTGAGACGAAAGAGAAATCCTCCCTCGACAGGAGGACCACTGGCTGTAGCAGAGCCACAACGCATGATCGCGACGGCGAAGGCAACGTCGTCTCCGGCGGTAATTGCAAGTTCTTCGATGTCGAAAGACTGTGACGGCTCGTGATATCTAAAAAATAGATCCCAGGTTTTCTTGTATTCCTCCATCCCCCTTGATTGCAGCGGAGGCGGAAGGTCGAACATCACGATGTGGTTGTCATGATGGGCCAGGATAGCGGCAAGATCATGCCCGCGTACTGCATGCGCCCATGCTTCGATCAAGGTCCTTATTTGTTGTTCGGAAGTTTCTGTTTCTGTCGGCGGCACCATGTTTGTTAAAAGGAATCTTCCTCTCGTCGTTGGGTCGTTTCAAAGTAAGCGTAGGCGAAGCCGGCGATCGGATTGTCTCGCATTTGTCACAATCGCGGCGATTGCGATGCGCCTTGAGAGGACGCGACAAGCGCAGGTTTTGATTGGATGAAATCGCTTCGAGAGCGGAGAGGAGCACAGGTTACTCAGAGCGTCTTCGCGTCCACGCTGGAGAGATTGGTATCAGCGGCCGCGCGACTCCAGCCAATGCGCAGGTCTTTCACGTCGCGAAGCATGACGGCACCATCCGCGGTGCGGGGGCCGGTGAGGGCGAATAGGTCGGCGCGGGCTATATCTCCCAAATAGAAGGGCGGCCGAGCATCAGCGGTGCGGTTGGCAATCTCCACGTGGCTCATCTCGAGATTGCGAATGTGGCGCAGAAAGAGCCCGCTCGAAGGCGTCACACCAAAGCGACCGGGGTCAGGATAGTTGTCTTCCTGCTCGGTGGGCATGGCCTTGGCATCTTCAGCCGTGCCACCGCCGGCCGTCTCTATATAGATGTCGGAGAACTTGAGATCTTCGAGCGGGTAGTTCGGGATGCCGCTCAAGACCGATGCCTGGCGTGCCGATGCGTTGTAGCAGGTGAGGTTGTTCACAAGCACGCGGCGGAAGGTGCCGACCTTGGTCGATTCCTTGGGACCGCGTAGTCGCGAGCCGAGTCGATAAAAGAACGGTCCGCTGGCCAGATCGCGGAGGGTCGTGTTCGAGATGGTGATGTCTTCTACCAGAGCGCCATCGACCGACTCGAGTGCGTACCCGAAGCATCCTTCGAAAACGTTGCCGGTGATGGTGATGTTGATGAAACCTCCGTTGGACTCCGTTCCGCACTTGATGCGGCCGGTGCCGTAGGGGCGCTGGTCCGCAGGAAATCTTTTGTACGTGCCATCGAGAACAGTCCCGAGCTGGTAGCAACCCGTGACCCAGTTGTTGGCGATCGTGACATTGCGCGTGGCGCGCGCATAGCCCAGCGCGTAACTTGACTTGGGACAAATGCCATCGTCCCACGGCGAATTGACGGTGCAGTTGGAGACGCGCACGTTCTGGCAGCAGTCGATGTCGATGCCGTCGCGATCAGTATCGATCTTGATGTTGTCGATGGTGAGGTTGTCGACTCCCGTCAGCAGGAAGGCGAAGTGACCGCCCTTGAGGACGGAGAAATCGCGGAAGAGGACGTTGCGGCAGTTCTTGAGGGCGATGGCCTTGTTGCCCACACCAGCCTGTTCGGCCTGGTACATCGGATAGTCGCCACGCGGATTGAAGTGGCGCGGCGCTGGCGGCGGAGCGTTCGGACGGGGTGCTGCCACCGCGCCGAATCCAGGAATTGTGGTGGAAGGAGCCGGCGCAGGTCCTGCGCCGAAGCTCAAACCCTTGCCGTAGATGAGGCCCGGACCCGTGATGCTGAGGTCGTGCAGGTCTTCGCCCCACAGCAGCGAGTTGTGCCAATGATTGTGGCCGTAGTCCTGGTAGGCATCCCATGCGGTGTTGGGCTCGGCCGCATCGTAGGTCCCGCCGTTGTAGCCAGTCTGTTCGCCGGGCTTGGGTGATTCGGCGGCCAGGAGAATGCAGCCCTGGCTGAGGCAGAGATGCACCTGGCTTTTGAGGCGGATCGAGAAGCAGAGGTAGGTGCCTGCCGGAAAGAGCACGATCCCTCCACCTGCTGAAGCCGCGGCGTCGATGGCGCGATTGATGGCAGACGTGTCCAGCGTTTTGCCGTCGCCGGCCGCGCCGTATTTGCGCACATCGAAGAGGCCTTGTGCGGCGGCGGCCGTCTCTTCGTGGGCGGCAGCGGCAAAAGAGAGCGCGGGGAAGCTGGCGACAGCGGCTCCAATTCCCCCGGTGCGCAGAAAGTCGCGCCGCATCGCGTCAAACGATTTCATGGTTCCCTTCTCTCCGACGCGCACTGGGCGCGACTTGCGTCGTTTGAATCTACTGCGCCTCGGCGGCGAACTGGTCCGCCTCGCGATTCAGCGAATCCGCAGTTGCTTCGTGCGAGATGAACAGCACGCGGTAGCGAAAGGTTGCGGATTGCCCCTTTTCGAGGGTGAAGTTGAAGGCCGGCTGCTTGGGATCGAAGATGCTGCGCCCCAGCGGATTGGCTGCGAACAAGCCGTAGCCGCGCGCATGCCAGTAGGTTGGGTAGCCGGGATTCTTCGGGTGATCGAGGATGGCGATAGTGACGGTGTGATCGCCGGTGTGGCCGGTGAGCGAGCACCATTTGCCGCGAGTTCCCCACGCCGCGCCGCCCTTGACGCCCTCGCTGGTGAGATAGACACCTGTGGCCCCGCTGGTGTCGGCAGCTTCGACTTTCGTTGGATGGCCGCTGGCATCGAGAAACACGCCGCCTTTTTCGTCGGGCGATTCGAGCCAGTGAGCTACGCGGATGCCAAGCAAACCTTCCTTATCGTCGTTGAAGACGGCACGGTCGAGAGCTTTGAGGGTGATGACCTCGTCGATGACTCGCTCGTGCGGTCGCCGCGCAAAGATGTAGCGGGTGGTCTGGTCGAGAATCTGCTGGCCCTGCCCGGTCACCCACACCGAGTCGACGACGAGTTCGCCGCGATCGGCACCGCTGCTGGTGGAAACAATTTTGGTTTGCAGCACCGTACCCATCTTGCCGCGGTCTTCAGGCTTGATGGCGTCGGAGTTGTTCCAGAAATCGAACCCGTTGACGTTGCCATAGTTGAACCACATGCCGGCGTGGTGCGGATGGTCGACGCGCTCGTTGGGCCGCGGATCGAGTGGATAGCCGCGCGAGACGGTGATCCCCTCATCAGTGATGAGCGGATAGAGGACAGGCTTTTTGAGTGTCGTGGGCCAGAGATACGACGTGAACGGTTGGCCGTCGATGGTGACGCCGACGCGGCGTTGCGCCTCGTCGGCAACAACCTGTACGCCCGCTGCGGGTGCGGCATGGAGAGAGCTGGTGGAAGTGGACATGATTGCAAGCATGCTCAGCACCACCATGCTACGCATAGACCTTGCCTCCGGCGATGACCTGCTGCGTTTTGTCGTCGAAGGTGACTTTTTGCCCGGTCTGGATTGCAGCCACATTCATGCAGAGGGCGATGGAGTGGCTGTAGCCGGCTTCGATGGACGCGTTGGGCGTTTGACGGGAGCGCACGCACTCCATCCAGTTGCGCACGTTGGCCGAGGTCTGCGGATCGGCGCCGGTATCGGCTGCGGTCGACGCGGCTTCAGCATGCTCCACGAGCGAGAAGCTTTGCAGCAGATTGGGTTTCAAGCCCATTTCGGCAGCCGACTTGGCGCTGAGGCCACCGGTGGAGGTGACGGTCTGCTTATCCATGTCGATCATGCCGCCGTTGGAGTAGTAGAGTTCTTTCACTCCGCCGGCCGAGTTGGTGAAGCGCGAACTGTACTGCACTTGAAATCCCTTGGTGAGATCGTCGAGCGGTCCGTAGTCGAAAACCGCCGTCATCGTGTCCCAGTTCTGGCGGCCGTCCTTCCATAGATAGATGCCGCCGTTCGCGACCACACTGCGCGGATGCGGGAGGCCGGTGAACCAGTGCACGGTGTCGATCTGGTGAACGAGCCATTGGTCGGGAATGCCGGAGGAGTAAGGCCAGAACAGGCGGAACTCAAGATACTTGCGCGCGTCAAAGGGAACATGGGGACGGTTGAGCAGGTAGCGTTTCCAGTCTGTGTCTTCTTCTTTGAGCAGCGGCACAACATTGGGACGACGCCAGCGGCCGGGTTGGTTGACGTTCCATGTCATCTCGACCATGACGATGTCGCCGAACTGGCCTGACTTGATGTATTCGGCAGCCTTCTGATAGCTGGGGGTGCTGCGGCGCTGCGTACCAACCTGCACAATCTTGCCGGTCTTTTTGACGGCTGCGCGGAACTTGCGCGCATCGTCCATGGTGTGTGCGGTGGGCTTTTCAACGTAGGCATCGCGGCCGGCTTCGACGGCTTCGACACCGTGCAACGCATGCTGAAAGTCAGCGGTGGCAACCAGGACGGCGTCGACGTCTTTGCGCGCGTAGAGCTCATCGTTATTGCGGACAGGCTCGATTTTGCCTCCGCCGAGCTTTTCGACATAGGCAACGCCTTCTTCGCGGCGGCGGTTCCAGAGATCAGAGACGGCAACGAACTCGAAGTTCATGTCTTTGGAGTGCTGCAGGAACGCTGGGATCAATGCGCCTTTCATGCGATCGCCACAGCCCACGATGGCAACGCGCACGCGATCGTTGGCGCCGGCAACGGCAGCATAGCTTTTTGCATTCCACGAAACGGCCGTCGCAGCCAGCGCGGCGCTGCCCGCCTTCACAAATTCCCTACGCGTACTGCCCGTTATCGCCATGACGATTTCCTCCGTGTGCTTGTTGATCCTGACGGATCACTCTTTGGCTGCTGGGCCAATGCGTGCAACGCGGCCTGCAGCGCATTCTTTTCGTTTGTTGGGCACGAGTATCTTGCGGCTGTCGCTGCGTGCCAATTGTTGCAGACGATCTGAGATCTCATTCTTTCTCTCTCTCTGAAAAAATCACCTACCCCGCCCTTTTGCAGACGAGATGGGTGGGAGACAGGACTCGGAAAAGTCCTTAAAAGACGATCTTGACGCAGCCCTGGAAGACCCGGGCAGCGTTGCCGGTCGCGGTCGCGCCGGCCTGTCCGAAAGTAGACGATGAGATGGCCTGATTTGCTCCGAGCGACCCTATCGCGAAATCTGGATGGTTGAGAACGTTGAAAGCCTCGAGGCGGAAGTCCATTGCCAACCGCTCGTGAATGGGGAAGATGCGCGAGATCTGCGAGTCAAATTGCAGGAACGGCGGCGTACGGAATTCGTTTCTGCTCACGTTGCCGTAGGTACCGAGCGTGGGACAGCCGTTGGTATTCGAACCACAAGGAGCGGTGACTTGCGCAAAGGCGGCCGGGTTGAGGTAGCCGCGGTTGGCTTCGCCGCTGGCTCGACTGAACTTTGTATGCAGATAGGGAGAGACGCCGCCAACCAGGTTCGGGCGATCGTTGCCGATGTCGGTGAGCGAGTTGTCGACGCCCGAGGTGACGTTGATGGGCGCGCCGGTGGTGATGTGGATGAGCGGCGCCAGTTCCCACCCGTTGACCAGGAGCTGGGTGGCGCGGTTGGCGTGATGGAAGTTGCTCTTGGCCACGACGACGAAGTTCTCGATGTCGCGGTAGTCGAAGCCGCACGGACCGTAGTCGAGCGCGATGTTGTTCGGGTTCTCGACGTTGGTGCCGGCCAGATCGCCCTGACCGTCCGCGATGTCGAGGCACTTGGACCAGGTCCAGTTGGCCAGCAAGCTGAAGGTTGAGGAGAGCCTGTGTTGCAGAGTAGCGACCAGCCCATGGTAGTTAGCTGTGCCACGATCGCCGATGAGCACGGAGCCGGCGCCACCACCAAGGTATTGATTGCCCTGCGTGGGGTTGGCGATGGTGAGCGCGAAACGCGAGTTCTGGTTCTTAGTGGTTGAGCAGTTGGTTCCGGCAGCACCGGGCTTCACCGCCGCCGGCCCCGTAGACACGATGCCGCTGCATCCGGTTCCTCCGGCGCCCCAGACACCGGGAGTGAAGATGGCCGGGCTCAGCGGAAAGCCGAGAGGATCGTGCCGCGTGGCGTTGCCAATGTAGTCCAGCTGGGCTTGCCATCCGCCGGGAAGTTGGCGCTGCACGCTCATCGTCCACTGAATTGTGTACGCCGCGTGGAATTGCTCAGGCAGCACGATGTATTGCGACTGGGCGAAGAACTGAGCCTGCGAGGGCGTTGGAATGATGGGTTGAGGAAACGGGTTGGTGGTAATGGAACCGGCCGACCACGGCGCGCTGAAATTGATGGGGCCGGACGATGAGGTCTGGGTTTGCGAGATGGCGGTTGCAAAGGGCGGGTTCTGTTGCACGCGTTGTCCGGTAAAGAAATTTGGCTTGTCATACGCCAGCTCCACGCCGCCGCGAACCACCGTTTTTCCATCGCCTGCTGGATCGAAGGAGAAACCAAAGTTGGGCGAGAACTGCCACGGCGAATTCTTTGTGAAGCCCCTCGTTACGCCTTTATCGCCGTAGAAAAGATTGCCGGCGGGGGCGTTGGGATAGACACTGCTTTCAGCGCCCGCCAAAAAGTCAGACATGTTGAAGTTGCTGCCGCGATTGAATTTGTCCACGGGCATGAAGTTTGGCCCCCAGCGCAGACCGGCGACCAGTGTCAGCTGGCGGGTGGGGTGAAACGTGTCCTGAACATAGAGGCTTGGGAGCGGTCCGCGCAGTGCGTTTTGTTGCTGCTTGCTTTGCTGGAAGGCGCTCAGTGTTCCCTGGAGGAAGTCGAGGTTCTGATCGCCGATGACGGTGCCGCCGTTAGGTCCGCTGCCGCTGTACACGCCACTGAACGTGAAGATACCGTTCGACTCGTAGGCGTTGCCGATGTTGAGTTGGTTCTGCACGTACTCGCCGCCGAAGACGAACTGATGGCGGCCGCGGATCCAGGTCAGATCGTCGTTGACTGCGAGCGTGTTGTCGTTGAAGTGCGAAACCGAGTTGGTTCCGCCGCCGATGGTGAACTTGCCTTCAGAGACCTGCAAGCCGTTGGGCACCGCCTGGTAGATATCCATGCCAAGGGTACTGGCGTTGATATCGTTCGGCGCATAACCGCGGTTGTTCACGCGACGCATGACGGTGACGTGGGCGGCATTCACCAGGTTCGGCGAGAACGAATACGCGTCGCCGAGAGAGAACGATTGCACGCGCTGGATGTTGCCCGACTGCGTCGTGATGAGGATGTTGGTCGGCGAAAAGTAGGCCGGGAACTGATAGCCGTCGAGGAAATAGCGGCCGTAGAGATTGTGTTTGGGGCTGATGGACCAATCGACACGGGTGACGAACTGGTTGTCGGTGGCCAAGTACGGAATCGAGTACGACACCAGGCCGCATCCTTGCGAATCGACTGCGGAATCGATGGCGGGCAGGTATTTTTCAAGAGCCAGTGCCTGCGCGTTAAAGGTCGGCGTTGTGGGATACACGTCGCCGGGTAGCGCTGCGCCCGTGAGCGGATCGAGGAGCTGGACCATCTTGCCCGAAGCTTCGCAGTTGGGGCCGTCGGTGACTGAGAAGTCTCCCGCCAGGTTGGCTGCGGTTGGCACGAAAGCCTCGGTGCTGGCCTGGCTCTGCGCGGCGCGCAGATGCTGATATCCCGCGAAGGCAAACAGCTTGTCGCGCATGATTTTGCCGCCGAATGTGCCGCCGTACTGGTTCTGATGCAGTGTGTCTTTCGACGTGGAGTAGAAGTTAGTGGCATCGATGAAATTGTTGCGGATGAACTCAAACGCCGATCCGTGGTAGGTATTGGTTCCCGAGCGCGTGACCACGTTGACCATGCCGCCGGTGTGACCGCCGTCTTGCGCGCCCAGCACTGAGGACTCCACGCTGAACTGGCTAACTGCGTCGGGGAAAGGAAAGGGCAGGTTTCCATTGGCCATGTAGTCCTGGTTGTCGCCGCCATCGAGACGCCAGATGGTGGTGTTGCCGTTGCCGCCGGCAACCGAGACGGAGATGGTCTGGTAGGAATATTTGCTGCCCGTGAAGTCATTACCGGGCGCCGCGTTGGAACCGCCGGACAGCGTGATCAGCGCAGTCATCTGCCGTCCGTTGAGCGGCATTTCTGTCACCGCTTCCTGGTCGATGGTCTGCTTGAAGGTCGCGTCTTCAGTTTGCAGGGCGAGGCCCTCGGACTGCACTTCGACCTTCATCTCGGCGCTGCCAACGGCGAGGCTGGCGTTGATGGCGATGCTGCTGCCGACCTCGAGCACGATTCCCTTCTGCTCGTACGTGCTGAAGCCGGGCGCTGCGACCGATAGATCGTAGGTGCTGATCGGGATTCCTGGGAACACGTAGGCGCCCGCGTTATCGCTGGTGGCTTTGCGCGCGACGTGCGTCGATTGATCGGTAAGCAGGACCGACGCTTTGGGAACGACTGCGCCGGTGGAGTCGGTGACTGTGCCTTGAATGTTGCCGGTACCCGCAATCTGGGCGTGGCCGGCGAGGGGGAATAGAAGAAAGGCCGCAAGGCAGCAAGAAGCCGCGCAGCGAACGACCATTCCATGTGCCTTGATGCGCATGTATGGCATGGAAGCCTCCAAAAATCGATCGATGTTTTGTCTGTTTCCTAGGGAATTACGCGGGAAGTGGTCCGACCTCTTCGATCGCGAAAAAATATTTGCAGGTGCTTTGATCGTTTGTCAAGGGCTATTTAGCCAATGGCGCCGTGGGTGGGGCAGGCATCCAACCTTTTGGAGGAGGGCGCAGAGGGCATGCGTGGTCCGACCTGTGAAAGCGGGAGATGGTGCGCCATTGGTTGACCGGAGGCGGGGCACGGCGTATCAAGGCAGAGGTATGAACAAGCCTCCCACGCTGGTTGGTCTGTCGGCGATCCTCGCCCTCTCGGCGAGCTTTTTGAGCAGTCAGGGTCAGAGCCAAACTACAGCGGGTAAGGGCCATGGGGCGGCCTTTGAAGGCCGAGCCGGCTTGAACGGCTACCTGGACGAAATTGCAGGGGACCTCGAAGCGCACCGGGCCTCGGGCATGGCGCGCATCACGACGGAGACACAGGCCAAGGCCCGCCAGGCAGAAGTGAAAGCGAAGCTGAGGGCGCTGATTGGCGCGTTCCCCGCGCGTACGCCTTTGCACGCCCGGATTGTCGGGGAGTTGGAGACCGAGGGCGTCCGCATCCGGAAAGTGGTGTTCGAGAGCCAGCCGCGGTTCCCTGTAACGGCGCTTCTCTACTCTCCTGCGGGCACGGAGCACACGAAGAAAAGGCCGGCCGTCCTGATGACTCCAGGGCATTTATTCACGGGAAAAATGGCCGATGCAACCATGGCGGCACTCTTGGCGCGCAACGGGTTCGTGGTTCTGTCGTGGGATCCGATTGGCCAAGGCGAGCGATTGCAGTATCCCGATGCCGCGCACCCGGGCGAATCGCTGGCCACCGCAGCGACGGGCGAACATGGCGAGGCGAGCTTGCAGCCCATGCTAATTGGCGATACATTCGCGCGCTATGAAATCTTCGACGCACTGCGCGGCATTGACTATCTTGCGTCGCTGCCCGAGGTGGATGACAAACGCATCGGGGCCTTCGGTTGTTCGGGGGGAGGCACGGTGACGGCGCTGGCCAGTGCACTGGATGCGCGTATCGCGGCGACCGGCGTGGCCTGTTACATCACTTCGTTCGATGCTCTCTTGCCTGCGCTGGGTCCGCAGGATGGAGAACAGTCGAGCCCGCGCTTCATTGCGTCGGGACTGGATTTTGCCGATTTGATTGAGGCGGCTGCGCCGCGCCCGTACGCCGTGATCTCCACCTACTCCGACATGTTTCCCTTTGCCGGTGCAAGAGCGAGTGTTGCAGAGGCACGCAGATTTTATGCGCTGTTGGATGCGGGGGCCGCGGGAGTACCGGCGGGTGAGGCCGGCGGGGGTGCAATCGCAACTCCGACGGGACCGGCATGGAATGTGGACACGACGAATCACGTTGCGCTGGGCGCTCCGCTGCAGTTCATTACTGGACCAGGCCGGCATGGGGCGCTGCGGCCGATTCTTGCGCAGATCGTTGGCTTCTTTCTCCGCGCGCTGGAGCCGGAGGCCGATCCGGAACATCCGGTCTTGCCGCCTTCGCTGGTGGACCATGAACCGGAATCGCCTGACCCACTGCCGGGCATCTCGCGCGCGGCGCTTCAGGTGACGAAGACCGGCCAAGTTTCCACGAGCTATCCGGGATCAGAAACGGTATTCACGCTGAATCGCACGCGGGCGGCACAGAGGTTGCGTTCGTCGCGAGGCGAGATCAGCGCGACCGCGCTGCGGAAGGCGATCCGCATGGCAACGGGCGCGGAAGCTGAAGCAGGATCTGCGCCGCGAGAACCTGCTTCGTCCCTTTCGGCCAGTGGGCATGTGCAGGTGCCATCTGGCAGATTCAACCTGGAGGCCGCGCTGGCTGCGCCTTCGACACCGGGCCCCTATCCAGCTGTGCTGTTTCTGGTGCCCGACTCGATCGAAGCGGACAACACGATATCCAAGGCCAACAAGGCGCGTTTCGAAGAGCTGGTGGCACAAGGCAATGTAGTGCTGGCCGTGACGCCGCGCCCTTCGCCGCCAGGCTCGGACGACATGAAGTCTCCACTTCTAGGGCAGTTTTATTTGCTGAGCCTGCGTGCGGATTTGGTGGGACGCACCCTGGTCGGACTGCGCGTCGACGATGCGGTGCATGCGGTCGATTTTCTAGCGGCGCGATCTGACGTGGATGCACGACGCATCTCGGCAATCGGCTCTGGACCTATGGGCCTGGTGCTGTTGCACGCAGCGGTGCTTGACGCGCGCTTGAGTCACGTCACAGTGGATCACGTGCTGACGAGCTATCGCAGTTTGCTTGCTGCGCCGCTGCCGGTTGGCGCACCCGAGGATGTGGTGCCAGGAGTGCTTCGGTCGTATGACATTCCAGACCTGGTGCGCGTCTTAGGCACGCGCGCGACGGTGACAGAACCGCTGCAGGGTAGCGACGATCTAAGCCAGACGTCGACTCCGCTGGCAACGTTGCAGGATTTGCAGCACTGAGGGCAGGTACGAGTTTTCAGGATCGCGCTGTTCGAGGGCGGGGGCGCCTGGCGGCTGCGGAGGTCGTTGAAACCTTGCGATCGGCGGGGCGTTCCGCGCCTTGTGCGGTCTGCGCCATGCGGAGATGCTTCTCCATCAAATCGCGCGCTTCATCGGCTTTGCGTACACGAATGGCGCGGTAAATCTCACGATGCATCTCGGCCGACTCGCGCAGATCGGTGGCTCGTTCCACGGTTTTGCGCCGCTTGTCATACATCGATGAAGTGACGGTTTCCATGACCGCAGCCAGAATGGGATTGCCTGACGCCTGGGCGATGATGCGGTGAAAGAGCACATCGTGGATGAGGTAGTCGGCAGGCCGTTCGATGGTGGCGAACATCTCAGCCACTTCTTCAGACATGCGCGCGTGGTGTTCTTCTTTGCCGCGCTCGGCGGCCAGTGCAGCCAGGCTGCGTTCAAGAATGATGCGGGCTTCGAACATCTGCCAGGTCTGAAATCCGTGCAGCGCGCCAATCAGGCTCAGCGAGGCTTTGCCGAGATCGGGTGGGCCGTCGGCCACAAATGTGCCCACGCCATGACGAATCTTCATGACACCCATGGCGGCGAGGTAGCCGATTCCGGTGCGCAGGCTGGCGCGGCTGATCTTGAGCGCACGCGCGAATTCGCGTTCCGGAGGAATCTTGTCCCCAGGCTGCAGGGTTCCATTCTCGATGAGCGCACGGACGTGGTTGACCACGTGCATCGTGCGATGGCTGTTCGACAGGTCTGGCGCGGTATGCGGCATGAGAAGCAGATCTTTCAGAAACGACAATGAAAGCACAAAGAGATTACCACCGAAAGCGGCAACGTGGTTTTAATCCGGCGGTGCGGCGAAACGGACAGCCCGGTTGACACGTGTGTATACTTGACGTGGTCTGACCTCCTACCGAGCCCTGCTGGAGAGGCTGCACACCATGTTGATCCACGAGGACCGCCTGTTTCCTTCCGATCCTGCAACGCGATCGATTGCGCGTGCTCTCTATCGGGAGGTGCGGTCGCTGCCGATTGTGAGCCCGCACGGACACACACAAGCGGCGTGGTTTGCGCGCAACCAGCCTTTTTCTGATCCCGCCACGCTGTTTGTGCAGCCTGATCATTACGTCTATCGCATGCTGTACAGCCAGGGCGTTGCACTTGAAGATCTGGAAATTGGGCAACCGGAGATCAAGAATCCGCGCCAAGTATGGCACATTTTCGCGCGCCATTACGCGCTGTTTCGCGGCACTCCAACGCGCCTGTGGCTCGACTACGAGTTTCAAGAGCTGTTTGGACTGACGGAGCGGCTCTCGGAGAAAACGGCCGATCTCTATTACGACACGATTGCAGAAAAGCTGCGTTCGCCTGACTTTCTGCCGCGTGCGCTCTTCGAGCGATTCAACATTGAAGTGCTTGCTACCACGGATTCTCCGCTGGATTCGCTGGAAGATCATGCGGCCCTTCGCAGCTCGGGATGGAAAGGGAGAATCATTCCGAACTTTCGCCCCGACCCTGTTGTCGATCCCGAGTTTACCGGCTTTGCGCAATCGATTGCGAAACTGGGCCAACAAACAGGAGAGGACACGCAGTCGTGGAAGGGCTACCTAGCCGCGCTGCGCAAGGCACGCGCGCGCTTCCAGGCGATGGGATGCACGGCGACGGATCATGGGCATCCGACCGCGCAGACGGCAGATCTGGCAGAGGCCGAGGCGGCAGGCTTGTTCGCTGCCGTGCTTACAGGCGCCGCAGATGCGGAGCGGCAAGAGCTGTTTCGCGCACAGATGTTGACCGAGATGGCGCGCATGAGCCTCGGCGATGGCATGGTGATGCAGATCCATCCAGGCTCGGTACGCAACCACAATAAGCAGGTGTACGAGCGCTTCGGACGCGATACCGGCGCCGATATTCCGCGCGCGATGGACTACGTAAACGGGCTGCGCCCCTTGCTGAATCGTTTTGGCAATGAAAAGAAGCTGACCATCATTTTGTTCACGCTGGACGAGACGACCTTCAGCCGCGAACTGGCACCGCTGGCCGGACACTATCCCTGCCTGCGACTGGGACCGCCGTGGTGGTTTCTCGACAGCCCTGAAGGCATGATGCGTTTCCGTGAGCTGGCAACGGAGACGGCGGGGTTCTACAACACAGTGGGATTCAACGACGATACAAGGGCTTTGCTGTCGATTCCTGCGCGTCATGATGTGGCGCGGCGAATCGATTGCGCATTTCTCGCGCGGCTCGTTGCCGAACATCGTCTCGATGAGACAGAAGCTTTCGAGGTTGCGCGCGACTTGACGTATCGGCTGGTGAAAGAGGCATACAAGCTGTAGACGGTTGCTCGCAAAAGCCGCATCGATTGGAGTCGCGATGGAAAAGACGAACTTGAAATTGAGCAAATATTCGGTTGGTACGGGCGACCGCTTTGCGCACCAGGCAAAGGCGCAGCTGCAGGCATGCATCAAGGCCGGCGAACATGGCATGACCGTCGTTCCGGTCTGGAACAAATCCAATCGCGAGCACATGATCATCGGTTCGGAGCCGGCTTCGGTGCGCAAGGCGGCTGATGCAGCGGTGAAGGCTCTTGATTGGAAACACCCGTATTTTTGCGACGCGGACCACATTACGTTGCAGACTGTGGGCGCGTTTCTGCCGACGTGCGACTTCTACACCATCGATGTTGCCGACTTTATCGGGCAGCGCGCGACAGATGCGGATGTCGATCGGTTTGTGAAAAAGCAGGCAGGCCTGTTGGGAAGTATTCGGCTTGAAGGCGTTGCAGATCCGTTTGAAGTGACCGAAGCTGCATTGCGTTCGACCGCGGAGAAATTTCTGGCGGCTGTGCAGAAGGCTGGCGCGGTGTATCGTGCGATTGCGCAGGCCAAGGGCGAAGGAGCCTTTGTGCCGGAAGTTTCGATGGATGAGACCAACGCTGCGCAGACGCCCGTGGAGTTGCTGATGATCCTGGCCGCGATTGCGGAGGAGGGCATCCCGGTGCAAACCATCGCACCGAAGTTCAGCGGCCGGTTTAACAAGGGCGTGGATTATGTGGGCGATGTGGCGCAATTCGAGCGTGAGTTTGCGCTGGATGTAGCGGCGATCGCGTACGCGGTACGGCACTTTGGGCTGCCGCAGAATCTGAAATTGAGTGTGCACTCGGGCAGCGACAAGTTCTCGATCTATCCTGCAATTCATGCGGTGATGAAGCGGTTCGATGCCGGCGTCCACTTGAAGACCGCGGGAACGACATGGCTGGAAGAGTTGATCGGTCTGGCCGAAGCTGGCGGTGAAGGGCTGGCGCTGGCAAAGGAGATCTACGCCGAGGCCTACGGCCACCGCGAGGAGCTTTGCGCACCGTATGCGACCGTGATCGATATCGATCCCGCGCGATTGCCCGCACCTGCTGTTGTAGGGGGATGGACATCGGAGCAATACACATCGGCGCTGCGGCACGTGCGCGGATCGGCCGCCTACAACAGCAGCTTGCGCCAGTTGCTGCATGTGGGATTCAAAGTGGCTGCAAAGATGGGACCGCGTTATCTCGGGCTGCTGGAAGCAAACGAAGATGTGATCGCGAAAAACGTAACCGAGAATCTGTACGACCGGCACATCGCCCCGGTGTTCCTCGGCACGCGCTGATCAAGGCTGGGGGCAGCTGCCGCAAGGGTTCGACACACCTCAGCGCAACAGGACGTGCGCGCCGGCGGTCTGCGTTATCGACTGCCCTTCCTCTGCCTGCACCACAAAGCCTTTGCCCACGACCGTGGCGTAGCCGATGACTGCCCCCTTACGTGCCGCGATCTTGACGTTCGTCAAACGCACGCCCGCGATGGGCGCTTCGGGTAGTCCTACAATGGCCGCGGCCAACGTGCTGCCGGTAGCAGTCACGTCTTCGAGCGTGATGTCGTGGAAATGCGGGGTGAGACGCGTGACAGGCTGCGCCTGCTCTTGCCCCGTGGGAAGAATAGCCGGATAGTATTCGCTGATGATGAGCGCGTTCTTTACGTCGTTCATCTCGATGTCGCGGAAGACGAGGTGTCCCACATCGTTGCCGCGATCGCGATTGGCCTTGATGCGAATGCCGTTGTCGGTGCCTTCGAAGTGGATGCGCTCTGCGCGGATATTCTGGGCACCGCCGGCAATCTCGCTGCCGACGGAGAGGCCATGGCCATGCAGAAACGTGCAGTCGGCGATGGTGATATCGCGGCTGGGAGAGTCCGGGCCGGGTGAGTTGATGGCGCCGGACTTGATGGCTACGTTGTCATCGCCAACGTCGGAGAAGACATGATCGATGACCACATTCGAGGACGAGAAAGGGTCGATGGCATCGGTATTTGGCGAATGCGCCGGCGCCAGAATACGGACATTGCGAATGACAACGTCGTCGGAGTAATACGGCACAACATGCCACATGGGCGAGTTCTGCACGGTGATGCCTTCGACGCGCACATGCCTGCAGTGATCGAACACGATCAGCTTGGGGCGTGGGTGTCCGGTGCCCAGGATGCCGTGATCTTTGATGCTGCGTGCTTCGTCCCACCAACTCTGCCCATTGCCGTCGATGGTGCCCTCGCCCGTGATGGCGATCTGTGCGGCGTTGATTGCGCTGACCAGAGGCTGCAGATCGGGAAGGCGAAATTCGTCGTGCGGAGGATAGTCGTGATGGTCGGGAGATCCAAGCAGTGTTGCGCCTTTCGCGAGGTGCAGCGTGATCCCTGTTTTCAGCTCGATCGGCGCGGTGAGATACGTGCCTGCGCGGAGAGATACCGTTCCGCCGCCCTGGCGCGCGCACGTGTCAATCGCCGCCTGCAGCGCGACCGTATCCTTGGCGACGCCGTCGCCTTTTGCGCCGAAGGTGTGGGGATCGCAGGTGCCGAGCGCATGGAGCATGGTCGGCCGCGACAGAAAGACGATCGCAAAGAGAACAAGAGTGAACGCGCAGAAGCGTGAGTTCTGTCGCATCATGTTTGGCTCCGGAGCGTTGGGGAGAACGATGTGTCAACACATCATACGACAGAGACGATTCAGTGGTCTTACCACTGGGACATGCGGCATGGTAGCAATCGATGAGCCCGGTCGCGCCGCAGGTTCGCGGCAGGAGTGTGCCGGTTGCGGAGCCTTAAACCAAGCCCCGCACCCAGCCTGCAGCCTGTAATCCGCCTTAGAAGTCGAAGCGCGCTGCAAATTGAAACGCGCGCGGACCACCCGAGCCGAAGAATCCACCTGCCGTGCTGACCGGCGAGTAGAAGTTGGCCTGGACCGATTGCGCGGGCTGGCCATTTTGTGCCGGTTGATACGGGCCGATGGAGATATTGCGGCCGGAGTAGTTGGCGTTGCTTGAGCCGCGGATGTTGGTTTCGTTGAAGATGTTAAACGCTTCACCCACGAGGCTGAAACGCGCATGGTCGTTGACGCGGAAGACCTTCTTCAACCGGAAATCGAGTGAGCTGAAGGGACTGGTGAAGTTGAGGCCATCCGGCACATGCTGCAGTGCGCCTCCTGCAAGACAAGGGAAAGTTGCGGGGCACGCGGGCAAAGCATTCCAGCGATCGATGACTGCGTTGAGCTGAGCGCTGTTCTTGATCTCGCGGCCAATGGCGTTACGCGGCAGCAGCGGCAGGCGTGCTCCGCTGGAGCCGTTGATGTTGCCTGTACCGGGAAGAAACGTGTCGGCCGCAACGCCGGAGCCGTAGGTGTAGATGGGCGCAATCGATAAGCCCCACGGCAAATCGCCTTCCCCATAGAAGGTAAGGCGGTGGCGCTCGTCGGTGACGGAGTAGCCCTTCTCGAGCCGCAGGCTGTCGATGCCTTCGATCAGGTCGACCTGTTCGTCGGCGTTGTTGTTGGCGAGCTGATCGTCGTCGGAGTAGTCGAAGGTTTTGGAGAGCGTGTAGCTGACGTTGTATTGGTAGCCGAGCCGGCCGAGCTTGGCCTGCCGGTGTTCGGCACTCACGATGAGGCCGTCGTACCAGGACTTGGCTTGCGATTGGAGGAGGGTGATGTTGTCGGTAATGCCGCTGAGCGGATCTGTGAGCGTGCACGGCTGGCTGCTGCCCGGGCAATTGACATAAGGCGAGGTGGAATTGCTGCTGCGGAGCAGGTGGCCGATGATCTGGCGGTCGGCAAACACATGCAGGCCGTCCGCGGAGAGAAGCCAGTTGCCGGCTTGCTGCTGCAGACCGAGCGAGAACTGCTGGAACAGTGGGTGGTGTGCGTCAGAGCCCATAGCCAGGATGCCGACTCCGCCCGTTTGGTGTGGGCCGCCGAATGGATTGGCCAGCGACGGACTGCCCGCTGCGAAACTGCCTTGAGGCGCAAAGCACGCATCAAGGCTCGGTGGACCCGGCACGAACGGCGAAGTGCACTCTGAACCAGCGTAGGCCGAGACGGTCAGGGCGCGATCGTTCTGCACCAGCTCTTCGGCGCCGGATTCAAGAATGATGCGGTCGTAGTAGATCCCATATCCGCCGCGCAGCACGGTGGTGCCGTGATGCGAAAAGTCGTAGACGAAGCCGACGCGCGGACCGAAGTCCTTCTTGTCGGGAGTCTTTTTCAGGTTGATCTCGTTCGCCATCCAGGTGCATGGATGCGATGGCTCGACGGTGAGACTGGGGCAGGGATCGTGGGCGCTCGAATTGCCGGTGAGGTTGGAGTCGTATTCCCAGCGGAGGCCAAGATTGAGCGTGAGGCGTGGAGATGCGCGCCAATCGTCTTGCAGATAGCCGGCAACGTAGCTGTCGAATACGGTTGGAATTGGTACGGGAACCACCGGCGCGCTGCTCTTGAGTCCAACCGCCTCAGGAATGTCGAGATCGTTGACCTGGCCATCGCCGTTGAGGTCGGCGAATCCGAAGTCGGAGACCAGGATGACGGTGCCGGAGCCGAAGACGTTAATTTCGCCGCTCGCGGTGTAGTGCTGCAACTCGCCGCCGAGCCGCAGCGTGTGCTTGCCGATAATCCACGACAGCGAATCACGTACCTGATTGCGGTTGAGGTGCGTCGCTTGGGGAAGATTGAAGTTTTCGCCGTCGGCAAGGTCAGGAAAAATGAGCTCATTGGTCAGACTAAGTGCCGGATTCGTGACCGGCACATCCTGGCCAAACGGAGGAATGAAGTTATAGAAGTTGTCGAAGTGGTAAGAGAAGTTGTTGACCTTCGATGGAGAGATCACGGTATTCAGCGAAGAGACGATCGAGTTAAAGCGATTGAGGGAATTCTGCCGCTCGGCTGCGCTGAAAGAGGGCGTGTTTTGCGAGGGGGATGCTTCGCCCGTATCTGTAGAATGATTGAAAGAGTAGCGGACCATGAGACTATTACGCTTGCTCAGTTGGGCATCGATGCGCGAAGACCATAGCGCATCGCGCAGGGGCGCAGGCGCAGAGGTATTCAGGATTTCGTCGGTGGCGAAGTCGCGGGCGCCTGTCTGCAGTGCGGCATTCTGATCGCGATATTCCACAGAACTAAAACCCCATACCCGATCGCGCCGCAAAGGGCCGCCTACGGATGCGCCATATTGTTCACGGTCGAAGGGCGGCTCGGGCAGACTGCGATTGAAGGTGGCAGGCAGTGCCTGCAGGTTACGGTTGCGCTCGAACATGAAGAGCGAGCCGTGATACTGATTGCTGCCGGACTTGGTCACCACGTTGACGATGCTGTTGCCGGAGCGGCCGACTTCTGCCGTGAAGCGGCCCGTGGCAATCTGGAATTCCTGCACGGAGTCTTCAGGGAAGTTGGAGAGTGTGCCGCCGACAACTTCGTCATTGTTGTCACCGCCGTCGACGGTGATATTGCCCCCGCGTCCGAAGCCGCCCGCGGAGCTGACTTCGAGGGTGTTGGTCTTAGTTGGATCGAAGTTGGGAGCAGGACGATTGCCGGGAATGAGATAGGCCAACTCAAGGAAGTTGCGGCCGTTCAGGGGAATACTATCAATCGTCTTCGATGTGATTTCGCCCTGGATCATCGATTGCGTCTGATCGACGGTCGCAGTGGTTGCGTCCACTTCTACCGTGGTCTCGGTACCGGCGACATCGAGCGCGGCATCTGCGGTGGTGTCGCGGCCGGCTTCAATGGCGATGCTCTTCACCTCGCGCACGGCAAATCCGTGCGCATGAATGGAGAGGTGATAGATCCCTGCAGGGAGATTGGGCAACACGTAAAGACCACTGCTGTTGCTCACGGTTGAATACGACTGGCCCTGTGCGGCGCTGACGGCGGTGATCTCTGCACCCGACACAACTGCGGCCTTGGCGTCGGTCACGCGTCCGTTGATGCTTCCGGTTGGTATCTGGGAATAGGCTGTCTGGGTGAGAACCGCGACAAATCCACACACGACGAGACGAAGCGCAAAAGAACTGACTTTCAAAACGACCCCCGAACGAGTACGAGGCACGCAGCGGATTTAGAGCCGGGGAGGGAACCTTCGGAACGAAGGACGTCCGCGCGCGTGACAAGCCCGAGGCAAACTTTAAAAAAAATGAGCGAGGTTGTCCTCGGCCATCGGATGGTGAGAGAAGCCGATCCAATGATGGAGACCGCCCTGCGGCAGGACGCAGGGCGCGGGGTGGAATTGCTCAGGGATGAGTATTAGTACAGCGGAACGCCCGACGACATGGAGAAGTTCGGAATCCTCATGATCTTGCCGAACTGCGTCACATTGTTCTCAGGCACGTAGAGAACATCGCCAGCTTGCAGCGCCATGTCGTGCTCAAGTTGAGCCGTCTTCTGAATGCGGTGCAGGTTGAGCACGTGGACCTCGGCCATATCGGTTTTCGAGTTGAGACGCCGGTAGAGCACGATCCGGGATTCTTTTGCGCTGTCACGAAAACCGCCGGCAAGCATCACCGCCTGGAGCGCTGTCATATCTTCTCGCATTTCGATGCGGGAGGGATTGACGACTTGTCCGGCTACAACGACATAGGGCTTCTGGAAATCCTTCAACTCGATGTTCAGTTCAGGATCGTTCAGCCGGGCTGAATCCATTTGCACGATCCGGTCGTGCGCCTCGGCCAGGGTCAGTCCTTCGAGCTTCACGGCTCCGGCAACGTTGAGATCGACATAACCGTCGGGACCAACCATGACCGTCTGATTGAGCTCGGGGCTCAGGCGATATTCAAGCAGGATCGTGTCTCCGGTGTGCAATCGATAGCGATCGCGGGGATGCAGTCTCGGCTCCTGTACTTCGCCGATAGCGCTAAAGCAGAGCCCGACTAACATCGCAATGGTGAGGAAGTTTTTCACGTTCGCACCTCCTATGATGCGACCTGTTTCGATCGAAGTGCCCTTCGCCGAGCCACTCGAGAGCAGCTAGACCTAGGTCGCAACCCGGCCAGCCAGTTTGGCGTTTACCCCGAACTGCATGGGCGTGTGCTCGGCTGCACGCGCAAAATCAATGTCACTTAAGGGCACGCCGATGCGCTCAAGGAACCGGCACAGCCTCTCGCGGAACACGGGGACGCTGAACTCCTCCGCGCGCTTGCGAATGTCGGCACTGGACCACTGCATTCGTTCGAATCGTTCGATCGCGTCCATCAGTGATTCAGGCGTCTGCTGGTCGAAGAAGAGACCTGTCGAGCCCTCGACGATGGTTTCTGTCGCTCCGCCAGCTCGATACCCGATGGTCGGCCTGCCGGCAGCGGCCACCTCTAAGGGAGCCATGCCGAAATCTTCTTCGCCCGGGAACAAAAGCGCGCGGCACCGCGAAGCGAGTTGAACCACTTCAGAATCGCGAACACGTCCGGCAAAGGTCACCGTTGGACCCGCGATCGACTCAAGATGCTCGCGTCCCGGGCCGGTTCCGATGACGATGAGCTTCTTCTTCATGCGCGTGCAGGCTTCCACGGCCAGGTCGAGACGCTTATACGAAACCATGCGCGACAGCAGCAGGTAGTAGTCGTCTGTCTCGTCCGCCGGCTGAAAGCGATCGACATCGATCGGCGGGTGAATCACTTCTGCAGTCCGGCCATACGCGCGTTGGATTCTCTCTGCTACCACCTTCGAGTTAGCGATGAAATGATCCGGCTGCCGCGAGGCGCCGATATCCCACTGACGCAACGCGGAGGTAAGGCCCTGCAGAACAGTCCTCATCATGGGACTCATCGCTTCGCGTTCGGAGTAGCCATCGAAGTTCCACGCCCAGCGCATCGGCGTGTGGCAATAGCAGACGTGCATGGCATCGCGAGGTGCGGCAATGCCCTTCACATATCCCGATGAACTCGATATGACCAAGTCGTAGTGGGGAAGCTTGAGACTTCTGACCGCCAATGGGTAAAGAAGGAAATAGTAGCGATAGTAGCGGCGAATTCCCGGAGCGTGCTGCAACCACGAAGTCTTGATCGGCGTACCGTGCAATCCGTCGGGCATCTTGTCTTTGAATGCGACCGTCGAGAACATGGATGCGCGCGGAAAGAGGCGAAATACCTCCTCGGCGACCTTCTCAGCTCCACCTAGCTGCGTGAAATAGTCATGAACAATTGCAATTTTCATCGACCACCCGAAACGTAATGTGAGTTAGGACCCGACATCGTGCGCGTCACTGTGCACCCGAGCGTCTTAATACGGCCGGAACGGTGAGAGCCAGGATCTTCAAGTCGAGTTCGATCGACCAATCTTCGATGTACTGGAAATCCAAGGCGACCCACTGATCGAAGCTGAGGGCGCTGCGTCCGGACACCTGCCAGATTCCGGTAATGCCTGGCTGGACACTGAAGCGGCGCATCAACGTCGATTCGCTGAACAGCGAGACATCGCGCACACTCATGGGGCGCGGACCTACGAGCGACATATCGCCGAGAACGACATTCCACAACTGAGGTAGCTCGTCGAGCGACGTCTTGCGCAGGAAGTCTCCTATCTTCGTGACGCGGGGGTCGTGCTTCATCTTGAAGATTGGGCCAGCCGCTTCGTTCTTGGCTTCGAGGGCCGCCATGAGAGCCGGCGCGTTCTCAACCATGGTGCGGAATTTATACATGCGGAAACGGCGACGCCGGTGTCCATAGCGGTCTTGCACGAAGAAGATGGGACCGGGACTCGTGCTCTTAATCGCGATGGCAACAGCGAGCAGCACCGGCGAGAGAACGATGAGTCCGGCCAGAGCGAGAACGAAGTCCAACGTCCGCTTGAATGCGTGCTGCCAGCGATGGGTGTCATCGTGTGGCACGAGTTCGATAAATGGCTCGGCGCGACTGCGCAAGGCGCAGGAATGGGAAAGGGTGTAGATGTCGTTGAGGCAGAATACCCGGACTCCCGTTGACTCCGCGATCGCCACGGCTCGCTGCGCCATGCCGTAGCACGACCGCAGGGGAACAGCTACGATGAGCTCGTCGATGACGTGATGGAGCAGGAACTCCGACAAGCCATCTACATCGGCAACGTAGCGGGCCGCAAGGTCGGGCGCCATTTCTTCGGTGTCGCGATCGTCGACAAAACCGATCAGCTCACGATGCGAAGCTTGTCCGACGCGCAGCTCGCGCCATGCTTTGCTCGCACGAGGGCCGCTGCCGAGAATTAGAACGCGCTGCTTTCCGACACGGGAATACGTGTTCCTGACCGTAGCGACGACCAGCAGAAGCAATTCATACGACAGAAGAGAGCAGAAGAAAGCCGTTGTCACAGAGCCGATGGGCTCTACCGCTTGGCGCCCCACGAGATAGAGCGCGAGCACCGCCGTCATGATCGCAGCCCGGCGAAGGGCGCTCACGAGTTCGGCACCAATTCCGCGTGTGCGCAGATCGCGAAAGAAGCGCGTGCCGATGGTCGCGCGAAAAACTGCGAACATGGTCAAGAACACGACGTTAAGAAGGGTGACACGCAGCGCGAGAAAGTCTTGAGCGGAATTCGCTGTCAGGTGATCTCGATTCGACGCGAGCACGGAGAACACCGCGAGAAGAAGGACGACTAGACTATCGAAATAAAGAAACATAATTGCATCAACCCCCTTAAGGGATGGAATGATTCATGAGCCCGCCTGGGACCCGGTTAAAAATGCGAAACGAAAGAGCGAATGGCTCAGCCTGTGAACTGCCTTGATTGCGGTTTAGGTTGAACTGCTAAGCCTAGTGACTTAGTTTTGTCGCTCTCATCCCCGCAGCGGAGTCGGAGTGGAGTTCATTGAGGCATTGCCTCAGCATCGAGGACGGCTTAGGTATAATCTGCCGCTCAATCGAAGTGGACTGGAGAAGAGTACTTCCACTCAACTTATAACATGATCTCCACTTCACAACAATCGAAATTGCACTCGATGGTTCTCGAAGTGAGTTAGGGAAAAGCTCATTGCATGTAACCCCGCCTCTAAGTGCAAACAACAAACGCAAGCTCCCTTGCCGGCATATCGAAGACAACGCCAGTCCTAACTTAGATGCAAGTTTTCCAAGGCGGGAAGTCAATCAGATGAAACTTTTAGGACGAGCCTTTATGGCTTGCGGAAGCTCTGTCCGGATTTCTCTTTCAGCTTAGACAACAAAAATACGCAAAAGACTCGGAGCATCTTTCAAAAAACAGCGCGACCGTTTCATATTCCAATGTTCGTCCGGATCGCGTTGTTCGAGACTCCAATCGCGTCGGTCCCGGGTGCCGATGGGTCCATCAGAATGGGGTAATGCGGCACCTGCGCTAGCTCGTGCGTGATCTCGGTTGACTTGCGATTGTTGTGATAGAGGAAGACCACAAACGATGCGAGCATGAAGCCAGTGCCCACGGTGAGAACCCCGTCCCGCAGAGGCCTGGGACTGACGGGGACCGATGAAAACGTAGGCCTTTGTGCAACCGCTACGTTCAGCACCTGATGTTCATTCATGACCTCGGCCATCTGGGCCTCGTCCCGCTTCTGAAGATACAGCTGGTAGTTCTGATCGAGCTCTGCGACGCGGTGCTGCAGGGTGTTATAAGTACCAGCCTTTTGTTCAGCCTCGTTGAGCTTCTGATAAATCCCCTGCAATTGACCCTGCAGCTCTTTGCTTCGTCCGGAGAGCGCGGACATTTTCGCATTGCTTTCGCTCAGGTCCTGTTGCGCGAATTGCCAGGTCGGATTGATGTCGGTAGCAGTTTCGGCGGAGTGAAAACCTTGGGTCTTCTCCAACGCGGTGCTTGCCTGCTTAATCTCGCTATCCACCTGCTGCACGAGCCGGTCATCGCTGCGGTATTTGGTCAGAAGCTCAGTCCGACGCTGTTCCAAGTCGTTGAGCTGCTTGTGGAGCTGATCCACAGAGCCGATGTCAGGAATGTCTGTCTTGCGCGTAATCATTCGCGCAGGGGTAGAGCTGATCTGCGACATGTCGCCATGGATCTTGTCGCGCGTAAATGCAAGTTCGGCGTTCGATGCCTGCAGTTCGGTGCTGATCGACAAGATCTGCTTTTGCAGCAAGTCTTCCTGATCAGAGATGGAGACAAGGCCCTGATCGCGCTGAAAATCGGAGAGCTGCTGTTGCGCCTCCTGCCATTGCTGCTTGTACTGATCGGCCTGCTGAGAGAACATCTGCCACAAGCCTGCAGGCTGAATCAGCCGCCGTTTCTCATCGAGAAAAGCGGTAAGCACCTTGGACAGCTGATCTGTGGAACGATAGGGATCCGTGGTGGTGAGTTGCACCGAGAGCAGATAGGATCTGCGCACGGGGTTGACCTGAAGCGCCCTTCGCAGCGCGCCCACAGCCTTTCCGTGCCGCGCCAATTCGTCGGCCGTGTGCGGCTTCTGGTTCGTGGCCCACGTTGGATCCACAACCGCATCGAGTACGTCGGCGCTCTTGAGCACTTCTGCTTCGGAGTTGAGCTGCTCTTCGGTGACTTCCTGAACCGCGCCCGTGCTTTCGGTTTTTCCAGCTGAAATTGCGGGCATCGTCCGCTCGTTCGTCACCAATAACTCCATGGTGGAGGCATACTTCTTGGGCGCGCCGAAGATGTACGCGGCCCCGACGGCCAGCACAAATAAGAAGACGCCTAGGAATAACTCCCTATGCTCGCCCAATATGTCGAGAAAGCCAGACATCGAGATGTCGTGGTCTTCGCGCCCCATGTAGTGACCAAGACGGTCGCGCGGAGGGGCGAGTAACTCGGGGCCGCCCCGATGGTAGACACTGTCGGCGATGGATCTGCGCTCGTGATCGGCGTTGGATGGGGTATAGAATTCCATGCTCACTCGTTTGAATGAAGTCCAATGGCTCAGAGGTTGGCTGGAACGTTATTCACAATTCAACGACGGCGACGGTCTTCAGCTCGCTCGAAGTTCGGATTTTTTCGCGTCATCAACATGCCGTATGACAAGCCAATAACCGACCACAAAAGAAACGCGATCTGTCCATTGACTACACAATTTAACGGCGACTCTACTGCGAGGCCCACGAAACAACTTTGCAGTCCGAGGAGTTGGGGAAGTTCGCGGGTAGCATTTGCGGAGAACAATCTATACGCACACACGCAAATTGCTACTGCGAAAACAAGAGCACCAGGCAGGCCCAGGCTCAGAAGAACAGCAACGACGCTGCTGTCATTCTCTGCGTCACCCATGCCGTTGTCAACCCCTAATCCAACTCCTGCAGGCGATCGCTGCAACATTTCACTCACTTGCGCATAGGTTGCCTGCCTATCTAACGCGCTCTCATCATGCTTCAAATCAGTGAAGCTACTGAACCTGCTTGTAAGAGACTCAGATAAGTCCGGCACGTTCATCACTGCGACTAAGAGCAATACACTTCCAGTGATTGCCATGAGCGAGCGGACTTTCTCGCGGGGCGATGCACGAAAGGCATGGAAGGCCAAACCCGCCAAAAGACCGAGCCACGCAGATCGCGCCGATGTCAGCGCCAGGCTGGCAATGCCTGCCATGAGGATCGGATATTTCAAGGCGCTGCGTTTTCGATATGCGAGCAAAATACCCACGAGCAGGAACGCGGCAAGAACCTGCGGTGAGTTCAGGGTGCTGAACACGCGCACTTCCATCGGCTCAGGCTTTCCGATGGTGACCATATCGATTGAGCGCATCCAGGATGCATCCCACGCAGGGACGATGAAGTATTGGATCACTCCATACACGCCTGCGAAGAATGTGCCGCCGAGAATCGCTCGCTCCATTCCGTCATAGACGGCGAGAACATTCTTCCGCTCAGAGACGAGATAAATTCCGAAGGCGATCGGCGGCAGCCATGTGATCAAGCCGGTTGCGGCACTGGGGAACTCCGTGTGCAGACAGGCAATGAAGGCGCCATAGAGAACCGCCGCGATTGCGTAGCTGAAGGGAGCGCACTCTTTCGTGACCAGCTTCCTCCAATACATCAGGACGAAGAAAAGGGGAATCAGCAGGACAACGAAAGGCGTGGAGATAATGGTCATCTCGCGGCTACCCGTTTCGAAGTCCACGACACGTCGAACAAAAGGCGTAAAGAAAAAGAGGGTCGTCGCAAATTCCGCGAAGAGTACGCTGCTTCTTCGAAAAGCCCAGAGCCCGACATAGAGCGAGCCGGCTGGAAAAAGAACGATCAGCACCTTCGCTGCAGGCGTAAACATCGCCGCTGCGACGACAACAGCGAAGCCAACCATCACGTTTCTCGCCTTCAGGCCTTCGCGCCATGTCGACGGAGCGGCCGAAGAAGAGCTTCGATTCCATGATGTTGTGAAAGAGGATGCCAAGTTCTTGTTCCTGTCTCCGGTGCCAAAATGACGGCCAATCGATGTGTTGATTCGACTTCGTTAACTCAGATAGTGGCTTTCCAGTTGATCGACGATCCGATCCCAGTGGAAATGCTCAGACCACGCACGCCCTGCCTCGCCGAGGCGCGCGCGTTCCACCGACGATGTTCCAAGCTGCGTCATGGCCGCACACAGGGCGGGTTCATCTTCGGACTTCAGCAAGATGCCCGTTCCTTCGGGCACAACTTCCGGGATACCTCCGACGCGCGTGCCAATCACCGGAACCCCGTAGCGCATCGCCTCGATGTAAGGCATTCCGAATCCCTCATAGCGTGACGGCATCACGAAGATGTCCGCTGCGGCATACTCAGCTTCAAGCGACGCTTCGTCCACCACCCCCAGGATGCGGATTGCTTCTCCAAACTTGGCTTGGAGCGCTGACCGCTTTTCGTCACTTACCTTGCCCACCACGGTCAGCATCCAGCCTTTGTCTCGAACTCGTCCAAAAGCATTCTCCAGTAAGTCGAACCCCTTGCGGTGGTCTTCGACTCGGCCCACAAAAAGCAAGTTGAGAGCTGCAGAACCTTTCTGACTTTGATGCTCCGTCACCGGCGGAAGAACGCCGTTCGGAAGAACGTCGAGACGATCACGGTGAACCTCTGGATACTCCCGTGCGAACAGGTCGAAGTCAGCTGCGGTTAAGTGGAAGATTCTGCGCGCCTCGGCCATGGGTAAACGATTCATGGCATGCAACAACGCGGTGTGCCATTTAGGCAGATGCAGGCAGTCGGGATGGTAGTGCGCGGAGTAGAACAACTGCCGGCCGCGCCTGCGCGTATAACGGGCAGCGCTGTGGGCCCATGCGGGAGCTGCCACATTGTGCACGTGAACGACATCGGGAGACAACCGATCTAGCAACGCGTCGAGTCCGCGCAGCAAGAAACCGCTGTTGCTGAGGTAGTAGAAAACGCGCGAAGGCGAGCGCAGCAGCACGCGCACGCGATGAATCGTAAAGCCTTCATACAGCTCTTCTTCGGGAAGATCTTCAAATTCTCCTGACGGAAACCGGCGATTGCTGGTGATGACGTGGACATCATGTCCGCGCTGCGCAAGATAGCGCGCGTGATACCACATCACCTTTTCGACGCCATAGATTTGGGGCAAAAAGAAGGGCCCAACAATGGCAATCTTCATACTTCTTTCTCCTTACCTCTGCTTAATCTTTCGACAGTCACTTATCTTGAGTGACGTTCGCGCAACTTATAGTGCTCGAGCGAGAGCGAAGGCCGGAGCGTTCTGGCACAAAAAAAAATGGCCGCGATCCAGCATAATTTCGTTTGTTTTCATCCAACGCATCTGGGCGGATATTCGCCCCCTGGAGTCTTTATAGATGCCAACTTCGCGGCCAAGATTTCCGTGACCTCCGTAACTTCGATTTGCGCGCGCACTCTTCATGTACAACCTACGATTCTGCTACAAAGCCGTTGACGTTTATTTGTGTGCATTGCATGAATCCCGATAAAGAAATCAAGTCTCTGACTGGACTACGCGGCATCGCAGCGCTCTATGTTGTGATCTTCCATTTTTTTATCGGACAACGGTTCACAAATCCAATCACCACGCTGCTTGCGCACGGATACCTCGCGGTAGATGTGTTCTTTGTGCTGAGCGGCTTCGTGATGACTCTTACCTATAGCCATCTGTTTGACCGCGGTCATTCCCTTGTCAGCTATGCCACTTTCCTGGGAAGGAGAATCGCCCGCATTTATCCGCTCTACCTTGCTGGCACGTTGTGCGCCCTGGTGCTCATCCGTGCCGGGATCCTTGAACCTCCGCATCTGAGAATGAGCGGCGCGCTCTTGTCGAACCTGTTCATGATGCAGGCCTGGGGAATCACGGAAAGTCTTGACGGTCCGGGCTGGTCGATCAGTACCGAGTGGGCGGCCTATCTTCTGTTTCCCATGTTCCTGCTCTGCCTGATGAAGAATCGTTTCGGTCGCGGGCTTGCGTTGACATTGAGCCTTGGAGCGCTCGCTTTTCTTGCCACAAATCCTGCCGCGCACGCGCATGCGGTCGATCCCGGCGCCCTGCTGGATGTTCACGATTGGCGTCATGGTTTGCCCGTCCTGCGCTGTCTCGCCGAGTTCGTTCTCGGAATGCTTTCGTACCGCTTCACGACGGCCCCCATGGGCATGCGCTTCGCCTTGAAGGCTTGGGCGCAGAATACGCTCGCAGTTGCCACGATCGTGCTGTTGATGTTGCCCCGGACAGATATGTTCATCGTCTGTATGATTCCTCCTCTTCTTGCAGGAGTCGCTTCTGGTCGATCCCTCGTCGCGCACTGGCTGAGTTCGAAGCCGCTTGAAACCGCGGGCCGCTATTCCTACAGCATTTACATGATTCATACCCTCCTCTATGGAGTGCTGGGGTGGATTCATGCGCAGATCAATGCTCTCGGTCTTCCTCATGGCCAGACCTATGCAGCGGCGGTGGGAATCGCTCTTACCATTCCACTCGCGGCCTTGGCGTATCGCTTCATCGAGAAACCGGGAAGAACGATCATTCGCGACCTCCTTGAAGAGAAATCTTCAACAGCTCCAACGTCGATCACGGTTCCTCCTCTTTCTCCGATTGGGCTCGATCCGAAAATTTAGATTCAGCAAGATTCAAGTTGGCGACGCCCTTCACAGACGCATGCGAAGTTGCTCTCCCAGGCGGCGAGACAATGCGCAGCACTTTCAATCGATCGTTCACACGGAGCGTGAGCGACGATTGCGCTGTCGACATGGCACTCGTTTCGATGGTGCCGTTCTCGTCAAAAGACGTCACATCTGCGACGCCGTAGGTGTCCTGGAGCTTGATACGCACCTCGGCCGCCGGCACTGGCATGACACGAAGAGTCTGTGCGTCGAAGCCGCTGCGCTCAAGCCAAAGAATGAGATAGTAAGAACCGTCGGCCTTCTGCAGCAGCGTGTGCGCAAGAGACCGGTCCGTGCTCTCGATGTCGATCCCCAGGCGACCGTGC